>NZGG01000009.1 GCA_002690865.1 Gammaproteobacteria bacterium | reverse complement strand
TTTTTGTATAAATAGTTATGTAGATATTTATTTAATAGATTTAATTAAGTCTCTTTCTTTCCTAGACAGTCCTTTTAATTCTTTTTCATCAGACTTCTCTTCTTCATCATCATCTGAAGGGATTTCTGCATCTAAATCTTCTTTGGACTCAATATATTTCTTCAAAATGAAGAGTTTAAAAAAGAAGAAAGAGTTTTTAGATGGTGTGATTGACAAAATAGTCATTAATGCAGAGATGGGAAAAGATAGAAATGGGAGAGAGGTTCAAGTAGGGCATTCATTCGATGTTAAGTTCAAACTAAAGATAGTGAATGACAAACTGATATGGAATGATGAGGGTGATAAGAGTAAAGGTTATAATGTTAAGGATGGAAAAAACTTATACAAAACTGGATTCATTCATGAGGTCTCTGCAAGAAAAGGTGTTTCTAAACTGAAAAAAAAAGCATGAAGAGACTGAATACACATGGGTTGGAGTCAAATCACTGTTTTAACTTAAACAGTAACCGTCGAGTAGCCATAGCTAGATTTTAAGTTTTACCTCGCATTCTGCGGCTATTTTATAAATCTCTAAAAGTTAACCCGGGTAAAAATTACTCTAAAAATTTCACCTATTGTTTATCTATGTGTCTAAGAAATAGCCTTGATATGGATTACTTAAGCAGGGGCTCAAATAATAAATCTATGCCCCATTTGTATGGTTTTGGCCAATCGTGTTTATTATTGTGATCCAGAATCGAGGTCACAGTTTTATTTTCCTCGCAATCAAAAAAATGCTCTACTGTAACAGCAGACGGATTTGAAATTTTCTTGGTTGTTGAACCTGTGCAATTTAGTCTATTTTTCCATGTCTCAATTGTATTCCCCATAGGTTCATAGAAATATCCATCAGCAGCAAGAACATCTACTGGAGGAACAGTAGTATCATTTTTTGCGCCATACATTACAATGGAAACAGGCTTGGTAGGAATACAACTCATACCCAGAGCCTGCATACCTACAATATTTATAACTGCATCAATTTTATCTCCAAGAGTGCATCCAATTGCTTGGGCCATCATTCCGCCATTGCTCATTCCCGCAACAATAACTGTTTCAACATCATATTGAGTTTTTAACTTATCAATAACTTTTTCTATAAAACCGATATCGTCACCACAGCTCGCCCAGGTGCATCTATGTGGGTTCTTGCAGTCGGGAGGATATGGATAATAGTTTCTCTCACTGGCACAAATATCTCCTTTTGGCCCATGACCTGAAGAACCAACAAGATCATTCCAGGAACTAAAAACTCTCCTGTTGTCCGTAAAGGACTTACCCTCAGGAAATACTCCAATGAAATTTTTCCTATCTAAAAACTGATTAAAATTGGCATCGCCATCTCTTATGAAAGTTTTTGCACTACCTGTATAGCCATGCAGACCAACCACCAATGTCATATTTTTATCTATCTTCGATGGCTCAAAAACATAAAAAGTTCGCATAGACGCATCATGGTACATCTGACGTTTTTCCATGTCGTAAACAGGAGATGAACACCCATATAAAAAAAGTAGAAAAGCCAATAAGGCCCTGATCATCTTCAACATATTTTGTTTATCATGAGTGAGTTTCTTCATGAGAGACTGATTCTAGATTTTGCGAGGGATAAAACAAGCCTATTCTTGTTGTATGTTTTTTCTGGCGAACCCTTAGCTGCTGGTTGGCCAATCAATAATATTTAACTCTTCAAATATTACTTATCTGCCAGACTCTGTGGTTACACAACTTCCCGATCTCGGTGCGCTGGATTTCTAAGGGAGTTACTGTTTAGTTTACTTCAGGTCCGTCACTTATTTTTCTGGGGCAGCGCTGGCTTTTGATTGAACTCCAAACCGTTTTCTGAACCTTTCAACCCTTCCACCAGTGTCTAAGAGTTTCTGCTTACCTGTATAGAATGGATGTGAAGCAGAAGAAACATCGAGAGGATGGTATGGATAGGTGTTTCCATCTGTCCATTCCTTGGTCTGGTCAGTTTGTAGTGTAGAACGAACTAAAAAGTACTCATCCACGCTAGTGTCATGAAATAGAACTTCTCTGTACTCTGGATGTATATTTTCTCTCATTTAATAGTACTAGGCCTAGATGATGATCGCGAACTATACCAGACAGAGAAAACAAGGCAACTCTATAATGCTGCTAATTATTGGCGATTGGGAAGATCTAATTCATGGTTCACAAGTCTATCCCATGTTCTATTGTTCTAGCGTGCTGGATGGACATTTGGACCAACGAATTCTTTACCTATAATAGTTTTTAAACGTTGTTCTTTAGGTCGAGTTGTCTTTTTTGTACCCCATTCCTTTCGCTTTTAATTTTTTCGCCATATCATGAGTCAGTTAACTGGTGTGCTGACTATTTGTTGCTCTTTAGCTTATAAGAGGTTATCCCAACTTCAAAATATGGAAAATACCGCCTTTAGAACGAAGTCTGTAGCAGTAGAGTAATTTCAAATAACTTACAAACGAGATAAAAAATTGAATCCTTACATTATTCTTTTTGCTGCTATAGCCTCTGAGGTACTGGGAACTATGCTCTTGCCTGCGTCACAAAACTTCACTAAAGTCTTTCCCAGTTGCATGTTATTGGTGTCTTATTGCTTTTCTTTTTACTGCTTAGCACTGTTATCGCAAAAACTGCCTCTGGCGATTATTTATGCATCATGGGCCGGGTTAGGTGTATTCTCCGTTGCAATATTAAGTTACATTTTTTACAAGCAACCCTTGAGTTGGCAAACGATAATTGGCCTCATGTTTATTATAATAGGAGTGACCTTGGTGAACTTCTATAAAGGAAATCCTTCGTAACTGTTTTGTAAAGAGCTCTATTCCGGAAGTCAGTTAGACCGTAGAGATACCTCAAAAAAGTCGATTTTTTTGGGGTTCTCGAGACCTAATTTCGTTGAAAAATATTTGGTCATCGTTATTACCGCGTTGAAAAAGTAGTACCATGTAAATCTTCCTAAACTCGTTATTCTTGGAGGGCCTTCTTGGATGTAAGTCACATTCTTGACCCGTTAAACGATGCACAGCGCGAAGCCGTTACGCTTCCAAAACAAAGTGCTTTGATATTGGCGGGCGCCGGAAGTGGTAAAACCCGCGTGCTTACTCACCGAATAGCTTGGTTGATAAAAACCCAAGGTATTTCACCTTTTGGTTTGCTCGCCGTAACATTTACAAACAAGGCGGCGGCAGAGATGCGGGTGCGAATAGAGTCCTTATTAGAGACCCCGTTAACAGGAATGTGGGTGGGTACTTTCCATGGTATTTCGCATCGCTTACTTCGTATGCACTACGAAAAAGCTAAGTTACCTAAAAATTTCCAAATCATGGACGCCGATGATCAGTTAAGGCTCGTGAAGCGCGTTAGCGCTGGGCTTGGCTTAGATGAAAAACAATGGCCAGCTAGACAAGCGGTTTGGTTTATCAATTCCCAAAAGGATGAGGGACTTCGTCCTAAAAACATTGAAGATTATGATGATTTATATTTAAAAACACATTTGGCTATTTATGGTGCCTACCAAGAAGCCTGTGAGCGTGGCGGGATGGTTGATTTTGCTGAATTGTTGCTTCGTGCTCACGAATTATGGTTAAACAATCCAGAAATATTAAACCATTACCAAGACCGATTTTCGGCTTTGCTCGTTGATGAGTTTCAGGATACTAATACAGTGCAGTATGCTTGGTTAAGGGTTTTGGCAGGGGATCGAGATAACCTTATAGTTGTTGGAGATGACGATCAGTCTATCTATGGTTGGCGTGGTGCTCGTATTGAAAACATCCAGAGGTTTTCAGAGGATTTTAAAAATAGTCAGATAATTAGGCTTGAGCAAAACTATCGTTCTACCGGAAGCATATTAAAAGCGGCGAATCATCTTATCGGAAACAATGCAGGTCGATTGGGAAAAGAACTTTGGACTGATGAGGGTGATGGAGATCTTATTAATTTGTACTCGAGCTACAATGAGATTGATGAGGCACGATACATCGCAGAGCGCATAGCCCGCTGGGTAGCAGACGGCAATCGTCATGATGAATCAGCGATCCTCTATCGTTCTAATGCACAATCGAGAGTCTTAGAAGAAGCAATGCTACGGCTACAACTTCCGTACCGAATTTATGGTGGTCAAAGATTTTTTGAAAGGGCGGAAATACGTAATGCGCTTGGTTATATAAGATTGGTAAGTCAGCGCGATGCTGACGCTGCTTTCGAAAGAGTAGTTAATGTTCCCCCTAGAGGTATGGGCAATCGTACTCTAGAGGAAATTCGTGAGGTAGCAAGATTAGAGCAGGTATCGCTATGGATTGCCGCTGAACGTCTCGTAGCAGATAGTAGTCTGACTGCGAGAAAAAAGAATTCGATATCAGGATTTTTGTCGCTTGTAGAGGATATGGATGAAGCTACCCGTGGAGTGGATCTTGAAACTTTGGTGGAGAGAGTAATCGAAAAGTCTGGTCTGGTTCCTTATTATGAAAAAGAGCGAGGAGAAAGAGGCCAAGCTAGATTAGAGAATTTGGGAGAACTTGTTTCTGCGGCAGGTTCCTTTGATCCAAAACAAAATTTAACTTTCGATCCGTTAGGGGAAAACATAGAAGATGTCTCGTTACTAGATGAGTTCCTCAGTCATGCGTCCTTAGAAGCAGGAGACGCGCAGGGAGGCAGCAATGAGGACTGCGTTCAATTAATGACCATGCATAGCGCAAAGGGATTGGAATTCCCTTTAGTATTTCTTGCAGGTATGGAAGAAGGTTTGTTTCCTCATAGGATGTCCTTGGAAGAGCCTGGTCGACTGGAGGAGGAGCGACGGTTATGTTATGTCGGACTTACCCGTGCAATGCGGTATCTCTATTTGACACATGCCGAATCTAGACGCTTAAATGGTTCGGACAATTATAATCGACTCTCGCGTTTCGTCACTGAAATACCAGAAGAATTGATTCAAGAAGTAAGACTCCAAAATACAGGTGCCCGCTCGTCTAACTTTGATATAAATCAAACTGATGGCGAGTTTAGTCTGGGTCAGCGAGTACTTCATGCGAAGTTTGGAGAGGGTGTCGTGCTTAACTATGAGGGTCAGGGTAACCAAGCACGAGTTCAGGTTAATTTTTCAGAAGGGAGCAAGTGGCTTATGGTGTCATTTGCGAATCTTGAGACTATTGGATAGGAGTCATTATATGTTTTATCGACTTATTTGCTTAGTTGTATTTTTAATTGTTTTGGTCGGTTGTACCGAAGAGGAGCACACCAGTGTCGTAAATAAGCTAAATAGTGAAACGATCTATAATTGGAGAATGGTTACAACTTGGCCAAAAAACTTTCCAGGGTTAGGTATTGCACCGGAAACTTTGGCAACTAGAGTGGCTAAAATGAGTAATGGCCGCCTCAATATTAAAGTTTATGGTGCAGGTGAGATTGTTCCTGCGATGGAGGTTTTTGAAGCTGTGTCTCAAGGTACCGTTCAAATGGGACATGGTGCTGCGTACTATTGGAAAGGCAAAGTACCGATAGCACAATTTTTTACAGCAATTCCCTTTGGATTGACTGCACAGGAGATGAATGGTTGGTTGTTATATGGTGGTGGTATGGAGCTATGGACAGAATTGTATGATCGATTCAATCTTGTTCCAATGCCTGGAGGAAATACTGGAGTGCAGATGGCTGGATGGTTCAATAAAGAAATTAACTCTATTTCTGATATTGAGGGAATGAAGATGAGGATACCGGGACTTGGTGGTGAGGTATTTGACCGTGCTGGTGGTGAGACGGTACAGACGCCAGGTGGAGAGATTTTCACAAGTCTCCAGACTGGCGTTATTGATGCAGCAGAGTGGGTTGGTCCATATAATGACCTCGCTTTCGGCCTTCACCAGGTGGCTAAGTATTACTATTATCCTGGTTGGCAAGAACCAGGACCGGCGCTTGAGGTTATTATAAACAAGGAGGCGTACGAAACTCTTCCTGAAGATTTACAAGAGATTTTGAGAGTAGCAGCATTATCATCGAGTCTTGATATGTTGGCAGAATATACTGCCCGAAATAATGCGGCTTTAGTAGAGCTTGTAGAAAAACATGGAGTAGAGGTTAGGCGTCTCCCAGATGACGTTATAGCAGTCTTCAAAAAACTTTCTCAGGAAGTTACAAAAGAAATTATAGACGATGATCCTTTATCGATACGAATCTACGAATCTTTTATGGAGTATTACCAGGGTGTTGTGGATTTCCATGAAATTTCTGAAAAGGCTTACATAAATGCCCGCTAGTTATAGACTAGGAATATAATAAAGAGGGTAACCAAGTCGCGAGGCTGGGTTGCCATGCCAGGACAAATAACATCAATACTTGTATCACAATAAAAGGAATAACACCGCGATAGATTTCAATTGTAGAAACGCTATCTGGAGCTACTCCCCTTAAGTAAAAAAGAGAGAATCCGAACGGTGGAGTCAGGAAAGATGTTTGTAGATTAATTGCGATCATGATTCCTAGCCAAATGGGATCGAAACCCATGGTCATGAGGACTGGTCCTACAATGGGAATAACGACAAAAGTTATCTCTATGAAATCTAGGATAAACCCCAGTAAAAAGATCACGAGCATCACAACTATGACCGCGCCTGTGGCGCCACCGGGCATATCCTCGAAGAGACTGTGTACCAGCTCATCTCCACCATAACCACGGAAAACTAGAGAAAATACAGAAGCACCAATTAGTATAAAAAACACCATCGAGGTGGTTTTCGTGGTTGATCGACTGATTTGTTTCAATTCTTCGATGCCGATAGAGCGAGCTGCCAGAAGAAGCGCCCCGAAGGCTCCGACCCCTGCTGCTTCTGTTGGTGTCGCAACCCCTAACAAGATTGACCCCAGCACTGCCAGAATTAGCAGGAGGGGTGGTGAGATGCTTGTTGCTAATTGAATAAAGTCAACGCGTTCGGTTTTTGCGATAGGTGCCCTTCCAGGATTAACTAACGCTGTAACCAGTACATAGCAAGCATAAAGGAAAACAAGGATCAGTCCCGGGATTATGGCCCCTGCAAATAAATCCCCAACAGAAACAGTCTTCGGATTGAATATACCCTGACCCAGTTGGGCTTGTTGATAAGCATTGGATAGGACATCCCCTAGTAGAACGAGCGCAATTGAGGGCGGGATAATTTGTCCTAGGGTTCCAGTAGCGCAGATGGTTCCAGTAGCTAAACTAGGATCATATTTCGCTCGCAGCATCGATGGTAGTGACATCAGTCCCATCGTAACCACCGTGGCACCTACGATACCGGTGCTTGCTGCCATTAACATTCCAACTATTGTGACAGCGAATCCTAGACCACCAGGTAATGAACCAAAGAGATTACTCATTGATTCAAGTAGTCTTTCAGCGATCTTAGATTTCTCTAGAATTACTCCCATCAGGATAAATAAGGGCACAGCAATTAAAGTTTGATTAGAGATAATCCCGAATAGTCTGTTCGGAGACGCATTTAAAAAAGCGATGTCAAAAGTACCTGAGATAACCCCAACTAGTGATGCCATTAGGGCCGTGCCGGCTAATGTTAGTGCAACAGGGTAGCCCAAAAGTAATAGAAGAAAAACGACACCGACCATGATTAAAGAAGCATACTCGATCATTTAGCCTCCTCGATCGACATCTTTCCCCGCAATATAACTATATTTCTAAGTAACTCTGCCGTACCTTGTAAGAATAGTAATAAAGCCATGGTAGGGATTAGAGTCTTGATAATGAACACCCCAGGAAGCCCTCCCGGCATCGCTGAGGTTTCGCGAACTGTCCATGAGAAGGAGACATAATCAAGGCTACTGAGAAATAGAAAAATAGATACTGGGAAAAGAAAAACTAATATACCAAGGATCTCAACAAGGGCTTTTCCTTGGGTTGACAGTTTTTGATGAAAAATGTCTACTCGAACATGAGCGCGATGCTTAAGTGTATAGGGAATACCAAGCATAAAAACAGCACCATGCATATACATCACCGCTTCTTGCATAGCGATTGAACCGATGTTTAGCACATATCTCGCTAAGACAATGCAACAAGTTGCAAATAACATCGCTATAGTAAGCCAGGCAATCGAGTTGCCTATCCATTCGGAGATATTGTCGATAATAGCAATTGTATTTTGAATTAGATTACTCCTTCAGGATAGAGGAAGAGGTCGATAGCGACAGCCAAAAAAAGCGCTAGTCCAACCCAGTGATTATTCAGGAAGGCCTGAAAACAACGATTACGCTCTCGGTTCTTGATTAGAAATTGTTGATATAGAAATAAACCCACTGATATTGCTACGCCGATCAAAAACGGCCAGTGCAGTTCGGCTATTTTCCAAATCAGTAACAAGGAGCTTAGAAAGAATATTTGTAGTGCACCAATTATTAATCTATCTAACTCGCTAAAAAGAATGGCTGAAGATTTAAGTCCTAACTTTAGGTCATCATCTCTATCTACCATTGCATACTCAGTATCATAACTAACTGTCCAAATGATATTTGCTATGAAAAGTAAACCAGTAAGTTTACTCACATCACTATTTACCGCCGTAAATCCCATTGGGATACCAAAGGAAAAGGCTATGCCTAAAATGATTTGGGGCATATAGATATAACGCTTCATGTAGGGATAAATTCCTGCGACTACCGCTCCTAGGGTCGCAAGTATGATCGTGTTTACATTAGTGCTCAGTACTAGGAGTAGCGCTAATAGACAT
This sequence comes from Gammaproteobacteria bacterium, assembly GCA_002690865.1. Lineage (GTDB taxonomy): Bacteria > Pseudomonadota > Gammaproteobacteria > Pseudomonadales > Azotimanducaceae > UBA7455. The sequence goes on along the minus strand of NZGG01000009.1, from coordinate 170,557 downwards.
AATAACGCGGCAAAAATAAGGGCCTCAGACACTTTCACATCACCTTTTGCGATAGGTCGATCCATAGTGCGTTTAACTAGCCCGTCAAATTTACGATCTGCAATATCATTAACCACGCAACCGGCAGATCGGGTAAGCAATGTGCCTAAAGTGAAAACTAGGAATAGATGCCAACCTGGCCATCCTTTTGAGGCTAACCAAAGCGCAGTTAAGGTTGGCCACAGCAAAAGGTAGCTGCCAATAGGCTTATCTAGGCGTGCTAAGCGCATAAAGTAAAAGCAACGCGGAAATGCTATGTTGCGTGCGAACCACTTCTGGTTAAATCGAGCCATTCTGTCGTGCTCGTTGGAAATGAGTTAGTATACTTTTCTAAATTCTGCCTTCAATCAGAAGTTTGGCACTTTAATTATTGAGGTAATGTATGAAGAAGTGGCAATGTATCGTATGTGGTTTTATTTACGACGAAGCGAAAGGTCTTGAGTCAGAAGGTATTGTAGCTGGGACCCGTTGGATCGATATTCCTGATGATTGGTGCTGTCCTGAATGCGGTGTGACAAAGGATGACTTTGATATGGTGGAGGTAGCTTAAATTATGAACAGAACAAAGCTTACTAGAAATATCTTAATTGGTATGGTTGCAGGCCTGTTCATTGGTTCACTTTTTCATAGCATAGGGGTCAATGACGGCTTTATCTCAATTTTTTTGATTAATGGGGTCTTTGATCTCGGTGGTCAGATATTTATTGCAAGTTTAAAGCTGCTTGTTGTGCCATTGGTCTTCTTCTCCCTTGTTTGCGGTGCTAGTAATCTCTCAGACGGATCAAGTATGGGTAGAATTGGACTGAAGACCTTAGGTCTTTATATGTTCACTACTGCAATAGCTATAACGTTAGCTCTTACGGTCGCGACCACAGTCAATCCAGGTCTGGGCATTGATCTTGTCACTTCAACTGAATTTGTGGCCAAAGAAGCCCCCTCTCTCAAGCAGGTACTTATTAATATTTTCCCTACTAATCCCCTAAAATCGATGGTTGACGGGAATATGCTCCAGGTCATAGTGTTTGCGATTTTGGTAGGTGTAGCCATTAGTCGTTGTGGCGATATAGGCATTCGAGTTCGCACATCGCTAACTGACTGGAATGAAGTCATTATGCGATTAATTTTAATGATGATGAGTGTAGCTCCGGTTGGTGTCTTTTGTCTTATGGTGACACTGTTCGCTAATATGGGGTTAAGTGCGATCACTGACCTGATTAAATATTTTCTGACTGTAATTTTTGTATTGCTCCTGCACTTTTTGCTGACTTATAGTATTCTCGTGCGTGTTCTCGCAAGATTGAATCCTATTACGTTTTATAAGCGATTTTCTCCAGTTATGGCTTATGCTTTTAGTACTTCCTCTAGTAATGCCACTTTACCGATTACTCTTGAAGCAGTGAAACATCGTATCGGTGTTAAGAATGAAGTTGCTTCCTTTACCGTTCCCCTCGGAGCAACCATAAATATGGATGGCACGGCAATAATGCAGGGCGTAGCAACTGTATTTATAGCCCAAGCATATAATATTGATATCTCATTGACCGGATATCTTATGGTGATACTAACAGCGACCTTGGCGTCGATCGGAACAGCTGGAGTGCCAGGCGTTGGACTGATAACGCTTGCTCTTGTTCTCCAACAAGTTGGTCTTCCAGTTGAAGGCATCGCTCTTATTATTGGTGTTGATCGCTTATTAGATATGATTCGTACGGCTATTAATGTAACGGGAGACGCAGCTGTTTCAACAATTGTAGGACGAACAGAAGGTAAATTTGATGAGGATATTTTTATGGGAAAAAGGTCTTAAATCAGACTTGACTCAATTCTTCGGGTATTGAAGTCCATCGGTTAATGAGCATATCTATTTTTTCGTTATCGGTTTCAAACAATTGTTCTGATTTAACTTTTACTCCTGGAAGTAAGTCGCTGTCGCGAGTCAAATCAGCTATCTTAAACTGGAGAGCACCAGATTGTTTACTTCCAAGCAGCTCTCCCGGACCACGTATTTTTAAATCTTCTTCAGCGATAAAAAACCCATCATTACTGCTACGCATAACTTCTAGTCTGCGCTTGCTCAGTTCGCCAAGCGGTGAATGGTATAGCAGCACACAGTGACTTTCAGTCAGGCCACGCCCCACCCTACCCCGCAGTTGATGTAACTGAGCTAAACCCAGACGTTCCGAATTTTCAATGACGATCAATGATGCGTTGGGTACATCCACTCCAACTTCAATTACAGTTGTTGCCACTAAGAGATCCACCCTGCCTTGTTTAAACTTATCCATAATGTCCGCTTTCTCTGCATGCTTCATACGTCCATGAATAAGACCAATTGAAAGTTTCGGTAAGGTTTTAGTTAATTCTGTTAGAGTTGCTTCGGCAGCCGTACTCTCTAAAACATCTGATTCCTCAATCAGGGTGCAAACCCAATATGCTTGTTTTCCTCTTGCACATTGAGACTGAATACGTTCAATGACGGCTCCTCTTCTGGTATCGGCTAGTACAGTAGTCGTTACCTTAGTTCTACCGGGGGGTAGCTCATCAATCATTGATACATCCATATCAGCGTACAAGGTCATTGTTAGCGTGCGAGGGATTGGTGTTGCCGTCATAATCAGTTGGTGAGGATTTATATGTGCAACTGTCCCTTTCTGTTTAAGGGCAAGCCTTTGATGAACTCCGAATCGATGTTGTTCATCAATTATTATTAATCCTAATCTTTTAAATATTACATCTTTTTGAAACAAAGCATGGGTCCCAATAATTATTTGGGCACTGCCATTCTTGATCTTTTGTAGTTCTTTATTGCGCACGTTCCCTTTGATCTTCCCTGAAAGCCATGCGATCTTGATTCCTAGTGGCGCTAGCCATTCATTAAAAGTCCCTAAATGTTGCTCCGCTAACACTTCAGTCGGTGCCATCAAGGCAGTTTGTAGCCCATTTTCATGGGCATGAACAGCGGCCACCGCTGCAATGATTGTTTTCCCAGAACCTACATCACCTTGTAACAAACGCAACATTGGATTATTGCGAGATAAATCACTATTTATTTCGAGAAGAACGCGTTGTTGCGCCTTTGTTAACTCAAAGCCAAGGTTAGCAATTAATTTCGCACACATGCTACTTGGAGCGGCAAAGTTAACAGCTCTTTGCTTATTTATCTGGTCTCTAAGAAAGCACAGGCTGCTGTGGTGTGCTACTAACTCTTCAAACGCTAGTTTTCTCTGTACTGGATGGTTCCCTTCGATGAGGGCGGTGACATCTGCATCGACTGGCGGGTTATGAATTAATTGGAGCGCTTCATTGATCGATATTCCTTCAGCAATAAGTTCAATCAGGGGGCTGACCTTCAGTATCGTCAGTACTTGTTCTATCAATGCTCGATAACGTCCCTGACTGATCCCATCGGTTGTTGGATAAACTGGAGTAAGTGTTTTAGGCAAAGGCTTGCTTACGCTGACGTTTTCATATTGTGGATGATAAATTTCTAGTCCTGAGGCACCTCGTCGAGCCTCTCCGAATATGCGGACGAGCTCGGTGCCCATCAGGCTATTATGCTGAGCTTTCGTAAAGTGAAAGAACCGAAGCCCAATTTTCCCTGTATCATCTTCAAGGCATGCCAGTAAGCTGCGACGTCTACCGTACTGAAATCGAGCTGAAATTATTTTGCCCTCTAGAACAGCAGTTTGTCCTGTGTTGACGTTGCTAATCGCTGTAATTCGGGTTCTATCTTCATAGCGAAGTGGCAGATGAAATAGAATATCTTGTAGATTATAAATACTCAGTCGTGAAAGTTTTTCGGCTATTGAGGGCCCAACACCTCTTAACTCGGAAACTGACCTATTTGTCAGCACAATTAAAGTTCCATTATAGCGTCAATTTCAATATCTGCTTGTTTAGGGAGTGCAGTTACTTGCACCAATGAGCGAGCTGGATATGGTTTTTGTAGAAATTCCTGCATTACGCGATTTACGGTAGCGAAATGATCAAGATTAGTCATGAAAACAGTAAATTTCACTACTGAGTTAAGAGAGCCACCGGCATTTTGGCAAATAGCGCCAAGATTTTTCATTACCTGTTTAACTTGTAGATCAATATCTGGCCCCACTAATTCCATTGATTCTGAGTCAAGGGGAATTTGACCACTTATATAAACTGTGGACCGAGTGATAATTGCCTGTGAATAGGTACCAATAGCAAGTGGTGCATCATTGGTAGAAACTGAATTTTTATTTTTCATAACTGTTCAACTTCGTACACGTGTGATCCGCGTAATAGCTTTTAGAAGCCTTAAGCGCTTAATAACTTGCGCAAGGTGGACGCGGTCTCTTATGGAAATAGTTACGTTGATGATGCCTAGTCTGGCATCTTTTTCGATCATACTAATTCCTTCGATGTTTGCATCTTCATTTGTGATATATGAGGCAATAATGGCGATAATTCCCTTGGCGTGCTCGAGCTCGAGGCGCAGTTCAACGGAAAATTCTTGATCAATGGTATCGTCCCATCGGACAGCCATCACTTCGTCTGGCTTATCCTGAATACGATGTAGTATGTTTTTGCAATTATCTATGTGGATGACGATACCGCGCCCAGCACTAACATGACCCATGACAGGGTCACCCGGAATTGGTTTGCAACATCGGGCGTAGGTCACGATCAGGCCTTCCGAACCCATTATGGCTAGTGGACCTAAGTTTTCGACCTGCCCCGTATCCTCTGTAACAAGTTGTTTGGCAATAACATATGCGATTTGATTACCCAGACCAATCTGACTCAGAAGCTCATCAAGACTTTCTATATTCCTATCATCTAAAGCGATTTGTATTTTTTGGGCGGGGATAGTTTCTAAAGATGTGTTAAAAGACTTCAGTGTTCTTTCCAAAAGCCGGTGACCAAGAGTGATAGATTCACTTTTTTGCTGATTTTTAAGAGCATGCCTGATGCTACTTCTTGCTTTACCCGATATGGCAAAATTAAGCCATGCTGGGTTAGGTTGTGCGCCGGGAGCATTAATTATCTCTACTGTCTGCCCACTTTCTAGTGTCGCGCTGAGAGGAGCGAGTCGTCTATCGATTCGACAAGCGACACACGTGTTACCAATATCCGTGTGTACTGCGTATGCAAAGTCTATCGGAGTCGATCCTTGTGCTAAATCATAGATATCGCCAACCGGGGTGAAAACATAGACCTCGTCTGGGAATAAGTCTATTTTTACGTTCTCTATAAATTCGAGAGAGTTTCCAGCGCTTTGCTGAATTTCGAGTAAATCTCTCATCCATTCCCTAGTTCTAACATTGGAACTAGACTCTTCATTAGATTTATATAGCCAGTGCCCTGCTATTCCATCGTTCGCCATTGTTTCCATTTCGGGTGTACGGATTTGTATCTCAATTGGTAAGCCATGCATGCCAAACAAAGTGGTGTGCAAAGACTGGTAACCATTTGCTTTTGGGATTGCAATATAATCTTTAAACCTTCCAGCTACAGGTTTATATAAATTATGCATTGATCCAAGAGTTCGATAGCAATTATCAACACTGTCAACAATTATTCTAAAAGCATAAACGTCCATAATTTCGTAAAACGACTTGTGTTTGCTTCGCATTTTGTCGTAAATGCTATAAAGATGTTTTTGTCTACCGAAAACTTCAGCTTTAATGGTCTCTCGTTCTAGGCAAGTAGAGATAGACTCGCGAATATTAGCAACAACTTCTTTCCTATTTCCCCTAGCCCTATTTACGGCTTTTTCGATCATCGACGAACGCAGTGGATAAAGCGCGCGAAAACCTAGTTCTTCAAGTTCTATTCTCACAGTATTCATGCCTAGGCGATAGGCAATAGGTGCATAGATTTCCAACGTTTCCCGCGCGATACGCCGCCGTTGCTCCCCTTCTAGTGCTCCTAAAGTCTGCATGTTGTGAAGTCGATCTGCTAACTTCACAAGAATTACGCGAATGTCTTTGGCCATCGCAAGCGCCATCTTTTGGAAATTTTCTGCTTGTGCGGTTGCTCTGGAATCGAATAATGTTGTATTGAGTTTACTTACACCATCCACTAAATCAGCCACTTCTTCATCGAATTCTTTCCCGATGGTGTGTTTAGGTATCCCGGTGTCTTCTATTACATCATGCATTAGTGCGGCCATCAGACACTGATGATCCATATGCATTTCTGCTAGTATAGAGGCCACCGCAAGTGGATGGGTTATATAGGGCTCTCCGGATTCTCGCTTTTGTCCTTTGTGGGCTTCTTCTGCGAAATCATAGGCCCTTTTGACTTGTTGTATAAGCCTGGGCTCAAGGTAGTCACCTAGGTTCGTTGCAAAACTTTCAATTGTTAGCAAGGTTTCCCTCACTCGGAAGAGTTAGAATTCTACTTTTGGTTGGTTGAATTCTTCTTCAGCGGCTAGAGTTAAGTCTTCCGTGTAATCTAATCTGGGTTCAGCGAGTATATCCGCATTTATAAATCCATCGGCGATTTCCCTTAAGGCAATTACCGTGGGTTTATCATCTTCAAGCGGCACCATAGCTTCTTTGCCTTCATTTGCGAGCTGTCTTGCACGTTTACTGGAAACCATCACGAGTTCGAATCGATTCGCTACATTCTCAAGGCAGTCTTCTACTGTTACACGGGCCATATTCTATTTTCTCCACAAATCAGAAGGTACTTTTTCTTCAGGTTTTTCAAAGTCAGTCACTAACTTACCCGAGTTCGCAAAGTTTACCGGCAAATATTGTTGCTGACAATAACGCCATCGCTAGCATTTTTTAGTAGTTAGTTCCAAAATCAAATCTTTATACCGCTCTTTTTGTATTTCTAGTAATAATCTTTCCCCCTTGCCGTCGAGGATGTCCTGGATTTCCGACAACGCTGTCTCGAAATGATCATTTACTATGAGGTAAGTAAATTCCTCATAGTGAGAAATTTCATTCAGCGCTTTGGACATCCGAAAATTAATAGTTTCCCTATTATCTTGACCACGTTTAGTTAATCGACTTTGAAGTGAATCTATGGACGGTGGTAATATAAAAATATCGAGTATTGGCTGATCTGAACTTCTTATCTTGGCTGCCCCTTGCCAATCAATTTCGAGAATAAGATCGTTTCCGTTGTTTATACTTCTTCGTATTTCTTCGCGACTAGTCCCGTAGAGATTTCCAAATACATTAGCCTGCTCCACAAAATCTCCGGCTTCGTCCATAAGTTTGAATTTCTGTTTGGAGATAAAAAAATAATTGCGACCACTTTTTTCCTCGGGTCTTGGTAGCCGGGTTGTGTGGGAAACTGAAACCCTAACATTTCTTCTAGAATCAACGACTGCTGTGACTAGGGACGTTTTTCCTGCTCCAGAGGGTGCTGAAATAATAAAGAGATTACCATTTCGATTACTCAATGTTTTGAATCTGCTCTCGCATTTGCTCAATCAGCACTTTCATATCAACTGCAGATAGTGTAGTTCCAGTACTCAATGCCTTAGATGATAATGTATTTGCCTCTCGATTAAGTTCCTGCATTAAAAAATCTAGACGCCGCCCGATACTTTCTCCCAATCTAAGAGTATTTCTTATTTCCCGAATGTGAGTATCAAGCCGATCGATTTCTTCAGCGATATCAGATTTGTTGGCTAAAATTACTAATTCTTGTTCAAGCCTGCCGGTATCGCATTCTAACGATAGCTCAGAGACCCTAGATCTCAGTCTTTCTTGATGTTCGTTCAGGATATTTGGAGTGGTGTTGCGGATATCGCTTACCTTAGAAGCTAACTGCTCAAGTTTCTCCTCAACAATATGACCTAATTCTTCACCTTCGTTTTTTCGCATCACTTGTAATTTCTTCACTCCTACTCCAAAAAGCTTTTTGGAGGTTTCCAATTGTGAGAACGTTCCTGACTGAGGTTCTTTTATAACCCCGGGCCAGTGTAAAAGATCGAGAGCATTATTGGTCGGAAGAGCGCCGACTTTCTTAGTAATCAAGTTTTGAAGATCTTTTAATTTGGCTAAAAGATCTTCATCTAATGTCAGGTTCGAATGTGATTCTTCATTACTTACATATAAGGTACAGTCTAGCTTGCCTCTAAATATCTGCGTTTTTGCTATTGCACGTAGAGATGTTTCTATACATCTAAACGATTCAGGCATGCGAAAAGATATATCAAGATATCTGTGATTTAAAGAACGAATCTCCCAAATAATGTTGTCAGCTTTGACTTGGGCAAATGCAGTCATACTATTAGTCATAAATCTTAAAATACCCCCAAAGAGCGAAAGACCTAAGTATAATGTAAATTTGTTTGGAGTTTTCATGTCACAACGAGTAAATGGAAGAGATTTAGATCAGCTTAGACATATATCGATTGAACGCAATGTCAATAAATACGCAGAAGGCTCTGCACTTGTCTCATTTGGCGATACTAGGATAATCTGTACCGCTTCAATTGAGTCCGGCGTCCCAAGATTTTTACGGGGATCGGGTAAAGGATGGATCACATCTGAATATGGAATGATACCTAGATCAACTGATTCACGTATGGACCGAGAGGCTGCTCGGGGAAAGCAAGGTGGTAGGACGGTAGAGATCCAGCGTCTTATCGGACGGAGTTTGAGAGCGGCCGTCGATATAGATAAATTGGGGGAAAAAACTGTCCGTGTTGACTGCGATGTTATTCAAGCAGATGGAGGCACTCGCACGGCCTCGATAACGGGGGCCTGCGTTGCATTACTTCAGGCATTAAAACCTTATGAAGTAGAAACAAGACTCGTGGCTTCAGTTTCTGTCGGTGTTGTGAAGGGGAAAGCTATGTTGGATCTTGACTATAGCGAGGATTCTACTGCTGACACTGATATGAACATCGTTATGAATGAGCGATCGGAATTTATTGAGATCCAGGGAACTGCCGAAGCTTCACCATTCAGTAGGAACGAATTGAATTCGATGTTGTGCCTTGCTGAGAAAGGCATCCAAGAACTTATTAATATTCAAAAAATGACTCTCTTAGATTAGTTATTGGAATACAAAATGCTAGCAAAATATCAATCTGACTTTATTGAATATGCATTAGGGGCTGGCGTTTTATCGTTTGGCGAGTATCAGTTGAAATCTGGTCGGATTAGTCCGTATTTTTTTAATGCAGGGGCCTTTGATACTGGGCAGAGACTTTCTAGGGTAGGTTACTTCTATGCTGCAGCACTTATTGATTCAGGGCTACCTTACGAGGTGCTTTTCGGGCCTGCTTATAAGGGTATTCCTTTAGTCAGTGCAACATCGGTAGCGTTATATGATCAATTTGGGCTTGATGTTCCCTACGCTTTTAATAGAAAAGAGCTGAAGGATCACGGCGAGGGTGGCCTCATTGTTGGTGCTGATGTTGATGGTAAGGTTGTAATCATTGATGATGTCATTACAGCAGGTACCGCAGTTCGCGAATCAATGAACATTCTAAGTGAGATTGGGGCAAGCGTTAGCGGTATTCTTGTTGGAATTGATCGTCAGGAAAAAGGTAGTGGGAAATTGTCAGCTATCCAAGAAGTCCAGCATGAATTTGGAATTGATGTGATCAGTATCATCCAATTAGATACGATCATTGAATATCTTGAAGAGAACAACTTGGATGAAAACGTTTTGAGACTGATTAGTGATTATCGAAAACAATATGGCATTTTGGTTGGGTAGACCTAGGGCTGATTCATTGTGCTTGTCCGATGCGAAAAAATAATACTTTGAATTACTTCCCATTGCTCGTCCCAGTTTTTGGTCGGGAGACGTCTAAAGTTACTTCTTACAAAATGGGAAACTTTCCCTTCTGTGCAGTTTAACATCAAGTTGGCTGCAGCCTGGATATCTATGTTCAACTTTTGTCCATCGCGGATTTCACCCTCGCGGAGGACTTGTTTTAGCTGGGTTTCATAACGGTCAAAGAACTGATTAACGCGAATACGCAAGTGCTCTGATTCCCCTGCCAAAGGGTCCCCTGTCAGGAGTCTTGTTATTCCAGGGTTTCGTTCGCTAAAGGTCAATAGCAAATAAATAATTTGCTGTATCCTCGCTATAGTCGAAGTTTCTTCCGTTAGGATAATTGAGATTCTTGAAAAAATGGTCTCTTCAATAAATTCGATTAAGGTTTCAAATATCTTGTTTTTACTGGGAAAGTGCCGATAGAGAGCCGCTTCCGACACGCCGACCTTCTGCGCTAATCCGGAAGTGGTTACTCTTGAGCCTGGGCTTTCCTCTAGCATAGAGGCCAGCGCTAAAAGAATTTGCTCCTTACGTGTTACCTTTTGGTTTGCATTCACCCTAGGAGCTCGCTGATATCAGAGTTCCAACGCCATCGTCAGTGAGCACCTCTAACATTAATGCGTGCTCAACTCTCCCATCAATTATATGGGCTGAGCTAACACCGTTATCGATTGCACTTAAAGCGCAGGTGATTTTGGGAAGCATCCCTCCATGAATGGTTCCGTCCTCAATAAGTCTCGCGACTTCAGCGGTATCGAGACCAGATAAAAGGTTACCTTGCTTGTCTTGTAGCCCTTGCACATCAGTCAGCAGTATAAGTTTTTCTGCTTTCAGTTCTTCTGCCAGCTTTCCTGCTACGAGATCTGCATTTATGTTGTAAGTTTCGTTATCCTCACCAAATCCGATAGGCGCAATAACTGGGATCATGTCACTTTGTAGAACTAAATCGAGCACCTCACGATTTATCTTTTGGACCTCCCCTACATGACCGATATCAATAATTTCTGGCACCTTTAGTTCTGGTGATGATCTTTCAATTAGCATCTTACGTGCCCTAATCATCTTTGCATCTTTTCCGGTAAGACCTAGTGCCTTGCCTCCACACTTATTTATCAAACTTACAATTTCCTGATTCACTAGTCCCCCCAATACCATTTCTACTACATTCATGGTTTCGCTATCTGTGACCCGCATGCCATCGATAAATTTCGATTCTATCGATAGTTTTTCTAGGACACTGCCTATTTGTGGGCCTCCACCATGGACTACTACAGGATTCATACCCACTAATTTCATTAGTACGATATCTCGAGCGAATCCATATTTCAGAAGTTCGTCAGTCATCGCGTTACCACCGTACTTGACAACGATAGTGGTATTTGTGAACCGTTGAATATAGGGTAAAGACTCAGTGAGTACATGGGCGATATTCATTGCTGAAGTCTTGGACAATGTCATTTGAGTAACTTTTCCATAATTGTCTGATTGAGTTTACTAATCTTTTTAGCTTGCCATGATGATATTGTTAAAGGGGCAAGCTCGTTCATTTTAGCGGCGTATTGCATTACCTTATTCTAATTTTTTCCAGAAGACCCAAAACCACTGATACCGCGATTTGTTTCAGTAAAATTTTTAACTTCGACAAATTGCGTTTGAACTACCGGGATCACTACTAACTGGGCAATTCGGTCCCCTTTCTCAATAGTGAATGCCTTCTTCCCACGATTCCAACACGAAATCATTAGTTCTCCCTGATAGTCGGAATCAATTAATCCTACAAGGTTTCCTAATACGATACCGTGTTTATGCCCGAGTCCTGATCTTGGCAAAATAACACCAGCTAGAGAAGGGTCGCTAAGATAGATTGCTATACCTGTTGGGATCAACTCACTAGAGTTTGGCTCAATGACCAGGTTTGATTTTACGCACGCACGTAGATCGAGACCTGCTGATCCATCTGTTGAATAACTTGGAAGAGGAATATCTTTGCCTATGAGTGGACTTAGAATTTTTAGCTGGACGTTAATCATCAGTGTCTTTATCAAGAGTTTCTGCAATTATCGCTATAATATGAGAGGCAGTGGCTGCCTTAGACATCATAGGTAGTTCCTTTTGGTGATTTTTCCAAAGAACGGTAGTTTTGTTCTCATCACTATTGAACCCTACCGAATCGTCGCTGACATCATTGGCAATTATCATATCAAGATTCTTTTTTATCAGCTTTTGTTTGGCATGCGAGATGATATTCGTAGTTTCTGCGGCAAAACCAACAGTAAATGGCCTACTAGGGTAATTCGCAACGCTCTGGATAATATCACGATTTTGTATTAGTTCGAGAGGCCAACTATTGTTTACTAAAGTGTCAGATTTTTTCATTTTTTGCTTGGCAACTGTTTTAGGCCGATAATCCGCTACAGCAGCAACCCCGATAAAAATATCAGCGTTCATAGCGACTTTGTGGACCTCTTCATACATCTCGTCTGCGCTGTTAACTCGAATTAGGTGTGCTTTAGCTGGTGCCTCAATACTGGTTGGTCCAGAAATTAAGGTTACTCTAGCGCCAGCATCTAACGCAGCCTCAGCTATCGCATAACCTTGTTTCCCTGAACTGTGATTAGATATGAATCTAACGGGATCGATAGCTTCACGCGTAGGTCCTGCAGTAATAACTAAGTATTTGCCATTTAATGCTCCCGTATCGAACAAAGAGCTAGCTCGAATAACTATGGTCTCAATATCAAGAAGCCTGCCTGGGCCCTCTTCGCCACAAGCTTGCAGCCCCTTTTCTGGTCCAAAAAAATGTATTCCACGCTTTAAAAGTATTTCACAATTAGCCATCGTTGATGAGTTACCCCACATGGCTTGATTCATGGCTGGTGCTATCGCTAGTGGGCATTTGGCTGCTAGGCAAATTGTAGTTAATAAATCATTCGCATGACCGCCTACTAACTTAGCAATAAAATTTGACGTGGCAGGGGCTACCAAGATTAGATCTGCCCAACGAGCCAGTTCGATGTGGCCCATGGCGGACTCAGTTTCTCTGTCTAAAAGACCAATATGAACCGGATTTTGAGAAAGAGCTTGCAGTGTCAAAGGGGTTATAAACTCAGTAGCAGCCTCTGTCATTACAACCCTGACTTCGCTGCCTTGTTCTTGTAGATGGCGTATTAATTCGGCACTTTTATACGCAGCGATCCCACCCGTGACGCCAAGGAGTACTCGTTTATTTGTCAGAGTCTGCATTTATTTAACCCTCAAGCAAATGGGATAGTAAGCGAAGAGCTAGTTATCATAAAAAACCTTCGTGTTCTCTTACAAATAGTACCATTCTCCCTCGTTCATCCAACCCCTTTATAATAGTAAGTAGATATCTCTTTTGCGTGAAGCTAATTTAGTTATCGGATTCAAGCTCGACTAAGAGAGAAACATTCCCCAATCATTGGTCGAATGACTGCTTTAAAGGACCTTTATCTTTAAGAGAGAGCGTACTTTGAGCGTTGAATTGGCTTGATCCTTCTGGTATAAAGCTTTGCTCTACGAAAAGCTATTATCTAAGAGCAACGAAGATGTCCAAGATATGTCAAGTTACGGGGAAGCGACCAATGACTGGTAACAATGTATCCCACGCACATAATAAGACGCGGCGCAGGTTTCTGCCTAATGTGCATGACCATAGATTCTGGTTAGAAACTGAACAGAGATACGTCAAATTAAGGGTATCCGCTAAGGGAATGCGGATAATCGATAAGAAAGGGATTAATCAGGTTATAGATGAAATTCGCGCGCGCGGGGAGAGGGTCTGAGCATGAGAGAAAAAATTAAGCTTGAATCTACTGCCGGTACTGGTCATTACTACACCACTAGTAAGAACAAACGAACGATGCCTGAAAAAATGGAGATTAAGAAATTCGATCCTGTTGTGCGTAAGCATGTCGTATATAAAGAAGGTAAAATCAAGTAGAAGCTTACTTAGCTAAGTTGAGCCAAAGATTTCCTACGTTATCCACTTCTAATTCCCAGCCACGCATTACCAATGTGGTTGAGTGGCTGTCTGATATTAAAGCTGGTCCAGCTAGTTTCTGTTTTGGTGCCAGATTTTCTCTCGAAAATATTGGTACGCTTTTTCCTACTTCGGGTAGGTCAACGAAGCGGACTGGTTTAGTGTTGCCAGCTATTTTAAGTTTTGGTATTCGAAGAGGTAACGGTTGTGCTTCTAAGTGTAATCTTAAGTTGAGTAGTTCAATTGGCAGTTCGTGCTTGTGACCATATTGTTGTTGGTGAATCTCGTTGAATTGTTTTTTACTCGTTGAAATGTTTGTGAATGGTACGCGAATAGTTGAGGTTTGACCAAGATATCTCAAATCCATGCTGAATTGATGAGTTATGTTAATAACGCCTTCAGCTTTCAATTCGTTTACTCCAGAAGTGAGTAAGTCTTCACATAGTAAATGTATTTCCTCCCTTTTAATTTTATCTAAGAGCTTACAATAAGTTCGCGTAAGTTCGCGTCCCGGATTTGTCGCTATCATTCCCAATGCCGATAATACTCCACTCATTATCGGTATCATCGCCCTCGTTATATTCATCGCTTTCGCCAATTCGCATATATGGAGACCGCCGGCGCCACCAAAGCAAACTAAGGTGAACCTGGAGGGATCGAAGCCCCTTTGAATAGAGATATGCCTTAGTGCTTGGGTCATGCTTTCGTTAGCGATACTCACAATTCCCAGGGCTGTTTGATGAATATTCAGTGAGAGTCTCTCGGCGAGCGGAGAAACTGCATTAACTGCTTTATCAAGATAAAGCGGTATAGTTCCTCCTAAAAAAGTGTCTGGTACGAGTCTACCTAAGATTAGATTAGCATCAGTAACAGTAGGTCTATCACCACCCATTCCATAACAGGCTGGGCCAGGTTTCGCTCCCGCAGACTCTGGGCCAACTTGTAGTAGGCCTCCTTTATCGATGAAGGCTATTGAGCCTCCACCCGCACCTATCGTATGGATATCTGCCATCGGGACCGCTAGTGGAAATTTTCCAACCACCCTAATATTTTTGAGACGAATATCGTCCCTTAACAATGATACATCGGTTGAGGTTCCACCCATATCGAAACTAATAACGTCGCTAGATTGGAAAAGACGGACTGCCGTTAGACCTCCTGCTGGTCCTGAAAGGATCAAATTTGCAGCTCTCTTACTAGCTTGGTGTGAAGCGATAGTTGTGGCATTTGATTGTAGTATTGATATTGGATTGGGAGAAAAAAAACGTGTTAATGACAACATATATTTATTAATCAGTGGGCCAATCCAGGCATTAATCCAAGTAGTCATCCCTCGTTCATATTCATTCTGTTCGGGTAACAGGTAGGAAGATCTAGAAATGAAATAGTCATCCGTAAATAAAGCTTCAATTCTTTTCTCATGGTCATTATTCATGTATGAAAAAAGTAAATTGATAGCGATAGACTTAGGTTTTTTCGATTGAACTGCCTTTTTTAGATTTCGAAGTTCCTCTTGGTTAAGGGGTTCAATTTCTTGTCCCACCGAATTATGCCGACCACCCACTTCAAATATTAAAGAATCTTCGATAGGTGGCTCCAGCTTACTTGGTTTTAGGTTGTAAAGTTCTAAACGTGTTTGTCTACCAATCTTCAATAGGTCTCTCATTCCGCTATTAGTTATATAAGCAGTGGAGACACCCTTCTCTTCAAGTAAGGCATTAGTAGCAACGGTGGTTCCATGTATTACCCGTAGCGTACCGGCTTTTATTTTCGTCATAAGATCCAGATCGTCGATTCCCTGCTCAATGGCTAATACTGGATTTTCTGGTGTCGATAAAACCTTGTGGACCTTAAACTGCCCTTGCCCCAAGTACACGAAGTCTGTAAATGTTCCGCCTGTATCTATTCCGAGTAGTTCTATGGTCATAAATTTATAAACTGCATAGATTGTTCAACAAGGATATCATTAGTTTTTGCCTAACTTTTTATTTATATGCCTGAACTACCCGAAGTTGAGACTACACGACGAGGGATAGCGCCCTATATTATTGGTGAGACGGTTAGTCGCATTGTGGTGCGCGAAACGAGATTACGCTGGACAGTAGCTGAGGATATAGGGAAACCTATTTTAGGTCAGACTGTGTGTCTCGTGGACCGCCGAGCAAAGTACCTTTTTTTATGCACTCCATTAGGGAGGTTAATGTTGCATTTAGGTATGTCAGGAAGTCTGCGCATCTTATCTCGCTGGATTAATCCGGAGAAACACGATCATATTGATATTGAATTTCTGAACGGAATAGTTTTACGCTATAGAGATCCCCGTCGTTTCGGTTCTATATTTTGGTTAGCAGGGGAAGATTCGCACCCCCTCGTAAATGGCCTTGGTCCAGAACCTTTATCTGACGAATTTTCCTCAAACTATCTATATGACAAATCTAGGGGTCGTCGTATTTCGGTGAAAGCCCTAATAATGAACAGCCGCGTTGTCGTGGGCGTCGGGAATATCTACGCTAATGAGGCTCTTTTCAGAGCGGGAATTCGACCAGATCGATCCGCAATGCGTGTAAGCAGTATGCGATATGCGCGTTTGGTCGAAGAAATTAAATATGTGTTATTAGAGGCTATTGAAGCTGGTGGGACCACCCTTAAAGATTTTGTTCGACAAAATGGTTCCCCTGGTTACTTTCGATCCCGACTTGATGTGTATGGAAGGAAGAATTTACCATGCGTGAAATGTGGTTTGATTCTAAAAGAAATCAGGCAAGTTGGTAGGAGCACTATTTTTTGCACAAAATGCCAGCGTTAGCCTAATTGTATGTCACCGTTACCTAGCGCATTGGCTACGGGGGCAGGTACGAATTCAGTAACATCTCCCCCATAGCTCGCGATTTGTCGCACTAGTGTTGAACTTATATAGGAGTATTGCTCAGAGGGGGCGAGAAAAACAGTTTCAAGTCCGGGCTGCAATACTCGGTTCATGCCCAGCATTTGAAATTCATACTCAAAGTCAGTGACCGACCGAATTCCTTTCAGAATAATTTTTGCACCCATCTGCTTTGCAAAATCTACTGTGAGAGTGTTGAAGCCTTGAACTTCCACATTACTTACGTGACTTAAGACTTGTCTCGCTAATTCAACTCTAAGCTCTAGATCAGTCGGTCTTTTGTGGGGGCTTGTTGCTATCCCTAGAATCAGCTTATCGAAAATAATAGCGGCCCGCTCAACTAAGTCAACATGTCCGTTGTGGATGGGATTGAAGGTGCCTGGATACAAAACTGTAGTCATAGCTAAAGCGGTTAAAACAGTGACTGTTAATAATGAACATATTGTATAAAAAAATCTAGGACTTAGTCTCGGCTATGTGTTGAGATTATTTCTTCAGGCTTCAACAGATAGTAATAAATCCTCCCTGCCCGTCCCTCACGGTATACAGCCAAACCCTCGGGGAGATCTAATGGCTCGTTATTCTCAACATAGATTTTGCTATTTGTGTCAATTACACCGAGATTTGATAATTGTGGCAGTATGTTTCTTAATTCTGCTGAGTGAAAGGGAGGATCCATGAAAATAATGTCATATACTGAACTTGTTGTTTTTAGGAATTTTGCTGCAGTACCACAAATAAGGTCGTAGTTACTAATAGCGAATGGTCTAAAGGTAGATACTAGATATCGATATACAGGTTTTGATTTTTCAACCAATGTGGCGTGACAGGCTCCGCGGGATAGGGCCTCCAAGCTTAGTATTCCACTGCCAGCGTAGAGCTCTAGGCATCTGGCGCCCT
This sequence comes from Gammaproteobacteria bacterium, assembly GCA_002690865.1. Lineage (GTDB taxonomy): Bacteria > Pseudomonadota > Gammaproteobacteria > Pseudomonadales > Azotimanducaceae > UBA7455. Next base: position 152,999 of record NZGG01000009.1, on the reverse strand, counting down.
TAATCTCCCCTTGAAGCCAATTAAATAATGTTTCTCTAACACGATCTGGAGATGGCCGCACCTCCGCTCTATCATAAAAAGATATTTTGCGGCCACGCCAATTTCCACCGATAATTCTAAGAAATGACATTTAGAGTTTTTTTACCTGCTGAAGGAGTGCTGATGACTAATGTTGCAGAAGAAGAAGTTCAAAGCAAGAAACGATTATTACAGCTAGTTAGGCAAGGACTAGGGAAAACAAGATCACAACTAAGGGCCGGTCTAGAAGGTCTATTTCTGGGTAAAAAGGTAATTGATCACGATATTATAGAGCGAATAGAAAATACCCTTTTACTAGCCGATGTAGGGGTTAGTGTTACTAATGATATTATTGATAACTTAACTCAGCGCGCTGCGAGAAAAGAATTAAGTAATTCCAATGTTCTCTATTCCATTTTAAGGCAACAACTTACGGAAATATTGGTTGGATGTGATGAGCCTCTTGAAATAGCCCATGATTCACGCCCATTTGTGATTTTGACTGTGGGGGTGAACGGGGCTGGAAAAACCACCACTATAGGTAAGTTAGCTCGTTATTTTAAGAATCAGGGTGCGTCAGTATTGCTGGCGGCAGGTGACACCTTTCGAGCAGCAGCAGTCGAGCAATTACAAGTATGGGGCGATAGAAATCAAGTGTCGGTAATTGCGCAGAGTCAAGGCTCCGATAGTGCGTCGGTAATATACGATGCGCTGGCAGCAGCTAAAGCGCGTGATATTGATATAGTTATTGCGGATACAGCGGGGCGGTTACAGAGTAAAAAAAACTTGATGGAAGAGCTTTCCAAGGTTAGTAGAGTGCTTAAAAGGCTTGATGAATCAGCACCTCATGAAGTTTTATTGGTAGTAGATGCGGGCACAGGACAGAACGCAATTATCCAGGCTAAGGAGTTTTTGAATGCAGTTTCCGTCTCGGGTATTGTTTTAACTAAGTTAGACGGGACAGCGAAAGGCGGAGTGATATTTGCGATCGCAAAACAATTTGGTTTGCCAATCCGTTTTATTGGTGTGGGTGAACGAGAGAACGATCTCAGGCCTTTCTCCGCAGAGCAGTTTGTCGATGCATTATTGGGTGCCTAAAGATGATTTTGTTTGATAATGTTAGTAAACGATATCCAGGTGGGAAGGAAGCATTATCCGATGTTAGTTTTGGAATCCAAGCAGGAGAAATGGTTTTCTTGACTGGAAATTCCGGTGCTGGAAAAACTACCCTGATGAAGTTAATTATAGTGCTCGAGCGTGCGACCAAGGGGCAAGTGATCGTTCAAGATGTCAACCTTAATCGCATTTCAGCTAAACATATTCCAGCAATTCGCAGAAATGTCGGTGTCGTCTTTCAAAACCACCAACTTTTATTTGATCGCAATGTTTTTGATAATGTTGCTTTACCTTTATATATTGCTGGTTTTCAGCATCGTGAGGTGGGTCGAAGGGTTCGTGCTGCTCTTTCTAAAGTGGACCTAACTCAGAAGGAGAAAGCTTACCCAATTTCTTTATCCGGGGGAGAACAGCAGAGAGTTGGTATAGCAAGGGCTGTTGTCAATCGACCCTCATTGCTCTTAGCAGATGAGCCGACCGGAAATTTAGATCCAGAATTATCTAAGGAAGTTATGGATTTGTTTATACAATTTAATCAAGTAGGTGTGACGGTTGTGATCGCGAGTCATGATCTAGGCCTTATCTCTCGGTTGAATAAGCGACAGATAAAACTGCATGAGGGTAAACTTTTGTGAAAACTCCTGGTGCTACAACCACCAGTATTTCGATGCCGGACCTTATGACTGCCTGGTTGCGAAGTCATCGAAACGTCGCAATTCAATCATTAAGTAATCTTCTGAAGAATTGGCTTACTAGTCTAATGACTATGATGGTGTTGGGAATCGCAATGGGTTTGCCCCTTCTGCTATATATCCTTTTGGTTAACGTTTTAAATCTGAGTGAAAACTTTGATGGTAAGCCGCGAATAAGTATTTATTTAAATAAGCAACTAGAAGAAGCGGATATTAAACGTGTTCTAACAGTTGTGAATGAACATTCTAATACTCAAAGTTTTCGCTATATTTCTCCTGAAGAGGCCCTCGCAGATTTCCAATTTCGTTCCAACTTCGTCGATGTGCTCAATACTTTGGCTAGCAATCCTTTGCCAGGTGTCGTTGAACTGATACCTAGTTATACTGACCCCGTCAAATTACGATCTCAGATTATGGAGTTGGAAAAACTCCAAGAAGTAGATACGGTTTTGGCAGATCTGCTTTGGATAGAGAGATTATTTAGCTTTATAAAGCTAGCCGAAAGCGTTGTTATCTTGCTTGCATTGATTTTGGGGCTTGGAGTGCTTTTAGTTCTTGGTAATACCATTCGATTGTCTATAGAGAATCGTCGTAACGAAATTGAAGTTGTGAAGCTTGTGGGTGGGACTAACAGTTTTGTTAAACGCCCGTTTCTTTATCTTGGGTTTTGGTATGGTATTGGAGGTGCTATTTCTTCTTGGTTTCTAGTGCATATTTGCTTACTTTTTTTATCGGGACCGGTGGAGCTGATTGCTCAATCCTATCGTGATCACTACGCCTTAGTTGGATTAACTTTTCTTGAAGGTTTAGTGTTATTCGCGGTTAGCTCTGCTTTGGGGCTACTGGGAGCCGTTTTAGCGGTGTACAGGCATTTGCGTATAATCGATGGCTCCCTTTAACTAAGGGGGTGTTAGCGCTTGCGCGGATTGAGTGCTAGACTTTGCGGCCCATTTAATTGGAACGACCTTGACTTCGAGCATACAGCCCTCAGACATAATGTCTCCCGGAGGAAACCCGGAGGCTTACGTCCAGATCGTCAACTCCATCCCTGTATTATCGGTCGAGCGCGAAGAACAACTAGCTAAAGCACTGTTTGAGGATTGTGATCTTGACGCTGCAAGACAGCTGGTTCTTGCGCACTTACGTTTTGTAGCTTACGTAGCCCGTTCGTTTTCTGGTTACGGTCTTTGCGAGGCGGATTTAATTCAGGAAGGTAATGTTGGCTTGATGAAAGCTGTGAAGCGATTTAATCCATCGTTTAAGGTTCGCTTGGTCTCTTTTGCCATTTATTGGATTAAAGCGGAAATCCATGAGTTTATCCTTAAAAATTGGCGTATTGTTAAAGTTGCAACTACCAAATCTCAGCGTAAGTTGTTTTTTAATTTGCGGAGTAAGAAGACAACATTGGGGTGGATGAATGAGCAAGAAATCTCTGATATTGCAAAAGCACTTGGGGTGGAATCAGTGGCTGTGCGGCAGATGGAGGGTAGATTATCTTTCAAAGATGAGGCATATGATTGCTCCACTAGTGATGAAGAAACTGTCTCGTCACCCTCTCAATTCTTGAAGCTTAGCAGAGATGATCCCAGTACTAGGGTAGAACAGCAGGATTGGAAGGTGTTCGAATATTGTCAACTAATGTCTGCTTACGAGGGGCTGGATGCAAGATCAAAAAAGATTATTTCTTCTCGTTGGTTGGCCAGTAAAAAACTGACTTTGAGTGAGCTAGCAAAACAATTCAATATATCTGCGGAGCGGGTTAGACAGTTAGAACAAAATGCACTGAGGAATCTTCGCGAGAAGATTGCGACACAGTAAATAATCTCGGAAGCTAACAATTAATGGAATCTCGACAGGTCCGAAGTTATGTTCTGCGTCAGGGCAGGATGACCGCGGCGCAAAGAAGCTCAATCTCTAAATACTGGAAAATTTTTGGTATTGATCCAATGGCTGGATTTAACCCTTTAGAGAGTTTCCCCCGTGAGGGCCCTTTAACGGTTGAGATTGGTTTTGGTATGGGGGATTCTCTTCTTGCAATGGCTAAGGCTGAGAGTGGAAGAAATTTTCTCGGTCTAGAGGTTCATGGCCCAGGTATCGGGCATTTGTTACTTGGCGTATCTGAAAGCGAGATAAAAAATATTCGCGTGATGAAAATTGATGCACTTACTGCACTCGAGAAGCATCTCCCGGAAAATAGCGTTAATCGGCTGCAAATATTTTTCCCAGATCCTTGGCCGAAGAAAAAGCATCAGAAACGTAGGCTCGTAAATGCTGGGTTCTTGGATTTGGCAGCGAGAGTTTTGGAGCAGAATGGTCTGGTCCATATAGCAACGGATTGGGCTGATTACGCCGATCAGATTAAGTATACTTTTTTAAATGATTGTCGCTTCTTATCTACAGAAGTTCCTGATCGTGTAGAAACAAAATACGAAAAAAGAGGTATTCGCTACGGTAATCAGATTTTTGATATTGCTTATCGATTCTGCGATCTAATCGATCAGAAGTAGGACTTCATCTAAAAAGCTCAGTCCTAGTTGTGTCGGTACCAGACGACGTTTATTATCAATAAAGCCACCCTCGAATGCCTTATTAAGGAAGTTGTTAATGACTTCTTTAGAGAGACCAGTCCGTTCTTCAAAATCTCGTAATTCCGATCCCGATACTAACCGGAGACTATTCATCAAGTATTCGAGTGGTATTTCTGAACGAGAAACTGTTTTGATCTTTTTGTTTGGAGATATTAAATAATCTCGAGGTGATCTAGACTTCGTTGTTCGATATATATTTCCCCCAATAGTATGCTTGCCATGTGCACCTGCCCCTATTCCTATGTAGTCGCCAAATTGCCAATAATTTAGATTGTGCCGACTTTCCTTGTTTAGTTGACTAAAAGCTGAAATCTCATAACGGTTATACCCTTCTTGGGATAGCAATTCGATTCCTCTCTCATAAATTTCAATGAGCATCTCTTCGCATGGCAGCGAAGGCGGCTTATGACTAAATACAGTGTTGGGTTCAATGGTTAATTGGTACCATGAAATATGAGTCGGTTCATGACTTATGGCTTGGAGAAGATCTCGTTTCGCCGATTTCCAGTCCTGTTTTGGAAGGCCATGCATTAGATCAAAATTGATATTAGTAAACCCTGCCGATTTTATCGCCGCAATCGCATAGTTAATGTCGTCATTATTATGCACTCTTCCTAGTGAACTAAGATGTTGGTCCTGAAAGGACTGGACACCAAGACTAAGTCGGTTGACCCCTATCTGTCGGAAACCTTCTATATTAGCGGCATCTAGAGCCCCAGGATTAGCCTCTAATGTTATTTCTGCATCATCACTAACTTTTAACACATTCTTTGTAGTGGAGAGGATTTCTGAAATACTGCGGGGTGAAAACAAACTTGGAGTTCCACCACCAAGAAAAACCGAGTTTATTGGGCCGTGAAAATCGGCGACATCATCATATAGATCATTTATTAGGCTCGATATGTATTCTTTCTCTGGAATCTGACCATCGATTACATGGGAGTTGAAGTCACAGTACGGACATTTTTTTATACACCAAGGAAAGTGGATATAAAGCCCTATAGGATTCACTGAATCATCCTAGTTAATTGGCGTAATGCTTCAGCACGGTGGCTAAGTTTATTTTTTTCATGAATGGGCAACTCAGCAACAGTTTTTTTAATATCTGGAAGGAAAAATATGGAGTCGTAACCAAAGCCTTCTTTCCCTTTAGGCGTTATAAGTATTTCGCCTTTCAATATACCTTGAGTGACGAGGGGTACTGGATCAAATTCGTTTCTAACAAGAACTACGACACAATGGAAACAGGCGGTACGATTATCTTTGCCTTCCATTTCCTTCAGCAGCTTTTGGGTATTCTGATTATCTGTTGCCGTTGGGCCTCCGAATCGAGATGAATAAATACCGGGTTTCCCGCCTAGAGCTTCGACTGCTAGACCAGAGTCATCAGCAATTGCGGGCAGTCCGCTTTTAATGCTGGCATGGCGAGCTTTGATCAGAGCATTCTCAATAAAGGTTAAACCTGTCTCTTTCGGGCTAGGGATATTAAATTCGATCTGATTCACAAGTTCGAATTTATCTGGCATTAATTCTCTTATTTCCCTGAATTTGTGTGTGTTATTTGTCGCAACTAAAAAGCGCATTAGTAATATTGCCTAGTAAATTTCAATTCGTATGTTTCGCTCTCGTTCTTGGGTGTTATAGTAATCCAGAAGGTTATTTTATCTTTGTCATCGAAGATAATGTTGGCAAGATAATAAATTGTTTGATTATTAATTATTTCCCTAAAATGCAATCTGCTCTGTTGTTTAAGTAGGTTGGAAACCGTGCCTTTTACCTGAGCATTTATAGAAGCCCCATCTTTTTTTATTGCAATATTTATTATGACACGACCCTCAGCGCGGACAATGCTGTGTATTTTTGCGACTTCCTGGGATAAAAAACTACTGGGGACCACTGAGTAGTGAATTTCATAATCCTTCCAATTTTCTTTTTGCTCGGAGGTAGCTTCTCCGATAGATATTAAGAGTAAGCATAAGAATGAATATTTCAGAAGAGCTTTTATGCCCAAAGAACCAAATCTGGTATAACCCCTAAAATTTCTGCTAATGGCCGAACTAGGAAGTATGAATCAATTAGGTTGATCATGACAAAAACTAATATTATCGAAAAATCCATACCACCTATGGGCGGTAGTAATTTCCTTGCGGGTGCACAAATGGGTTCTGTGATCTGGCGTACTAAAGAAAGAGCAGGATGGTTAGAGAAAGGAGCAATCCAACTGGCTCCCACACTAATCAGAAGCGCGATAAAGTATATATCCATGATTACTGCAACGATGCCAAGCAACGACCAAGCTACCAATATGGGGTCTAAAAAGTATGTGGAATAATCTGTAATTAAGATAATCATTAAAGCCGCAAACACTTGTACTATGACCGCTAACATAAGGGCGGAAAAATCTATACGCTTTATGGTTGGCAAAATCTTTCGGAAAGGTTTACTTATAGGATCACTAATTTTGATGATTGCTTGGCAAATAGGGTTATAGTAATCGACTCTTGACGCTTGAATCAGAAAGCGAAGTACTACCACGACCAGATATAGACCTAGAAATGTATCTATTAAGAAAATGCCTGCATCTCCAAAATTACTAGTCATAGCTGAGTACCGCCACCTTGTAGTAGATTACTGATAGCTTACTGATTAACTTATGTCTTGAGCAAGTTCTATCGATCTTGCATTTGCACTGCATACGGCCCGGGACATAAGTCCAACAAGGTCCCCTTCTTCTAAAATGTTGATCGCAGCAGCGGTAGTCCCTCCTGGAGAAGTAACTTCGCGTCTTAGTTGCTCAGCTGTTTTGGTTTCTTCTGCAAGTGTCATCTTAGATGCACCGATCGCTGTTTCAATGACCAACAATCTCGCCAAGTCTTCACTTAAACCCAATTGAGTCGCTGCTTTTTGCAACGCCTCGATAATATAAAAAAAATATGCGGGGCCACTGCCTGAGATCGCAGTGACCGCATGCAATTCTGTTTCTTCTTTCACCCATATATATTTGCCGACGGCACCAAGTATTTGCTCGGCGACTTTCTGTTCCTCAGCAGAGATTATGGAGGTTGCGAATAGTCCAGTTATCCCACTTTGTATTTGTGCGGGAGTATTAGGCATGCAACGGATAACATGTGCGGTTGAGCCAAGTGAATCCTGTAATGTTTGGCAGGTAATCCCTGCGGCTACAGAGATCACTAATTTCTCATTAATAATATCCGCTATTTCTCTGGTTATTTCCGTGACAACATTCGGTTTTACGGAGATAACGATGACATCAGCCCATTCAACCGCCGCTTGGTTATCCGCCGTGATATTAACACCCAGTTTCCCAGTTTGATCTTTAGCAGCTTTATTTGGATCCGCCGCAGTTATCTGACTGACTGATATTCCGTTAGCTATTAGCCCTTTCATAATGGCTTGTGCAATATTACCTGAACCTAAGAACGTAATTTTCATTTTAGTAATTTCTCCCTTGCGCCAAAGATATCTGTCCCTATCCGCACAATTGTAGCGCCTTCTGCAATTGCTGCCTCGAGGTCTTGTGTCATTCCCATTGAAAGCTGGTTAAAATCGGGAAGTACATATTTACTATTTAGTTCTTCGTGGAGTTTGGAAAGTCGTGCAAATTGGGCACGTTGTTGTCTTTGATCTTTCGTATTCTCTATAATTGTCATTAAACCACGTAATTTCAGTTTCTCCATATCTTCAATTGCTTTGAGAAATTCGTTCGCGGTATTCGCCTGAATGCCGGCTTTCTTAGGGTCCTTGCTAATATTGACTTGTAGCAAAATATTAAGGGCTTTTTTTCTTTCTCGCTGATCATTAAGTCTTTTTGCAATTTTCAAGCTCGCTAATGAATGTACCCAATCGAAATTATTAGCAATCAGCTGAGTTTTATTTGACTGGATATTCCCGATGAAATGCCAACTTGCGTTAGGAAGCACGGTTATCTTGGCTATAGCATCCTGAACATAACTTTCCCCAAACGCGTTTTGTCCTTCTGCCATGGCAATTTGTAACATTTCAATAGGCTTGGTCTTACTAACCGCTAGCAGCATAACTGTACTTGGATCACGTCCAGATTCTAGGCAAGCACTTTGTATTCGCTCTTTAACACGTAAAAGATTACTAACAACCAAGTTCAATATTTGTACCTTTAGTTTCGATATCTTCAGAGCTTAGAATTACCCATTGCAATACCTAAGTCTACCAAGGTCTATCTACCGTTTTAGTCTTTATCGCGTAGCCATGATTCAAGGATTAATGCGGCTACGATGTCATCTAGTTGTACTCGCTCACCCTCGTTACGCTTTTTTAGAGAAATCTGACGGGCTTCGAAAGTGCTTAAACGTTCATCTACATTACTGGTAGGAAGACCAAATCTGTTTTCTAGTTCAGATGAAAACCAAAGTGCTTGCTTTGACATTTTACTCTGAGAATCATCCATATTTAGAGGCAGTCCTACCACTATTTGCTCTGGTTGCCATTGGGCAATAAGGTTTTCCAAACTATTCCAATCTGGTACTCCATTCTCTACCCGTATAATTGACAGCGGCGTGGCTGTTCCCGTGACCCTCTGGCCTATAGCAACTCCTATTTTCTTAGTACCAAAATCGAAACTCATAATCAGTCCAGTATTCATAATAACTAATGTTTCCTTGGATCCATAACTATAAGGTTTACGTCTACACCGATCTGTTTTGCGGCTGCTTCCCGCTTTTCCGAGCATGGGGTAGAGAACACAATTTTTTTATCGAATGGTGAAATGAGCCATGCACCCTGACTTATTTCAAACTCGAGTTGGCCTGCACCCCAGCCCGCATAACCTAATAAAGGTAATACATGTGCTGGTGCGCACTCTTTTGAAAGGTCTTCTAGGATTGTTTTCGAAGTAGTTAAAGATATTTGTCTGTTTATACTTAATGTCTGGGGATAGCTTTTTTCGGTGCTATGTAGAAAGTATAGATGGTCCTGCTCAATAGGTCCTCCTAATAAGATGGGTAGTTCTAATATTGGCAGCTCGAAGTTGGTAGCAGTAAAGTCTGAAAGGTTAGTTTCAGCTGGCTTATTTATAATCATACCAAAAGCACCAGAAGCCGAATGCTCTATCAGTAAGGTTATAGTATGTTTAAAGTAGCCTTCTTCCAAACCTGGTAGAGCAATTAGAAAAGTACCACCAAAAAAGTTTTTATTCATTTCTAGAAGCTCTGGATACTGTCTTGTTGAAAACGCCAAGTTCGTATAATTTCTAAAACATCGGTTGTTCTTCGCAATTCTTCGGGAAATGGTGGGAATGGAGCAGCTAGCTGCACTATGTCAATTGCTGCATGGTCTAAAATACTTTTTCCAGATGACTCAAGCATCTTGATTTCTTTCAATTCTCCATCAGGAAATATGGCCACTAGCAGCCTTAGAGATCCATATATCCTTTGTCTACGAGCTTTTTCGGGGTAATTATTATTTCCGATCTCTTCGATTTCTCGACGCCAAGAATCTAGATATTTAGCGTCGCTACTGTATTTGGCAGACAGACTGGTGAGCCGTTTTATTCTGGGACGCTTTGCATGAATCGATCTTTGTTTATCGAGTCGCGCTTCTAGGCTGGCAATTTCTCGGCTTCTCTCGAGTAGTGATTCTTTACCAGCTAGGTTATTTTGGTTGATTAGCTCTGATCTCAACTCATATTCATTTGGTACTAGTTTATTATTATTTAAGATATCAATTACTGTATTTAGCTCCGGTTGCGGATTTTCGGTACTTTGTATCTCTGGAAAAACTTCAATATTTCTGATTTGAGTATCAAAAAAACGTGAGCTTTTTGGAGATGTAAGTAACTTTTTATCATCTAAAGTCCCGCTTCCTAACTGGTTGAATTGTGCAAGGAAATCAGTTTCTTCAGGACGGTTCAGGCTTCGATGTTGGGCTAAGGTTACCTCCATGGTGTGTGTGGAGGAGGAACGCTTCTCCCAAGTGAATGTTATACCTAGGATTATCATTGCATGCACTATTATTGCTAAAAAGCCCGTAAAAGTGAGCCTATCTAGTGAAGATATGCTCCCAACGACCTGTAATTGACTGTCAGCCACTACTCAGGATTTCTTTCTCGATGAAATGTATATACTCATCGCCGATATTGAGTCCAAAGGCTTGATCTAACTCCCGTATACAGGTTGGGCAAGTTACATTAATTTCTGTTAGGTAGTCCCCAATAACATCAATTCCTACAAAATAAAGCCCTTTGGATACTAGTGATTTACCAACCAAGTCGCATATAAAATGATCTTGTTTCGTTAATTTTTTCCCAACACCTTTGCCACCAGCTGCTAAATTACCACGATTTTCATTTGCAGAAGGTATTCGAGCGAGGGCATAAGGTATTGGTTCCCCATTAATTATTAGAATGCGCTTATCCCCATCTCGAATAGCTGGCAAGTACTTCTGTGCCATTGTTTGGAACTTACCATGCTGCGTTAATGTTTCAATTATTACTCCAAGATTCTTATCCTTAGGAGACACCCGAAATACCGATGAGCCGCCCATGCCATCTAATGGCTTAAAGACGATATCTTGATGTTCCTCATAAAAATCGCGTAATACTTTCTCGTCTCTACTAACAAGATACTCAGGACAGCATTCTGGGAATTCAAGAGCATACAATTTTTCGTTACAATCTCGAATACTGGAAGGCTTGTTAAGTACTGGAACACCTTTCTTTTCCAACAATTCAAGAAGATAGGTTGTGTATATATATTCCATATCGAAAGGGGGGTCCTTACGTAAAAGCACGATATCCATTTCTTCCAGCGACGTTGTCCAAGAATTTACAACACTGAAGTAGTTAGTTTGGTCGATATGTATATTTACTTCACGGCATCTTCCAAAGACCTGATCCTTAGTCAAAAATATACTATTTTGCTGTATTTCAAATATTTGCCAACCGCGTGCTTGGGCCGCTTGCATCATTGCCAAAGTACTATCTTTATTAGGTTTTATGGATTCCAGAGGATCCATGACGACACCGAGCTTGGTTTTCAAGAACTATCTCCATTTAGGAAGGAACCTTTTAAGAAGTAGGTAGATTTTTATACCGATACTTACGTTAGTTGTAATAACCATTAAGTCTAATTCATCTTTAGGTTAACTAATATCTCCCCAGTAAAATTGAATTATAGACATAAGCGCTGCAGGAACCGTTTCTGCTCTCAGTACTCTTTTACCTAGATCAATGCCTAAAAATCCGTTATCTAAAGCAAGTTGGATCTCTTCAATGTTTAAACCTCCTTCGGGTCCGATCAGGATTGACACTGCTGCTGGTTTCGAGGCTATCTCCTTCAATCTAAATTTAGATCCTGGATGGGCAACGAGTTTTAGATTAGTCTCAGTAGTTTTTAACCATGTTTTTAAAGCTGTTAGTTTTTGCAATCTGGGTAAGCGGTTTCGCCCACATTGTTCGCAGCTTGATTGAATAACTTGTTTCCAATGATTTTCTCTAGGGCGCAGGCCATTAGTGCGAGTCGTAATTAATGGCGTTATTTCTGTTACACCGAGTTCTGTAGCTCGAGCAAGTGCAGATTCCATTGCATGACGTTTGAGAATTCCGAGACCCAGTTTGGAAATAAGTTTAGATTCTTTGTTTACTGCATTTTTTGAGTGAATCAGTACTACTGCTTCTGAACGATGGGTCTTTAAAATACTACTTGCATATTCGCAACCATCGCCATTGATTAAAGTGATTTTTTCTCCCGATTTCATCCGTAATACACGAAGTACATAATGAGCTGCATTTGCTGGAAGAATGAACTCCTTCTCGATTTCGAGTTCCTGGTCCAAAAAAACCCGGCGCGTCCTCATTATTGCGCGTTCAAATTACGCAATATACGAGCACTCGGTAAAGACTGGTTTAACGTATAAAAATGAAGTCCTGGTGCTCCACCTTCTAATAGTCTGCTGCATAGCTCGGTAACAACCTCGAGGCCAAAAGCTTTGAGACTATCTGGATTGTCCTTGTAGCTATCGAGCTGTTTTAATATCCAGCGCGGTATCTCTGCACCACAGTTTTTTGAAAAACGAATTATACCGTTATAGTTAGTTATTGGCATTATTCCGGGCGTTATAGGGATGTCGATATTATGGGAGGCACATTTATCTATGTACCGAAAATATGCGTCGGCATTGTAAAAGTATTGTGTGATTGCACTATTGGCTCCCGCATCCACTTTGTTTTTGAAAAACTTAATATCGCTTTCTACGCTAGGAGAATCAGGATGGGTTTCTGGATATGCAGCTACGTCTATATGGAAATGGCTCCCTGTTTTATTACGAATGAATGTTATCAGTTCACTAGCGAAGGTCATTTTCGTCATTTGACCTGAAGGGATATCGCCACGTAATGCTACTACTCTTCTTATATCCGCTTTCTGGTAATCCTGCAGAAGTGCTTCGATCTTCTCAGAGGTGTCGCCACCGAAAGAGAGATGCGGTGCCACGCTGCTACCAAGTTTTTGGATGTTCAAAACAGCGTCTTTCGTTCCATCTTTCGTTGACCCGCCTGCTCCATAGGTTACGGAGAAAAACTCTGGAGAAAAAACCTTTAACCTTTTGTAAACACTCAGCAGTTTCTTCGTTTCTACCGGATTTCTTGGGGCCGAAAACTCGAAGCTGAGATGTTGGTTCACAATGCCGCCTGAAGCTCATCCGTTTTGTCGGTTTTCTCCCAAGTAAAGTCTTCTTCTTCGCGACCAAAGTGTCCATATACCGCTGTTTTGGTGTAGATTGGCCTATTAAGATTGAGCATCTTTATGAGGCCTTTTGGCCTAAGATCAAAATGTTCGCGAATGAGGGATTCTATTTTTGTCTCCGCTATTTTTCCAGTACCAAACGTTTCCACACTGATAGATGTAGGTTCCGCTATACCTATAGCGTAGGAGATTTGAATCTCACATTTTTTAGCTAGACCAGCTGCTACAATATTTTTTGCGACGTAGCGCCCTGCATATGCTGCACTGCGATCTACCTTTGAGGGATCCTTGCCCGAAAACGCACCACCGCCATGACGCGACATGCCTCCATAGGTATCCACAATAATTTTCCGACCTGTCAGGCCGCAATCACCAACAGGACCACCAATTACGAAATTCCCTGTTGGATTAATAAAGAATTTAGTGTCTTGGTGTAACCAATTAGAAGGGAGTACAGGGCGTATTATTTGGTCGATCACTCCTGCTCGAAGTTCCTTAAGGCTTACATCAGGATCATGCTGGGTAGACAGAACCACTGTATCTATACTAACGGGCCTTCCTTGGCCGTCATACTTAAATGAAATCTGACTCTTGGCATCGGGTCTAAGGAAAGTGAGATGACCTTCATTACGAACTTCTGATTGTTTTTTCACTAGTCTGTGAGCGAAGGTAATTGGTGCTGGCATTAAGACATCTGTTTCATCGCATGCATATCCAAACATTAACCCCTGATCTCCTGCACCTTGTTCATGATCTGCTGTTTCATCCACACCAATAGCAATATCTGATGACTGTTTACCGAGAGCATTTATGATTGTACAGGAAGCACCATCGAATCCAATTTCGTCGCTATTATAGCCAATATCAATTAGCACTTTCCTGCAAATCTTTTCAAAATCAACATCTGCAGTTGTACTAATTTCGCCAGCTAACACGACCATGCCCGTTTTGATTAGCGTTTCACATGCCACTCGCCCTCTGGTGTCTCTTGAGATCACAGCATCGAGAACAGCATCAGAGATCTGGTCAGCTATCTTATCGGGATGTCCTTCAGAAACTGATTCTGAGGTAAACGTTTTGTTAGATGTCATGTGTAGTAACCATATATTTTTTCACCTAATTCTACTATTTCAGCTATTGGATGCCCAGAAAACTACCTGACATTCGTTCAACTTGGTAAATAATTATATTCATAAGCATAAAAGTGCGTTGATGATTCTAGTTCGCTAAGAGAGAATAACAAAGCAATCACCAAGGAAAATTTGGGTCATGATTTCAAGGAAAGCAAAAGCGAATGCTATTCGAGCATTAAGTATGGATGCTGTTCAGAAAGCGAACTCTGGACACCCTGGAGCGCCAATGGGCATGGCAGATGTTGCAGAGGTGCTTTGGGCAGATTTTTTAAAACATAATCCTACTAATCCTGATTGGCACAACCGCGATAGATTTATCCTCTCCAATGGTCATGGATCGATGCTGCTTTATTCCGTGCTACATCTTTCTGGCTATGAAGTTTCCATAGAGGATATAAAAAATTTCAGACAGTTGGGGTCAAAAACACCTGGTCATCCGGAGTATAACGATACTCCAGGTGTTGAAACGACTACTGGCCCACTAGGTCAGGGGCTTGCTAATGCTGTAGGTATGGCATTGGCAGAGAAAATCCTCGCATCAAGATTTAATCGAGAAAATTATGAGGTTGTTGATCACTATACCTACGCTTTTGTCGGTGATGGGTGTTTGATGGAGGGTATCTCTCATGAAGTCGCCTCACTTGCCGGAGTCCAAAAGCTCAGCAAACTGATTTGTATCTACGATGATAATGGAATTTCAATTGATGGAAATGTGGAAGAATGGTTTATAGATAACACCCCGCAGCGTTTTAAAGCCTACGGTTGGCACGTCATCGACAATATAGATGGGCATAACTCCGAGGAGATTATCGAGGCACTAAAGGAAGCAAAAGCATCTGATCTGCCAACTTTAATTTGCTGTAAGACTATAATCGGTTTTGGATCGCCAACAAAATCAGGTACCTCTTCAGCACACGGTTCACCACTTGGCGATGAAGAGATTTTGGGTGCAAGAAAAACCCTTGATTGGCATTTTCCATCCTTTGAAATTCCTGAGGAATATATGAAGGCTTGGGACGGGCGAGAGAAAGGGCAAAAAATAGAAGCTCTATGGAAAGAACAATTTACAAGATACTCCTCTAGCTTTCCTGAATTGGCAAAAGAATACACTCGTATAATGTCGGGTTCTCTCCCAGAGTTATGGGAGGAAAGTATGAATTCTCTTTTAAAGGAAGTATCTGAGCTAGGCGAGAGCAAGGCATCTAGGGTTGCTAGTAGTGATATGATATCTGCTTTAGCTTCCGTGTTGCCAGAGTTAATAGGAGGCTCTGCTGATCTAACGGGCTCTAATTTGACGAGTTGGGCGAATGCGTCACCAGTTTCTGATACTAACGCTGGAGGTAACTATATCTATTATGGGGTCCGCGAGTTTGGTATGACTGCAATCTCTAGCGGCCTCGCTTTGCATGGTGGTTTGATTCCTTTTTCAGGGACATTTCTCACCTTCATGGAGTATGGGCGCAACGCAGTGCGTATGTCGGCCTTAATGGGAATAAGAAATATTTTAGTTTATACCCACGATTCGATTGGTCAGGGTGAAGATGGTCCAACACATCAACCGGTCGAGCAACTAGCCAATCTTCGTTCAACGCCTAATATGGTAACCTGGAGACCCTGCGATAGTCTTGAAACTGTAGTAGCATGGCAAGCAGCTATTGAAAGGACAACTGGACCCAGTGCATTAATTTTCTCTCGTCAAAGTCTTGTTTACCAATCACGTAATCAAACACAAATTGAAAATATTAGGCGAGGAGCCTACATTCTCCGTGACTCAGCAGATCCTGTAGCCATTGTTATTGCTACAGGATCTGAAGTTGAGATTGCGGTGAAAGCACACGAAGAACTATTAAGAAGCGGTATTTCTGTCAGGGTTGTTTCGATGCCATCAGCTGAGATTTTTGAGAACCAGGAACAGGCATATCGTGATTCCGTACTTCCGTCTTCAATACGGTGCCGGCTCGCTGTAGAAGCAGCCCATCCAGATTATTGGAGAAAGTGGGTTGGGTTAGATGGCGACGTTATTGGATTGCGAGACTTTGGTGCCTCGGGGCCTGGGAAACAAGTTTTTGAACATTTTGGATTTACATCAACAGCTGTAGTCAGTGCCGTTAAAGAGATGATTTAGCCCGATGTTAGATGTAGATTTTCTCGAACTCGATTTAAAAAATAAGCGTGTCCTGATTCGAGAAGATCTTAACGTGCCGATGAAGAAAGGCAAGATCCTAAGCAACGCTCGATTGCTGGCAGCTTTACCAACAATTAAGCATGCTGTGGATAACGGAGCAGAGGTCACGGTTATGTCTCATCTGGGTAGACCACGCGAAAATTTGTCTATTAGAGATCAACCAGAATTTAGTCTCAAACCTGTAGTGGATCGTTTAGAGGTCCTTTCAGGATTAAGTTTTGAATTAGTATCTAACTACATAGATGGATTCGTTCGAGGCAAAGCTGATGTCACAGTTTTGGAAAATGTTCGCCTAAACTTAGGTGAAAGCACAAATAATCAATTATTGTCTAAACGTCTTGCCGCATTATGTGACATTTACGTAATGGATGCATTTGCATGTGCGCATAGAGCGCATTCCTCGACGACAGGAATAATAAGGTACGCTCCCATCTCATGCTCAGGACCACTGTTAAGGAAAGAGCTTGATGCACTAAGAAAGGCATTGTATGCGCCTAAAAAGCCAATGCTCGCCATTGTAGGAGGTAGTAAAGTCTCAACTAAGCTCGCCGTTTTGGAATCGCTTGTTAACCAACTGGATCAACTAATAGTAGGCGGTGGTATTGCTAACACATTTTTAGCAGCCAAAGGTTTTGATATAGGCAGATCTCTTTATGAGAATGATTTACTAGAATTTGCAGCTGATTTATATAAAAAAATTAATATTCCTTTGCCAACTGATGTTGTAGTTGCTTCTGGAATTAAATCAGATGCGCAGATCAGAATTTGTAATGTTAGCGATATCAGGGTTGAAGAAATGATAGTTGACTTCGGTCCGGAAAGTATTTCACGTCTGAAGGATTTCATTGCTTGCGCGGGTACTATTTTGTGGAATGGTCCTATTGGTGTTTTTGAGATTGATAAATTTGAGGAAGGAACTAAACAAATTGCAGAAGCAATCGCATCGTCCAGGGCCTTCTCTCTAGCAGGCGGAGGCGATACTCTAGCCGCGATTGAGAGGTATGGTGTGAATTCGGGAATTTCCTATTCATCTACGGGAGGAGGCGCTTTTTTGGAGTATGTGGGAGGGCAAACATTACCTGCTGTCCAAGAGTTAGCGAACCAGCATAATTCCAAGGAATACTTGAGATGATATCTGAATCTGTTCTCGACAAAATACGTAACATTAGTGGCGAAGTGCATACGGATAATTCCACCTGTCAAACTCATGGACTAGACTGGACACGTTTTTATAAACCTAACCCTTCAGCTGTGGTATTCCCAAGAACAACGCAGGAAGTTGGCGCTATAGTTAAGTTGGCGAATGAGTACAATTTTGGATTGGTGCCTTCGGGGGGTAGAACAGGCCTTAGTGGTGGCGCAGTCGCGATCAATAAGGAGCTGGTAGTATCGTTTGATAAAATGAATAAGATTCTTGAATTTGATGCGGTCGATTGCAGCGTGCGTGTCGAAGCAGGAGTTGTTACTAGGACTCTTCAGGAATATGCGCGAAACAAGGGACTTTATTATCCTGTCGATTTTGCCTCTTCAGGCTCAAGCCAACTTGGCGGTAATATCGCAACTAATGCTGGGGGCATTAAAGTATTAAGATATGGACTTACCCGAGACTGGATTAGTGGTCTGAAAGTGGTAACTGGTCGAGGTGACATACTAGAACTCAATCACGGGTTAATTAAGAACGCTACCGGCTATGATCTTCGTCATTTATATATTGGTTCTGAGGGAACGCTAGGTTTTGTTACTGAGGCAAGTGTGCAGCTCACCACTGATCCCGGAAGCTTATCAGTGGTCCTATTGGCAGTTCCTAAAATGACTGATGTCGTTGCGGTGTTGAGGGCCTTTCGCGAACAGACTAGCCTAACTGCTTTCGAGTTTTTCTCTGACGTTGCCTTGCAGTATGTTATTGAGCATATGGATCTCTCAGTGCCTTTCTCAAAACGTTCAGACTACTATGTGTTGGTGGAGTGTATAGAAGATGATGATGCTATAACGAATGTGTTTATGGACTGTACCGATAGTGGCTGGGTAGTTGATGGCATAGTGAGCCAAAGCGGACAACAAAATAAGGATTTTTGGCGTTATAGAGAAAATATCTCGGAGGCAATCACACCATTTACTCCTTATAAAAACGATATTTCTGTTCGTGTCTCAAAAGTTCCAGAGTTCCTCGCTGCAATTCAGGATAAGGTCATGAGTCAATATCCTGATTTTGAAATTGTTTGGTTTGGACATATTGGAGATGGCAATCTCCATTTAAATATTTTGAAACCGATAAGTTGGGATCTGGACCGCTTCAAGCAACGTTGTGAGAAAGTAAGTGAGAGTATACTTGGTGTCGTCTCGTCGTTCCGAGGAAGTATCTCTGCTGAGCATGGTGTAGGTTTACTTAAAAGGGATCAGCTGAGATATACACGTAGCGAAATAGAAATTGCTACTATGCAGGCTTTGAAAAAAGTATTTGACCCTAATGATGTTATGAATCCAGGGAAGCTACTCTGATGATTTTTTCTCCAAGATTCCATTTGCAGTGCCTACCAGTAAAACGTCAGCCCTTCGAAGAGCAAATAAACCATTCGTAACTGTTCCAACGATAGAGTTGATATTTTCTTCCAGACTTTTGGCATTAGAAATCCTAAGTCCATGTATATCAAGAATCATATTGCCATTGTCTGTAAGAAAATTGTCCCGATAAACTGGGTTTCCACCCAAATGAACTAGCTTACGCGCTACTAAAGAGCGAGCCATTGGTATGACTTCAACAGGCAGTGGAAATTCACCCAGAGTTTTTACACACTTGCTTGAATCTACTATGCAAATGAATTTCCGGGTTGCGGCAGCAATTATTTTTTCCCTTGTCAATGCGCCACCACCACCTTTGATTAATTCTAGAGCGTCATTTGTTTCATCGGCCCCATCAATATAAATAGCTATTTCATCAACAATATTTAGGTCTACTACCTCTATACCTTTTGCCTGTAGGCGCGATTGGGTTTCTTTGGAGCTGGCTACAGCAGCCATAAATTTATGCTTTATACTTGCTAGATAATCGATGAAAAGATTTGCGGTCGAACCTGTACCTACCCCTATGATAGTGTCCGACTGCAAGTCGGCTTCTATATAATCTATCGCTGCTTTAGCAACCGAGGATTTTAAAAGTTGTTGATTCATAATTGTTCAAGGGGCTGGTGGTAAAGATGGAATTCATCATCAAAGGATATCTTAGTCGTGTCTTGGATTCGATCAATGAAAAGTTTCCCATTTAAGTGATCGAACTCATGTTGGAAAACAGTAGCGAGTAGTCCTCGAGCATTTAGGGTTTTTAATTGGCCGGTTTCGCTTAACCAGTCAATACGAATATTTTGAGGTCTCTTGACGTAACCTCTAATGTTAGGGACTGAAAGGCATCCTTCCCACATGCCCGATTGATTGCTATCTAGCACAGTTATTTTTGGATTTATAAAGATTGTAAATGGAATGATGGGAATATCTCCGTAGCGCGATTGAGAGTTTGTAGTCTCGATTACTGCAAGGCGATATGGAACGCTGATTTGGGGTGCAGCTAAACCGATGCCACCAGAGTAATGCAAGGTTTCTCTCATGTCTTCTATTAGTTCGAATAATTCTTGACTGCCAATTTTATCGTTTGGATAGGGTTGGGCTATTTCTCTCAGATTTGGATGTCCCATGCGTATTATCGTTCTTTTCATTGTGGGGCAATTCTCCGGCGTTTATTAGGCGAGTGTGTTAGCATTTCCTTGGCAGCAGATAAAAGACTTTTCTGTTGTGACTCCGTCCATTGGTATGTCTTTAGTGTGAGGTTCCAATACGGTTTCCTGGAAACTATGGGCTAGCCCTATCAGAAGGGGCTTTTTTTCCCACCGAGATTTCTCCGAAAAAGTATTATCATAGTATCCCTGCCCCATCCCGATTCTGTTCCCATCTCTGTCAAACGCTACTAGTGGCATGAATACAACATCAAGTGTTTCCGAAGAAATTATTTCCGTTCCAACGGGTTCAAAAATATTATATTCATTTTTTTGTAATTTAGTTTTGTTCGGGATGAACTGTTTAAATTTTAAAGTCCGTCCAGATACCTGAGGCATGTAGCATTTTTTACCGAGATGGTGTGCTAAGGAGCATAAGTAGAGGGGATTTACTTCGCCATCAAATGGTAAATAGAATGCAACTTTCGAAGCACGTTGAAAAAATAGTCTATTTGCAATTGTTTTAGTAACTTTTTCATTAGTTTTCCCCTGTGCGATTCGGGTAAGAGATCGTCTATGTTTTCGAAACGATTTACGGAGACATTGTCTATTGGTCTGGATAATAATTCCCCAAGTTGCCGCTGTTCGGATAAGCCCTTGAACCCAGCGGTTCAAGGCGGTGATCTCCGACTCGTCTCAGGCTTTCCGTAATTCGGACATGCACATGACGAAGCCAAAAGACCTCCTGGTTTTCGCTTAAAGGGTCGAGGACATATCGACTGGCAAACAACCCAGGGAACATCTTTTAAATTATATCTCTTCTTGTCAAAAGTTATAGACTCAATTTTCTTTGTTCTTTAGCCGCAACAAAGCCTTTTCTAGCTTCCCATTAAGAGCCTGCATATTATTATCTTGGAATGTTTTTTGTGATATTGATTTCTCTTTTTCCCTAAGAAAATCATTTGCTATGTTTAGAGAAACCATTACCGAAAGACGCTCTAATCCTACGACGGAAGAACTCTTCTTGATCTCCTGCATTTTATCATGAACGTAATTTGCCGATTGTCTAAGTTCCTCCACTTCGTTAGCGTTGCAGCTAACCTGATATTCCTTATCTAAAATTTTTACGGTAATTGTTTTTGCGTCTCTCATGCCCTCATTCCTCTCCCAAAGCTTTCAGACGCATAATCATAGCTTCGACCTTATTCTTTGCTAATTTATTTTTTTGCATTAGGCTGGATCGCTCTGTTAGCCAGGTTTCTTGATCGGATTGTAGAACTTTATATTTGTGTTCAAGCTCGTCGCAAAGTTGTATGAGCTCATCAATCTTATTCTCTAAGTCTTCAATTTCCAAAGCGAGCACCTCATTCATCTCACTAGATACGTGTGACAGTTACACTAAAGCGGAAGCTAACTATAAAGCGAGGCTTTGCAATAGGTCAAACGCGAGTTATTTATTTTTCAGCACTCCTATTGCAGGTTAAACTCCAACCCTTGACATCTTACCGGATACTGAGTTGCATAATATTGATTATTCTGATTTCGACGATTTTTGCCGTGTGGCTGGAATCACCTTATCTATATCTGAAATTCACGGCTTCATGACTGGTTACATGTGCTCTAATAGAAAAACCTCATCCTCAGAGCGCCGACGGCTTTATTGGGATTTAATCACTGGTGATTACGATAAAGTGGGTAGCTTAGAAGACGAGATAGTATCTAAACTCGATGTGCTTTTTAATTCGACGCTAGAACAGCTAGATGAATTTGGCGATTACCAGTTTCGCATCCTCATGCCTAAAGATGAGGAGAATATTAATCAAAGAATGAGGGCCTTAAGAGCTTTTTGTGCCGGGTTTCTGGCGGCTTTGGCTTCAGTGGCACTTAATGAAGAAGTTAGTGAAGTTTTGGTTGATATACAAAGTATTGCAGCAGTCCGTGATGAAATGGAAGAAACTGAAGACAACGAATCAGACTTTTTTCAGTTGGTTGAATTCGTGAGAGCATCCGTATTTTTTGTTTTTTTTGAAATCGCTACAAGTAATTGAAAACAGCTATTGTTTTGATGATTAGTGGTGCATTTATCGTCAATTTGTTTCGAATGATTTTGTGTTGGGAAGAGATAAAGTATTACTAGGGAATAATTGCAAAACCATCCAGAAAATGAAAAAACTAGGAGTAATGTAGTGGAACGTACGGATGTATTGGTAATCGGAGGCGGAATCGTAGGCCTCGCATTTGCCGCGTCACTTAAATCATCTGGACTAATTGTTACTGTAATAGATCGTGGATCAAAACCGCAACGAACCTCTTCGGTTCCAAAAAAGCGAAAAAATTGGACATTGGATTCTCATATTCATCCTCGAATAAGTGCCCTTAGTATTAGCGCTTGGCAGTTTTTAAATGGGGTCGGGGAGAGCCTGACTGGCACCCCGTACACTCGCATGGAGGTGTTAGATGGAGAAGGCACCGGTAAACTATCATTTTGTGCGGAACAATTGGCTTTAGAGCAGTTGGGTTACATCGTTGAAAACGACAAATTAAGTATAGAGCTTATTAACAACATCAAAAAGTCTAAAAATGTATTTTTTTATTGGGATACGGAAATAAAAGAACTTGAGAAATTAGAAGATGGTTATGTCGTTAAAACGGATAAAAATGTCATATGCACGAAGCTACTGGTGGGTGCAGACGGTAGTCAGTCTAAAGTTCGAAAACTAGCTAACCTTAATTATTGTAAGTGGACTTATAATCAAAAAGGCATAGTAGCTGTTGTTGAAACTGAACTTCAACATGGTAGAACTGCTCGCCAATGGTTTACATCTAGAGGAACACTAGCATTCCTTCCTCTTTCTGATAAAAATTTGTGTTCTATTGTGTTATCCACAAGCGATTATGATGAGATCATGCTGATGGATGATGAGAGTATAGCTAAACTTCTTGAGAATTTATCAGAAGGAGTATTGGGCAAGATTTTCGGTATTGACTATCGGTTGGTTTTTCCAATTTCTCAGCAACACAGCGTGCGGTACGTTGAAAAAAACCTTGTTCTAATAGGGGATGCAGCGCACACGATACATCCTTTAGCGGGTCAGGGTGCTAATATTGGCCTTGCAGATGCAAAACAATTGAGTCAATCAATAAAGCAAGCCTGTTTGAAAGGAATTCCTATCGGGTGCCTTGAAGTTTTAAACCAATACCAATCTTCCAGAAGGCCCGATAGTCTCTCTACTGCAGCGTTGATGGAAGTATTTGCTCGGGGTTTTTCTTCGAGTAATCCCGCCATCCAATGGTTACGTAATGAAGGGTTGAATAAAGTGGAAAGTTCAGGATTTTTTAAAAAGGTCATTGTTAAATTAGCGACGTTGAGATGACGTCAGCTTTTTTGCCGGTTAACGAGGTCCTCCTACGATTGGTTTATAATATTTTAGGGATAGAAGCTATGGGTTGTAACTATGGGTCATAGAACACACCTATATAAACTGCATCAAAAAGCTGGAGCCAAGATGGTGAATTTCGCAGGTTGGGATATGCCGATAAGGTATGATTCGCAGATCGAAGAACACCATGCAGTCAGAAAAAGTGTTGGTGTTTTTGACGTTAGCCATATGGCTATTATAGAGATTTTTGGCAATGCCAGTCAGCTTCTTTTGGGTAAATTATTGGCGAATGATATCTCCCGTCTTCGAGTTCCAGGCAAGGCGTTATACAGCGCTATGCTAGATTTCTCGGGACACGTAATAGATGATCTCATTGTCTATTTTTTAGCTAATGATAGGTATCTATTAGTGGTCAATTGCGTAAACCGAGAGAAAGATATAGCGTGGTTTCAGCAGCGTATGCGGCACATGGATTGTGAGCTAAATGAGAGGGAAGATCTGTCAATATTAGCGATACAAGGTCCTGATGCGTTGTCTAAAACTACTGAAATTTTAGGAGGTGCTTACTGCTCGACGCTGGAGTCATTGACTGAATTTCAAGGTGCTTGGTGTGAGGAGTATTTTATTGCTCGAACGGGTTATACAGGGGAAAGAGGTTTAGAAATCATGTTGCCAGCCACCCCTGCTAAAGAACTATGGAAAAAGTTACTCCTACATGGAGTCAGGCCGATAGGGTTAGGCGCAAGAGATACATTGAGGCTTGAGGCGGGTATGAACCTGTACGGTAATGACATGGACGAAACGGTGACGCCTTTTGAATCAAATATGGCGGCTACTGTTGTTTTGGAAAAAAGAGAGTTTATAGGATCTGAGGCCCTTCGACTTCATCAAAGTCCTCGAATTTTAGTTGGGCTTATAATGAATGATAAAGGTATTTTAAGACCTCATTATCCAGTATTCATGGAAAATGAGCTGGTTGGTGAAATTACGAGTGGCGCGTTCTCTCCAACCCTTGGAACGTCTATTGCTTTAGCGCGCGTTAACAAGACGGATGGTAACTTGACTGTTGAGATACGAGGTAGACGTATGTCAGTGGCTCTAGTCCGACCACCTTTCGTACGAAATGGTAAGCCAGTATGTAATACCTGGTAAGGCAATGAAAAGGAGTATTAGACAATGGTGAAATTTGCAGATGACCGTTACTACCTCGAGTCTCATGAGTGGGCTAAACTCGAAGAAGATGGGACAGTAGTTGTTGGTATTAGTGATCATGCCCAAGAGGCGCTGGGGGATGTGGTTTTTGTCGAGCTTCCGGAAGTTGGTGATGAGCTTGTAGCTAAAAGTGAAGCTGGAGTAGTTGAGTCTGTAAAGGCAGCTTCAGATATTTACACACCGATTTCTGGTGTTGTTAGCGCAATTAATGAGCAGCTGGAGGAATCTCCCGAGATTGTTAATGATTTCCCATATGATGAAGGATGGTTTTTCAAGATTAGGCCTTCAGACTCAACAGAGTTGTCATCGTTATTGTCAGTAGAAAAATATCGGGAGATTTGCGAAGAATAGAGGTGGAAAACGTATATTAACTTTTTGTGAATAGATAATGCCATTTATACCCCATACTTTAGAAGATGAAAGACGAATGCTAGAGACTATTGACGTTGCTAGTATTGATTCTCTTTTCGATGAAATCCCCAAAAATCTTAGTGATGCTGATTTGCAGATCTTACCTTCAGGTATCTCTGAAATGGCAATGCTGCGTCTTATGTCAGAAAGAGCCGCAAAAGACACCGTAACATCTTGTTTCCTTGGTGCGGGTGCTTACGATCATCATATTCCAAGTGTAGTATGGGACATAGCAGCAAGAGGTGAATTTCTCACCGCCTACACCCCATATCAGGCGGAGGCTAGCCAAGGAACGTTACAGCTTATCTATGAGTTCCAAACAATGATATCGCGACTTACTGCTATGGACGTTGCGAATGCATCAGTTTATGACGGTGCGACTGCGTTGGCTGAAGCGTTACTTATGGCAGTACGTGCGAATAAAAAATCGCAATCTAGGCGCCTGCTTTGTGCATCTACCGTCCATCCAGGATATCTGGCTACGTGCCGCACGATCGTTTCGAATCAGGATATTGAGATTGATTTAATACCATATGTGGATAGTACAGGAACTATAGATTCATCAGCGCTAGATTATTACCGAGATCAGGATTATGCGGGCTTGGTGATACCTTATCCGAATTTTTTTGGTGGTCTAGAGCATATAGATGCTCTTACCAACTGGGCTCATGAGAAGGGAATATTGGTCATAGGTGTTGTCAACCCGCTAGCTTTAGCACTTTTTCGAGCTCCGGGTGACTGGGGTGAGGAGGGTGCTGACATTGTAGTAGGTGAAGCGCAGCCATTCGGTATTCCAATGTGTTCTGGGGGACCTTACTTAGGTTATATGTGTTGTAGGAAGTCTCTGGTACGTCAGTTACCGGGTAGAATAATTGGTCGGACCGTTGATTTTGATGGGAAAGAAGGTTTTGCTTTAACGCTGCAAGCGAGGGAGCAACACATCCGGAGAGCAAAAGCTACCTCTAACATTTGTACTAACCAAGGTCTTTTAGTTACGGCAGCTACAATTTATCTTAGCCTTCTAGGTCAGACGGGATTAGCGTCGGTTGCAGCGGTGAGTCATAACAATATCGTATCCCTTAAACGTAAAGTATCTTCCATTATTGGTGTGTCTGTTCGTTTTTCTAGTCCGGTTTTTCATGAAGCGGTATTTCAGCTCCCTAAACCTGCGTCCCATGTTCTTCATAAAATGGCAGAGAAGGGAATCCTTGGTGGTTATGATCTTGGTCAAGTAAACAGAGGGCTTTCCAATTGTATTTTGACTAACACTACTGAGAAAAAGAATGATTCTGATTTAGAGTTTTTTACTGATGTTCTGCGTGAGGCGATTAAAGAATGTTGATATTTGAGTTGTCTAGTAAAGGTCGCAGTGCTTCTGCTCAGTATGAGGAATGCGAAAGTGTAGAGGACATACCCGAAATATATCTCCGTAACAAACCTACTGGTTTGCCTGAGGTCTCAGAATTACAGGTAATAAGGCATTTTACAAATTTATCTAAGAAAAATTTTTCAATCGACGGACAGTTTTATCCACTCGGTTCCTGCACTATGAAATATAATCCAAGAGGTGCTCATCAAGCAGCTAGAATCCATGGGTTTTTAAATCGCCATCCTCTGACTGCAGAGAACAAGAGCCAAGGCTTCTTAGCTTGTATGTTCGAACTGCAAGAATATTTGAAAGATTTAACGGGTATGCAGGCAGTTTCTTTAACACCCATGGCAGGGGCACAGGGTGAGTTGGCTGGTGTTGCAATGATAAAGTCTTATCATGAAAAGAATGGTGATCCCAACCGTTCGGAGATTTTAATTCCTACCGCCGCGCATGGAACGAATCCTGCAACCGCTGTTATGTGCGGATACAAAGTTCGTGAAGTGGGAGTCACAAAAGACGGTGATGTTGATCTTGATCAATTAAAAAATACGGTTGGGCCGGCAACAGCGGGGTTTATGATGACTAATCCATCAACCTGCGGTGTATTCGAGCGCCAAATTCAAGGAATAGCTGATGTTGTGCATAATGCAGGAGGGTTACTTTATTACGATGGGGCAAATCTTAATGCGATTTTAGGGACGGTTAGGCCAGGTGATATGGGCTTCGATGTTATGCACATGAATTTGCACAAAACATTTGCAACCCCTCATGGCGGCGGCGGTCCTGGTGCAGGACCCGTCGGAGTTGGAGAAAAATTAGCACCTTTTATTCCCACCCCTGTTGTAGGCAAGGATAATAATGGTGATTTTCGATGGATTGATGAGCAGGACTTGCCAAATAGTATCGGTCATCTATCTACTTTTATGGGGAATGCGGGAATTTTACTGCGGGCTTATGCATATGCGCGAATGTTGGGGTTTGAGGGCATGCAGCGTGTTGGAAAGTACGCAACCCTTAACGCGAATTATATGGCTAAACGACTGACTCAGGCCGGATTTCGTTTGGCTTATCCAAAACGGAGACCGACCCATGAATTTATAATTTCGCTTTCAGACGAAGCTAAAGATTTAGGGGTAACGGCTATGGACTTTGCGAAGCGGCTCCTTGATTATGGCTACCATGCGCCCACTACATATTTTCCCTTATTGGTACCTGAATGTCTTTTGATCGAACCTACAGAGACTGAAACTAGAGAAGAGATAGATGGTTTTGTAGATGCTATGGCTGCGATTCTCGAAGAAGCAAGGCGGACTCCTGAGTTAGTTAGAACTGCTCCACACACTTTGCCAGTGAAGCGTTTGGATGATGTACGAGCAGCTAGAGATCTGGATCTTGTATACGTTGGCTAGTCTGTGTCTAGCAAATTAGTTATTCAACTTGAGAATCGTAATCAAGCTTCTTAGTTGATGCTTTAGTCCTTCAAGTAATGATGAGCACTGAAAAGCGATTTCCTCATCTGTAGTCTCTGAATTAATCAGAGAGCTCAACTCTCGGATGGTATGGATTATGTCTCTCGCGAGAACCTCGTCTAGGTAGACGAGTTCTGATCCAAGGTTGGCTGGTTCGAATACAACTTTTTCTACTATGGATATCTGATTCTGGAGATTTGTTCGGCTTTTGTTTGAGAAAGCGGAGTGAGGATTTGTCAAAAGCTTTAGTGAATGTTGATGAAGGCGACTGACCCCATTTTCTAGTATCTCCATTATTTTCCCCAATGTCGGTTGTGAATTTTTATCAAATTGGGGCACATCCAAATAAGTATCAAGATCTTTCGCTAGGCTACTTACTAATGTTGATAACAATAGCCGACGTCGCACAATTCTGTAGTCATCTTCAGGTATAAATTCCTCTAAGGATCTTGAAAAAATTAGATATTCAATTACATGAAACCCAATAGCAGCTTCACTGTGATCTGTGAATTGGTGCTGTTTACGGATGGCTTCCTCATTAATGGTAATAGTGACATCTGAAACGATTCCGGTTTTGGGATAAAGGGGAAGTGTATCAATAAACCCTGGTTCTATTGGCCAAGAATCGATGAGTCTTGTAAATGATTCATGGCTGGAAGGATTGGCTAAAAATTGAAACTTTAGTACGCCATTATGGGCTTTCACCCACTTCTCTTTTAACGCGGTGAGTGTCTTAGCGGTAGGATTTGCAAGGAAACTATCAGTCGCCACCTTAAAACTTTCAAATTTTTCCTTTGCATCAGTTCTATTATCAGTGTGAAGTTTTTCAATAGGACTAAACAAGTTTTGTTGGTTGCTTTCAGGACTCTCTTGCGAGCAGGAAGTAGTTAGCAAACAATAAAATAGAAGTGTTAATGCTTTAGGCTGATTATTAACCATTTTTCCTTTTCTGCTTCTGCTCTAAGAACGTCATCTGGATCCACCGCTACTGGATTACTTACTGCCCTTAGTAAGGGCAAGTCATTGTGCGAGTCAGTATAGAAAAAACTTCCATCTAATGTTTCCCCTTCTTTAGTCATCCATTCATGGAGACGATTCAATTTCCCCTCTCCAAAGCTCGGAGTCCCTAGAATTCGTCCCGTATACTGGTTTTCTTTAATCTCTGGCCTAGGAGCTATTAACGTATCAATCCCAAGAAGAGAGACGATAGGTTCAGCGATGAACTGATTAGTAGCAGTAATTACTAAAAGGCGGTCATTATTATCCCGATGATATTTAATCAATTCGATACCCTTTGGAAGTATAAAAGGCGTTATGAAACTGGATACAAATTCTCTACGAAATTCATTTAATTCTTCGATGCTATAGTTAGTTAGTATTGAGCATGTAAAAGCTAAATAAGCGTTAATGTCTAGGGTGCCTTTCTTATAGTCAGAAAAAAATTTTTCGTTACGAAGCCTGTAGGCTGATTCATTTACAAGACCTTTCCCCATAATAAAATTCCCCCATTCATGATCGCTATCGATAGCGATCAGGGTTTCGTCAAGATCGAATAAGGCTAGGGTCATCGTATAGTCCTGGGATAATGATTATTAGTTTAGCGTGCTTCGGACATAACAAACACGTTGATTGCTGATTATTGTATATTCGGAGAGAATAATAATAATAATAATGAAATGAGAAAGCCTGTGATAGATAAGGACGGTTATAGACCCAATGTTGGCATTATCTTGGTAAAGGATACAGGTCAGGTTCTTTGGGCACGGCGGGCGGGAGAGAGAGCCTGGCAGTTTCCCCAAGGAGGTATTAAGGCAGAAGAATTGCCGAAACAAGCCCTGTATAGAGAACTTCGAGAAGAAATTGGGTTAAGTCAACGTAATGTGCAGTTGGTTGGATGTACGAAGGGCTGGTTGAGGTATCGTCTCCCAAAGCATATGTTACGGCATAGCATGCCAGGTTTTGTGGGTCAAAAACAAAAGTGGTTTCTATTGAAAATGCTTGATTCGGATGAATCCATAACTTTTAAATATTCAGCAAAGCCGGAGTTTGATTGCTGGCGTTGGGTGAGCTTCTGGTATCCCCTTAGTCACATCGTTAGCTTTAAAAGAGATGTATACCGAAGGGCAATGAAGGAATTATCGGCTATTTTGCCTAGGGAGCTTCCCTCAGAGTAATTTATTGCACATAGATCATTCAGAAATACGTAAAGAGTAATTGTGTAGGGCAGATCTTGGAAAAGTACTTCTAGTTCATAACGAAATCGAAAAAGAAATATGCTTAGTGATTCCTGGTTTGCCACCTTGTGTGTAACTCTTCTCGGTAAACTTCAGTTCTTCATCGTCACTCCAAGTTAGGATTGTTTTCGATCGTGTACCATATGCCGAAGCTGCTATGAAGCTGCCAGAGAATGGTCTTTCGTCGCCAGTATTGGATAGGATTTGAAATAAATTCTGCTCCATCTTATCGCTATTGACCGCTGTCTTTAGTTGCTCCTTACCAAGCTGAACTTTGGGCCAATTACAGTTGAGTAGTTGATTGCTCAAACCATAGAAACCTGCTGAGAGTTGGAGAATGTTAGAGGATTGGCTATTAAAATAATAATAATCTTTGCCGTTTCCAATAAGTAAATTGAAATCTTCAAATTCTTTTAGACTTTTAGTTAGCTTATCTAGATAGGCTTTTGGGCTCTCACTTGATTCGAGATATTTTTTTGGAATTTGGCCCCGTGAAGATGTATGTGTTTCGTGTCTAGGCGCTCCACGCAAGTTTGTGATCGCAGCAAATCGACCTGATCGTGTTATGCCCATCCAGGTTCCACCCATCGACAGATCTTTGCCGGCTAAAATCTGGGTATTTTCTGGCCAGAACATTGCGGGTCGAGTTGGCCGCGCGTAGTACTCATCTCTATTTGCTGCAACTATAAGCCGATAGGAACTCAAAGGGCTTATCGCAAAGAGTATCAAACACATTGAGATTACGTCATCATTAACAAAAGCATTTGAGTCTATCAGAGTGGATAATATACGTCAGGAGGAAGTATGTGGAGCTATCCAAATTTCGATCCAATAGCGTTGACTATTAACATACATTGGTATGCTGTCAGCTATCTAGTGGGTATCACCTTGGTTTGGTGGACGGTTCGTATTCGTAATAGACGTTATAGCCATGGTTGGACTAATGAAGCTATATCTGATCTTGTTACCTACGCTGTTTTCGGCGTTATTTTTGGTGGTCGCATTGGGTATGTATTATTCTATGATTTTGATCAATTTATTTCTGATCCTATAAGTATCGTAAAGATCTGGCAGGGAGGCATGTCATTCCATGGTGGGTTGTTGGGTGTGGTTCTGGCTATTTTTACTTATGTAAAAAGAAATGTTGACAGTTTTATGGTTACCATGGACCTGATTGCTCCGAGTATTCCTTTGGCTTTAGGGTGTGGTCGAATTGGCAACTTCATTAATGGCGAATTGCCTGGTCGGATTACGGAGGTGCCTTGGGGCTTTATTTATCCGGGTGAAATAGTGGTTAGGCATCCTTCGAGTTTGTATCAAGCATTTATGGAGGGTGCAGTCCTCTTTAGTATTATGTGGTTTTATGCTGCCGGTAATAGGCCACGCATGGCAGTGTCAGGTATGTTTTTATTGAGTTATGGATTAATAAGAATTTTTACAGAGTTTTTTCGTGAACCAGATCCTCACATTGGTTTTTTGGTATATGAATGGCTTACGGTGGGACAATTGTTATCCTTACCCATGATTCTTTTTGGACTCGTGGTGCTGGCATCCAGTTATCGTACTGTAGGTAATTATAAGTGAAGAGGGAAGGATGATTATAGAACCAAGAATAAAGGGATTTTTGTGTACAACAGCGCATCCGGTTGGTTGTGCTCAAGAGGTGTTACAACAGATAGCCTATGTAAAAAAGAAAGGCCCTATAAAAAATGGACCTTCTCGTGTACTGATAATCGGAGCTTCTGGTGGTTATGGGATGGCTTCTCGTATTTCCGCGGCATTTGGATCTGAGGCTTCAACAGTCGGAGTTTTTTATGAACGTCCTGCACAAAAAAAAAGGACAGCATCTCCTGGATGGTATAAGTCAGCCGCTTTTTCTAGAGAGGCAGCAAACAACGGTTTATATGTGGGAAATATAAATGGCGATGCCTATTCTAACGAAGTTAAAAAGCAGACAGTAGAACTGATAAAGCGAGATTTGGACAAGGTTGATATGGTTGTGTATTCACTTGCTGCACCGCAGCGGACTCTTCCAGACGGTACAGTTTTTAGATCTGTACTTAAGCCGATTGGCAGGCCGTTTTCGGGGGTTACTATTGATATTAATACTTCTAAAATCAGACCTGTGAGTCTTGAACCGGCAAGTGAGAATGAAATAACCGAGACA
The DNA here is from genome assembly GCA_002690865.1 of Gammaproteobacteria bacterium. Taxonomy (GTDB): domain Bacteria; phylum Pseudomonadota; class Gammaproteobacteria; order Pseudomonadales; family Azotimanducaceae; genus UBA7455. Next base: position 120,583 of record NZGG01000009.1, on the reverse strand, counting down.
GTAAAGGTAATGGGTGGAGAAGATTGGGAGTTATGGATTAAGACTCTTATGGAGGGAGGCGCATTAGCTGAAGGTTGTATAACTACAAATTATACTTACCTTGGTAGCGAGGTCACTTGGCCTATCTACAACCATGGGACTATCGGAAAAGCAAAGGAAGATCTAGATCGCGCGGCAAGATTTATTAATGCTCAATTATCTAGTTTGGGTGGCACCGCTAGAGTAGCAGTCATGAAAGGATTATTAACTAGTGCATCCTCTGCTATCCCTGGAATGGCCCTCTATCTGTCCTTATTGTATAAGGTAATGAAGGAAGCTGGGAGTCATGAGGACTGCATCCAGCAGACTACTCGTCTTTTTTCTTCTAAGCTATTTGGAGAAGGTGATCTAGTGACAGACGATGCTGGAAGAATCCGTATGGATGAGTGGGAACTTGCAGAAGATATACAGTCCTATGTCAGTAGAAATTGGTTGAAAGTAACCGAGTCTAACCTTAGAGAGCTTACAGACTTCACTGGATACCAAAAGGCTTTCCTACAGTTACATGGGTTTGGATTCCAAGATATTGATTACTTAGCGGACGTATCACCTTCCGTTGCAATGACGTTGGTAGGATGAGTGTTTATGCTATTCTGTAAACAACTATTTAATTTGAATTCCTGATTATGTCTCGGGTTTGCTGAGTTATACTAGCAACTCGATGGCGTAAGGTTACGAAGGTGACCAAAAAGAAGTTTCTTTTATTTTTATGGGCCTGTAATGTCTTCACGACTTAATAATTGTATTTTCCTGAAGGCTTGTCGTGGCGAAAAGACAGATCAAACACCGATCTGGCTCTATCGTCAGGCGGGTCGCTATATGAGCGAATATCATCAGGTGAAGGGTGATACTCCCAGTCTTCAATTTTTTAAAAATCCAGAGCTAGCTGCAAAGGTTACATGTGACGCACAGCGTATATTAGGTGTCGACGCAGCGATTCTTTTTACCGATTTGCTTCCCATTCTTGAACCCATGGGTCTCGTGCTGGACTATTTGCCTGGTATCGGTCCGGATATTAGTAATCCTGTACGCAATAATAAAGATATTGATGACCTAAGAGTCATGCCAGCGTCGGATACAGTCGATTATATCGGAGCCACGATAAAACTAGTTCGTTCAGAACTTCCTGAAGATATACCACTGATTGGCTTTTCTGGGGCGCCTTTCACCTTAGCGGCTTATGCTATTGAGGGACGAGGTTCAAAGAACTATCTTTTTGTAAAGAAACTTATGTTTAGTGACGAGCGTGCTTGGCATGTGATGATGTCGAAAATCACTGATGTTGTAATTGACTACGTCTCGTATCAAATTGATTCAGGAGTTCAAGCAGTCCAACTTTTTGATAGTTGGGTTGGTTGTTTAGGGCCGGACGCTTATCGGCGTTTTGTGCTACCCCATTCTAAGAGACTTATTGAGTCGGTAGCAGGAAACGTTCCCATCATTCATTTTGGCACGGGTAATCCTGCCTTACTGCCCCAAATGCATGAGGCGGGAGCCGATGTTTTGGCCATTGACTGGAGATCATCTTTAATGGATGTTTGGCAAGGCCTTAATCTGTCTGCAGTTCAGGGGAATCTCGATCCTTTAATACTCTGTGGAGATGAGAATTCAGTGGTGCGTGAGGCTAGGGCTTTAATGGACAGCGTAGCGGGTAAGCCCGGTCATATTTTTAATTTGGGCCATGGTATTATACCTGAAACTCCTGTGAAGAATGTCAAGGCACTCATCAGGACTGTTCAGGAGTATCGAGCCGCGTAGCGCGATCCTGCTTTCTTGTATTTTCAGAAGGTGCTTGAATCAGTTTTTCCAAGTATTTTGAATTGCGCTGATAGTTGTATAGACATTTCCGGCTATCTGGCAGAACATCAATCGCAGCTTCTGAGAAACCCCGATCACTAAACCAGTGTTCAGCTTGAGTGGTTAGCACGAATATGGCAGAAAGCCCTAGTATTTTTGCATCATGCTCAATACGTGCCAATAATAATTCCCCTCGATTATCATTACGATAATGGACATGAGTCGCTAGACAGGCGAGTTCACCTTTTCCCTCAAACGGATACAAAGCTGCGCAAGCTACCACCATTCCGTCTCGCTCAATAACTCTAAAGTGGTTAACTTCAGTTTCGATTAACTCTCTTGGTCTTTTGACTAGGAGTCCATCCAGTTCTAGAGGACTAATTAATTCGAGTATGCCTGCGACATCATTAGAGGTAGCTATCCTTAGCTTTTCATAGCTTTCTTTGATTATCTGAGTGCCTGATCCATCACGAGTAAATAGTTCTTCCAGCAATGCACCATCTCGTTTGTAGTTGATGATATGGCCTCTACAAACTCCCTGGAGGCAGGCTGAAAGAGTTAGGTCAGCAAGCTTTTTCTGAGTTGGGTCAGATACCAAAGATAGTTGGCTTTCTGTCAATTCGTTTATGAGATTTTTGTCACTGTCACGAATTCCATCATCTGCCGAAAAATAAATTAGTTTTTCAGCCCTTAAAGTAGAGGCAACATCTTTAGCTAGTTCGTGTGCATCGAAGATAAATGTTTCTCCTGAAGGAGAGTGACCGAAGGGAGAAAGAAGCACTATTGCTTTGTTTGCGAGCTGATTCTCTATCGCGGTTGAATTAATATTTCGAGCAGTCCCTGTATGTTGATAGTCAACACCATTTTTAATTCCGATAGGCTTTGCCCTTACAAAATTACCCGCTGTTACGAGTAGTTCCAATCTCATATTTGCATGCCCTTTCGACAGACCAGCTTCTAATTTATGCCTTGCCTGGGAGATGCCTGATAAAATAATTGGGAGGAGTTCCTGCGAGGTTATATGCATCAGTCCAGTATGAGGCCATTCTCTTTCGCCCAGACTATTAGCAATTTGGGGCTCTGCTCCATGAATGATTACTAATCGAATATCAAGACTACTTAATAGTGCAATATCACCCAATATATTTACGAAATTTCGGTCAAGGATAACTTCGCCACCAAGAAACATAACAAACGTTTTGTGTCTGTGGCTATTTATGTAGGGGGTGGAAGCCCTAAACCATTTAAGGTTATTCCTTTCATCCATAATGTTGAATGTTCCTGGTCTTTTTTATTACTATTTTAATTATAACAATAGTTAGTGATAGTTCCTTAACAGTGATCAAGGTTTCTGGAAATTTAAACACTTGATCCTGCCATAAATAGCTTGTAGGCGGCAAGAATGACCAAAAAGGTGTAAGCTCTCACCTCCGAATAGCAGGATCAGAAAGTGGCAAATTCTTTATCAGATAGAGACGGTGTAATTTGGCTTGACGGGGAGATGGTGCCTTGGCGGGATGCTAAAGTTCATGTACTAACGCATACTCTGCACTATGGCCTTGGTGTTTTTGAAGGATTGCGAGCATACGCAACCAGTCAAGGGCCGATGATTTTTCGATTGCAAGATCACACTCGGCGTCTATTTCGTTCAGCACATATTCTCACTTTTCCAATGCCTTGGTCTGAAGACGAACTGAATGAGGCACAGATTCAAGTGGTTCGAGAAAACGAATTGAAAGAAGCCTACATCAGGCCGATGTGTTTTCTAGGGTCAGAGAATATGGGCTTACGTGCAGAAGGCCTTACACCGCATTGCTCCATTTCTGCTTGGGAATGGCCAGCATATGTTTCTCCAGAGGCAACAGAGGAGGGCATAAAGGTAAGAACTTCTTCTTACACACGTCACCATGTAAACATAACAATGTGTAAAGCTAAAGCAAATGGCAATTATATAAACTCCCTTCTTGCTCTGAAGGAGGCAACCGATAGCGGGTGCGATGAGGCTCTCTTATTGGATAACGAGGGGTATGTCTCCGAAGGTAGTGGTGAGAATTTCTTTTTGGTTCAGAACGGCCAGCTTGTCACTCCAGAGTTGACTTCCTGCTTGGAAGGAATCACCAGGGCAACGGTGTTTGCGCTTGCACATGAAATTGGCATTTCAGTTACCGAGCGGAGGATTACGAGAGATGAGGTTTATATTGCTGAAGAAGCCTTTTTTACTGGATCAGCAGCTGAAGTCTTGCCGATTCGTGAGGTCGATTCTAGAACTATCGGTAACGGTAGACGGGGCCCTATTACAGAAAAACTTCAAACAATGTATTTTGACCAGGTTACAGGTAAGCGAACGCAGCACCCGGAGTGGTCTACCGCTGTCGTTTAATCAAGTGGTGACCACGAATGATTACCAATGACTGAACAACGAATACTTGTCGTTAGCCCATCTTGGGTCGGTGATATAATTATGTCTCAGACCTTATATTCTTTGCTGAAAGAGAATGATCCAGGCGTGCGAATCGATGTAATGGCACCTAGTGCTTCTAAACCCCTGTTATCTAGGATGACTAATGTTGATCGCCCTTTGTTATTTGATGTTGGTCATGGGGAGATGAATTTAGGTTATCGGCGCTTATTTGCGCGAGCGCTCCAGAAAACAGGATATGATCAGGCTATAGTTTTACCCAATTCCTTCAAATCGGCGCTTGTTCCATTTTTTGCAGATATACCCTTGCGGACAGGATATAGAGGCGAGATGCGGTATAAGTTACTGAATGATATGCGGATACTCGATCGGGCTAAGTTGCCTAGAATGATTGATAGATTCATGGCGCTTGGCTTGGGCTCTAGTAAACCGCTACCCCAGTATCGTGAGCCGTCTCTCGCTATCGATCGAATTAATCAGGATGACTGTTTGAGACGATTTAATCTTGATGCATCAAAGCCTATCCTCGGCATTTGCCCGGGCGCAGAGTTTGGTGATGCTAAGCGGTGGCCAGAAGAAAAATTTGCCGGAGTAGCTAAGGAAGTGATTGAGAGTGGTATGCAAGTATGGTTGTTTGGGTCAGCGAGAGATCGTGTTTTAACCAACAAAATTTGTAAAATTTTACCGTCTAGTTATGAAAAAGATTGTGCGAATCTGGCTGGTCGTACAACCCTACTTGATGTCGTTGACCTAATTAATCTCTGTGGTCAGGTTATTAGTAACGATTCAGGATTAATGCATGTTGCCTCTGCAGTGGGTTGTAAAATCGTTGTTGTATATGGGTCTACTTCGCCTACATTTACGCCTCCTTTAACGACTAATCCTATAGTAATCAGAAAATCAATCCAATGTAGTCCCTGCTTCAAGAGAAATTGCCCACTTGAACACAAAAATTGTTTGAATTTAATCGAGCCAGAGGATGTTCTGTTACAACTAGAGCGTTAATGAAAATTCTTATTGTGAAATTATCCTCCCTGGGTGATGTGGTTCATACGCTTCCCCTCGTTACTGATATCCAAAGATATCATGAGGGGGCACTTATCCATTGGGTTGTAGAGGATGAGTTCTCGGATATTCCCACCATACACAAAGGCATTTCAAAAATTATTAAAGTAGCATTTCGTCGATGGCGAAGAACATGGTTTTATGCTCATACATGGAGGGAGTTATGGGAATTTCTGAGGCTTTTGCGTTCAGAAAGATATGATTTGATAATTGACGCTCAGGGGCTAGTTAAAAGTGCTTTAGTAGCATCGATAGCAAAAGGACCCACTGGCGGGTTTGGTTTCTATTCCAGTCGTGAATTTGTATCTAGCTTTTTGTATCAGCGAAGGATTAATGTGAACAAGGGAATTCACGCTATTGATCGGTTACGAACACTCGGAGCGAAGCTTCTGCATTATCGTTTTTCATCAGGAGCGGATTTTGGCCTCTTCTGCTCCGACCAAGTAAGCACTAAATCGATTATGCTGTTGCATGGAACGACTTGGGCTTCTAAGTTTTTGCCAGAAGAAAACTGGATAAGATTATCGCAACTTGCAGAAAACGACGGTTTTCAGGTGCTTATTCCTTCGGGAAATGACTCTGATTTTGAGCGGGCATGTCGAATTGCAAGCAAAGGCGCAGACTTGCTACCTAGATTATCTTTAAATGCGCTCGCAAAACGGATAGCAGGTTGCGCCGGTATAATAACGGTCGATACCGGCCTGGGGCATTTAGCACAAGCGTTAGGTGTACCTACTGTGGCATTGTTTGGGCCAACTGATCCGAACCTTACCGGTATTTCGGGAAAGTACCAGCTAACTTTAGCGAGTAGCAACTTACCATGCATTCCATGTCTGAAGAGGGACTGTAAGTTCTCTAATGACGATTGTAAACTCTACCCTCCCTGCTTTGCGATTACACCAGAAGAGACTTGGAAAACACTCCAAAAACAAATCGACATCAAGTCCCAAGCTTAAAGCTTGCTTTTTGCCTATATAAGTATTTTCCCTATGGGGGTCTTCAGCTTGATTTTCTAAATATTGCTATGGCTTGTCAGCAACGAGGCCATACTGTGCGTGTTTATACCTTAGATTGGATGGGTGAAGTACCGGAAGGATTCGAGATCGTAATTGTGCCGGTAACTGCCTTTACAAACCATACCAGAAATGAACGCTTTAGCTCATGGGTAAAGAGCGCACTGCGGAAAGCGCCTGTCGATGGTGTTATTGGAATAAATAAGATGCCTGATCTAGACGTCTACTTCTGTGGAGACTCCTGTTATGAGGAGAAAATGCAGACTCAGCGCAGCTGGTTCGACCGTCAATTACCAAGGTATCATCATTTTGCTCATTATGAGCGATCAGTTTTTGGGAATGATAGTCCTACCAAAATTCTTATGATCTCCGATGCGCAGACAGCTTTTTTTAAAAAATATTATGAGACCCCCAGTGATCGTATGCATTTTTTGCCACCTGGAATTGCTAAAAATCGTATTGCTCCGCCTGATGTAGATGAAATTAGAAAAAAGATGCGAGTCCGACTAGGTGTAGCAGATGATCAGTATATGCTGCTTACTGTAGGATCAGGGTTCATAAAAAAGGGAGTCAGTCGAGCTCTTTATGCTTTAAGTTCGTTGCCGCGCGAGATCCGCAGGAGGACTAAATACTTTATTGTCGGTCGAGATAATCCAGGACCGTTTAAGCGATTAATTTTCCGTTTGGGACTACAAAAAAACGTGACAATTTTCTCTTTTGGACGTGATCCTGATGAGATACCCGAATTCCTGTTTGCAGCAGATCTTTTACTTCATCCAGCGACTGATGAGAATGCCGGTATTATTCTACTCGAGGCTGTAGTAGCGGGTCTGCCGGTTCTAGCCACAGAGAACTGTGGCTATGGGCACTATATAGAAGAAGCAGATGTTGGATATCTTGTTGGAAATCCTTTCTCACAGAGGGAGCTCAATGAAAAGCTATTAGAGATGTTATTATTAAGTGCGCGCGATGAATTTGTTTCCAGAGGTCGTGAGTTTGCGCAAAAAGCAAATATTTACTCTTTGCACAATGATGCAGCTTCTCAAATCGAAGAGGTTGTCCTAGACAAGCCTTTATGTAAACAGAACGGATGCACTTTAGCCTTTTGCCTATATAAATACATGACTTTTGGTGGACTACAACTTGATTTCATCCGTATTGCTATGGAATGTCAGTCTCGTGGTTATAGCATCAGAGTTTATGCTCTATCTTGGGACGGCTATATCCCTGAGGGCTTTGATATTATTCTCGTACCAGTCAGCGCGTTGACGAACCACAGCCGAAACCAAAAGTTTTCTCGATGGATTCAGGCGCATCTAAAGAAATATCCAGTAGACTGTCTTGTAGGGTTTAACAAAATGCCCGGATTAGATATCTATTATGCGGCTGACTATTGCTATCAGGAAAAAATGTACACTCAGCGAGGTTGGTTTGATAGACAATTACCTAGGTACCATCATTTCTCAAAGTATGAAAGCGCTGTTTTCGACAAATCATTCGATACTAAGATACTTATGATTTCAGAGGTTCAAAAGCCACTTTTTATAAAATACTATGGAACGCAAGAATCTCGATTCCACCTGCTACCTCCAGGTATCTTGTTAAATAGAAGAGCGCCAGCCGATGCTGATATTGTCCGTAAAGACTTTCGTCATGAGTTTGGCTTAGGAGAGAATGACTTTCTTCTACTATTGGTTGGTTCAGGGTTCATAACAAAAGGATTAGATAGAGTCTTATTGGGGATGTCTTCATTGCCACATGATGTTCTCTCTCGTACCCGTCTCATTGCTATAGGGGAAGATGGTCCAAATCAGTTCTATCGTATGGCGCACCGTTTAGGTCTGAGTGAGTCCGTACAGATTCTTAAGGGACGCGACGATATCCCACGTTTTTTACTAGGTGCTGATTTGCTGGTACATCCTGCATATATGGAGAATACAGGGACTGTCTTATTGGAAGCGATAGTTGCTGGCTTACCAGTTCTTGCTTCTGATGTCTGCGGGTATGCACGCTACGTCGAAGAAGCAGGAGCGGGAACTCTAGTGACCTCGCCCTTTGATATGAAGACATTCGTTTCACAACTCTTTTCAATGATCGTCTCAGACGACTTAACTAAAATGAAGAACAATGGTCTATCTTTCGCTAAATATGCGGATATTTATAGTATGCCTGAAAGAGCGGCAGATTTTATTTGCAACTATGCACAGCAATCTCCAGTCGTACATATAAATAAAGATCTGTGAGTTAAGCGTGGCACAAAAATATATTGATCCGCAATTTATCGATTTATTTGATGACAAAAATCTTTTTGAACAGATTGAACAGTTTGATGGTGTCGTATTTCGTTCTTTAGAAAATCGACGTACAACTAGAATTGAGAAGGCTGATCAAAGGTTTTTCGTAAAATGTCACTTAGGGGTGGGCTGGCGGGAAATATTTAAAAACCTCTGTCAATTACGATGGCCTGTGGTTGGTGCTGAGAATGAATTTAAAGCATTGACTGAATTAAATCGTTTAGGCGTAAATTCACTAACGCCAGTAGTTTATGTTAGTGAGGGTTTAAATCCTGCGTACAAACGATCGTGTATCATTACTAAAGCCCTAGAGGGCACCAAAAGCTTAGAAGAATTATTTGAGGAAAGGCAGGTTACTTTCCCTTTAAAACGCACATTAGCTGGGAAGCTTGGGCAAATTGCGCGCAAACTTCACGTGAATGGAATAAATCACCGTGATTTCTACCTTTGTCACTTCCTTTACGAAGTCGATAGTCTAGACCCTTCGCTTTATCTTATAGATTTGCACCGTGCCCAGTTAAGGAATCGCACGCCTCTAAGATGGAGAGTTAAGGATATTGGGGCCCTATTTTTCTCTTCCTTCAATTATAATATTAATTCCCGTGATGTATTCCGTTTTATGGTTTTTTATAGTGGTAAAAGCTTGCGAAGAACGTTGGTTGAGGATGCCGAATTCTGGCGACAAGTATATAAACGTGCTAGTCGGTTTTACCTGCAAGATTACGAGTACTTGCCGGATTGGGTCATTAAAATGGATTCCAGGGGTAAATGATTATGCGCGGTAGTATGCTGCTTATTCATGTTTATGAAAATTGCTCGATTCATATTCCAGTCATGAAATCTAAGCGACGCATGCTTAAAGACCGATACAGGCAGGAGTCGAAAGACCTTTTCTGCTTATATGTCTCGCTATATTTTAATTTAGGATTGCTTACTAAAAGAATGTAGTACGTATTGCTAACACTTTTGAGTTAGGGAGTTACCCTCAGCATGGAAAGAATGACCGGCCTGTCCTTAGTAAGTCGAGATCGGAATCTTGTGGCACCGTTCTTGCTGAGTGTACAAAAGTCAGGGGGGGCATGGATCGATATCCAATTTCTTCGAGTTTTCCGCCTTTTACCAAAAAAGAGACTAGTGGCACTCGCAAATGATAAAGGCCGACTTGTTTTGGTTAAATTATTTTTTGGTAAAAATGCTAAACGAAATTCTACGCGAGAGCATCTGGGTGTAACTCATATTCAAAATACTGGCGTTGCCACTCCAAAATTGCTCTGGGAGGGCGTGATTTCTGATGGAGGTGTGCTGCTAGTATTTGAGTTTTTACCTGATGCCGTTAGCTTAGATATGGAGTTACAAAAATTTCAAGTGGAAAGAGATCGATTAGTTGGCAAGGTAATGGAGGTTATGGCACAACTTCATGATAACGGTGTTGTACAGAGAGATATTCACTTAGAAAATTTTCTTCTGAGTGAGGGTGCTTGTTACACTATTGATGGAGCAGGTATAAGAAAGCAATCTCAGCAAAGTCTTCCTGAGCGTCTTAGCCTAAGGAATCTATCGTTGTTCTTTGCTCAATTTTCCGCAGAGCTTGATGATTTCGTACCGCCGGCACTTACTCAATATGAGAATGCCAGAAACTGGCAGCACGATAAGCGAAGGTTGAATCAACTAATGATTGAAATTCAACGTTCCAGAGAGACTCGAAAGCGCTCTTTTCTAAGGAAAACGGTGCGTGACTGCACAAGATTCGTATCTAGTTCGACGTTCACTCGTTTCATGGTTTGTGAGCGTAAAAATTTCAATCATGAAATGAGACAAGTAATTCAAGATCCAGATAGGTTCGTTGACTCCGGATTTATATTGAAGAGCGGAAATACTGCTACGGTCTCGCTAGTAAAGCTGAGCGATCGCTCAGTAGTAATAAAGCGCTATAACGTAAAGGGTTTTTTCCACGGATTAAAGTTGGCATTGCGGGTAAGTAGAGCGAGGATTTCTTGGAAAAATGCATTTCGGTTGGAGTTTTTAGGTATCCCTGCTCTTAAAGCGCTAGCGTTGATCGAAAATAGGCTAGGGTTTTTTGGTTCAAAAGCTTACTTGATTACAGAGTATATCGAAGGCCCTACAGCTTGGGAATTTCTTCGAGCTTCCCATCTGACAGACAGTACTTCCATTGAAATAACTGCTCTAAAAGATATTTTCACTAAATTATCAGAATCCCAAATTTGCCATGGAGACCTCAAGGCTACAAATTTCCTATTGTCCCAACATAAACCTTTGCTTATTGACTTGGATTCTATGCGCGAGTTCACGACGAGAAAAGGTTTTAGTGATGCCTTCAGACATGATTTGGAGCGTTTTATGGAAAATTGGAGAGATCAACCTGCTATCAAACGAGGCCTTAGTAGATTGCTATCTGATCTTATCAATGAATTTGAAGTCAGAGTAAACTAACTGTTTAATTCTATAAAAGAGTAGAGTACGATTTTTTTTTTTAGAGAGACTCGCTCTTGACACTCACTGTACTCGGTTTATCTGGCGCGTTAAAGCACGATCCTTCCGCGGCTCTTTATATTGATGGAAAGCTTATAGCTGCTGCTGAAGAGGAACGTTTTGTTCGTGATAAACATGCCAAAGATAGGATGCCGCTCAACGCAGCGAAATTTTGCATGGATTTTGGAGGAGTTAAGCCTGGGGATATTGATGTTGTTGCATTCCCTTTTGCTAAAGTAAGTTTGTTATCGCCTGCACGTTGGCATTTTGCCAAAAGGTATTGGTATGCACCTGAACGGTCCCTCGATGCTTTGCTAAATGGTAATAGACATTACCGTCGTAATGTTAAGCGGGTTCGTAGTTTGTTGGATGATCTTGATATTGATTGGCATAAAATTGATTTTGATCCAGTGGAGCATCATATTGCTCATGCTAGCAGTGCCTACCATCTCAGTGGGTTTCGGGAAAAGACAGCAATTCTAGGTATTGATGGGAAGGGAGAATATGCCACGACTTTCTTTGGGTATGGAGAAAATGGTGACATTCATCGAATTAAGGAATTTTTCGACCCTGATTCTCTTGGTCAGCTATATGCATCTTTTACAGAATACCTTGGTTTTGAAATGTTGGATGGGGAATATAAGGTCATGGGCATGGCTCCATATGGTGATAGCGATCGTTATGATTTATCGAGATTGCTCGCTTTCGACGGTAAAGATATTAGGGTTAACACTAGTTTAGTGAATACTGTTGGTCTTAGGCGTTACAAGGAGGGGGGTAGAGGTTTTTATTTTTCACAAAAGTTGGTGGATTGGTTGGGGCCAAGACGGCAAGGCGATGTGGCAGATGATCCCTATATTCATTACGCCTCAGCGATACAGAAACTTTATGAAGACGTGTCACTTGCTCTAATTGACTGCTACCTTAAGGATATACTTGAGGAAACGGGAAAGCTTGTTTTTGCGGGAGGAGGTGCGTTGAACGTGAAGTTGAACCAGAAGATTTTACAGTTGCCTTATGTAGATGAGCTATTCGTGCAGCCAGCGGCGAGTGATGCTGGTTCTGCATTAGGCGCTGCTTCTTATGCTACCTGGAAACGAGGGATTTACCCAGAGAAAATGGAGCACGTATATCTTGGCCCCTCTTATACCTCAGATGAGTGTATTCAGGCGTGTAAATTACATAAGAAAAAACCAATGTACCGACGGATTAAACATGTGGCGAAGGCAGCAGCAAAGCTCCTTTGTGAAGGGAATCCTATCGCTTGGTGCCAGGGTAGGATGGAGTTCGGGCCAAGAGCTCTTGGTGGGAGAAGTATTCTTGGCAACCCTGGCTGTGCTGGCATTTCAGATAAGATAAATGAACAGATTAAATTCCGCGAGCGATGGCGTCCATTTTGTCCTAGCATTCTCGATTCTGTCGCCCCTGAAGTTATTCAGACAGAACACCCAGCACCCTTTATGACCATTACATTTGAAGTGGCTAAATCTTGGGCAGACCGAATTCCAGAGGTGGTTCATGAGGATGGTACTTCGCGTGTGCAAATCGTCAAAAAAGACTTCAATCCTAGATACTACGACTTGCTTAAGGAAATGGAGAAGCTTACCGGTAATGGAGCTCTACTTAATACTTCAATGAATCGGAGAGGTGAGCCTATGGTTTGTTCTCCCTCTGATGCTCTAGATATGTTTTTTGGTTCAGATTTAGAATATTTATTTCTTGAAGATTTGCTCGTAACAAAGCCTAATTTCGATGTCAGTTAGTGCGTCGAGGAAATTAAAAATATTGCAGCTATGTCACGATTATAAGGGACCCTTTCCTTTGATTTGCCGACAATATTGTGATGCATTTTCTAATGCAGATGTCACTACGATTTATTTAAAGGGACAGGCCAGTAATATTATAACGGAAAGAACTGGGGGCGATAAGGTGATTTACCTACATAGTCCCAGTAGGTCTTTACGGGGAGTAAAATTCTCTCTTTTATGTCGTTTGTTTGTTTTTTTCTATAGGGCCAACTTTGATATTGTTATTGCACATCGTTACAAGCCAATTTATCTTGCAGGAGTGATTAGTTTTTTCTATCGGTCATTGCTGATCCTTGGGGTTGTGCATGAACACAATGTTTTCCATAGATTCACTCGAGCCTCATTTCTTAAGTTCTGGCGAAGGGGAATACATCTGATCGCTGTTTCAAGATCTGTAGCAAATAATATAGCACAGGCAATTCCCTCAATTGCTCGAGATAGAAGAATTCATGTGCTGGGTCATGCTTTAAGTAAGGATGCCAAGTTATTAAGCCGGGAAACAGCTCGGGAAATGTTTGGGATAAGTTCTGATTATTTCATATTTGGAGCAGTAGGCCGACTTATAGAAAAGAAACGGTTCGATTTATTACTTATAGCCTTTGCAGCTGCCGAATTTGATGATAATTGCGTTCTAGTTATTCTCGGGGACGGTCCTCAAGCATCGTCTCTTACTGATTTGGCCAAAAGTCTCGGCATCCTAGATCAAGTATTTTTTGTTGGTCATTTGGATCGAGCTGCGCAATATTACAAAGCTTTTGATTGTTTTGTAATGCCATCTAGTGAAGCGGAGGCTTTTGGTGTTGTCCTTCTCGAAGCCATGTTCGCTAGGTTGCCTATCATTGCGAGTGATGCCCCCGGCCTTGATGACGTCCTTTGCAATGTTGGTATTAGATTTTCGGGTCAGGAAGAACTAACTAGGAACCTGCAGAGATTATATAGACTCTCCTCTGATCAAAGATCAGAGCTTGGCTTCACAGCAAGAGAACGATTAGATCAAGAGTTTTTTATTGAAAGTTTTTCAAAGAAACTAAAACAGCTCCCGCCTATGCTAGCTTTTAGTAAGGTCGATTTTTCCCCTTCGGAGGAGTTTTGAATCTTCTATGTAACCACCAATATTGTTCTGGAGCTTTTTTAATAGCTTTTTCGACTTCCCCATTAATGCGAGAGGCATCAAGCACAGGGTCCTTGGAAGGGAAGTTATCTAAAGGCTTACTCAGGCATATTCGATAACGAGAGTCGCCTTGAAGACGATAGTGAGTGAATATTATTACCGGCGATTTGTTTATCCCTGCAATGCGTGATGTGGCTGAAATTGTTGCTGTTGGATAACCAAAAAAAGGTACAAATACTGAGTGAGCGCGACCATAGTCTTGATCTGGACCATACCAGACTGCTCTACCTTGCTTCAGACTTTTGATTACTGATCGAACATCCTTCCGTTCTATTGCATTCGAAAAATTTTTTACCCGCCCACGATTCATAATGGCTTCTATCAGTGGATTCTTGTTGCCGCGATACATTACATCGAATTTACAATAGCTGGAGAGAATTGCTGCACAAAAATCCAACGTAGAAAAGTGCATCCCAACTAGAACAACCCCTTTGTCTTGTTTGAGAGCAGTTTCTAAGTGTTCAAGACCCTCAATTTTGGCAAGATTTCGAAATGTTATAGGTGAGCGAAGCCAAACTAATGCTGTTTCTATAATACTGAGACCTGCGGATCGAAAGACTTTTTTGTTAAGTTTTTTTCTATCTGTTTCTGATAACTCAGGGAAGCAAATAGACAAATTAATATCGACTATATTCTTTCGATCAAGAGCAAAGTAATACCCCATTTTCCCTAGAATAGATCCACACCAGAGTCTCCAAGGATGAGGAAAATGGATAATTACAAATATCAAAGCAAGTCCCACCCACGTAAACCAAAAACGGGGATGCAAGAACCTTAGTTGTAATATCGTTGAATTGCTCAAGCTTTTTATTTTAACGCGGCTCATTTAATCACTATGATATGATTAGACTGCATAAAGAGAGATTTTTCTAATGAAATTACCTCGATTCGATAATGCGTCAGTCCTCGTCATTGGCGATTTGATGCTGGATAGATATTGGCACGGTATTACGGAAAGAGTTTCGGCTGAGGCGCCAATTCCAATAGTTGGTGTAAAGGATATAGAAGATCGGCCTGGGGCTGCAGCTAATGTGGCTCTTAACGTCGCTTCCTTAGGAGCTAAAGTAGCAATAATAGGGATGGTAGGCTCTGATGAGTCGGGTGAAGTGCTGATAGAGAAACTCGATAGTGCGGGAATATCATGTCGCTTGCATAAGCAACCCGGTTACAGGACTACGACTAAGTTACGTATTGTAAGCCGTAATCAGCAGCTTCTCCGTGCGGATTTCGAATTATACGAACCGATGGATGAAAAAGTTTTACGAACTCTTTTAGATGAGAGTATGTCTCAAGCGAACAACTTACTTTTGTCTGACTATGATAAAGGCGTGATTACGGATCCACAGCATCTCATAGCTCAAGCACGAGCTTATAAAAAGCCGGTTATGGTAGATCCGAAATTCAAAAATTTTAAAGAGTATCAGGGTGCAACAATTATAAAACCAAATATCCTTGAATTGTCTTATGCGATTGGACAGTGGGATACAGAGTTGGAGATGACGAAGCGATGCCAACAGTTAATGAATGACATATCGGTAGATGCAATTTTAGTGACGAGATCTTCAGAAGGTATGACTTTATTAGAAAAAACTGGCAGTGTGACGCATTATCCTGCAAGGACTAGGGAAGTATATGATGTGTCTGGAGCAGGAGATACAGTGATTGCTACTGTCTGCTCTGCACTGGGAGCAGGAAATACTTTAACTGACGCAGTGGGCTTAGCTAACATAGCAGCAGGTCTGGTTGTAGGACATTTTGGAATTACAAGTGTGAGCGGTCCTGAACTGCGACAAGAAGTAGCTGGTCATTTAGACTTTGATAAAGGAAAAATGTCCCGAGAACAACTATTAAAAGTTGTTAACGAAGCTAAACTTCAGCGTGAAAAAATAGTCATGACTAACGGATGTTTCGATTTATTACATGCCGGCCATGTGAATTATTTAAAAGAGGCGAGAAGTCTTGGTGATCGTCTTGTTGTTGCAGTTAATAGCGATCATTCAGTGGCTCGGCAAAAAGGTGATGGTCGGCCGCTCGTAACACTTGATCATCGAATGACTACTTTAGCAGGACTAGCAGATGTCGATTGGGTGGTGTCATTTGATGAAGATACTCCTGAAGAGTTAATAAGGTTACTAAAGCCGGATATATTGGTGAAAGGAGGAGACTACTCTGTAGACCAAGTTGTTGGGGGGGGGATTGTGAGAGCATATAATGGTGAGGTTCGAGTTGTATCGCTCGTTGAGGATTGTTCTACGAGTGCGTTGGTAGAAAAAATCAGAGAGATGTAGCATATTTAATATTAGCTCTGAGGTGCGCCTTGTTGATACTGCCAACGATTATGCTGGCGACTGACGGATGAGCAAGCGCCTTTTTAATGCTAGAGTGAATATTGGTGGAAAATCCGCTCTGAAGCGGCTTTTTAATTATAGTTGGCTTTTTTTTTGTGTGGGCTTTTTCTAGTATGGGCAATTGGCTGGATGTGTTGGAAACCATTACTAGGTCAGTGTTATCTATTGCATAAGACCCTCCGGCTAAGGTCTTTGTTGATGCCCCTATATAGCGAACATAACCCTTTTCTTGCATGGCTCTGAGCGAGCTAATCACGTCTGTAGATCGTAGATTTTCTAAATCATTATCATTACAGTGAATAAATACAATATCCAGATATTCTGTACGCAGTTTTTTCATGCTCTTTTCTATGCTAAGACGAGTATGTTTAGAAGAGAAATTAAAAACTGAACTTCCTTGATAATCTTCACCCACTTTAGTGGAAATAATCCAATCATGTCTCTGCTTAGCTATTAGTTGGCCTAATCGATTCTCGCTTTCGCCATAAGCTGGAGCAGTATCAAGAAAATTGACCCCAAGAGCATGAGCTAAGTCCAAGAATACTCTTAGATCTTTTAATGATGGAAGATCGAAAGGGTGAGGATACTTTACATTTGTATTACGGCCGAATTTCACTGTGCCAAGACCAATTGGTGAGATGTTAATTTCCCCGATTTGCCGCATGTCATCTGCTGAAAAATGTTTCACAGTAAATTATCCCAGGGATAAGCTCCAACTTGTGCTTTTTTCAACATAGAAGTATCGCTTGCACCGCTATTTGGAGAACTAAGCGTGATTTGCGCTAATACTTTTTCCGCTAGTAATGGCACTAATGTAAGTTTGATAGGCCAGCAAACGATTACATTTCCATCTCGCACACACGAGGGTCGGTCCGGTCTAAGCTTATTTCGGTCCCGAGGTTCAGCTCGCTCAATGCGGAGTGTGGTAATTTCGCAAGTTTCTATATCAATCGATGGTAAAAACTGGTTAAGCTCCTGCTTTGTGAAGTCGATTTGATCTTTTGATCCTCGCTCGACGCCTGTTTCCGCCAGGTCTCCTCCGAGATACCAAGTAGTTTTCGAATTCATCCTGTAGGATGTGACTGTGAATCGTGGTTTATCCTTCGATCGAAGACTGACGGCGTGACCATTTAGAAATGGTAATGTACCTTTTACTAGAACCTGGTGAAGTCCTCGTCTTTGGGTGGCTACTGAAATATTGCTTTCGGCTATTAGTTCTTCGTTACCGATACCCGCCGCAAAAATGAAATATTTTGCCTTAATCTTCGTTCCGTCTTCTAGGATTAGGCTATTTATTCCAGGCCCTTCTTGCGGTATGGGTGACGCCTTTGCCTCAATCAAATCGTTCCGATCTGTCTTAGCCAACGTTTGTATCAGTGACGGTGTATCCAGAACCAAATCTGGTATTTCATAAACGACACCCTTGAACTCATCATTGTTGAAGGGGGGAGGCAATTCTCTTCGTGAAAGCATTCTTGGACCGCCTCGTAGAGCACGACTCCCAAGAAAAGCTGATAATTTATTACCAAACCTGCCGTCAGAAAAAATATGATATTGCCACGCGACACAACCTACATCACTCAGATCAACGTCGCTTTCCCCGGAGAGACATGCTCTCCAGATGTCCGGCATCGACGAGATAGTTTCTGATGCAGATCCTGTCACGCCATCGAGATTATATTTTAGACCCCCGTGTATCATTCCTTGTGATGCCAACGTTTGGCCTGACCCAAGTCTGCTTTTTTCAAATAAAAGAGCCTGATAGCCACGGGCTTTTAGCAGACTGTGTAGCCACAATCCTGTTATACCACCGCCAACAATAGCAATGTCAGTTTTAATCATGAAGTGTATAGTTGTCAAAAGTACTAGTATAACAGCATAGGACTCTTGTCTCGGTTACTTGTATGTCACGAATTTTTTATGATTTATTATTTTATTTATTACTACCACTTGTCTTTATACGTTTGTTATGGAGGTCTTTAAAGGAGCCTGCTTATAGGGAGAATCCATTTCAGAGATTGGGGTTTGTACCAAGGAAGGTTTCTCTAAAGCCTATTATTTGGGTTCATGCTGTGTCTGCCGGCGAAACTATCGCGGTTGTACCATTGGTCAATCGGTTGCTAGAAAAGCATTGCGAAATTGTGATGACCAATATGACCCCTACTGGCCGGGAGCGCTGCGACGCCCTTTTGGGCGCTCGGGTGGAGAATTATTATGCCCCCTATGACTTCTCGGGTGCTATGAAACGTTTTCTTTTTCGTATACGTCCCCAGGTGCTTGTAATAGTTGACACAGAATTATGGCCTAACATGATCCACTATGCTCATGCTCGTGGAACAAAGATTTTATCGGTGAATGCTAGGCTATCCGAGAGATCTGCGAAGTCTTATAGGTTCATAGGTAACTTTGCATCTCAGATGCTAAAAAAATTAGATATTGTTGCAGTACAAAAGCCCGCTCATGGTAAACGTTTCGTTGACTTGGGTCTTGAAAATTCTAAGTTGTATGTAGCGGGTAGCATCAAATTTAACTCTATCCACCAATCCAAAAATCATCACAGATTAAAGTCTGCCATTCAAATTCTTGGGCCTAAGAGAAAAATTATTGCCTCCAGTACCCATGCCGGTGAGGAGCAATTATTGGTTAAAGCTTTCGAGGAACTAAAATCAGAATGGCTTGACCTTATGTTAGTAATTGCTCCGCGCCATGTCTCTAGAGTTGAGGAAGTTGAGGCTGTGGTAAAAAGACAGGGAATGGTAGTTAACCGGCGCAGCACTGGAAGACCATGTGATGCAAGTACAGATATTTTTATCTTGGACAGTATGGGTGAGTTAAGTTATTTCTATGGTGCTTGTGAAATTGCCGTTATCGGGGGAAGTTTTGTCCCCGTTGGTGGCCATAATTTCATAGAAGCAGTCACTGCTAATTTACCGGTAATAATGGGACCCCATCTAGATAACGTTGAAGAATTGCTGGAAGACTTTATTGAAAAAGATGCAATTATTACTGTTTCTGACTTAGAAGAACTTATAAATACGCTGCATTTACTTTTGAAAAATATTGATAGGCGGTCGTTAATGGTACGCAGGGCAACGGCTGTTTATGAACGTAATCAAGGTGCCATAGAGAGGGTTGAACGGCTAATCTTAGCGCAACTAAAATGAAGGACTTGTGCATAAACAACCTCTTTATTGGGGTTCGGCTGGAACGAAGTAGAGTAATGAATTGCAAGTTTTCTTATATTTTTATTATCATGCTTTTCGTGGGTTCTAGTGGGTTCTAGATAGAAGATTGTGCGTTACGTTAATTTGATGGAATCAAGACCGCTTTAAATGAAAAAACTTAGGTATGTTCCTAACCTGATATCGGATATGGCAGAATGCGACGCTAATTATTTTCGCCTTCATCGTTTGTTTCCGAATCTTCGAGACGCTAATTGTATGGAATTTGGTGTCCAAGGCACCACTGAGGATGGCTCTCTCGTGACGATATCAATTTCAGAATGGTGTCCTTACACTACCATGTTATCAATAAGAGTAGAATGTGAAATGGAAACGTCTTTGTTAAAGTGGCCTCGTCTCGAAGTTCGCGTATATCACGATCTTTGTACAGCAGAAGTTGTAAGCTTTGAAAGGCACCGAAATCTTAGATATCGTTACCCAATTGATAATCCAGAAATGTATCAACCTGACGAAAAGTCTCAGATCAACCGTTTTCTTGGAGAACTGTTAACTTTTTGTTTACGACATGGGTATTCTTTGGATAAGACTTATTCTTGGCTACCCTAAAAACTAGGGGAATGAGGTTTCTCGAGTTATAATTTTCTTCCCAACTAGACGATGAATTTTTCTTGTTGTTTTAATTTATTTGATAAAAATTATTTTGTTGGGTTATAAATGGCCAGCCTGTATAAAGCAGATTCGATTGAGGTACTAGAAGGGCTAGATCCTGTAAGGAAGCGGCCAGGCATGTACACTGATACCGCGAGGCCAAATCATCTTGCTCAAGAGATTATTGATAATTCTGTAGACGAAGCATTAGCGGGGTTTGCTACTGAGATCCGTGTAGTCCTAAGAAAAAATGGATCTATGTCAGTAAATGATGACGGTCGCGGTATGCCTGTTGATCTCCATAAGAAAGAGAAAGTGTCTGGTGTTGAGCTTATCCTGACGAAATTACATTCTGGAGCTAAGTTTAATAGTGAGAACTATAAATTCTCTGGTGGCCTCCACGGCGTTGGTGTGTCGGTAGTCAATGCGTTATCGGAATCCCTGGAAGTATTTGTTAAGCGTGATGGCAATCTGCACCATATGGCTTTCAAGGGAGGGAAAAAGTCACAGAGTCTAACTGTTAAAGATAAAGTTGGAAAAAGGAATACAGGTACATTAATCGATTTCAAGCCTGATCCGCAATATTTTGATTCGCCAAAGTTCTCAGTTCCTCGTTTGAAGCACATGCTGCGAGCAAAGGCTGTCTTGTGTCCAGGATTGAGGGTTTCGTTTACTGATGAAACTACTGCGAATAAAAAAGAGGAACAGTTTAATTGGTATTATGAAGATGGTCTTTCTGACTATTTGCTTTCTGAGTTAGATGGGTTCGAACTTTTACCAAAGAATCCTTTTATTGGTTCGTCTTCGGGAATAAACGAAGGGGTCGATTGGGCTATTCAATGGTTGCCCGGAGGCGGAGATGGGATAACAGAGAGTTATGTCAATCTTATCCCCACCATTCAGGGTGGTACACATGTAAATGGCTTGCGAAGCGGTTTGCTGGAAGCTCTGAGAGAGTTCTGTGAATTTCGGAATCTTCTGCCGAGAGGATTAAAAATTTCAGCAGAAGATGTTTGGGATAAGTGTAGCTATGTAGTTTCGGCTAAAATTGTTGACCCTCAGTTTTCCGGACAAACGAAAGAGAGGTTAAACTCTCGTCAGGTTGCTAATTTTATTTCTAATATCGTCAAGGATAATTTTAGTCTTTGGCTTAGTCAGCATATTTCTGATGGAGAGGCTATAGCTGAGCTTGCCATCAATAATGCTCAGAATCGCCTTAAAGAAAGCAAAAAAGTTGCTAGGAAAAAAGTAACCTCTGGCCCAGCATTACCGGGCAAGCTTGCAGATTGTACTTGTCAGGAGGCCATGCGAGGGGAGTTATTCTTGGTCGAGGGGGATTCCGCTGGTGGATCCGCGAAACAAGCCAGAGACAGAGAGACTCAAGCAATACTTCCTCTTAAAGGTAAAATTCTTAGTACTTGGGAGATAGATTCTAGCCAGATTCTTGCATCTCAGGAGGTGCACGATATCTCTGTTGCACTGGGGATTGATCCAGGATCCATTGATTTAAAGGGGCTGCGTTATGGGAAAGTCTGCATCCTAGCCGATGCAGACTCTGACGGGCTTCATATATCTAGTTTACTGATTGCTCTTTTTGTAAAGCATTTTCCGTTGTTAGTTGAAACAGGTCATTTATTTGTCGCGATGCCTCCTCTGTATCGTGTCGATGTTGGTAAAGATGTTTACTATGCTTTAGATGAGGTTGATCGACAAAAGTTTTTGGACAGTTTGTCGAATGAGAAAAAGAATCGCAAGATTTCAGTGCAGCGGTTCAAGGGGTTGGGTGAGATGAATCCTTCGCAGCTTAGAGAAACGACTATGGCAGAGGATACCAGGCGCTTGATTCAGCTAAAACCTGATAAGCTAAAATCTACACATGAATTATTAGATATGCTGTTCGCTAAAAAAAGAGCTGGAGATCGTAAGTCATGGTTAGAAAAAAAGGGACACCAAGCGGAAATAGTTTGAATCATTTATGGTAAAGATGTAAAGCGATGATTGATAACCTTAATTCGGATGTCGCAGAGTCAGTTAGTGTCGAAGCTTTTACCGAAGCAGCGATGCTCAACTATGCAATGTATGTCATCAATGATAGAGCACTCCCTCATATTGGTGATGGGTTGAAGCCAGTGCAACGGCGTATTATCTATGCGATGTCAGAGCTTAGGCTTCATGCCTCTGCAAAATATTCTAAATCTGCACGAACGGTAGGTGATGTCATAGGAAAGTTTCACCCGCATGGCGATAGTGCTTGTTATGAAGCCATGGTGTTGATGGCCCAGTCGTTTAATTATCGTTATCCTTTAGTTGATGGACAGGGTAATTGGGGATCTCCAGATGATCCAAAATCTTTTGCAGCGCAGAGGTATACAGAATCAAAATTAACAAAGTATGCTGAAGTCTTGTTAGGCGAATTGGATCAAGAAACCGTTGACTGGCATCTTAATTTTGATGGCACCCTTGATGAGCCTAGTTATTTTCCGGCTCGTGTTCCGAATATCTTGTTGAATGGTGGAATGGGTATTGCGGTTGGTATGGCAACGGATATTCTTCCTCATAATTTGAATGAAGTCACGTCAGCTTGTATTCGTCTCTTAGAAAAGCCTAACTCAACTAATAGGGAAATATGTGAGCTAATAAAAGGTCCAGATTTTCCTTCTGGGGCTGAGATTATTGCTTCTGCGGATACTATTAATGATATTTACGAAACTGGTCGAGGCTCAATTCGAGCGCGAGCGATATTTATCATTGAATCAGGTGAGATAATTATTACCGCATTACCTCATCAGGTTTCAGGATCCAAGGTTCTTGAGCAAATTGCTGCTCAAATGCATGCTAAAAGGTTGCCTATGGTTGTAGATATAAGAGACGAATCTGATCATCAAAATCCAACTAGAATTGTCATAGTGCCTAAGTCAAATAGGGTAAATACCAATCAGCTAATGAGTCATCTTTTTGCTACAACTGACCTAGAAAGATCATATCGTGTTAATTTTAATATGATTGGAATTGATGGTCGGCCGAGAGTTCGTCCTCTTGTCCCTCTCCTAAAAGAGTGGTTGGCGTTTCGCTCTGCCACAGTTATTAAGCGACTGGAACATCGTCTTAATAAAATTCTAGCACGTATCCATATCCTAGACGGTCTATTAGTCGCTTATCTAAATCTCGATGAAATTATTCGTATAGTGCGAGAGGAAGAGAATCCGAAAGCTGCGATTACGACAATGTTCAAACTATCAGAGATTCAAGCTGATGCTATTCTTGATACAAGGTTACGACAACTAGTTCGAATTGAAGAACAACGAATTCTGGGTGAGAGAGATGAATTAAAGGTTGAGCGCGAGAGCCTTCAAGCAATTATTAAATCCAAGTCAAAATTAACAACTCTCCTCAAACAAGAGCTCTCAAATGATTCGTTGTCCTTTGGCGATGATCGCCGATCAATTATCGTGGAAAGACAAGAGGCTATTGCGTTTAGCGATAAAGATCTTATTTCCACGGAACAAGTATTAATTATTCTTTCTAGTAACGGGTGGGTCCGGGCAGCAAAGGGGCATGAAACAAACCCCAGAGATCTTAACTATCGAAGTGGTGATGAATATCTGGCCTCGGCCCCTGGTCGATCTAATCAAGAAGCTGTTTTTATGGACTCATTTGGCAGGACGTATTCTTTAGACTCGCATACTCTACCATCTGCTCGGGGACAGGGGGAGCCTCTTACAGGTCGATTAAATCCACCAGACGAAGCTAGTTTCACTGGAGTTATAATCGGTGAACGTGAGCAAAAAGTTTTGGTAGCGAGCGACGCTGGATATGGGTTTATAACGAGTGTGGCAGATATGGTTACGAAGAATAAGTCCGGAAAGTCTATAATATCTGTGCCTAAGGGAAGCTTATCTATGCAACCCTTAGCCGTAGAAGATATCGATCAAGAATTAGTGGCGGCGTTTACTAATGAGGGACGACTTCTAATTTTTCCACTCAAGGATCTACCAATAATGTCTCGGGGAAAGGGTATAAAAATTATAAATATACCTTCTTCTCGTTCTAGAGAGCGTGTTGAGATAATGTCGTGTTTGATCGTTTTTTCCGAAAAGGATACTTTGGTAGTAAGCTCTGGAAAACGAACCCTTAATTTAAAGATGGGTGAGTTGGAGCACTATCGGGGAGAGCGAGCTCGTCGAGGTTTAAAACTACCTAGAGGATTTCACAAAGTTGATGGGGTAGAAACCTTATCCAAGGGTTAAAGACTAAGAATTTCTAGGGCTTGCTCTTTGATTAAAGTGCCTACTTCCTCTGCAACAAACACCTGATTTTCCTCCATTAGATTGTGATGTATTGCTTTCAGTTCAAAACTTTGATTTTCGAAGGCTTTAGTATAATTTTGTACTCGGTGACTTATAATAAATTGACCTTGGCTTATTCCAGCCAGATACGTGGCCTGTTTACGAGTGGTTTCGGCATCTTTGCCAACATCTAATCCTCCCTCAAAGCTTGATTTCTCAGGTAGCAACTCGCTAATAGCTCTGATATGCAATGCAAAAAGAATCCCGTTCTCTACGTGATTACCGGAGCGAAAGCTAATGATTAGATTTTTACCAAGAATCCTCTTCTCACCCGAATGGGTTTTACACAGGTTAGATAGTGCTTCACTATACGTGTGAGTGAGTGCAAAGGGCTCTAATTTCAGGACCAAGTAACATATCTCCTCTTTAGCTTCCTCTATTTGTTGATTCGGCCCATCGAAGTTTCTCAACCGCGTGAACTTTGCAACGCTACCAGACCAAATGGCAACCCCCATGCATATGGATGAAATTAAAAATAGAAGTATCATTTTTGTCACAAGCTCGAAACTGAATGAGGTGTTTAAATTCAATCCGACTTCGAGTTTCCCGATCATCGAGTTTTGGAAGGTAATATCGCGAATAAATGTGAGATGGCTGTCTTTAGATTCACCAGCTCGTGCGATAACATTGCGCCCCTCATCAAAGATCATTGCTATCTCGAAATCGGTTTCTAAGCAAAGTCGGCGTAGCATTATATTCAGGGATAACGCATCGTTATTAACAAGGTGTTCAGCTGATATGATCGCTACTTGGTTAGCAAGTGCGTTAGCAGATCGCAGAATTTCTTCTCTGGTAACAGAATGTACGAGATTTATGGTAAATAATGTGACAAAGAAACTTACAATAAGTGCAGGAGCTAAGGATGCCAATATATATTGAAGTCGGAAAGAACCCAAGGGAAACACTGACATCCTGGTCGCTATCTAAGAAAAAGATAAGTATAACTGAATAAACATATGCCTATTTGATATTGTTGTAAGGTTAATCTAGACAAGTCGACATTTGATATTATGCTTATACTTATAAACATATTTGGTGAGGATAGGCCAGGGTTAACATCCGAGATGACAGTCCTGTTGTCAGAGTTTGACGCTGCGATCTTGGATGTTGGGCAGGCTGTGATACATAACCATCTGTCATTGGGGCTTCTGGTGAGTTTGCCTGTGGGATTAGACTCTTTAAAGAAAGCGATTAGCAACTTAGGTATTGTGGCTAAATTTACCCCGATTGACTCGGATAGTTATGAGAATTGGGTGGGGATGCAAGGCCGTAATCGCCAAATTCTTACTTTGTTGGCGCGCAGAATAGACGCAACTCACTTGGCTGTGGTTTGTAAGGTCATTGAAACCTATGGTTTAAGTATCGATAATATTACAAGACTATCGGGTCGTGTTCCCTTATCAGATGATAATGGTGCGGATAATACAACCACAAAAGCTTGTATTGAATTTTCCCTTCGAGGAGAAGTTAATAAGTCCTTTAGGGAAGCCTTGCTCAAAGTTTGTTCAAATCAGGATATTGATATAGCTGTTCAGGAAGACAATGTTTTCCGTCGGCACAGGAGGCTTATAGCCTTCGATATGGATTCAACCCTCATTAAGACTGAAGTTATTGACCAGTTGGCTAAACTGGTGGGTTCTGCTTCTGAAGTTGCGGCGATAACAGAACAAGCAATGCACGGTCGCTTGGACTTCCGCGAAAGTTTGAAACGGAGAGTGTCCTTGTTGGCCGGTTTGCCAGAAGAGAAAATGAGATTAATTGCTAGTCGTTTACCTTTAACAGAGGGGGCAAAAAACCTTGTAAGTTCAGTTAAGAAATTGGGTTATAAAACAGCAATCCTGTCTGGTGGTTTTATGTATTTTGGTAAAGTCCTACAGAATACGCTTGGTATAGATTATGTCTTCGCCAATGAGCTTGAAATAATCAATGGCCAATTAACAGGTCATGTTCGAGAACCCATTGTAGACTCAGAAAAAAAAGCTGAACTCCTACGTATGCTTGCAAAAAAAGAAAATATTTCTTTGCAGCAAGTTGTGGCAGTCGGTGATGGAGCTAATGACTTAGAAATGCTGCAGGCCGCTGGCTTGGGCATTGCTTTTCACGCTAAACCTTTCCTAAGAGAAAATGCAAAACAATCTATCTCTACTCTTGGTCTGGACAGTATCCTATATCTAATGGGCATCCGCGACAGGGATACATTGAGCCCTTGATACTATTTTCTTGCTTTTGTGTTTAATTATGGGCTCGATTGTTATCGATAGATTCCTTTGGTTAACCTCTTATCTGAACTTTTGCTGGTGCGTCGGGAACTTCTCGAACTAATTTCGGAACCAAATACCCAGGTAGTTGGGCAGTCATCTGATCCACTAATTGAATACCTAATTCTTCAGGAACATCAAAATGTGCAGATCCCGAAACCTTATCTAGCAGGTGTAAGTAATAAGGTATAACGCCGAGATTGGACAATCGCCATGAAAGATCAACGAGTGATTTGAGATTAGCGTTAATGCCTTTTAGTAATACACTTTGATTAAGGACGGAAACGTTTGCTGATCTGAGTCGCAATATGGCGCTACCAACAGCATCATCAAGCTCATTCGCATGATTAGCATGTATCACAAATATGGTGCGTAATTTCGTTTCTCCGGCCCAACTAATTAAATCCTCTGTGACACGTTGAGGGATTACAATTGGCAGTCTCGTATGCACGCGCAAATGGGTAACTTGCTTGAGTTCTTTGATTCTGCCAATAAATTCGTTTAAACGCTTGTCCGTCATTATCAACGGATCTCCTCCGCTTAGAATGATCTCCTTTATGGAAGGATCTTTGGTAACGTATTCCTCTATCTCTCGCCAATCTTTCTTTGATAATTTGTATTCGTTATAGGGGAAATGACGTCTAAAGCAGTAACGGCAGTTTATTGCACAGCTACCAGTAGCAACGATAAGGACTCGTCCATGGTACTTATGAATTATTCCATGACTCTTAGTCTGACTAACTTCTTCCAGTGGATCTTTTAAGAACCCTTGCGTAGGCATATTTTCTTTTCCTATCGGCAAAATTTGAAGAAGTAAGGGATCATTTGGATCACCCTTTTTAATCCGGTTGAGGTACGGTAAAGGAACAAGTAAAGGGAAATTTGTCGGGACATCTGGAAGCTTAATATTTAGTGCTTCTGCAAGTTCTTCAATATTCGTTAGAGAATTTTTTAGATGCCATTGCCAAGATTGATCGTACAAAGCATCCTTAGTTCGGAGTATCATTAGGCCACTACTAATTAATGAGAGACTGATGGCGAGTTATTCTACCAATGAATTTAAATCTGGTCTTAAAGTTATTCTTGAAGGGGACCCATGTAGTATTGTCGATAATGAGTTTGTGAAGCCTGGGAAAGGACAGGCATTTAATAGAGTTAAACTCAAGAACCTTAAAACCGGGCGTGTTTGGGAGCGAACATTCAAATCGGGAGAGTCGTTAGAAGCGGCTGACGTAATGGATTTGGATATGGAATATGTGTATACCGATGGTCAGTATTGGCATTTTATGAGGACTGATGGTAGTTACGATCAACTTGCTGCAGACAAGGCGGCAGTAGAGGAATGTATCCCCTGGCTTAAAGAGAATGAGAAGTATGTCGTCACCCTTTGGAATGAAAATCCTATTGTGGTAAATCCACCAAATTTCGTAGATTTGGAGATTGTTGATACTGATCCCGGACTCAAGGGTGATACAGCTCAAGGGGGTTCTAAGCCAGCTACACTTGCCACTGGTGCGGTTGTCAAGGTTCCCCTGTTCGTTAATGCAGGAGAAATTATTAGGGTTGATACTCGTACTGGGGATTACCAGAATAGAGTCAAAGCTTAGCATCGCATGGAGAATAAGTGGGCTACGGAAGTCAATCAAGAAACTCTTATTCTTAGGAACAATCTTCTAATTAAGCTTCGTGCTTTTTTCTCTGAAAGAAATGTTTTAGAAGTAACAACACCCACTCTGGGAATGGCTGGCGCCAGCGATCCGTATCTTGATAATCTCACCGTACTCTTGGGATCTAAAATTGGATACTTACAGACTTCACCTGAATATGCCATGAAAAGGCTAGTTGCAGGAGGAAGCGGTCCAATTTATCAAGTATGTCCAGTGTACCGCGGGAGTGAATTAGGTGCGAACCACAATATTGAGTTTACGATGTTAGAATGGTATCGCCCTCAATATACTGTAGAAGATCTGATTTGCGAAGTGCAGGAGCTATTTCAAGCAATTTGTGGAATTCAATTTCAAGTCATCACTTATAAGGAGATTTTCGAGAATTTCTGTAACGTAAATGCACACATAGCCTCTATAGAAGATCTTAGAGCTTTCGTTTGTAAGAAGGAGCTTGACTGTTCTCACCTTTTGGGGGAAGAAGACCTCTCCGATTATCTTGACCTAATATTCTCCACTCTCGTGGAGAAACATTTGGAAGCTGCTATTGTCACTGATTTTCCGGCGTGCCAAGCTGCCCTCGCCCAAATACAACCCAACGAGGAGGGCGAGATGGTGGCTTTGAGATTTGAATGTTTTCTTGGAGGTTTGGAACTTGCAAATGGTTATTCTGAGCTTCGTAATACTAAAGAAATACGAGAGAGATTTTTGCAAAATAATCTCTATCGGAGACGACGTGGTCTTCCACTTATTCCCCTCGACGAGCTTGCTGTTACTGCTATGGGTAAGATGGATCCTTGTTCTGGGGTGGCTATTGGTATCGACCGTTTATTAATGTACCTCTCGGGTGAGAAAAATATTACGCGAGTGATTAATTTTGCCCGTGACCATCGGCAAAATTAATAAGCGATTGCCCTAGTTGTATTTGATCCCCAGGCGCTATATTCCAATCCATTTGTTTTTGGGCTGCTAGTATTACAGTCGATCCAAGTTCGAAGTGTCCTAATTCCATTCCTTGTTTGAAGTTTGAGGGTTTAAATATTTTTTCTTCAATACAAGTATTTGGTGTATAAGGCGAGTCGCTCCAGACTGTTTTGATCCCTGCTACTATCATCGCGCCTATAAAAATAAGAGATACCGGCCCATAGTCAGTGTCCAGTTCACAAATTAGCCGTTCATTGCGAGTGAATAATCCTTCAACCTGATTTGTAGTTAACTGATTAACTGAAAATAGTCTCCCAGGGATATATCTACTTTGAATAATTTCACAGTCTATCGGGGCATGCACTCTATGGTAGTCCTTTGGTGAAAGATAAATCGTGATGAAGCTACCGTTCAAATAATTTCCAACATCATTTTTCCCCAAAAGTTTATTTATCGAGTAGTCAATACCCTTAACCTGAAGCAGGCGACCATTCTTAATTTGCCCAGCTTGTGACACTCTGCCGTCGCAAGGAGATGTCAGATCCCCTAATATTTGTCTTTGGTTTGGTCTGAGCCTTCGTGTAAAAAAATGATTGAATGATCGATAATCCTCCGGTGTTGAGGATTCTGCCTCCTGCATATTCACCCTATACCAGCGAATGAATGTTTTGATGAAGATATTTTTGATCCAACAGATTTCAGATTTGGCAATAGAGCCAATAATGCGGGAAAGTAAATGCTGCGGGACTAAATTCTGAAAGATTATAAACGGGTGCATTACATTTCCACAGGTAGATCGGGATCATTTCCCCATTCAGACCATGAACCATCATATGCTTTTACATCGTATCCGAGTGCTTTGGCGACAATGTAAGTTAGTCCAGACCTGTGATGAGTTTGGCAATGAGTAATTATTTTCTTGTCTGGTGTGATTCCATGATGTTTAAGAACTTCTGCGATGTTGTCACGAATTCTACAGTTATCATCTCTATCCATCACATCAAGCCAATCTAAGTTTATTGCTCCTGGAATATGTCCACCACGACTAGCATTTATGCGTTGGCCTGAATATTCCTCTGCTGACCTTGCATCCCAAATGATAGTTTCAGAATCATGTATTGAATTCATCACGTCATACTTTGATGCGATTACCTTCCCCTTAAGTTCGAGTTTGATAGAGTTACCAGGATAGCTTTCGGGGATGCTTTCTGTTAGCTCTAATCCTGCTGCATACCAAGATAATAAACCTCCATTTAAGTAAGCACGCGACTTATGACCTATCACATCGAGTGTCCATATAAATCTTCCAGCCCAACCACCACCTTCATCATCGTAGGCGACGATCTGCTTTTCAGGACCGTAGCTTATTTTTGTGAATAGCGCCTCGAGCTGCTCCAATCTGGCTATTTTACCACTGGCCGGTTGTCTTCCAGAAATAAGTTCCGCTGGGTTGACGTGAATTGCTCCGGGAAGGTGCATTTTAGAGTATAGGTCTTGTCTGCACAGATCTATTATTATCAGATTCTGGCATTCCATGATCTTACGGAGGTCTTGAGGTTCGATAATAGGAGGAAGCGTCATGATGCCCCATTAAACATAGATTCGTTTGTTGTAGCAACTGTGGGATAAATTTAGTAACTTCAAAGATGCTGGTTTACACGCACCTTCAGTAGTTATGGTTTGAATTATGGTTAGTTTTTCTAAAAATTTAGTCTGGATGGATCTCGAAATGACCGGTCTTAACCCAGATTTAGAGCGTATTTTGGAGATAGCAACGATTATTACTGACTCTCAACTCAATATAATCGCAGAGGGTCCGGTGATAGCCGTTCGACAGAGTGAAAAATTAATTTCGGGTATGGATGACTGGAATACGGAACATCACACTAGATCAGGTTTAGTCGACAGGGTTTTGAATAATGGCATAAGTGAGGCAGAGGCCCAAGCTCGAACCATCAGTTTTATTAGTGACTATGTTTCAAAGGGTAAATCGCCTTTGTGTGGGAATAGTATAGGGCAGGATCGACGTTTCTTAGTAAGGTATATGCCTGAACTTGAGAATTTCCTCCATTATCGAAATATAGACGTTAGTACCGTTAAGGAGCTAGCGTTGCGATGGAGGCCTGATTTAGCTGAAGGAGTGACCAAAGATGAAACCCATCGTGCCTTAGATGATATTAAAGAGTCGATCGACGAACTTCGCTACTATAAAGAAATGTTTTTTTTACTTTCTTAAATAGAGCTTTTCTCCACTTGTCTGTTTATTGCCCAATTTAGGTGTTCCTTAACCATATTCGAAGCTCCTTGAAGTTTGCTTTTTAACGCCTCAACGATGCGATCGTCATAGTCGGCATTCCCAAGCGCAATACCAATATTTCTCAGCCATCCATCATAGCCAGTTCTGCGGATTGCTGAACCTTCTGTATTCTTTAGAAATTCTGACTTTGTCCATTTGAAAAGTGATAAAAGTAAAGCAGCATCAAAATTATTACGTGGCTTAAAATCGAGCTCTTCAGTAGGGCGGGCATAACGGTTCCAGGGACAGACTGTTTGACAATCATCACAACCAAAAATTCGATTACCCATTTTTTCTCTTATTGAGACCGGAATGACCCCGCGATTTTCGATTGTATGATAGGAAATACATTTTCTAGAATCTAACTGATAAGGCGCTACGATTGCTTTCGTTGGGCAGACATCGATGCATGCTGTGCACGTCCCACATCTATTAACGGCAGCATCTTTATCAATTGGTAATGGAATATTGGTATAGATCTCACCCAGGAAGAACCAAGATCCTGCATTCTCGTTTAGTATCAGCGTATTCTTGCCGATCCATCCAAGCCCAGCTTTTTCCGCTATACCTTTTTCTAATACAGGCGCACTGTCACTAAACGCTCGTGCAGTGAAATCTTGGGTCCCTTGTGCCTCGATATAATCATTAATTCTTAATGATAGTTGGTTGAGTCGAGCGCGAATGACCTTATGATAATCTCTGCCCATAGCATATTGAGCGACGTAGGCTTTAGACTTAGATCTCAAGGTTTTTTTAGTTTGGGCATTTCTATTCAAATAGTCCATCCTCGCACTAAT
This sequence comes from Gammaproteobacteria bacterium, assembly GCA_002690865.1. GTDB lineage: Bacteria > Pseudomonadota > Gammaproteobacteria > Pseudomonadales > Azotimanducaceae > UBA7455. The sequence continues at coordinate 88,024 of NZGG01000009.1, read as the reverse complement.
AATACGAATTGTCCCAGGCAATAGCATTTCTGGTTTGGTGCGTTTCTCGCCATGTTTAGACATGTATTCCATGTCTGCCGCATATCCATTAAGCAACCACGAGCTAAGATGTTTTTCATGCTCTTCCAGATCTGTGTCAGTTATACCAACCTGCTGAAAACCTAATTGATTACCCCAAGTTTTTATCAAACTAGCTAATTCTGAATATTTTTCCAATTACCCGACCACTACAAATAAGGTTTACAATAGTATAACGCTACAATTCGGATTCCCTTGAATAACTATCTTTATACAGCGGAGCAGCAGAAAAATATTGAAGAAAAGTCCAATAAGGAACTTGGCATTTCTGATTTAACACTTATGAGGCGCGCTGCAGAAGCCGTAATTGAGGAAGCACTCTCACGATGGTCAAAATTAAGAAAGGTTGTAGTGTACTGCGGTAGTGGGAAAAATGCTGGTGATGGCTTTATTGTCGCTGGACTTCTTGCTAACCGGGGTATTGCCGTTAAAGTTGTTCTGGTTGGTGAAACTAAGAAGTTTGGTCTGGAGGCCATTGCGGCAATGCGTTTTTGTGAGCATACGGATGCGGAAATTAGCACTGATTGCAATATCGGAAACGAGGATTTAATCGTCGATGCCATTTTGGGGACTGGTATTGGCAGAATTATTAGCGGGACCTATTTGAAAGTAATCGAAACGATAAATAAGGCTCAAATACCAGTATTGGCTATTGATGTTCCCTCGGGATTGTCCGTAGATGATGGGATGATACTTGGTGCAGCTATTCGTGCTGATCTGACTGTAACATTCGTTGTTAAGAAAAAAGGCCTCTATACCGGGAAGGGAACCAGTATAGCTGGTGAAGTCGTATTTAAAGACCTCGGTATTCCATCACAGTTGCGTCATCCTACAAATACTCGTCTATTGCAACTTGATGAATGTTTATTAGAAATTCCTGGAAGGGACAGAGATGCACACAAGACCGCATTTGGGCATGTTTTAGTCGTGGGAGGTGATTATGGAATGGGTGGCGCGGTTATCATGGCTGCCGAAGCAGCATTCCGTTCGGGGGCTGGGCTAGTTAGTGTGGCAACACGCGATCAGCATGCGTTAGCTTTACTATTGCGCCAGCCAGAAATAATGGCCAAGGGGGTATCAGATGATACAGAGCTAGACCCATTGATTGAACGAGCTACCCATGTTGTTCTTGGTCCTGGGCTTGGTAAAAGTGAATGGTCTCGATGGCTCTATACGAAATTGATATCTGCTGGTAAATCTGGGGTTTTGGACGCGGATGCTCTTAATATGTTGGCTGAATCTCCTAAGGATTGCAGTGATTGGGTGCTGACACCTCATGTTGGAGAAGCGAGGCGGCTTCTGAATGGAGATAAGGATTCAAACCGATTTTCTATTCTTAGTAGGATGCAAAAGAAGTTTGGAGGAGTTTCCGTGCTTAAAGGGGCGGGTACGCTAATCACTGATGGAAAGACAATAACTGTGTGTCCTTATGGAAACCCCGGTATGGCAGTTGCTGGCATGGGCGATGTCCTGAGTGGATTTCTCTGTGGGCTTCTAGCTCAGGGAATGCCATTATTTAAAGCCGCCCAAACCGGAGTTGTTTTGCACGCTTATGCGGGAGATGAGGTCGCGTCAAAGACTGGCGAGCGTGGATTAATGGCTACTGATCTTATTCCCGTGGTTAGGAAATTGATTCGTTAGTATTTATGGAACACGAAGTCCAATTAAAGAATGAAGGCGATACCATCAGGTTTGGTGCGAGCTTAGGTGAATTCCTACTAGGAGGCGGGAGAGTTTATATTAAGGGTAATCTTGGTGCTGGAAAGACTACACTATGTCGCGGTATCTTACGTAAGTTTGGATTCTTTGGTGCTGTTAAAAGTCCTACTTTTACTCTCGTGGAGCCCTACGAATTAGAGACAGGAACGATTTATCACTTTGATCTTTATCGGTTGGCAGACCCTGATGAGCTTGAATATATCGGCATGGACGAGTATTTCGAGGTTTGTAACTTATGTCTTGTTGAATGGCCAGAGCGAGCAGATGGAAAGCTTCCAGGGGCCGATCTCGAAATTGAGCTTATCTTGAAAAACAGATCGAGAGATATCATCCTGCGTCCGATAACCTGCAAAGGTAAAACTATTTGTGAAAATACTATGAATTCTTGGTTGGTATCAGAGAATATCTCAGGACGTGAAGTTTTTCGGGAAGATGAAAGTATTTAATTGGCTCTTTACTGGTCGATACATTTGGCAACTATTGTCCCTGTGCCTGCTCTTTTTCTTCCATCACGCGGTAGTTGCCGAAGCTATAGATCAAGTGCGCATTCACCGCTCGCCAGAAAAAACGAGAGTAGTATTTGATCTTGAGGGTCCCGTCACGCATCGACTGTTTTCCTTAGATGATCCAATGCGTTTAGTGATTGATATTGATGCTGTTCACTTTGACGTAGACCTTAAAGAGATCCATCTCGAAAATACTCCAATAGTACAAATTAGAACTGGTGCGAGGAACCAACGGGATCTTCGGGTTGTATTTGATCTTGCCGAAGCAGTGAGCCCAAAAATTTTTTCATTGAAGCCTATCATGCAATATGGCTATCGGCTTGTCGTTGATTTATATACGGAAAAGCAGCGCCATACAGCAGAAACTGAAGAAAAAATCTTTAGGCCGCAGATGCGAGATGTGATTGTTGCGATTGATGCTGGTCACGGTGGGGAAGATCCAGGAGCAATAGGTCATGGGAATATATTAGAGAAAGACGTTGTGTTATCAATATCATCAATGGTTGCAGATTTATTTCGTGAAGAAGCTGGATATCGTGGTTTGATGATTAGGAAGGGTGATTATTATGTTGAGCTGCGGCGTCGCACGCGAATCGCTTATGAAAATTCTGCTGATATTTTTGTTTCCATTCATGCGGATGCGTTTTCGTCCTCAAAAGTGTCTGGGGCATCAGTTTATGCATTATCGGATAAGGGTGCTACAAGTGAAACCGCAAGGATACTAGCCGAACAAGAAAACCGTGCGGATTTAATTGGGGGTGTGGGTGGTGTTAGTCTTCATGATAAGGATGATCTGCTAGTCGAGGTTCTCCTTGATTTAGCGACAACTGCGAGCTTATCAGCTAGCCTTGATATGGGTGATAGAATCCTTGGAGAGATTGGTAAAGTAAGTAAGCTGCACAAGTCAAATGTTGAGCAGGCGGGTTTTGTTGTTTTAAAGTCCCCTGAAATCCCTTCACTTTTAATTGAAACAGGCTATATATCTAACCCTTTAGAGGCTCAAAAACTGGCAAATCCAATTCACCAGAAACGTATTGCAAAAGCTATTTTTACTGGAGTACGTCAATATTTAGAGAATAATCCTCCGCCAGATTCATTGCTTGCCTGGAGAAAGGCTGGTCGAGGTAAAGAACAAACAACGTACACCATAGTGCGCGGTGATACTCTGTCTAAAATCGCAAATCGTTACCAGATAGAAGCAGAGAAAATAAAGCTAACCAATGGCTTAGTAAACGATAAAATTAGGGTGGGTCAGGTACTAAAAATCCCAGCGAGCTAGGTTGTAGACCATAAGTTTGAGAAACTGGTGGAACGAATTTGCATTTGATGATGATTAATTTAGATGAGAATAAAGCAATTAAGTCCAAGCTTAGCTAATCAAATAGCGGCGGGAGAAGTCATAGAACGTCCGGCATCAGTAGTTAAAGAATTGCTGGAGAATAGTCTCGACGCAGAGAGTAAATATATTGATATTTTTTTAGAGTCTGGAGGTTCTAGATTAATCAAAATCCGTGATCAAGGTGGTGGAATAGCTAAGCAGGATCTCGCTCTTGCGCTATCTCGGCACGCTACGAGTAAGATTGCGACTATTTCTGATTTAGAGTCTGTTGGAACGTTAGGCTTTCGTGGGGAGGCATTAGCTAGCATCGCTTCGGTTTCTCGATTAACACTTACGAGTAATAATGGGGATGACAATATTGGTTGGTCGATTACATCCAACAACGAAATTAGGGCAGAAAAACAGTCGAGGGGGACTTCTGTCGAAGTGCGAGATCTTTTCTATAATGTGCCTGCCCGTAGAAAGTTTTTAAGGACTGAACGTACTGAATATCTGCGGATTGACGAAATTGTTCGTAAAGTAAGCATTTGCCGCCCGGAAATAAATATTACGCTCAGTAATGATGGGAAAATTACTCGGAACTACCGTGCGTCAAGTTCTAATGAAGATAAAATGCGCCGATTGCGAGATGCATTCGGTCAAGGATTTACTGAAAATGCCATATATTTAGATGAGCATAGAGAGAATATAAGGCTCTCGGGTTGGGTATCATTACCAACGTATTCTCGTAGCCAAGCCGATCAGCAGTACTTTTTTGTTAACTCGCGGGTCATAAGGGATAAGCTTATAGCACACGCAGTAAAGCGCGCATACTCTGACGTTCTTTACCAGTCTCGTCAGCCAGTATTTGCTTTATTTTTAGATATTGATCCAACTGCCGTCGATGTGAATGTGCATCCTACTAAAAATGAGGTACGTTTCAGAGATTCTAGAGAAGTGCATGATTTTATATTTGGTGTCTTACACAAACGGTTGGGAGATGTTAGCCCAAGAGAACTTCTCAAAAAACCGAATTTAGACCAGTATAGTTCTATACCAACTCAATCGAAATTTGTAATGGAAGGACCTTCCCAAGACCTCCGCTCGAATACTGCGATTCATAAAAATCAAATGCCCTTAAAAGGCGTATCAGAGATTATTTCAGATCATTCTGATGATATGCCTCCCCTTGGATATGCTTTGGCTCAGCTTCACGGGATCTATATTCTTGCACAAAATGAACATGGCCTAGTCATTGTGGATATGCATGCGGCCCACGAGCGAATAATTTACGAAAGACTCAAAATTGCAGAGAAAGATCTAAAAATGCAGCCATTATTAATACCGGTCACGATTGCTGTCGCCCCATCTGAAGTTAATGTTGTTGACTTATTTTCTAATGAACTGATGGCCCTTGGTATAGAGTTATCTATTGCTTCAGAGGAGTCGTTAATAATTCGAGCGATACCTTCATTATTGCCCGTGAGCAATGCAGAACAATTGGTTCGAGATGTGCTTTCCGATCTGGTCGAATTTGGTTCGATGATAAAAATCCATGAAAAAAAAGACGATATACTTTCCACGATGGCATGTCATGGCTCGGTTAGAGCTAACCGAAAACTTTCGTTAGAAGAAATGAATGCGCTTTTGAGAGCGATGGAAGAAACTAAGCGCAGCGCTCAGTGTAATCATGGTCGCCCTACATTCTCCTTATTAACCGTCTCTGAATTAGACGGTTTATTTTTACGCGGTCGGTGAGCAATAAACCGCGGGTTTTAGTTATCACAGGACCCACAGCTAGCGGAAAGTCGCTACTTGCAGAAGAGCTGACGGAAGAATTTCCAATGGAAATTGTTTGTGTTGATTCCGCGGCCGTGTATAAAGGGATGGATATTGGTACAGCAAAACCCAGCATTTTAGTTAGACAGCGCATTCGTCACCATCTTATCGATATTCGTGATCCTGCAGATGTCTATTCCGCTGCAGATTTTCTGGACGATTCGACAAATATAGTTATTGATATATTAAGTCGAGGGAAAATTCCTTGCTTAGTAGGAGGGACAATGCTTTATTTGAGAGCTTTGAAGTATGGTATTGCTCGGTTGCCGGCGGCAAATAATGATATTAGAAAGGCCATTCTGCGCGAGGCTAAAAGTTCCGGTTGGCCAGCTATTCACAAGCATTTAGCGGAAGTTGATCCAAAAGCTGCTGCGAGGATTAATGCCAACGATCGACAAAGATTGCAACGAGCTTTAGAAGTTTATCAAATCACTGGGCGCTCGCTTACGGAACATCATGAAGCAGGCAATCGATTATCACCTTTCGAATTAGTTGAGGTGGCGATAGTTCCTAAACGAGAAATTCTCCATCAGAGAATAGAACGACGGCTCGCTAGGATGCTGGAGGTGGGGTTTATTGAAGAGGTAAGGAATCTTTTTGAACGTGAAGATTTAAATAGCGAAATGCCTTCTATGAAAGCCGTGGGTTACAGGCAAATATGGGCTTATTTGGATAATCAAATATCCTTTGATGATATGATACAGCAGGCTTTAGTGTCCACGCGTCGTCTAGCGAAGCACCAATGCACTTGGTTGAACTCATGGCAGAATCTTCACATTCTTGAAAAGCCTGACTATAAAGAACTCTTGAAAATTCCTATAGTCAACACCATATTGTCAGGGGATAGTCAGTTCGCCTTAGACGATTGACTAACCGATTCTTTATTAAGTAAGTCTAGAGAGGAGTGTTAAATGTCAAAAGGACAATCCTTACAAGATCCCTTCCTTAATGCGTTGAGGAAGGAGCGTATTCCAGTATCAATTTATTTGGTAAGTGGAATAAAGTTACAAGGCGAGATTGAGTCATTTGATCAATTCGTAGTTCTGTTACGGAATACGGTGAGCCAGATGATTTATAAATCAGCCATATCAACTGTTGTTCCGTCTCGTAATGTGGATATTGAGATCGAGCCAGTTAAATGATTTGTTTAATATGGATACCCATTGTTTTTTGAAAGGCCAGACTCAGGAAGCCGTGCCCTTCTTGTCCACGTTAACAGATCTGATTCTGATTTGGCTAGCCCAGAAGAGCTTATAGAGCTTGCTGAATCCGCAAGTCTAAGGCCTATTGAATGCATAATAAGTAGTCGGCGTAATCCGCACCCAGCAACTTTCCTTGGTCAAGGTAAGGTTAATGAAATTATAGCATTTTTGCGTGGTACGCCGATAGATTTGATAGTTTTTGATGCTGAATTAGCCCCATCCCAGGAGCGAAATCTTGAAAGAGCCCTCGGCGTTCGAGTGATCGATCGGACAGGTCTAATTCTGCAAATTTTCAGCCAAAGAGCTCGTACCCATGAGGGTAAGCTGCAAGTAGAGCTGGCACAATTGGCACATGCCTCCACGCGTCTTGTTCGGGGTTGGACTCACCTTGATCGACAAAGAGGTGGTTCAGGTCGCGGAGCTGGCTCCGCTTCTGGCTTAGCTGGTGCTGGTGAGACTCAGCTAGAGGCGGATCAGCGTATGCTCCATCAACGAACTCGTCGTGTCGCGATGCGGCTTGATAAGGTAAGGAGGCAGCGTAATCAAAATCGCCGCTCGAGAAAACGCTCGGATATAAAGACAGTGTCATTAGCAGGATATACTAATGCCGGTAAGTCAACGTTATTTAATCGACTTTGCACGGCGAGTGTTTGGGAAGCTGATCAGCTGTTTGCTACATTGGATCCTACTTTGCGACAGGTTCCGATCCCGATAGTAGGTAATATTATAATGTCAGATACAGTGGGATTCATTCGTCAACTCCCGCATACATTAGTAGATGCATTTCGAGCAACTTTGGAAGAAGTTTCATCGGCGGATTTAATCTTGCACATTGTAGATGAATCGGCGGATTTTCGTTTAGAACGTATAGGTGAAGTAGAAACCGTTCTCGGGGAAATTGGTGCCCGTCAGATTCCAACTTTGCTTGTGTATAATAAGATTGATATCTCTGGGGTTAAAGAGCGTGTGCAAAGAGACTCGTTCGGTCGACCTATCAAGGTCTGGGTATCTGCTCGGTCGGGCCATGGGCTCAACTTACTTCGGGTTGCTATTGGTGAATTATTGGCGGAAAATTTAATAGAAACAAAAATTGAGCTTCAGCCTCACGAAGGTAGTCTTCGATCTAAACTGTTCGCACTTGGCGCAGTAGTAAATGAGGAAACAGATTGTGGTGGTGTTATCCATGTTCAACTTAGAATTGATCAACGAGACTTAGATCGGATCCAAAGGCAGGAACTAGTGAAGTAGCTGGCCTTTGAAGTTAAAAAAATGGGAGAATACATCTCCCCCTTGATAAATGATTGTGGAGAAAACAGATGGCGTGGAATGAGCCTGGTGGTGGAAAAGATCGTGATCCCTGGGGTAATGGTGGGGATCAAGGACCTCCTGATCTAGATGAGGCCTTTCGTAAACTGCAAAATAGTTTGTCTCAGATGTTTGGTGGCAAATCAAGCATAGGGGGTTCAGGGGGTTCTGCGAAGCCTATTAACTTTAATATTGTCGGGCTGGGAATCCTTTTGCTGGTCCTGATTTATCTCGGTTTAGGCGTTTATCAAGTCGATGAGCAAGAAAAGGGTGTTGTCCTTAGATTCGGGAAACTCACTCCTGAAATTATCATGCCGGGTTTGCATTGGAATCCTCCGTTAATTGATAGAGTTCTTATTGAGAACGTTACTCGGGTTAGATCCCGTCCCCATGACTCTGAAATGCTTACTGAAGATGAGAACATAGTTAAAGTTAAGATGACTGTTCAGTATGTTATCAGTGATATAAGAAAGTATAAGCTTCAAGTTAAGTCGCCAGATCAGAGCCTTTACCAATCAACAGAAAGCGCATTGCGTCATGTTGTGGGAAGCACAGAGATGCATCAGGTTTTGACGGAGGGACGTGCCCAACTAGCCTCAGATGTGCGGGAACGTATACAGACTTATATGGAACGTTATGGTACAGGTATCCAAGTAACGCAAGTGAATATCGAAGAAACTGCTCCTCCCGATGCAGTTAGAGCAGCATTTGATGATGTAATTAAGGCAAGAGAAGATGAGGTCAGATTGAGAAACGAGGCTGATGCTTATGCGAATCAGGTCATTCCAGAAGCGCGAGGTGAAGCTCAGCGCTACCTCGAGCAAGCTGAAGGATATAAGCAGTCTAGGATAGCGGAAGCTACGGGTGAAGCAGACCGTTTTAACAAGCTTTACGTAGAGTACGAGCTGGCTCCTGAAGTAACTCGTGAGAGAATTTATCTGGATACCATTGAGTCAGTAATGAGGAGTAGTACTAAGGTGATGATAGATGTTGAGGGTGGAAACAATCTACTGTATCTGCCTTTGGATAAAATTATGCAACAAAATCAGGCTCCCTCAGAGAGCACCTCCTCTGAGCGTACTTCCTCACTGGATAAGTCTTCTTCAAATAGTCGCAGAGATAGGAGGTAGTGATGTCTGCAATGAAATTCGTAATTACATTTATACTTTTCGCATTTGTCGTACTAGGAACGAACTCATTATTTATCGTTAATGAGATGGAGCGAGCCGTGTTGCTCGAATTTGGTGCGGTGAAGCGAGCTGATATTGGACCTGGCCTACATTTCAAGTGGCCATTCATCAATGATGTAAGAAAGTTTGATGGTCGAGTGCTGACTTCTGATGCGCCTCCGGAAAGATTTCTAACGCTGGAGAAAAAGGCCGTTATAGTTGATTCGTTTGCAAAGTACAGGATAGAAAATGTAGCGATTTACTATACAGCAACCTCAGGAGATGAGGGCCTAGCTGAACAGTTACTTAAGCAGCGCATCAATACTGGCCTTCGTAATGAGATTTCTAGTCGAACGTTATATGAGGTGGTCTCTGGTGAACGGGATCAATTAATGCAAGTTTTGACGACAGAGCTTAATGAGGTAACGAAGGAAGAGCTTGGAGTATCGGTTATTGATGTGAGGGTGAAGCGTATTGATTTGCCGCCTGAGGTTAGTCAGTCCGTTTACGATCGTATGAATACTGAGCGTGATATCGAGGCGAGGGAGCATCGAGCGAAAGGTCAAGAACTTGCGGTTGGAATAAGTGCTGATGCTGAAAAGCAAAGAGAGGTTATTCTAGCCTCTGCGTATAGCGAGTCAGAAAAAATCCGCGGAGAAGGGGATGCCGAAGCTGCTTCAATTTACGCTTCAGCTTTTACTAAAGATAGAGAATTCTATAAGTTTTATCGTAGTATGGATGCTTATAAAAATTCCTTTAGCAGCAAGAGTGATGTGCTACTGATAGATACTGATAGTGATTATTTTAAATACATGAATGATAGTGGTAGAAACTAATCCTTGTATAAGATTGAAGATATAAGTAGTGCTGTGGTATGAGTTGGGGTTGGCCCTTTGTCTCGTCCTAGTAATCGAGGGTATTCTACCGTTTTTATTCCCCCGCTATTGGAAGAAAGCAATGCTAACTATCTCAGAAACAGGGACGAGTGGCATTCGTTTCATTGGTCTTTTGAGCATGTTGATCGGTACCACACTGCTTTGTTTGATTCGGTAAAATTTTAGTGTGACGGTGAAACCAATGGGGAAAAATGTAGTTGTAATCGGAACTCATTGGGGTGACGAGGGGAAAGGAAAGGTTGTCGATCTATTGACTGAGCGAGTCGCTGCAGTTGTTCGTTTCCAGGGAGGTCATAACGCGGGTCATACTCTTGTCGTAAATGGCGAAAAGACTGTCCTGCACCTAATTCCCTCTGGAATTCTTCACAAAGAAGTTAACTGTTTTATTGGCAATGGTGTCGTATTGTCAATTTCTGATCTATTGTCTGAAATCAGTGAATTAGAGTCTCGTGGTATTTCTGTGAGAGATAGGCTGATGGTTAGCCCAAGCTGTCCTTTGATTCTCCCTTATCATGTGGCTTTGGACCATATGCGAGAACAGAAAAGAGGAGCGGAGAAAATAGGCACAACGGGGCGAGGAATTGGTCCAGCCTACGAGGACAAGGTTGCTCGACGGGGTTTGCGAGTTGCCGACCTATTCGATGAAGATAAATTTACGTCTTCTTTAGAAGAGATTCTGGAGTACCATAATTTTGTTCTAGAGCACTACTTTAATACTGAACCAATTACTCTCCAAGCATCGCTTGACGCTTCACTTGGCTTTAGAGAAGCTTTAGCTCCCATGGTTGGAGATGTTGTACATGAGCTAGGGGTATTGCATAAGAAAGGCGCTGATATTCTCTTCGAAGGTGCGCAAGGATCACTTCTTGATATTGACCACGGGACTTATCCTTTCGTCACTTCATCGAATACAACTGTTGGCGCTATCGTCAGTGGTTGTGGGGTGGGTCCGCGTGATCTCGATTATATCCTCGGTATCTGTAAGGCGTATACTACTCGGGTAGGTTCTGGTCCCTTTCCTACAGAACTATTTAACGATGCGGGTGATTATTTGGCAACGAAGGGAAGAGAGTTTGGGGCTACGACTGGCCGGCCTCGCCGATGTGGCTGGTTTGATGGTAAGGCCCTTAGCAAAGTGATCCAGATCAACAGTGTTTCAGGTCTTTGTATTACGAAGTTAGACGTACTTGACGGTCTTGAGTCTATATCTCTCTGTGTTGATTATGAGCTAGGAGATGATGGAGATGAAATCCCAATCTATGAAGACCTTCCTGGATGGAAGGAGTCAACTGCCGGCGCGAGGTCGTTAGATGACCTGCCGAAGGCGGCTAGGTCTTATCTAGAGCGTATTGAGTCTGTCTGTGGTGTTTCAGTGGATTTTGTGTCGACTGGTCCTGATCGAGAAGACACGATTCAACTGGTTGATCTGTTTGATTAGTTAAAGAGATTTAAGGTGCTCAATAAAAATTCACCCTACCTTTGTTGTACGTGTCGATAGTCCGCTTGGCCGTTTTTTACGCGATTTGGGGCTAGAAAGAGTGATGTACTACCCTGAAACGGAGTAGAAAATAGAATTATAATAGACACAAGAGTTGAATGCATGGCGTTGCTGGTTTTACGGTAAGGCGGCTGTTAACTCCTTCTATCGCAAGATAAATCCCCTTAGACCCTCTTAGGAAAGTTTATGACGAACAAATTATTTAGAGTCAATGCAACAGCAGTACTTTTAGCCATTTCGCTAGTTTCCATGGTTCCAGAATTGTCAGCGGAACCAATGCATACACCTACAAAGATGCCGAAGGCCAAGGCGGAGTCGGTAGGTATGTCTACGGAAGTCCTGGGTCGTATCGATGAAATTATGAGGGAACAGATGGACGCTGGGCGTATCCAGGGTGGAGCCACTATAGTGGCGCGACGAGGGAAGGTCGTTCACTTCTCGACGCATGGAGAGATGAATGTCGAAAAAAGCCGAGCTATGGAGACTGACGCTTTATATATTATGGCTTCCTCGGCGAAGCCAGTGATTGGTGTTGCCACCTTAATGTTAGTTGACGAAGGACTGATAAGTTTGAGCGATCCGATATCAAAATTCATTCCGGAGTTTGCCAATCAGAAAGTTGTCGTCTCAGTCAAATCGCCAAAAATGGATGGCAAAAAAGAGTGGAATAAAGAAAAAAAGGGTAATAAGAGTAAGGAATGGGACAAGAGTAAACGAAAGGTTAGTAAGGGGAAAGTAGATGAGCCACTTCAGCAGCTCGTACCTTCTGAGATACCACTTACTATTCATCATCTGCTTACGCATACGTCGGGTCTCCCCCGTCGGGCAATATTGCGAAATAAAGGTGATTCGCTTGCAACCTACGTTCCCAAGCTAGCGACGGCGCCACTAGCCTTTCAGCCTGGTACGCGTTTTGTCTACGGTAATGTCGGCATTCATAGTGTATTGCCACGCATTATCGAAATCGTTTCTGAAACCCCATTCAATGAATTTATGCAAAAACGGATATTCGACCCTTTGGAAATGAATAACACACATTTCCATGTGCCGAGGGAGAAGGTATCGAAACTAGTCTTGATGGAAGCTTATAAAAGTAAGGGTGGTGGTGGACTAGTTAGTACAGTTGAAGATTTTCTTCATTTCGAACAGATGTTGCTTAATGGCGGCGAGTTGTTTGGACACCGTTTATTGCGACCAGAAACCGTAAAGATGATGGGTACGAACCAGGTTGGTGATCTTTTTGCGACCTCAGGCAAGGGTGTAAAGGCCCAAAAGGGGATGGGCTTTGGCTACGCCGTTTCTGTCACGTTGGATCCTATCGCCGCTGACAATGGAAGGGGGATAGGCGCATTCGGATGGGGTGGGGCAGCCGGCACGTTACACTGGACGGATCCCGAAAATGATCTGGTAGGGGTGCTCATGCTACAACAGTCCGGTAGTAACGTTGGTAGAAAATTCGCAAAAATCATTGGCAAGGCGATTATCGATTAGGTGGTCTTGGGTTCGTTAATAATATTTTTTGCTCTTCCTAGAGAGCGGTGTGCTCGATTGATAGTGCTATAGTCATGCTTCTTTGATAGCAAGATATTGTTTGGGGCGACGCGCTTTGGGTTTTGTTTTGAGGTTTGTGATTCGCGTGTGTTTTATTGAGAGGGTCCGTAAGAGCTATTTATTCTATAAATGAATAAGATAGGCACAACGTTCTTTTTGCGTTGGTGCCGAGAAGAGGACTTGAACCTCCACGGGGTTTCCCCCACTAGCACCTGAAGCTAGCGTGTCTACCAATTTCACCACCTCGGCGCAGGACGGGAAAGGTTACTAGCGCGCTATAAATCTGTCAATTATCGAGAGTTTATGAGTAAAAAAGTGGTAGATCCGGATTACGAAATTGAGGCTTTGAAATATGCGAAGCCTATCCCTTCGCGTCGATTTATTCTCACCGTTATCGTAGATCATAATGAACCAATCGCCTTTAAAAGGCTAGCGAAGGAACTGCAACTTGATAGTACCGATCTGCGTCAAGCCCTAAAGAGTAGGCTCAGAGCGATGGTTCGAGAGGGGCAGCTAGTGGTTGATGGCAGAAATGCTTTTGCGGCACCAAGTAAAACAGAATTAATTCGAGGTCGAGTAGTAGGTCATGCAAACGGATCTGGCACGCTTATTCCAGATCAAGGTAAGGAGAATATTTTTTTGTCTCCTAGGGAAATGCAGAGTGCTTTTGATGGTGATATAGCGGAGGCCCGAATACTTCGGAGAGACCGAAGAGGGCGCTCTCAAGGTCACTTGGTAGAGGTTGTACAACAGAATACAAAAACTGTTTTAGGACGTTTATATCGCGACAATTTGATATGGATGTTAGATAGCGTAAACCCTCGAATTACTCAGAAAATTCTGGTGGATGAGACAGGTTTGGAGCAAGAGGGTCTTATTGTTTACGCGACAATTACAAAGCAGCCTGATTTTGAAGTAATGGCGACTTGTCAAATAAAAGAGGTGCTGGGTCATCAATTATCGACTGAGGTAAAGATAGCTGAGTCGTTGCGTAATAGCGCAATACCGAGGACATTTTCGGAGACGGCTCTTTCTGATGCGGCGAATCTAGAACTGCAATCCTTTAATACAGAATTTCGTGAAGATTTACGTGCTTATCCTTTTATCACTATCGATGGCGAAGATGCTAAAGACTTTGACGACGCCATTTACTGTGAGCAAAGCCCAGATGAGGGTTGGCGTCTTCTCGTTGCTATTGCTGATGTTGCTCATTATGTGACGGAGGGTTCGTCTTTAGATAAAAACGCTTTCGAAAGAGGTACTTCAGTCTACTTTCCGGGAACAGTGATACCCATGTTACCCATGTCTTTATCAAATGGCCTTTGTTCGTTAAAACCAGGCGTGGATCGCTTGGTACTAGTATGTGACATTCGTATTTCTAACACTGGTAGTGTTATGGAATATCAATTCTACGAGGGGGTGATCTGTTCGACAGCACGTCTTACTTACGATCAGGTGGCTGCCGGATTTGTCGCGGAGCCATGGGAAAAGTCCCTGTTTTCGGCCAAAATGCTTGTTTCGAAACTTTTAGTTCGGCGCAAAAAGCGTGGTGCCCTTGATTTTGAAACTTCTGAGCTAGATTTTACGTTCGATAAGGATGGGAATATAAGCTCAATCAATCAGAAGTCTAGAAATGATGCGATGCAATTGATTGAAGAATGTATGCTTTGCGCTAACATTTGTGCAGCTAAATTCATCGATGAGCTTAATTTAAAGGGCCTATACCGTGTCCACGAGCGACCGGATGAGAAAAAAATTTTTAGTCTTAGAAAATTCTTAAATAGTCTAAATGTGACCTTACCAGAGGGTCTCCCGTCGCCTGTTGATCTCCAAGGTGCGCTTGATCAATTAAATAAAAAACCTAACGGTCAAGTACTGCAATTAGCAATCTTGAGATCGCTTTCTCAGGCTAAGTATGAGCTTAGAAATGCAGGACACTACGGTTTGAATTTTACGATGTACACTCACTTTACCTCTCCTATCCGCAGGTATCCTGATCTTGTAACCCACCGTTTAATTAAATCAATTATACATAGCACAAGTACTACGAGTTTGGTTAAACGTGTTGTAAACCCATCATATACTGAACAGAGCTTCGGCCGAGATGGACTAGATATTATTGCCGAGCATTGTTCATTTACTGAAAGGCGCGCTGAGAAAGCTGTTTATGAGGTGTTAGAGTGGATGAAGTGTGACTATATTGCCGGAGAGATAGGGCAAACGGCTGATGGTATTATTACCCATGTGACAAACTTTGGTTTTTTTGTCCAGTTGACCAAGTTTTATGTAGACGGGATGGTTCATGTTAGCAATTTGATTAATGATTACTACCATTTTGAACAGGACGAGCAGTGCCTTATAGGAAAGCGTTCGGGAATCATTTTTGGTATTGGAGACAGCGTTTCTGTAAAGATTGCTAGAGTTAATTCTGATGAACGAAAAATAGACCTTGAAATTATATCTCATGACCCTTTATCACGCAGAGTTTCTTCAAAAAGGCAAAGTCACAGTAAAAATAGTCGATACAAAGGTAAGCGAAAATGAGTTCAGACTTTATACACGGCATTCATGCGGTGAGAACTTATCTTCTTGCAGAGAATAAAACGCCTTCCTGCCTAATACTTAAATCGGGTAGTCGCGGACCAAGATTGCGAGAAATAGAAGAGCAGGCAAGTAGGATAGGCTGTAAAATTGATTATAGTGATAAAGCGCAAATGGACAAAATTACTGCTAATCATCAAGGGGTTATCCTTCATATCACTTCGCGATCCTTACCAGAAAAGTCCTTGAGGACTTTAATTGATCAGCGTGGAAGTAATAAACTATTCCTTATACTCGATGGGATAACAGACCCACGAAATTTAGGCGCATGTGTCAGAAGTGCTGCAACATTGGGGGCAACTGCTGTTCTTGCTCCAAAAAATAATAGCGCACCTCTTAGTTCAGTAGCTTCTAAGTCAGCATCCGGTGGAGCAGATATCATTCCCTATATCCAGGTATCTAACATCTCTAGAGCAATGAATTTGCTTAAGGAGGCTAATTTTTGGATTGTCGGTACTGTCCTTGAGAGTGGCACTGCACTAGCGGAGCTTGATTTGACTGGGAATGTCGCACTTGTACTTGGCTCTGAGGATAAAGGACTAAGACGCATCACAAAGGAGTCTTGTGACTTCCTAGCTACCATCCCGATGGTAGAGAGTTCCCTCGGCTTTAATGTGTCTGTAGCTGCTGGAATTTGTTTGTATGAAATTCAAAGGCAGCGCGAGCTTGCAACCCGGGTGCCAATTCTCTAGAATCCGCACCCTTTCCCTCGATCTGTCGGCAAGCTAGACAGCCTGATGGGGCCGTTAGACTCCTTGCTTTACCACAAAAATGTGGGAAGCATTAACCGTAAGGGGCTGTTATGAGACATTACGAAATTGTGTTTTTAGTTCATCCTGATCAAAGTGAGCAAGTGCCCGGGATGATAGAGAGATACTCCAATATAATTGTTCAAGGCGGTGGAAAAATACACCGCTCGGAAGATTGGGGTAGGCGCCAGTTATCTTTCCCTATTAGTAAAATACATAAAGCTCATTATATTCTTTTGAATATTGAATGTGGGAAGGAAGTCCTTGATGAAATTAATACGGCTTTTCGCTTTAATGACGCGGTAGTAAGAAACTTAATCATGAGCAGGAAGAAAGCAGATATTGAAGAATCACCGATTATGAAGCTCGAGAATGAAAGCCGGGAGAAGAAGGAAAACGAACCAGTTACAGAATCTCCAGCAGAATCTCCAGCAGAGCCAGTTTCGCCTGACGAGTCTCTTGAAGACAAAAATTTGGACGATGATGTAGAAAAAGCTATAGGAGAGTAATTATGTCAAGGTTTTATCGTCGTAGAAAATATTGTCGATTTACTGCAGAGGGAATAGAAGAGATAGATTATAAGGACCTGGAATTGTTAAAGGCCTTTATCTCTGAGACCGGAAAAATCGTACCTAGTCGTATCACAGGAACAAAAGCTCGATATCAGCGTCAACTTGCTAAGGCGATTAAACGAGCAAGGTTTCTTTCGTTATTACCCTATACTGACGCCCATAAGTAACTCGATGTAAATGCGTGCCTTAGCAGAATTTGCCATGCGCGGACGTTCTTATGCCATTGGATTGAGCATGGTAGGTGCAATAGTCCCTTTGATGTCCTGGGTTAGTGGGGCAATAGTCAGTCTTGTGTTCTTGCGAAAAGGGGGACTTGACGGCTCAATAGTGCTTCTGTGGACTCTGCTACCCCTCGGCTTAAGTATTTATTTCATGGGAGACCCGTCTTCCGCTAACGCGGTAATTGGTGCAGCAATACTTGCTTATGTTCTTAGGGTTACTGTGTCTTGGGAGTTAACCTTAGCCACTACACTGGTGTTATCCGTAATCGCTAGTTTAGTATTTCAGTATACTGCTTCGGATGTCCTGATTTTATTTGTGAACCTTTATATAGAAATCCAAAAGCAATTTTCGGTCGAGATGACGTATGAGTCTGCTGAAGGCCAATTTCTCGGTGGATTCGCGATGTTACAGGCCTATATGATGTTCGCTTTTCTTATTTTAGCTCGCTGGTGGCAAAGTCAGTTATATAACCCCGGGGAATTTAAACTGGAGTTTCATCAGATAAGGGTTACGCCCATATTTAGTAGTGCTATTCTGATTTTGATTATCGCATGTGTTTTGTTCGGAGAATCATTGAGTCGCTGGATGCCGCTTTTGACTATGCCGCTGGCTGTGTCTGGCTTGGCTATAGTGCATTGGATTGTAAATTACCGGAGCCTCTCAGGCGCTTGGGTGTTAGTTTTTTATTTATTACTGATATTTTTCTTTCAGTTGATCTATCCAATTTTAACTGTGCTCGCGCTACTTGATGGTTATCTGAATATTCGACAAAGACTGTTAATTAATAAGGTGTAGGTATGAAAGTAATACTTTTAGAGAAAATTACGAATTTGGGAGATTTGGGTGAGGAGGTCTCTGTTAAGGCCGGTTATGGAAGAAATTACTTAATTCCTCAACACAAAGCCGTCCCCGCAACTGAAGATAATATTCAGCATTTTGAATCAAGACGAGCAGAGTTGGAGCGCTTGGCGGATGAGAATAAAGATTCAGCTGAAGAGCGAGCTAAAATAATTAGCTCAACAGAACTAACGATTACTATGAAGGCAGGTGAGGAAGGTAAACTCTTTGGTTCTATTGGTGGTCGTGATGTTGCTGAGGCAATGACAGCACGAGGTATAGCACTTGAAAAAAGCGAGGTTCGTTTGCCTGAGGGCCCAATTAGAGAAATAGGAAAGTTTGAGATCGATATTCACCTGCACAGCGAAGTAGACGCTATTATTCAGTTAACCGTCGTTGCCGAAACTTAAGATTTCAAAAAAAAAGTGTTCAATCCTAGTATGATGATTTAGTCTACCTACCCCAAATACTCGGTTGTTGGCGTGGCCACTGTTCCAAACGATACGACGACGCTCCTAAAAGTTCCGCCCCATTCTATTGAGGCAGAGGCCTCTGTGTTGGGAGGCCTGCTTCTTGACGATGCAGCATGGGATGCCATCGCAGGTATTATCGGACCTGAAGATTTCTATCGTGGTGACCACCGTAATATATTTCGCTGTATGCAATCTTTAGCGGAGCATAACAAACCGATTGATGTGATAACTGTTTCCGATGCGCTAGATGAAGTGAATGAGCTTCAGGGTCTTGGGGGGCTGTCCTATATCTCTGAACTTGCTTCGAACACGCCAACCGCGTCTAATATCCGTGCTTACGCTGAAATAGTCCAAGAAAGAGCTACGGTTAGGAAGTTAATCGCTGCCGCGAATGAAATTGCTGATAGTGGCTTCAACACTCAGGGCCGCGATAGCGCAACATTGATCAATGAAGCTGAATCAAAGGTATTTAAAATTGGAGATGAGCGGCCAAATGCAGGTGGACCTCAATCAATAAATCCTCTTCTTAAAAAAGCTGTCACAAGAATAGATGAGCTTTATGAAAGTAAGGGGGCTCTCACGGGGACAAGTACTGGTTTCAGTGATATAGACGAAATTACCTCTGGTTTGCAAAAATCGGATCTAATCGTTGTTGCAGGAAGGCCCTCAATGGGAAAAACTTCTTTTATGATGAATATGGCAGAGAAAGCTGTAATATCGGCAGGTCAGCCGGTGCTAGTTTTTAGTATGGAGATGCCAGCAGACTCGCTCATCTTAAGAATGCTTTCTTCCTTGGGTAGCATCGATCAGTCAAAGATTAGGTCAGGTCAATTGGGCGATGATGACTGGCCACGACTTACTTCCGCGGTAACTCTACTTAACGACTGTCCTTTATTTGTCGATGACACTGCTGCCCTAACCACGAATGAGATTCGCGCTCGAGCCCGTCGAGTCGCTAGAGAACATGGTAACTTGGGTATGATATTAATTGATTATTTGCAGCTTATGCAGGTTGCTGGAACTGTGGAGAATCGGGCGGGGGAAATTTCTGAGATTTCAAGATCGCTTAAAGCGATTGCAAAAGAATTTGATTGTCCAGTAGTTGCGGGATCGCAGCTTAATCGTAGCCTCGAACAGCGCCCTGACAAGAGGCCTGTGATGTCAGATTTGAGAGAATCGGGTGCGATCGAGCAAGATGCTGATGTCATTATGGCTATTTATCGTGACGAGGTCTATCACGATGATGCAGAGCAAGGTGTTGCGGAGATAATCATTTTGAAACAACGTAACGGTCCCATTGGTAAAGTAAAACTTGCCTTTATTGGTCGTTATACAAAGTTCGAAGACTTAGCTCAGGGTTATGACGATTCGTACTGAAGTAAAAACGCGATTGGCATTTATTTTAGTCTGTAAATGGGGCCGTTAGTGAGTTCTTTAATCGGTGCCAATGTAAACTTAAATGCAATCAAGCATAATCTCTCTATTGTTCACGCTAAGGCGCCAAAAAGCCAGGTAATGGCAATTGTGAAAGCAGATGCCTATGGTCATGGTGCCGTTGATGTCGCTCGATGTCTTAAAAATGCAGATAGCTTTGGCGTTGCCCGTTTTGATGAGGCTTTGGAATTACGTCGTGGTGGTATTGAAGCACCAGTAGTGATTCTGGAGGGTATTCTCAATGCAAATGAATTGCGACTAACTTCTGAATTGCAATTAGATCTGGTTGTGCACTCAAAATATCAAATTGATCTCCTAAATAAACAACAGTTTCCTGGAAGGGTTTGGGTTAAAGTGACGACTGGAATGAATCGTCTAGGATTTCCCACATCTTCGCTTGGTAGGGCCTTGCTTAAACTTAAATCGCGTAATGTCGTGGGCATCATGAGTCACTTAGCAAGCGCTGATTCAAATAAAGCCTTCACAGACGCGCAAGTAGAAACGTTTGTTTCTGAAACAAAATCGTTTAGCTTGCCTCTGAGCATTGCAAATTCAGCGGGGGTACTCAGTTTTCCAGACTCTCATTTAGACTGGGTCCGCCCCGGGATTATGTTGTATGGAGGCTCGCCTTATGATCGTGCCATACCAGAGCTAAAATCAGTGATGACGTTTTCAGCACCGGTTATAGCGATAAATAAAATACATGCTTCGCAGTCGGTTGGTTATGGCCGAACTTGGGTAGCTGAAAAAGATACTCGCGTAGCTGTTCTTGGTATTGGCTATGCAGATGGCTACCCTAGAGAAATCACCAATGGCACAGTAATACTGAGTGGTCTTACGAGAAAGATCGTGGGTAGGGTTTCTATGGATATGATTTGTGTCGAATTGGAAGAGAGCGATTCGGTCGCAGTTGGCGAGACTGCGGAATTGTGGGGAAATATTTTACAGATAGAAGAAGTTGCTGGGAAGTCGAATACGATCCCCTATACCTTGATGTGCGGTGTTGGTAACCGGGTTCGAAGGAATTACTTTTAGTGCCTAAGGACAAAATAGTCTTTGTATGCGCAGACTGTAATGCTAGGTATGCTAAGTGGCAGGGACAATGTAATGGTTGTGGAGCGTGGAATACTCTCAGTCAACTTCGTGTCGCTAATACACCAACTTATGCTGGTGAAAATACTGGTCTAAAAGTACTGAGCGAAATCACAACTGAAAAAGAGTCACGATTGTCATCAGGTTTAGGCGAATTGGATCGAGTCTTAGGGGGAGGTATGGTAGCGGGTTCTGCTATTTTGATTAGCGGTAACCCAGGAGCAGGGAAAAGTACTTTGTTGCTTCAAGTTCTCTGTGGTGTTTTAACAGAAGGTGTGATGTTATACGTTACTGGTGAAGAAAGTCTCTCCCAGGTTGCTGCTCGTGCTCAGCGTTTAAAGCTTGACACAGATAAAATAATGGTAATGGCTGAAACAAATATTGAAATGATTCTGAGTTCTTGGTCTCAGTCTAAGCCTTCGATATGCGTTATAGATTCAATTCAGGCCATGCATACAAACCTGACAGATTCCGCGCCAGGAAGTATCACTCAGGTGCGAGAGTCGGCTGCTGCATTAATACGCCATGCGAAACAAACTAGTACTATTCTCATCATGGTCGGTCATGTTACGAAGGACGGTAATCTCGCGGGTCCTCGTATACTGGAACATATGATTGACACCTTCATCATGTTTGATGAGCAATACGATAGTCGGTACCGTACACTTCGTAGCAGTAAAAACCGTTTTGGCGCTATTAACGAGGTTGGTATCTTTGCTATGGCCCCCGATGGGATGCGAGAGGTATCTAATCCATCAGCTATATTCCTTTCAAGAGGTGAACAAATCTCACCTGGTAGTGTGGTCATGGTGGTCTATGAGGGGAGTAGGCCATTACTTGTAGAAGCTCAAGCTCTAGTAGATGACTCGGTGCTAGGTAACCCTAGGCGTGTGAGCGTTGGTTTTGAACTTAATCGGTTAGCAATGTTGCTTGCAGTTCTTCATCGCCATGGTGGATTGCACGTTGCTGATCAAGATGTTTTTGTAAATGCTGTCGGTGGTATACGAATCAATGAAACTAGCAGTGATCTCGCGTTAGTCTTGGCTGTGGTTTCAAGTTTCCGCGATCATCGCCTTTCAAAAGACCTTATAGTATTTGGTGAGATTGGTCTATCAGGTGAGATTAGGCCAGTAGCCAATGGGCAGGAGAGGATTAAAGAAGCCCAAAAACATGGGTTTACTAAAGCCATTGTGCCAATTGCAAATACTACACGCCAAACATTTTCCGGTATTGAAGTTATTGGTGTTTCCTCATTACAAGAAGCCTTAGACGCGGCAGATTCTATCTAAAAGTTCTTAGTGGCGAGGGCTACGGCTTGGTTAGATTTGTTTGACTGACTACTCTTGGTGCTTCATTTGAATTCCAACTTTTAGATAGCATAGCTATTTCTCTGGAACCTGTGCGTGCTTTTATTTCTGCAGTTAGCTTTTGATCAACTACCGCTAATATCCTAGCTCAATTAGAATTCTGTTCTGTATTTAATCCGAGTAGTCCCTATCCCCATTCTTCATGAATGGTGGCACAAAGATTAGGCTTTTAGCAGTATTCATTTTGATGTATCAATATGATCAAGGGAGCTGTATGGAAGCTTATTAAGCCATTATTCATCACAAATTTGTTTGTGGTACCTTGATAACGCGATTTACTTCAGTTCTTTTGAATGTGTCGCTGTTTCGGATACAGTAGAATTTAATTGTCATGGCGAAAATTGAGAATTGGTGATTAGCTTTGCATTGCCCATTTTGTAACGACATTGAAACCAAGGTTATTGACTCACGACTAATATCTGATGGAGGGCAGGTGCGCCGTCGCAGAGAGTGCCTAAGTTGTGGTGAGCGATTTACGACATTTGAAAGTCCTGAGCTATTGTTGCCTCGTGTAATAAAGAATGATGGTAATCGGCAGCCATTTGATGAAGGAAAGTTGAGGAATGGTCTCCAACGTGCCCTAGAGAAGCGCCCGGTAAGCCTAGAAGAGATAGAGCTAACGTTAAATAGAATTAAGCATCAGCTTAGAGCCACTGGTGAGAGGGAGATAAAAACACGGGAAGTAGGAGAACTAGTAATGCAAGCCCTGAGGGATTTAGACGAAGTAGCCTACGTTAGGTTTGCGTCTGTTTATCGCAGCTTTCAGGATGTAAACGAATTTCAGCAGGAAATCGAAAAGATGGGAAAGAAGGGTGTTAAGCATAAAAAAAAGTGACACTGGATACTTGGCCAGGGCGTTGAGAATAGCTGGTCAAGGAATTTATACTACTCATCCAAATCCGCGAGTTGGTTGTGTTCTCGTGAAAGAAGGTAAGATTATTAGTGAGGGTTACCATCTTCGCGCGGGTGAGGAGCATGCCGAGGCTATCGCTCTTAGAATTGCTGGTAGTCAGGCTAGGGGATCTACTGCTTATGTGACACTTGAGCCTTGTAGTTTCGAGGGGAGAACACGTTCTTGCGCTTCTGCGTTGATAGAAGCCGGCATTGTGCGTGTTGTAGGTGCGATGGCAGATCCCGATCCTAGGAATGCTGGAGCTGGTTTTCAAATTCTTCGGGATGCAGGGGTTCAGGTAACCACGCCTTTATTGGAGAAATCAGCACGAGCACTTAACCCTGGCCATGTGAAAAGACATGAGACAGGAATGCCTTATGTGCGATTAAAATTGGCTATGAGCTTGGATGGAAAAACTGCGTTGGCTAATGGACAAAGCCGCTGGATCACTGGGAAATTTGCGAGATATGATGTACAGCGATTAAGGGCGAGAAGCTCGGCCATTGTCACAGGTGTGCAGACAGTAATAGATGACGATCCTTCGCTTCAAGTTCGCTTTGGAGAGTTAGATCACATGCATGCGAAACTGGCCAGTGTACTAGAGAAACCAATTTATATATTGGACTCAAATGGGCGCATCCCTAAAGACGCAAAACTGTCATCAGATAGTAATGCTGTATTAGTGAGTTGTTCCTCGATAAGAACACCTATGCAAACTCTTCAAATTGAACGAGATGTTGATGGTAGGGTAAAGCTAAGTGATTTTTTAGCTTTGCTAGGTCAGTTGGAGTGTAATGAAGTTTTGTTCGAATGTGGGGCAACACTTGCTGGTTCCTTAGTGCAGCAAAAACTTTTCGATGAACTAATTTTTTACATAGCACCCAAGTTGATGGGTAATGGCGCCCAGTCATTACTGAAACTGTTAGAAATTGATAATATGGACGATATTTCGAAGCTAAGAATCACGGATGTAAACATGGTCGGCGACGACCTGCGTGTGTTAGCAGTAAAGGATTAAATAATGAGACTGTCAAATGAAGAAGATAACTGAAGGAGATTATTTAGCCAATACGGCTAGGTTTTCTATCATAGTAGCTCGATTTAATGAGTTCATAGTAGATGGGTTGCAGCAAGGCACCTTAGATACGTTAACACGCCATGGGGTTCCCTCATCGAATATTTCAATATTAAAAGTTCCGGGAGCATTTGAACTGCCTTTGGTGGCTAGCCGAGTTGCTCGTCAAAGAGATAGTGATGTGATTATTTGTCTTGGCGCGGTTATACGAGGAGCGACACCGCACTTTGATTATGTGGCTAGCCAATGTGCCAGTGGATTAGCTCGAGTTTCCCTTGAAGAAGATGTTCCTGTTATTTTTGGAGTTTTAACGACTAATACAATAGAAGAGGCCATCGAGCGTGCTGGTTCGAAGGCGGGTAATAAAGGTTCAGATGCTGCCATGACTGCTCTGGAGATGGTTAGTTTGTTGAGAACTCTTGAGTAATCCTAGGCGTCAGGCAAGAAGACTTGCTATGCAAGGTTTGTATCAAATACAAATCACGGGTTATGAGTCAGATGGGGTTCTTAAGCAATTCCTGAGCGGAGAATATATTGGCAATGCTGACATACCATACTTCAAGGAGCTGCTAACGAATGTCGACAAAGAGGAAAGTTCGCTTTGGAAATTAGTTGAACCCTTTTTAGATCGACCTGTTCGGGAAATAGATCCAGTTGAAAGAGCGATTCTTTTGATTGGAAGTTATGAAATGGCTCATCGTTTAGATATCCCCTTTCGCGTCGTTATTGCCGAAGGTATCGAACTAGCAAAAGAATTCGGTGCTGCGGAGAGCTATCGTTATGTGAATTCAATTTTGGATGCGCTAAAGAGTTATCGAGATAGTGATAACTAATATGGATGAATTTTCAATAATCGATAAGTACTTTACAGGGATTGGTTTTCAGCATCCCTCGGTGGTGGTGGGGTCCGGCGATGACTGTGCAGTACTTAAACAGCACACAGATTTTGAACTTTGTACTTCGACAGATACACTGATATCTGGAGTTCACTTCCCTGTCGATTGTTCGGGAGCAATTGTTGCACACAGATCACTTGTAGCAAATCTTAGTGATCTTTGTGCGATGGGAGCCTCGCCAGTTAGCTTTCTGTTATCTCTTACTATGCCGGAAGCTATAAATAGCTGGCTCTCCTGCTTTGCTGACAGGTTGTCGGAGCTTTCAAAGCTCCATCAGATAATGTTGGTTGGTGGGAATATTGCAAAGGGACCATTGGCTGTTACGATTACGGTGCTGGGTACCGTTCCTAGGGGTGCTGCACTCCTCCGCAGTAGTGCCAAAGTTGATGAAGCGATATTTGTGACAGGTGAACTCGGTATGGCAGCTGCTGGACTCAAAGTCGTTGAAGAGCAGTTGAACACACATAATTTGCTGAAATCGGCTTATTTTTATCCGTCGCCTCAGGTAGAGTTTGCGGAGAGCTTAATAGGGCGAGCTTCTGCATGTATTGATATCTCCGATGGATTTTTAGCTGATTTAAGTCATCTTTGTGAGGATAGTGGTATCGGAGCAGAAATAGAAACTAGTGATATTTTCTTAAGTGATTCACTTTGTGCATATGCTGGTAGTGAAGCCCTAGATTTTGCGCTGTATGGTGGTGATGATTATGAATTATGTTTTTCTGTACCGGCGTGCTTTGTTGATGATATTCGGAAATTGGCGCTAATAAAGAAGACGCGGATTTCTCAAGTCGGATCTACTATCGCCAAAAAAGGCATCTCCCTTATAAAAGATGGACAAAAAATTGCCGCTGATGTTAAGGGATACACTCATTTCTAAAGCTCCAACTTTACGGGAAACTATTTCGGACCCTATCTATTGTTTAGCACTCGGTTTTGGTAGCGGTCTAGTTAAAAAAGCGCCAGGTACTGCTGGCTCTTTTCTGGCGCTGATTTTTTATTTCCCTCTAAGTTTGTTACCTCTATGGATGTATATTGTTAACCTTATAGTATCGTTTTTATTAGGTATTTACGTTTGCGGGGCAGCTTCTGCACGTTTGAAAATAAAAGATGCCAGTGTGATCGTCTGGGATGAGTTTTTGGGGCTGTGGATAGCTCTACTATTTGTCCCAAGTGGTTGGTATTTTATTGTTCTGACGTTTTTACTATTTAGGTTTTTTGATATTCTCAAGCCTTGGCCGATTGGTTATCTAGACAGGAAGCTCGAAGGGGGTATTGGAATTATGTTGGATGACGTTGCTGCTGGTCTTTTTGCTTTAATTACATTGCAACTATTCGTGAATGGAATAGCTAGTCTTGGACCTAGTTAGTCATAATAATAGCTTGGTCTTGTGTCTCTAATTATTTCCTATCATTTAAGTTTAAGACTCTCTATTCCTATTAATTTAACCAGTGAAACTGACAATTCCTAAAATCATTCTTAAACGCCAATCATTATTTCGTTAGGGTACTGTAGTGCGAAGTGTGCTTCACTGCTAAAATTGGGATGAGCAAGGAGAGGTCATGACAGTAGTTTATGTAGCATCTTGTAAGTTACCAACAAAGCATGCTGAATTTATAATGCATATTTTCGAAGATCCTGACACAGGGAAGGAGCATATTGCCCTCGTTCTTGGCGAAGTATGCGGAAAGGATGATATTCTTTGTCGAGTGCATTCTGAGTGTCTTACAGGTGATTCTTTATTTAGTATGCGGTGTGATTGTGGTTCACAATTAGATCTTGCTATGTCGCGAATTGCTGCTGCAGGTGCTGGGGTAATACTTTACCTTCGACAGGAAGGCAGAGGGATCGGTCTTCTCAATAAAATTCGGGCGTATGAGCTTCAGGATAAAGGGGCTGATACAGTAGAAGCCAACGAGCGGCTTGGTTTTGATGTTGATCTACGCGACTACACGATGTGTAAGAACATGTTTCATTATCTCGAGATATCTAAAATTTCTCTTATGACTAATAATCCAATTAAGATTAAAGCCATGGAGAAGATTGGTATCGAGGTTTCTCAAAGAATTCCGATTGAAACGGGACATAATGATCACAATGCAAGATACCTAGCAACGAAGGAGGGGAAGCTGGGGCATTTATTTGGTAAAAAAGCAAATATTGATTAGACAGTATTATTTATCAATTTGTGTTAGCAGCTTCAATTGATGATGCTTCTAATCGCTTTTCGATAGATTTGAGTATTCCTGCTTCATCTAAACCACACTCTTGAAGCATTTTTGCAGGTTTATCTTGTTGAATAAAAGTATCAAGCACCCCGAGGTTGAGTATTTCAATGTCGATCTGGTGGTTCTGAATAACCTCGTTTACTGCAGACCCAGCACCCCCTGCTAATACATTTTCTTCAATTGTCACAATCAAACTATGTGTGGCCGCCATTTCAAGAATTATTTCTATATCTATCGGTTTAACAAACCTCATATCAATTAAGCTGGCACTTAAGTTTTTGGTCGCCGCTTTTGCGCTCTGAACCATGCTTCCAAAAGCAAGAATAGCCACTCTGGTTCCCTTGGTTATAACCTTTGCCTTTCCGATAGATATTTCGACCTCGGCTTTCTGTATAGTTTGACCAGGCCCAGTTCCCCGTGGATATCGCACCGAAGCAGGTCCATTGTAGAGATATCCGCAATGAAGCATTTGCCACGCTTCGTTTTCGTCTGAGGGTGTCATTACTACGAGGTTCGGAATACATCTCATAAAAGATAAATCAAAAACACCAGAATGCGTGGGTCCGTCTTCCAATAGGCCTGCACGATCGATTGCGAAGAGGACGTTCAGTTTTTGTATTGCAATATCGTGAATAACTTGATCATAGGCGCGCTGCAGGAAAGTGGAGTAAATTGCAACTACTGGCTTTACCCCTTGTGAAGCTAAGCCTGCAGCTAATGTAACCGCATGCTGTTCCGCTATCCCAACGTCATAGTATCTTTCGGGGAACTGCTCAGAGAATGCTATTAAGTCAGATCCCTCGCACATGGCCGGAGTAATACCAACTAGCATCTCGTCTTTCTTTGCCATATCGCATATCCAATCACCGAAAATGTTTGAGTACGTTGGCATATTAGATTGTCTTGGCGCTTTCTTTTCAATTTTCGAAAGGCTATGCGATCCTACTGGTGAGGCTTCTGCAGGACCATAACCTTTTCCTTTCTTGGTGACGATGTGGAGAAACTGAGGGCCTTTGAGATCTTTTATATTGTTAAGAGTGCTAACGAGACTTTTGAGATCATGCCCATCTATGGGGCCTATGTAATTGAATCCTAGTTCTTCGAATAATGTGCCTGGGACGACCATTCCTTTCATATGTTCTTCTGTTTTTCTAGCAAACTCCCATGCGTGAGGGATTCGACTAAGAATCTTTTTACTACCCTCTCGCATTGATAAGTATAATCTACTACTTAATATACGAGCGAAATATTTGGATAAGCCCCCAACATTATGTGAAATAGACATAGCATTATCATTTAATATGACTAGTAAATTGGCTTCAGTATCAGAGACATGATTGAGGGCTTCGAATGCTAGTCCTGCCGTCATCGCACCATCACCAATGACAGCAACTGCCCGATTATCTTTGTGTCGCATTCTGCTGGCGATCGCTATACCTAGTGCAGCGCTGATAGAGGTCGAAGAGTGACCCACACCAAAGGTATCATATTGGCTTTCGTCACGAACAGGAAATGGTGCGATACCATCTGGTCTTCGTAACGTGTGCATTCGGTCTCGACGGCCTGTCAATATCTTGTGTGGATAAGCTTGGTGGCCAACATCCCAAACGATTTGGTCATCGGGTGTATTGAAGACATAGTGGAGTGCTAGGGTTAATTCAACAACGCCGAGACCGGCACCGAAATGGCCGCCAGTCTGACCCACAATATAAATCAAAAAATGTCGTAATTCAGTGGAGAGTTGCCCGAGTGATTTTTCTTCGAGGTCCCTAATATCCGAGGGATTTTGAATAGTATCTAGTAGGGGGGTACTAGGCCTTTGTGTTGGTATAGTCTGAAACATGCCCACTTATCTCTGCTTATGTGGACTATTTTATCATTATTACTCCCTCAATGGGCTTAATGCTTTCTCGTAGCGATAAAATAAGTAAGTTCCTGAAGAATCCTGCCATCAGGCCCTAGGTCGGCAGCCAGGTCGCTTGCGCGAGCACATTGCTCTTGTAGTCGCCGATCTGCTTCTTGTAAACCGAGAATAGTCACATATGTGGCTTTCCCTTTTTTTTCGTCTGACCCCTTTGGTTTGCCAAGTTGGTCTTCGTTACCGGTACAATCTAAAATATCATCCTGAATTTGAAAAATTAATCCTAAAGCGCTCCCGAAGTTAGTTAATAGTGATAATGTTGCGGCATCTGCTCCTGCGACTAATCCTCCCATCCTGGCGCTAGCTGTTATAAGTGCGCCGGTTTTCAGACTATGCATATACTCGAGTTGAGCCAATTGAATTTTTTTCTTTTCGTAGGAAAGGTCTAGTAGTTGTCCTCCTATCATCCCACTTGCACCAATCGCAGAAGCTAACTCTCTAATGAGCGAGATCCGGGTGGATAAAGATAGTTCATTGGCTTCTGCAAGCACCTCAAAAGCGAGCGCTTGAATCGCATCTCCCGCAAGAATAGCTATAGGTTCATTAAATTTTTTATGACAACTGAGTTTACCACGTCTCATATCATCATCATCCATAGCAGGTAAATCGTCATGTATTAAAGAGTAATTGTGGATGAGTTCGATGGCCGCTGCAGGCTTATCTGCATGTTTAATTTCTGCACCTAGAGCTCTGACGACAAGATAAATTAGTATAGGTCGAACACGCTTACCACTCCCAAGGATACTGTAATCTATTGCCTCTTTAAGTAATTTCGGTGCTGCGAGTTGGCGCATATGTAGAGCTAACTGTTTGTTGGAGCGTTGTCGCAGAAAATTAATCTGTTTCGAAAGGTTGTTCTCCATTTTTCTCCACAAGTAATGAAACTTTCTGTTCTGCTTGTTTTAGTGCCAGCTGGCACTCTCTTGTTAGCTTGATTCCCTCCTCAAAGGTTTTTAATGAGGCTTCTAAAGAAAGCTCCCCGTTTTCCATTTGTTCGACCAGTTCTTCAAGTCGTCTTAATGAGGCTTCAAAGGGATAATGGTTTTGTTTAGTCATCTGATGCGATATCTCCGGTTCGCTTTACCATAGCGAGACAGATTATTTTCGTCAATGTACATTGATTATTGCGATACCTGTTAAAAGCCTTTTATATTGGCGGAACTAGTTTTTTGTGCAGCACTTTTATCGACTTCTTATTTGATATTGCTAAACTCATGACTTGTTTCGTTTTAATTATCCTTAGATTTAATCACACATATCTTTTTGTTGGAGCTACTACCGCAGTGATCTCTGAAAAGTTGTCTTTAAAAAAAATTCAATATGCTTTGGCTCAATATACTCCTCACAGACCAAAATTACTCGAAAGAAGTATGCAAGCTGCTGTAGCTGTTGTCATCAGGGAAAAACTTAACCAAATTGAGGCGTTGTTTATCCTGCGCTCTGTGAGAGAGGGTGATCCGTGGTCAGGAGATATGGCTTTCCCGGGCGGGCATAAGGAGGCGATTGATTTATCTTTGCGTGAAGCTGCTCAACGAGAAACATCTGAAGAGATAGGTCTTGATCTGTCTCAATACGGCCATTTTATGGGGGAGTTAGATACTATCGCAGTTAATCCTCGGCATTCTAAGGATATGTTGGTGACCCCTTTTGTATATTGTCTTAGTGGTGTGGATATTGCGCTAAATAAAAATCATGAGGTCGCTGATGTATTTTGGGGGGGGCTTGATCAAATGATTAAAGGAGCGTCACTTACAGAGAAGACGTTCAAAAGAAATGGTGCTTCTCAGTCGTTTCCTGGGTACGCATTAGACGGTCAAGTTATTTGGGGTTTAACTTTTCGCGTCCTTGAACAATTTTTCTCTGTTATCGATCTTCACGATAGCTAGGTCAGTGTATCGAAAGTACAATCGATGCATAGAGACGCGGTAATTTTCAGCGGGGATTAAAGATATTAGGGTTTAACCTGCAGAAGGGACGTATCGAGGTGGAATATTAGTTCCTTAGATTCCTGTAGTTACTCGATAATAGATGTTCTGCTATCGTAGATCAGTGTATTCACAAATTTAGATTGGCCTAGTATGTGCCAGAAATATTTGCACTTTTAGATTATAGTATGGCTCCAACGGTTTTGATTAGATCTGCTTTGATGATTTACAAATCTAGAGGTTGCCTCCTTCTAATGGCTAACTCAGTTGTCGTGTATAGCCTTGTTCTTTTTTTTCTGCGAGACCTTGATGTTTACCAATGGTTCGTTCTTGCCGCGACAATGGTGATTTTAGCTATCGCGCCATATCTGATAATTTTTTCGGCACTAAAGTCTCTATCGCGGGAAGTCGAGGAAGGCAATCTTGAAACGCTATATAGGGATCGGGAACTAGTAACGATGAGGACAAAGCTGTCCTCATTAGCCCATTTAGATAACCTAACAGGTTGCTATAATGAAAGATACTTTCTTGATGTCTTGTCAGAGTCTATTGCAATGAGTGAAAGAGGAGGGTATGTCTTTACGTTGCTTATCCTTCGCTATGATCAATTTGATTATATCCTTAATAAACAAGGGTTATCGCAGGGAAACGAGGCACTTAAGCTTTATGTGGAAGTCATAAACAAAATCTTACGTGAGGTAGATACGATTGCGCGGCTAGGTGCAGATAAGTTTGGTTTAATCTTATCGGATAGCTCTGAGAATGATTCAGTTTTGGTATTTGACCGGATTGTAAGAGAGATCAGCCGATTACAATTAACAGAAGGACAAGATACTATCGCCACTAACACCGGAGGTATGACAAGTTATTTTCGAGGAGAAGCCCCCGAAGCAATGCTAGGGTATGCGAATCTCGCACTGCATTCTGCTATGGATCAGGGCGAGGGTGGATTGATTATTTTTGATTATGAGTCTACCAAGGAATTGACTAAAGAGTGAAAAACTGAACGCATATTTTTTTATCATCAGAAGGGAATTAATCTTCTTAAGTTTTTTCCATTGGGTAGAGGTGTGTTAGCACTATATCTGTGATTAGATCTACATGATCTTGTGAGGCGTTTAGCGCAGGCACATATTGGAATGTTTCTCCTCCCGCCTCAAGGAATATTTGCTTGTTCTCAATGCATATCTCTTCCAGAGTTTCTAGACAGTCAGTTGCGAAGCCGGGGCATACAACTAAGACTTTGACGATACCCTCCTTTGGGAGATTCGCTAGTGTTTCATCGGTATATGGCTTTAGCCAGGGAGCTGGTCCGAATCGGGATTGAAACGTAAGACGCCATTCGTGGTTTTCGAGTCCAAGTCTAGTGGCTACAAGCATGGCCGTGTTTTCGCATTGTGACTGATAGGGGTCTCCACGAGATGCTTGCGATTGAGGAATCCCGTGGAAAGAGAATAATAAAACAGTTTGTTTATCCTCATCTTTCTTGTATTTCCTTATAGAGTTACATAAAGCTTTTATATAGTGATTTTTATTGTGATAGCCTGATAGAAATCTGGATGGAGGAATGGTTACTCTATCCTTGAAAGCTCTCGCTACTTTATCAAAGCAAGCGCCCACTGTTGCACTTGAATATTGAGGGAAAAGAGGCACAAATAAAAAGCGTTTTACTCCCAGTTCTTCGACATCAAGAATAGCGTCTTTAATATTAGGGGATCCATATGTCATTGCAGATCTAACGATAATTTCTTCAGAGTTCAGAGAGTTTTGTATTTCTCTCTCAGATAATTTTGCAAGTGCTTCAGAAAATTCTCGCAGTGGTGCTTCTTTCTCACCCCAAATAGATTGGTATTTCTCGACCAGTTTCGATGGTCGTACATTTAGAATGATTAAATATAGCACGGGGAGCCAAATCCACCGCGGAAGATCGACTACTCTGGGGTCTGAGAGAAATTCGGCTAAATAACGGCGAATCGCTCGTGCGCTTGGTTCGTCTGGTGTGCCCAGATTAAGAAGTATTACTCCTAGGTTTGGTTTAGTGACCAAGCTAACTTCCATAGTCTTCCACTAGTTGTGATTGCTGATTTTTGAAATTGTCAATTTATCCCCAATTTTAGCGCTCAACGCCTTCGCTGCATTTTTATGGTTTCGAGCAATCCGTAATTTATTTTCCCAGTTGATAAACGAAATCCACTCTCCTGAGGCAACGTCTTCATAGGTTTTACCAAAATATGTGGTTATTTTTTGATCTCCGTACATCACTAACAATTGGTCGCTAGTTTGTATACCAAGGGAATTAATATCATCGAGAGTTATCGATGTTTCCAGATTTCCATACTCCTCAGAGATGCTTTCGACTGTCCCACTAGTGGACTCAGCGACCAGTGATATCGGTGCTAATAGGCATAGTAATGCAAAAAGAATTTTCATATGTTTACTCATTTTTTTGGTTAAAGTAAGGCTGCCTCTTCAGCGGTACTAAATCAAGTGCTCTTGGAGTTTGTAGTGTGTTCATTATCCCTTTATATAAACGCGGACAAATCCTTGAGGTACTTCAAGACCGATGCTGGCGTCTTTGAATCTATTTGCCAGAGCTAATTCGTGCAAAAAAATCAGCCCGCTGAAGTCTTCTTTAACTTCATCTCCGGAGTATAGTAGATAAATAGTTTTCGGCTTAGCATCTTTGGCAATTTTTTTTGCCAAGTTCTCATGATTATTATCGTAATTGTAGATCGTACCAAAATCAGTAAATTCAATATTCATATCTTGATAGGTTTTATTATCACAAAAATTTCCACGATGTATCATCGCAGTTGTTTCTTTAATTACTCCAAGTGCTCTTAGGTTAATAAGATTATGTTTAGCTAAGGCAGTTAGCTCTTCATCGGATTCGATTCCCCAAGAGGCTATTCCCATAGATGAGGCAAGAGCGACAATTCTGCCATCACCACATCCAGCATCAAGAAAAGGTTTATCAAGATCAATAATATCTTTGGATAGCAGGTGAATGAATGCTTGTCTAATTATGTCAAGTGATGAGGGTATGAATATACCGGTATCTGTTTCTTTTAGGTAACCCATTGAGAATTTATCGAGAAGTTTCTCGCTAATCATTTTGTAGTAGGTTTCTAATAATTCTGAATTAGCTATGGTGTATACATTCCGTTATGTTTGTGGAATTTTGTCTTCTACTTCTGCTTCTACTTCCCCCTCTCGCCAAGAGTGAAAGTCTTTTTATGGGAGAATGTGATTTGACCCTTTGTTAGTTCTGTTTAAATTTCAGTTTGAGCACATTATTTCCTATAGAAGTAATCAAGTCATGTCTAATGCAAAATATAGTGTTTTTTCTTATTGCTTGCACTGAAAAGCTATGGTTTTCTATGTAAACAAGGCTGTAATAACAGTTAAAATAAAATGGTTATAAAATGGAACACGACAAAGGTTTTGATGGTGACATTGGGCGTACCCTTCGCGACTCATCGGTATCTTGGGTAAAAAGACCCAGCAAGCTTTCACGTTCCCCCAATATCGTCATGATTTTACTGGACGATGTTGGCTACTCACAGCTTGGTTGTTATGGTTCAGATATAAAAACACCAGCGCTTGATAGTTTGGCCGACGACGGTCTCCGATATGCCAATTTTCATGTAACACCATTGTGTTCCCCTACTCGCGCCTGTCTGCTAACTGGTCGAAACCATCATAGTATCGGCGTGGGTCGCGTCGTTGAACAGTCCAATGGATTTCCAAATACTCGAGGCTTTGCTGCAAGAAATGCTGCTAATCTTGCGGAGATACTGCGACCACAAGGCTATCAGACCCTTGCTTCTGGTAAGTGGCACCTGAACTCCTGCGATGATACCAGTCCTGCGGGCCCCTACGATCACTGGCCGCTACAGCGTGGCTTTGATCGTTTTTATGGCTTCCTCGCTGGTGAGACCAACCAGTGGAATCCAGAACTTATAATGGGTAATGAGCGTATTGAACAGCCGCCGATTGATGATTATCACCTATCTGAGGGTATCATTGATCAGTCTTGTAAGTGGCTACGTCAACTTGCGTCTGCGGCGCCCGACAAACCTTTTTTTCTTTACACAGCCTTTGGGGCAGGCCATACACCTCACCATGTACCACGTATGTTTGCAGATAAGTACAAGGGTATTTTTGATGATGGTTGGGATGCAGCGCGCACGAAAATCCTTTCTCGGCAAAAAGCATTAGGGCTATTGCCTGCTAGTCAGCAGCTCGCACCACGCAATACTGGTGTGCAGGTTTGGGATCAACTAAGTCCAGAGGAGCAAAAGGTTGCGGCTAGATTCGAGGAAATATTCGCCGGATTCATGGAACACTGTGATCAGCAGATTGCACGTTTATTGGCGCAACTGGATGCGCTGGGTAAGCGTGACGATACTATAGTGATAGCGATGTCTGATAATGGCGCCGATGCCTTGGGTGGCGCTCACGGAAGCTACGACCATATGCGCTCTCGTACTGGTAATCATCCGAGTCTTGAAGAGAATCTGGCTCATCTGGATGAACTGGGTGGACCGATGAGCTACAACATATATCCTTCCGGCTGGGCTATGGCGGGTAACACCCCATTTAAACGATATAAAGGAAATACCTATGCTGGGGGGGTCCGAGCTCCACTATTAATTCGTTGGCCAGATGGCATCAAAGCTAAAGGAGAAACTCGTCGGCAGTTTTATCATGTCGTAGATGTGATGCCAACACTGCTGGATTTGCTAGGGCTGGAGATTCCCCAGGAGGTAAACGGAGTAGAACAGATGCCGTTACATGGAACCTCTATGGCTCATACACTTAAGCGTAATGGTTTAGATACTCGTAAGAAGGTTCAGTATTTCGAGACCGCTGGTCATCGGGCGATCTGGTATGAAGGGTGGAAGGCGGTAACATTCCATTCTCGGGGGGACAAGTTCGAGTCAGATAAGTGGGAACTCTATAATCTAGACGAGGACATGGCCGAGATTGACAACCTTGCCGGCAAGCACCCGACGAAGCTAAAGCAAATGATCGAACTCTGGTGGCAAGAGGCGGAACAATACGGCGTATTGCCGCTGGATGATATGGGCGGTAAAAATGGCGTGGGCTGGTGGCCTGAATCTAAAGACCGCTGGGTGTTATATCAAGACGCGGTGCTACCCCACCACTTTAAAGCGGGTCCGCGGGTCCGTGGTATGTCACATCGTATTACAGCGTTCATTAATCGCGCATCAACTGCCGTGGAAGGTGTCATCGTGTCGGATGGCGGCCAATTTGGAGGCTGGAGCGTTTTCATCCATGGTAATCATCTGCACTATACAAACAATGAATTTCAGCATCGCTGCCAGATAGGATCGAATGCAGAGATTCCTGTTGGTGATGTGACACTTCGTATTGATGTGGTGAAGACTGGAGAGAACGAAGGACACGCTCGTTTTTTTGTAAATGATGACATGGCAGGGGAAGGGCTTCTTTCACCATTTCGCCAACTAAACTTTGCGAACGAGCCATTTGAGGTGGGACGAGACAGTCAGACACCAGTTGACGATATCTACGAGTCTCCGAATGTTTTCACGGGTCATATCTCTAGAGTTGTTATTGAAGCAGTAGGTGAAGATGTTGTTAACCAGAATACGTTGCTCGAAGAACTAATGGGGAGCCAGTAGTTTAACTAATAACTAACTGAAATATAAAACTGTGTATAGAGGTAGAAAAGGCAAGAGAGGATGTTTGTCAGTACGTTTGCAGAGATGATTCTGGCGTTTTACAAGGGGCAGGATTCTCAGTGCAGTCCGAAAAGTAATTTGGTGGAGGTGGCGGGAGTTGAACCCGCGTCCGTCAGTACTCTGCCTTTGGTTCTACATGCTTAGTTCGTTTACCATTTAACCTTTCACTAGCCCAACGAACAGGGATTAAAAGGCGAGCTTGCTTTAAGTTTAACTGCTTTAACCACAAGCGAGGTCTGGCAGCTGTCCCATGAGTCGAGCCCCTAGTTTGAATACATGGGCACATTCGCCCTAGGGTTAACTAACTTAAATTATCCCTTTCGGGAAGCTCGGCCGAAGCCGAATTATTAAGCAGCTAGTGCGTAGTTTTCGTCATTGGCAACTATAAAAGTTACAGCGATTGATTTACGAGAGTCACTACCCTCTCGGCATGCACCTCAGGGTTTGTCACCGGCGTCGAAGCCAAGTCACCCCCAAAAATGTCATTGTACCCTTTTATTTGAACATGGTTCAGCGATTATATTCCTTCATCGTGCGTTGCTTATCTATTTTCCATTCTCTTTCTTTGATAGAAGCGCGTTTATCATGAGATTTTTTACCGGTTGCTAGGGCGATCTCACATTTAACTCGGTTTCCTTTCCAGTAGAGGGCAAGAGGAATACACGTTTGACCTTTAACCTTGGTAGCACCTATGAGCTTCGCAAGCTCTTTTTTATGTAAAAGTAATTTTCGTGTCCTTTTAGGATCCGCTAGCACGTGGGTTGACGCAGTTTTAAGTGGCGTGATGTTACAGCCCAACAAAAAAGCCTCACCGTTCTTCAATAGCGCATATGTATCGGTCAGCTGTGCTTTTCCATCTCTTAATGCTTTCACTTCCCAGCCAGCTAACTCGACTCCAGCCTCGAAAGTCTCGTGCAAGCTGTATTCGAATCTAGCTTTTTTGTTTTGCGCAATCGTACCTGGATTCGATTTTTTGGTCATGACAGTTCCTTAGAGCAATTATTATAGGCAGCACAGCCATAAAGTATATATCTGTGGGTTGAGGGATATTTTTAAATACTCGAAAATGACGATAATGTTATTACTTAGATAAGCAAAGTTATGAAACAAGGGGTAGTCCGGTGAAATCTGATTCAATACATGGAATGTGGTCATCACGTTTAATGTTCGTTCTAGCAGCGTCTGGCTCCGCGGTGGGTCTTGGTAATATTTGGAGATTTCCTTATGTGGCGGGAGAGAATGGGGGGGGTGCTTTTGTGATGGTTTATTTGGCTTGTATCTTC
Source organism: Gammaproteobacteria bacterium (assembly GCA_002690865.1). Classification (GTDB taxonomy): domain Bacteria; phylum Pseudomonadota; class Gammaproteobacteria; order Pseudomonadales; family Azotimanducaceae; genus UBA7455. The sequence goes on along the minus strand of NZGG01000009.1, from coordinate 49,646 downwards.
CTAGTCGGAATCCCCATTATGGTATCAGAGATTTTGATTGGGCGCTCTGCAAGACAAAGTCCTATCAATGCCATGCGCACTGCTGCTGAAGCGTCTAACGCAACTTCCTGCTGGCAATTGTTGGGCTGGATGGGTGTTCTTGCTGGATTCATGATTTTATCCTTTTATGCCGTTATCGCAGGTTGGGTACTTGCTTATATTTTTCAGTTGGGCTCTGGAATGTTTACTGGTAGTAGCGGAGAACTGGCAAAAAGTGCCTTTGACGGATTTGTAGGTAATGTTTGGGAAGTCTTAGCTTGGTTTACCGTTTTTATAGGAATTACTATTTCTATCACAGCACGAGGGGTTAGTTCTGGTTTAGAGGTAGCTGTTAAATATTTAATGCCAATTCTATTTTTTCTTTTAGTTGTATTGGTAATTTATGCTGCTTTTACCTCTGGACATTTTCTGGAGGGTCTCCAATTTTTGTTCTCTTTTGATTTTGATAAGTTATCCTGGAATAGCGTCCTGGTTGCGATGGGGCAAGCTTTTTTTACGCTCAGCTTGGGAATGGGGGCGATTATGGCCTACGGCGCCTACATGCCAAAAGACGCATCAATTGTAGGCACTGCTACACTGATCGCTCTAATGGACACTGGTGTAGCACTTATGTCCGGGTTGGTAATCTTTCCTTTAGTATTTGCTAATGCTCTCGAAAGCAGCGCGGGCCCCGGCCTTATGTTCATTACTCTTCCTTTGGCTTTTGGTCAAATGGCGGGGGGTCAATTTTTTGGTTGTGTATTCTTCATTCTTGTTGCTTTTGCTGCAATTACGTCTGCTATTTCTCTAGTAGAGCCAGCAATTGCATGGATCGTAGAAAAGCTAAACACCACTCGGCTGATTGCAGCTTTACTGGTGGGAGGTTGCGTCTGGTTGCTCGGATTAGGGAGTGTGTTTTCTACAAATATTTGGTCTGATGTTTTTATCTTCGGTGAGATGACTTTTTTGGATACGATGGACTATGTTACAAATAATATTATTTTGCCATTGGGAGGTATTTTAATAGCGCTTTTCGCAGGTTGGATATTATCAAGTAAGATTATCGATGAAGAGCTGGTGGCAGACAGATGGTTATATCCTATATGGCAATTCCTGACTAGATTTATCGCTCCCATTGCCGTTTCCATTGTGTTTATTATGGCGCTATTGCAAGACTGATGAGAAATATTCGGCAAACCGCTCTTGTGCCATTCAGTGCGGAAAGTGTGTTTGAGGTTGTTAACGATATAGACTCCTATCCATGCTTTTTACCTTGGTGCTCTGGCAGTATGGTTCTAAGTCGTTCATCGACTGAAATAGTCGCTAGGTTAGATATATCTGCAGCTGGGATAAAACAGAGTTTTACAACAATAAATCGAGTGGTTCCTTTTGAGAGGATTGAGTTATCTCTTTTAAGAGGACCCTTCACTAAACTTGATGGCTGCTGGAAATTTACTACGATTTCAAATTTGGGTTGTAAAGTTGAATTAGCGTTATCGTTTGATTTGGGCACTTCTTTTCTCGAGACCCCGCTCTCAAGAATGTTCGATAAATCCGCCGAAAAACTGGTCGATGCTTTTTGTGCGAGAGTGGAACAGCAAAATTCTTGACGTTGAGGCGTTATATTATGGAAGTCAAAGACGGTAGTAGAGAATTTATCGATCACGTGCGGCACAACTTTTAAGGAAGTGATTGTTCGTTCGGGTATACAGGATGAATTTCTAACAGTAAATTTTACTGATTCGAAAAAAGAAGTATTTGGCATGAGGATATAAGACTCTTGGCGCTTGAATGACAGGGGATCGTGTTGAGATTTATCGGCCTTTGATACTAAGTTCTCAATGGTTCGCGCTCGTCGAACTGCTAAGCAGAGCTAGGCCGATTATCGTCAGAATGCCGAAGATTGGTTTCAAAAAAACTAAGTTTATCTTCAAGGAAGTGCAAAATTAAAATTTCACGTTTGGTTTCTCCACCAGAGATTTGGATTGTATAAATATAATCCCAGCGATCTCTATTGAGATTGTCATCTAATATTGGATTACCTAATACAAACCTCACCTGGCTTCTTGTCATTCCCGGCTTTAATTTATCGATCATCGATTGAGTAATGACATTACCCTGCTGTACCGAGATTCTATGAACACCGGGGAAGCCAAATGTTGAGCAACCAACTGTAAGTATAATGAAAATGAAAAGGAAAAATTTCATATCGGCTACATTGACTCAGTTTGTTTGGGTACAATGTATGTTAACGTCCTTAAACGTTCATAACCACATTTTTAATAATGAGAATGAGAGATTCTAAAGAACTTAAAGAGCATGGCTTAAAGGCAACGGTACCGAGGCTTAAGATACTTGAGCTGATGGAACAGTCTAAAATACGTCATTTTAGTGCTGAAGATATCTATAGGTATTTACTAAAGAGTAACGTCGAGCTTGGCTTAGCAACTGTTTACCGTGTGCTAACGCAATTTGAATCAGCAGGTATTGTAATTCGGCACAACTTTGAAGAAGGCCACTCTGTTTTTGAGCTTGCTGGAGATGAACATCACGATCATATCGTTTGCGTGAGATGTGGAAAAGTTGAGGAATTTCATGATAATGAAATTGAACAAAGACAAAATGTTATTGCTAAAAAATTAGGATTTGAATTAACAGATCATAATTTAAACATGTACGGCCTGTGTCCATCTTGCAAGCAAGATTATCAATGAGCATTAGTCAAAATCTGCTCCGCATGGGCTAGCGATTGTTCTGTCACCTCTATCCCTCCTAGCATTCGAGCTATTTCGTATACCTTACCAGGCCTATCCAGTTGAAGTACTTGTATTCCATCTGTTTTTTTATTAACTCTCAGATGTTGATGCCCTTGCGCCGCGACTTGGGCGAGATGGGTGACACATATTATTTGGGTCTTGGTGCCTAATTCTCTAAGCATTGACCCCACGACTTCTGCGGTAGCCCCACCAATACCCACATCCACTTCATCGAACACAAGGGTGGGTATTCGAGAAGTGTTAGCTGTCACAACTTGTATAGCTAGGCTAATTCGAGATAGCTCTCCACCAGATGCTATTCTAGCAAGAGCTCGGGCGGCATATTTTTTGTTAGTGCTGATTAGGAACTCAACATCCTCTGCGCCGTTTATGTTGATAGAGTCTGCTGGTTTAGTTACAAGACTGACCTGAAAATTGGCATCTACCATACCCAGTTGCTTTAGTTTAGATGTAACTGCTGATTGAAGTACTAAAGCTTGCTGGCGTCTCTTTGCAGTAAGTTGACTGGTAATCTCCTGATATTTTTTCTTGTGTTCCGAAAGTTTTTTCTCGACGGTATCAAGCTCTATATTTAAATTTTTTAGAGACTCGATTTCTTTCTCTATGCTGATCGCCAGATTTGGTAGCTGATTTGCTTTTAAGTGATGTTTTCTTGCGATATCGTAGATCGAAGAAAGCTTTGTTTCTACTAATGCCAATCTAGCAGGATCAGCAACAAAATTGCTAATTACGGACTGGAGATCATCAATTGCCTCCTCTACCTGTATCTGACTGCTACTAAGCAACTCCACGACTTCTTTCACTTTAGAGTCTTCAATGACTGTTAGAAGATCAATAGCACGTGCCAACATCCCCGTTACATTATTGGTATCGTCATTTTTACAAAGGTTAATCACATCATTACAATTTCTAAGGACTTCCTCAGAGCTCGATAAACGCTTTTGTTCATTTTCTAGCATTGGAATTTCATTTTCTGTTAGCTCCAGTGCTCGGAGTTCACTTAGTTGGTATTCCAGTAGCTGGAGTCTAGAATTTTCGTTTCCGAGATTACTAATTAATTTTTGTAGTTTTATCTCTTCAGATTGATAGCAGCGATAAATTGTTGCTGTTTCGTTCACCAATTCCTGATACCCACCAAACTCATCGAGTAGTCTTCGGTGATTATCTCGGATTAATAACGATTGATGTTCGTGTTGGGAGTGTATATCCGCCAGAAGGTTTCCTAAATGACTCATATCCGACAGTGTAGAGGGGACGCCATTAATAAAACCCTTCGAACGACCATCTTTGGTAATTATACGCCTCAAAATACATACATGATTGTCTGTTAACTCATGTTCTATGATCCATTGTTTGACATTTTCGTTACCTGATATATCAAACGTAGCAATTATCTCAGCCCGTGTTGCTCCAGCTGTTATCATTTTGGTATCTGCTCTGCTTCCCAATGAAAGGGATAAAGCGTCAAGCATTATTGATTTCCCGGCGCCGGTTTCACCAGTCACTGCTGACATTTTCTGTTCAAACTCAATGTCCAGGTGCGTCGCAAGAGCAAAGTTTTGTATATTTAAGTTGAGAAGCATGCTTAAAATTGATCCCTAGTCTGCCAATTAAACTGGACTGCGAAGGTTGACGCAATCAGCCTTGCTGAATTTTCTTTTATCATTGAAAGAGTTCTTCAATATGTATATGTTGCTCACAAGGAACGGCGGCAACATGTAATGAAAGCTGAAATCAATGAAAAAGCCCAGTATCTCTTAAAAACTCTCGTCGAGCACTATATTGAGAGCGGAAATCCTGTGGGTTCAAAAACATTGTCGGATTGTTCCGAGTTATCAGTTAGTCCGGCAACTGTAAGATATATAATGGCTGGGTTGGAGGAGCTCGGTTTTGTAGAGTCTCCGCATACATCGGCAGGCCGTATTCCTACCGGTCAAGGTTATAGATTTTTCGTTGATAGTCTCATTACTGTCGAACCCCTAGCGACTCTGGACATAGTTAATCTGACGAAAAACCTGGATCCAGATATGTCGGCTCACCAGTTAGTTGAATCTGCTTCTGAAATATTGTCGGAAATCACACACATGGCAGGGTTGGTGACATTACCTAAGAGAGATCAGACACAACTCCGACATGTTGAATTTTTAAGGCTTAATGATAATAGGGTATTGGTTATTTTGGTTTTAGATGATCATGAAGTAAAAAACAGAGTTATCTACACCAAGGAAGCCTACTCCGAACAGCAGCTTAAGGATGCTGCGAACTTCATTAATCAAAATTTTATGGGTCATACATTTAGCGTTATTAGGTCGAAACTAATAAATTTAATGAGGAATGATCAGGAAAATATGAATTCGCTTATGCATGCTATTCTGGAGTTTGCAGAACAGGTATTCGTGACGAAACATGAAGCAGATTTCGTTGTGGCTGGACAGGAAAACCTAATTGAGCTAGCAGAAGAGCAGGCGCTTGATGACATTAGAGAGTTATTCAGAGCCTTCTCGCTCAAAGGAGATATCTTACATTTACTTGATAAATGTATCGATACTCATGGCGTAAAGCTTTTCATAGGTGCGGAATCGGGCTATCAGCTCCTCGATGAATGTACCTTGGTTACTGCTCCTTACCAAGTCGATGGCGAAAGGATTGGAGTGCTTGGTGTTCTAGGCCCCACTAGAATGGCTTATGATCGGGTCATTCCCATTGTTGATGCGACAGCTCGATTGTTAGGTGCTGCCATGGACTCGGGACGTTAAAACACAACGATCAGGACTTGAAAGCGGTTATTCAGTCCCCATATCTTAACGACACACAACCAGAATGAACTTCAACATATGTCCGACATAGAAGAGAAGGCTAAAGAGTGTGTCTCTGCCGATATAGATGAATTATCGTTAGCGACACAAGAAGCTGAGGATTTCAACCAAAATGAGACAAAGCAAGAGGTTCAAGATCTTCTTGCTGAAATAGAGGCTCTTAAAGATAAGGTTCTCCGCGCTGAAGCCGAGATGCAAAATGTCCGTCGCAGAGCGGATAAAGATGTACAAAATGCACACAGATTTGGTCTTGAGAGGCTAGTGCAGCACATTCTCCCAATAGTCGATAGTCTAGAAAAAGCTCTCGAGTCTAAGGTAAGCCAGGATGATCCTGTTATCCAAGGCGTTGAACTAACTTTTAAGCTTTTGGAGGATCTTTTATCCAAAGAAGCTATTCGGGTTATCGATCCGCTTGGAGAGCCTTTTGACCCCAATCTGCATGAGGCTATGTCGATGGTAGAGCATTCTGAGATGGAGCCAAATTCTGTTTTTGCAGTAGTTCAGAAAGGTTATACCTTGAACGAGAGACTAGTTCGGCCTGCTATGGTTATGGTCACAAAGGCACCGATTGTCGAGTAAAAACTTGAAATTTGCGATGGAAGGCCAATATAGCTTCCAAGTTAGTCATTTATCCGGAAGAGTTATCGGAACGAAAGGAGAAATTTTAGTATGGCAAAAATAATTGGTATTGATTTGGGGACTACCAATTCCTGCGTAGCAGTGATGGAAGGCAAAGACGCTAAAATCATTGAGAATTCGGAAGGCGATCGCACGACCCCGTCGATAGTCGGTTACGCTGAAGGTGAAGAAATACTGGTTGGCCAGTCTGCGAAACGACAGGCTGTCAGTAATCCTCAGAATACGGTATTCGCTGTAAAGCGCCTAATCGGGCGACAATATGCAGACGACGTGGTGCAAAGAGATATTAGTATGGTGCCGTACAACATAGCGAAGGCTGATAATGGAGATGCTTGGGTCGAAATTAATGGTAATAAGATGGCTCCTCCACAGATATCAGCCCAAGTACTGAGCAAGATGAAGAAGACTGCTGAGGATTATTTAGGAGAGGAGGTTGCAGAAGCTGTCATAACAGTCCCAGCTTATTTTAACGATTCTCAGAGGCAGGCCACTAAAGACGCAGGGCGTATCGCGGGACTTGATGTTAAACGTATTATTAACGAACCGACAGCAGCTGCGTTGGCATATGGGATGGATAAGGCAACGGGTGATTCCACTATAGCCGTTTACGACTTGGGAGGAGGAACCTTCGATATTTCCATAATCGAAATTGCGGATGTGGATGGTGAAAAACAGTTCGAAGTCTTATCGACAAATGGCGACACATTTCTAGGCGGTGAAGACTTTGACTTAAGAATTATAGATTATTTGGCTGAAGAGTTTAAAAAAGAACACGGCATGGATCTACATAGCGATCCTTTAGCTCTTCAGCGACTAAAGGAAGCAGCAGAAAAGGCAAAGATTGAATTGTCTAGCAGTGGGCAGACCGAGGTAAATCTACCGTATATTACAGCTGATCAATCCGGTCCTAAACACTTAGTTATAAAACTGACTCAGGCTAAATTAGAGTCGCTTGTTGAAGATTTGGTTGAAAGAACTATGGAACCGGTAAGAACTGCGCTCAAAGACGCAGGTGTCAGTGTGTCGGAAATTGATGATGTCATTGTTGTTGGCGGTCAAACACGAATGCCTCTTGTCCAAAAGAAAGCTCAAGAGTTTTTTGGGAAGGATCCTCGTCGCGATGTTAATCCAGACGAAGCTGTCGCAATGGGTGCGTCGATTCAGGCAGCTGTATTGTCCGGCGATGTGAAGGATGTTTTATTACTGGATGTCACTCCTCTTTCTCTCGGTATCGAAACAATGGGTGGTGTGATGAGTATTCTTATCGACAAGAACACTACGATACCAACGAAGAAGGCCCAAGTATTTTCTACTGCAGAGGATAATCAGCCGGCGGTTACAATTCATGTGCTGCAAGGTGAACGCAAACAGGCTGGGCAGAATAAATCTTTGGGTAGATTTGATTTGTCCGATATACCGCCTGCTCCACGTGGGGCACCTCAAATCGAAGTCAGTTTTGATCTTGATGCAAATGGTATTTTGAATGTGTCCGCGAAGGACAAAGCGACTGGGAAGGAACAATCTATTGTGATCAAAGCCTCCAGTGGGCTTTCCGATGAAGATATTGAAGGTATGGTAGCTGATGCGGAATCTCATGCAGAAGAAGACCGTAAATTTGAGGAACTCATAACGTCACGGAACACAGCCGATAGTATGATCCACGCGACCAAAAAAACTCTTGAAGAGTCTGGGGATAAGGTTACAGATGAAGAGAAGAAGAGTATCGAGTCAGCAATTGAAGACCTCGAAGAAGTAATGAAGGGGGATAATAAGCTTGATATTGATTCGAAAGTTCAAATTTTAACAGAAGCGTCTGCATCTTTGGCTCAACGCATGTATGCGGAGGAAGGTCAGGAAACAGATGGTCAGCAACCCAGCGGTGATGCTGCTAATAGTCAAGAGGTCGAGGGCGATGCTGTCGATGCAGAGTTTGAAGAAGTAAAAGATAACGATAAGTAGATTGTTAAGTTTATTGATCTAGAAAATTGGGATGGACCAGGATTTGCTGCATATAAAGATCGGAAGTAATCCTACCGAAAAATCAATGCTTAGAGTGAGCTCAAAATAATAATGCCAACAAAACGAGATTACTATGAGATCTTGGGTGTCTCGCGAGATGCTTCAGAACGTGATGTTAAAAAGGCTTATAGAAGATTAGCTATGAAGTATCATCCGGATCGCAACCCGGGTGATTCGGAAGCGGAGGAAAAATTTAAGGAGCTTAGTGAAGCTGCGGAAGTTCTGTCCGATCAAGAAAAGCGTTCCGCCTATGACCAATTTGGTCATTCTGCATTTGAAGGTGGAGCGGGAGGGGGATTTAGTGGCTCAGGAAATTTCAGTTCCATATTCGAGGATGTATTTGGTGACATCTTTAGTGGCGGCCGTGGCGGAGGGCAGCGTGTTCATCGAGGTTCTGACTTAAAGTATGTGCTTGGCCTTTCGCTAGAAGATGCCGTAAAAGGGGCGAACCCTAAGATAAAGATTTCAACATCCGTCGAGTGTACAGAGTGTCTTGGATCTGGAGCTAAGAAGGGCTCATCACCCATTGATTGCGTTCAATGTGGGGGAACTGGTCAAGTGACGAGCCGTCAAGGTTTCTTTTCGATGCAAAGTACTTGCCCTCGATGCCGCGGGGCAGGGAAGGTGATTTCTGATCCTTGTGCTAGATGCCAAGGGCAAGGGCGTCACCAAGAAGAAAAAACACTTTCGGTAAAAGTTCCTCCAGGTGTTGATAGCGGCGACAGAATTAGACTTTCTGGTCAAGGAGAAGCGGGCTTAAATGGAGGTCCTCCTGGCGACCTATATGTTCAGGTCGAAGTTGAGGATCACCCAATTTTTACTCGCGAGGGGGAGAATCTCTATTGTGAAGTACCAATTGGTTTTGTTTGTGCTGCGATAGGAGGTGAGCTTGAAGTGCCAACCTTGGAAGGGAAAGTTAATTTAAAGATCCCGGCGGAGACTCAGACAGGGAAATTATTTCGTCTTCGTGGTAAGGGAGTAGACGTGACTCAAGTCAGAGGGGGAGGCGTAGGGGACTTGTATTGTCGTATGGTGTTAGAAACACCGATCAATTTGTCAAGAAAACAAAAAGACTTGCTTCAAGAATTTGCGAGAGAAAGTAGCGATAAACAATCGCCTCAGCAGGCCTCTTGGTTCGAAGGCGTCAAAAAGTTTATAGCTACTCTAACTGATTAATTGAGTCTCAAAGTATATTACATCGTATACTCTCAGGACTTTATATCTGGAAGATTAATAATGATTAATGTGGGGGTAGTAGGTGCGGCGGGGAAAATGGGAAAGAGTCTTGTCCAGGCCATAAGTGGATCGGATAAATTTAGTCTTACTGCAGCCATAGAGTATTCGGGATCGCCAGTTATAGGGGTTGACTCGGGAGAGTTTGCAGGCGTCGGTAAAAATGGAATAAATATTACAGATGATCTGGGAGCCGCGTGTGTGAATTTTGCAATACTAATCGATTTCACTATCGCAAAATCTACCGTAGGTAACGTCGATATTTGTTTGGCTAATGATCGAAAGATGGTAATTGGTACTACCGGTCTTAATGAAGCTGAAAGCTCGGAGATAGTCGCGGCTTCAAGCACAATACCAATTGTACATGCCTCAAATTTTAGTGTGGGTGTAAATACCACATTCAAGCTAGTAGAAATGGCTGCAGCGATTCTTGGTGATGATGTGGATGTAGAGATTATAGAGGCCCATCATCGTCATAAAGTCGATGCGCCATCAGGTACAGCCCTGACGCTTGGCGAGGTTGTAGCGTCGCAGTTAAATAGGGATCTAGAAGATGTTGCTGTGTATGATCGATCTGGCCTTTCTCAAGAAAGGCCTAAAAAAGCTATTGGATTTCACTCCTTGCGAGCAGGAGATATAGTTGGTGATCATACTGTGGCCTTCGTGAGTGAGGGTGAGCGAATAGAAATTATTCATCGTGCTCAAAGTCGTGCGAACTTTGCTCAAGGAGCCTTAAGAGCCGCTGAATTCATTTCAAACAAGTCTAAAGGCCTGTTTAATATGCAGGACGTTCTAGGAATCAATTCAATTAAGATATAACTTTTTCTGGAAACGGAGCCGCGCTTCTTTTAAACTTGCGTGCCAGTATGACACCCCTTCGTAATTAGATTAGAAAGCGAGACGGAAGTAGTTCCGGTCTCGCTTTTTTTTGAGTTCTAAACTTTATTTGGAGGCTTACTCTTGATCAGTAACGCTACGCTTGCACTTGAGAACGAGATGGTCTTTGATGGTTTAGCGATTGGAGCTTTTGGTGAGGCGATTGGAGAGGTTGTATTTAATACTGCGATGACTGGTTATCAAGAGATACTTTCAGACCCTTCTTACGCTAGACAGATTGTTACATTGACTCATCCGCATATTGGAAATACTGGCTTCACTTTGGAGGATGAGGAGTCTAGTAAGGTATGGTCAGAGGGTCTTATTATTCGTGATTTACCCTTAATGGCTAGCAGTTGGAGGGAACAAGAGTCCTTATCAAATTACCTCAAGCGTCATCATATTATCGGAATTGCCGAGATTGATACGAGAAGATTGACTCGAGTGCTAAGAAAAAATGGGGCTTTAAACGGATGCGTTATTGCCTCATCAGAACTCAGTGATATGCATCGAGCCGAAGCTATAATGAAAGCGAAGAGCTTCCCAGGATTGAAAGGTATGGATTTGGCCGAGAAGGTTTCTGTTAAAAAAACTTACGAATGGGGAGAAGGCACTTGGCGGCTTGGGAAAGGCTATCCGAGTCTGGGTGTCTCTCGTTTCCATGTTGTCGCCTATGATTTTGGTGTGAAAAAGAACATCTTAAGAATGTTGGTGGACCGAGGTTGCAGAGTTACAGTGGTGCCTGCGAAAACTTCGGCGAAGGAGGTTTTGTCGTTGGATCCCGACGGGGTATTTTTATCGAACGGTCCGGGAGACCCCGATCCTTGTAAGTACGCAATTTCGGCAATCACTAAAATTTTAGAAACAAAGACCCCGATATTCGGTATCTGCCTGGGCCTACAGTTATTAGCTTTGTCAGCCGGGATGTCCACAAAAAAAATGGGTCACGGTCATCATGGAGCTAACCATCCTGTGAAAGATTTAGTTAATGGGACTGTAATGATCACTAGTCAAAATCATGGGTTTTGCATTGATGATAAAGCGTTACCTGATAATGTGGTAGTGACGCATCGTTCATTATTTGATAAGTCGCTTCAGGGGATACATCTCTCAGACTATCCCGCCTTCGGATTTCAAGGGCATCCCGAAGCTAGCCCGGGCCCTCATGATGCAGGTTCGCTTTTTGACCACTTTGTTGAATTGATGAGCAGACAAAAGCATGCCTAAGAGAAACGATATTAAAAGTATTTTAATCATAGGTGCTGGACCGATAGTAATTGGACAAGCATGTGAGTTTGATTATTCTGGGGCTCAGGCATGTAAAGCTCTTCGTGAAGAAGGATTTCGTGTCATTTTGGTCAATTCAAATCCTGCGACGATAATGACTGATCCTTCTATGGCAGACGCGACATACATTGAACCCGTTTTATGGAGAAACGTGGCTAACATAATCGATAAGGAGCGGCCAGATGCCTTGTTACCTACAATGGGTGGGCAAACAGCTTTGAATTGCGCTCTTGATTTGGCTAGAGAGGGCATTCTTGAGCATTATAGGGTTGAGTTGATCGGAGCTACGAAAGACGCTATTGACCGAGCAGAGGATCGTCAGCAGTTCGACGAAGTAATGAAATCTATTGGCCTCGAAACGCCGCGCAGTGCGATAGCTCACTCCCTCGAAGAGGCTAAAGCGGCTCAGGAATTACTGGGCTTCCCTTGTGTTATTCGACCCTCTTTTACGATGGGTGGAAGCGGAGGCGGGATTGCCTACAATCACGAAGATTTCGAAGAGATTTGTATTCGTGGCCTTGATCTATCGCCTACAACAGAATTACTCATAGATGAATCCTTACTTGGATGGAAAGAGTATGAGATGGAGGTCGTTAGAGATAAAAACGATAATTGTATTATTGTATGTTCCATCGAGAACCTCGACCCAATGGGCATTCATACTGGTGATTCGATCACTATAGCGCCGGCACAAACTCTTACCGATAAAGAATATCAGATTATGCGGAATGCCTCCCTTGAGGTGCTAAGAGCCATCGGAGTTGAAACCGGGGGGTCTAATGTTCAATTTGCTGTGGATCCAAACACGGGCCGGCTTGTTGTTATTGAGATGAATCCTAGGGTATCTAGATCTTCTGCATTAGCCTCTAAAGCGACTGGTTTCCCCATTGCGAAGGTTGCTGCTAAGTTAGCCGTGGGTTATACCCTTGATGAGTTATCTAATGAAATTACAGGGGGTAGGACTCCCGCTTCATTCGAGCCATCGATAGACTATATTGTGACTAAGATCCCTCGTTTCACTTTCGAGAAATTCCCCCAGGCAGAGAGAGTATTAACTACTCAGATGAAATCGGTAGGGGAAGTGATGGCGATGGGTAGAACTTTTCAGGAGTCTCTGCAAAAAGCACTTAGAGGATTGGAAACAGGCATAGATGGTCTTACTCCGATAATAACCGAGAAATTTGATTTTGAGACAGTCCTGCGTCAGGAATTGCAAGTTCCCAGCGCAGACCGTATCCGGTATGTTGCGGACGCGTTTCGTAAAGGGTTCGAATTAGAAGAGGTTAAGGAGCTAACGGGCATTGACCCGTGGTTTCTTTCACAAATTCAAGACATTATTTCCGTTGAGGAAAGTATAACCAACTTAAAGCTTATAGACATTTCTAAGCATGAAATGTTTAGGCTCAAGCAGCGTGGATTTTCTGACTCAAGACTTGCCACCGTCCTAACTGAATCGGAATCAGATGTTCGTGACCATCGTTTAGCTCTTGGTGTCCGCCCTGTTTACAAGAGGGTTGACACCTGTGCTGCTGAATTTGAGACAACTACCGCGTACATGTATTCGACTTATGAGCACGAATGTGAGGCAAGACCAAGTAATCGAGATAAAATTATAGTTCTTGGCGGTGGCCCTAATAGAATTGGCCAAGGTATCGAATTTGACTATTGTTGTGTCCATGCAGCTATGGCGATGCGTGAAGATGGGTATGAAACGATCATGGTGAATTGCAATCCAGAAACAGTTTCGACGGACTATGACACTTCGGATCGTTTATATTTTGAACCCCTTACGCTCGAAGACGTATTATCAATTGTTGATTTAGAGAAACCCAAAGGCTTGATAGTGCAGTTTGGAGGACAAACACCCCTGAAGCTAGCTCGAGATCTTGAAATAGCTGGTGTTCCCATCATGGGTACGTCTCCTGATGCTATAGACCGAGCTGAAGATAGAGAGCGCTTTCAAGAAATGATTGATACTCTTAAATTGAGACAACCCCCTAATAAAACGATAAAACGTGTTGATGAAGGTATAGCCTCTGCCAACCAGATTGGTTATCCCCTGGTAGTTCGGCCATCTTACGTATTAGGCGGCCGGGCTATGGAAATAGTGCATGATGACGCTGAACTGGCAAAGTATATGCAGGAAGCAGTGCAAGTCTCCGATAGATCGCCAGTTCTACTTGATCGATTTCTCGATCAAGCAATTGAAGTAGATATTGATGCTGTGTGCGACGGTAACCAAGTTGTTATCGGTTCTATTATGGAACATATCGAACAAGCTGGTGTACATTCAGGGGATTCGGCCTGCTCATTACCACCCTATAGTCTTGGGAAAAATTTGATGGACTCTATGCGAGAGCAGGTAAAATCTATGGCGCTAGAGTTAAAAGTTGTTGGCCTCATGAATGTGCAATTAGCGGTCCAAAATAATGATATCTATGTTCTAGAAGTAAATCCTAGAGCATCACGCACTGTGCCGTTCGTTTCAAAATGCATCGGTGTTTCCTTAGCTAAAGTTGCTGCTCGCTGTATGGCTGGTACGAGCTTGGCAGAGCAGGGATATACTCAAGAGATTATTCCGGAATTCTATAATGTTAAAGAGGCTGTTTTCCCCTTCGGAAAATTTCCTGGTGTTGATCCAATATTAGGCCCAGAGATGAAATCAACCGGTGAGGTCATGGGCATTGGAAAGACTTTCGGGGAGGCTTATTCGAAAGCCCAGGCTGCGGCTGGAGACCAGATACCAGAAAAGGGCTCCGTATTTGTTAGTGTTCGGGATGCTGACAAGGCTCAGTTACCAGAGCTTGCGCAAGATTTACTGAGTCTTGGGTTTAATATTTTAGCTACTCGTGGGAGCGCTCGAATTATTTCGGATGCCGGTATGGAAGTTAAGATTGTGAATAAAGTAATAGAGGGTCGTCCTCATGTAGTAGATATGCTTAAGAATCATCAAATTGATTTCATAATAAATACTACCGAAGGTAAACAAGCTATCGCTGATTCATTTGCTATTCGTCGTACAGCTCTTCAGCAAAAAGTTTGCTACACGACAACCATGGCAGGTGGCAGAGCAAGTATTGCTGCAGTCCGTCATGGTGCAGATATTTCGGTTCACCGCTTGCAGGACTTGCACTTATCTATGTCGTGAAACTGGACAAAAGTTTCTTTCCAGCCGACACTTATGGTAGCTGAGTCTCTGGGAGAAAAAGATGGATAAAATTCCGATGACCCCATACGGGGCAGATACGCTTCGTGCCGAATTGGATCGGCTAAAGTCAATTGAGCGACCAAGAATAATCAAAGCCATAGCAGAGGCACTAGAGCAGGGTGATCTTCGAGAAAATGCTGAATTTCAATATGCGAAGGAAGAGCAAGGATTCATCGAAGGCAGAATTCTAGAAATTGAGAATAAGCTATCTCTCGCACAGATTATCGATGTGAGGGATATTGCTTCTAGTGGCAGGATTATATTCGGCGTTACGGTCACGGTGATTAACTTAGAGGATGATGCGGAATCTGTGTACAAGATAGTGGGAGATGATGAATCAGATCTTAAGTTAAATAAGCTATCGGTATATTCGCCTTTTGCTAGAGCATTAGTTGGAAAGGAGGTTGGTGATGTCGCAGTCGTGAAGACCCCAAACGGTGATGTCGAGTTAGAGGTCAAGTTAATCGAGCATCTTTAGCCACCACCACTGGCTTCAGAATATGTTGCTGCGTATGATATTTGATAGCGCTGGATTGGGTTTCTCCGCCGCTCGATAGATTAAAGCAATATTGCCAATTAATTGAATTAGATTCGAATTGTGCTCGTTGATAATAATCTGAATTAACTCTTTTTTTAATGCCCTATCTTCCGCTAGTATCTTTACCTTGATTAGCTCGTGATCTTTGAGTGCCCTTTCTATTTCAGTGTTAACGCCTAAGCTAATAGCATTGCGAGAGATCGTGACAACTGGTTTGAGGGTATGTCCGATAGTGCGAAAACGTTTTTTCTGCTTTGAGGTTAACATTAGTAAAGAGGAAGTGGGCTCCAAGACATTCTAGCCTGAAGACTTCACAACTAATAGAGATAACTGCATGTCTAGAAAATCAGGTTCAAGTAAACGGTGGTTGAGCGAGCATGAGAGGGATAGTTATGTTAAAGCTGCTCGACATAGAGGACTGCGGTCACGCGCTAGTTACAAGTTGCTTCAGATTCAAGAGAAATATGGCCTAATGGAATTAGGTCAGTTTGTCGTTGATTTAGGAGCATCTCCTGGTGGTTTTTCGCAGATTGCTCGGAAACAGGTGGGTACGAAAGGTCGCGTTATTGCAGTTGATCTCCTTGAAATGGCGCCATTAGAGGGTGTGGATTTTATTAAAGGTAATTTTTGTGAAGACTCAACTGAAGAGAAGTTATTAAATTTAATAAATGGGCAGCCCGTAGACCTTGTAATTTCCGATATGGCCCCCAACTTTAGTGGAGTAAAGGAGGTTGATCAGCCCAACTCAATTTATTTAGTGGAAATGGCGCTGGAATTTGTCGCTAAAATTTTGCGTCCGGGCGGATCATTGATGATTAAATGTTTTGAAGGATCGGGAATAAATGACTTGCGACGTACATTTCGACAGAAGTTTAAAAGATTTAATAGCTTTAAGCCAAATGCGTCCAGTAACCGGTCCCGGGAAATTTATCTTATCGGACGAAATTTCATTGGATAAATTTGGGGAACGCCGTGGCAGAAATATTGCTGAGGTATAAAATAACGGAATTGTATCTCATGCTGAGGAATTTTAAGTGAATGATATGGGGAAAAATTTATTACTCTGGTTAATTATCGCGGCGGTGTTGTTAACAGTATTTCAGAATTTTCAAATAAAGGATGGTTCTGACGAGATTGACTATTCAACTTTTCTTGAACTAGTCAATAAGGGCCAAGTTCGAGATATTGAGGTAAACGGACAGACCATCACAGGTAATAGATATACGGGTGAAAGTTTTGAAACTATTCAGCCGCAAATCTCCGACAATGCATTAATTGATGATCTTTTAGATCACAATGTCAACTTCAAGGGTAACAAGCCCGAGCAACAGAGCATTTGGACACAATTGCTTGTAGCTAGCTTTCCGATATTGGTTATTATCGCTGTTTTTATGTTTTTCATGCGTCAAATGCAAGGGGGTGCTGGTGGTCGTGGTGGCCCGCTTACATTTGGAAAGAGTAAGGCAAAATTACTTGGCGAAGATCAGATCAAGACGACTTTTGCGGATGTCGCGGGTGTTGATGAAGCTAAAGAAGATGTTCAGGAGCTTGTAGAGTTCCTTCAGGACCCCGATAAGTTCCAAAAACTGGGGGGAAGAATCCCCAGAGGCATATTGATGGTGGGCCAGCCAGGCACTGGAAAAACCTTGTTGGCGCGCGCGATTGCGGGCGAAGCTAAGGTGCCCTTCTTTTCCATATCAGGGTCCGATTTCGTAGAAATGTTTGTAGGGGTAGGAGCTTCTAGGGTTCGAGATATGTTTGATCAGGCAAAAAAACAAACGCCTTGTATTATATTTATCGATGAAATAGATGCGGTTGGCCGCCACAGGGGCGCTGGTTTGGGCGGGGGACATGATGAGCGCGAGCAGACTTTAAATCAGCTTCTTGTTGAAATGGATGGCTTTGATGGTAACGAAGGTATCATCGTTATAGCATCCACTAACAGGCCAGATGTGCTTGATCCGGCTTTGCTTAGACCGGGCAGGTTCGATCGTCAAGTAGTAGTTTCTTTACCTGATATCCGTGGTCGCGAGCAAATTCTTAAGGTGCATATGAGGAAAGTACCTCTGGCGCAGGATGTAGAGCCTGCGGTGATAGCTCGAGGGACTCCAGGATTCTCGGGGGCAGATTTAGCAAATTTGGTCAATGAGGCGGCGTTGTTTGCTGCAAGGAAGGATAAGCGGACAGTTTGCATGGCTGAGCTTGATCAAGCTAAAGACAAGATCATGATGGGGGCAGAACGCAAAAGTATGGTCATGTCTGAAAAAGAGAAAAGTAACACTGCGTACCATGAGGCAGGGCATTGCATCGTTGGCTACTTAGTCCCGGAACATGACCCTAGCTATAAGGTGACCATCATCCCCAGAGGAAGGGCTCTTGGAGTCACTATGTTTTTGCCCGAAGAGGATCGATATTCTCTGAGCAAACGGTCGATATTTAGTCAAATTTGTGCGCTTTTTGGGGGAAGAATTGCAGAAGAGCTTACTTTGGGTGCGGAAGGTATCACTACTGGTGCAGCCAACGATATAGAGCGCGCCACTAAGATGGCTCGAGCGATGGTTACCAAATGGGGTTTGTCCGAAAACTTAGGGCCTCTTATGTATGATGAAGAGGACGAGGAAGTTTTCCTGGGGAAATCTGCTGGATCTAGTAGATCGTCGGTTTCGGTGGATACAGCAAGTAAAATTGATAAGGAGGTCAAATCAATTATCGATGATTGTTACGCTAGAGCAAAACAATTATTAGAAAATAATAGAGATAAGTTAGATATGATGGCCGAAACTCTTTTGGAGTATGAAACAATCGATCGCGATCAGATCGATGATATTATGAATGGAAGAAAACCAAGACCGCCTGCGGATTGGGACGACAAAGGCTCCGCTTCTGCTGAATCACACAAGCAAGAAAGGCGTTCTTCGGGTTCCGTTGGGGGTCCAGCTGCAGATCTTTAATCCGTTTTTATGACCTCAAGGTTTGAGTTGCTTCTTGGTGAGGAGAGGCCCTTAGTGATGGGGGTGTTGAATGTAACTCCAGATTCATTTTCAGACGGGGGCCACTATTTTGAAGCAGATGCTGCTGTCGAGAGGGCTCTCACCATGGTAGACGAAAAAGCTGATATCGTTGATGTTGGAGGAGAATCAACCAGACCCGGCGCGATGTCAGTCTCTCAAAACTCTGAGCTTGATAGAGTAATACCTGTAATCGAGAGAATTCGCGAAAATTCCGATGTATGTGTCTCTGTTGATACGAGTAACCCAGAAGTTATGCGGCAGGCTGCTTTAGCAGGTTGTGACATAATAAATGACGTCAGAAGTTTAGCCAAGGAAGGCGCGCTAGAGACCGCCGCAGCAAGCGGTCTTACTGTATGCTTGATGCATATGAAAGGTGAGCCAAGCAATATGCAGGACAATCCTACTTACGGAAACTTAATAGACGAAATTTGTGATTTTTTTAGGGAGCGAATAAGCGCCTGCTGCGCCGCAGGGATCGAAAGTAATCGCTTGGTCATTGACCCAGGATTTGGATTTGGTAAAACCATGTTACATAACTTTGAATTAATAAACCGATTGGGACAATTTAAAAGCTTTGGCTTGCCAATTTTGATCGGGGTATCTCGAAAGAGCACAATAAAAAAAATTCTAGGTGATTTTGAAAAAACTCTTAAAGTTGGCAGTGTCACAGCTGCATTAATAGCGAGTTTAAATGGCGCAAAGGTTTTACGGGTACATGATGTCAAAGAAACGGTAGCATCTCTCAGGATAGCTCAATGCATAGTTAGAGAGAAACTAATATGACTATCCAAAGCTCAATGATGAAGCGTTATTTCGGAACGGATGGTATACGGGGCTCGGTTGGAACCCCGCCTATCACGCCTGAGTTCATGCTTAAGTTGGGATGGGCTGCAGGGAAAGTTTTTTCGAAATATGGTCGTGGTCGCATTTTGATAGGGAAAGATACAAGAGTTTCTGGTTATATGTTCGAGTCGGCTCTAGAGGCTGGTCTAGCCTCCGCCGGAGTTGATGTTTTGCTTCTCGGTCCTATGCCTACCCCGGCGATTGCTTATCTGACTAGAACTTTTAAAGCTCAGGCAGGAATAGTTATAAGCGCTTCTCATAACCCCTATTATGACAACGGGGTAAAATTTTTCTCCAGTAAAGGAGAAAAATTAGATGATCTGTTAGAGGTTGAAATAGAAGAAGAACTCAATAAATCGATCTCTATGGTGGGATCAAGGGAGATCGGGAAAGTATCTCGCGTAGCGGATGCCGCCGGGAGATACATTGAGTTTTGTAAAAGCTGTTTCCCAACTAGTTACAGTTTAACTGGATTTAAGATCGTAGTTGATTGTGCACATGGAGCCACTTATCACATCGCACCAAATGTATTTAAGGAATTGGGTGCCGAAGTTATCGAAATGGGAACACGTCCTGATGGGTTTAACATAAATGAAAATCTAGGATCTACTAGTCCTTCAGAACTAGTTAATGAGGTAATTAGAAGTAAAGCAGATTTTGGTATAGCTTTTGATGGGGACGGTGACCGAATGATAATGGTTGATGATTATGGAGAGGTTGTCGATGGCGACGAGTTACTCCTTATTATTGCTTTATCGAGGAAACTTGCTGGCCAGATGGTAGGTGGTGTTGTGGGAACTCAAATGAGTAATTTGGGTCTAGAAGAAGTACTTTTAGCCTCGGGTATCCCCTTTATTCGGGCGCCTGTGGGTGATAGGCACGTGCTCGCAGAGTTATTACTTAATCAGTGGGAGCTTGGTGGCGAGTCCTCTGGGCATATACTTTGTCTGGATCTTACATCAACTGGTGATGGTATTGTTTCTGCTCTTCAGGTTATTCGAGGTATGTTATTGGGAGAGAAGCCACTGCATCAGTTAAAAAAGGCTATGATCAAGTATCCACAACATACTGTTAATGTTGGCTGTAAGGAGCGATTCGTCCCTGAGAATTATCCAAAAATCAGTGCGGCTGTCCGTGAAACTGAGAGACAACTTAACGGAAAGGGGAGGGTATTGTTGCGTCCTTCGGGTACGGAATCTGTATTGCGGATAATGGTGGAAGGCAAAAGTCATCTCGAGGTGGAGAAGTTAGCGAGTGATCTAGCAGAAGTTGTAGAAGAATCAGTGGGATAGAAAAAACACGAGTTTGCAGTTTAAGGACAAACTCGTTAACATTCGCGGCCTTTGTAAAACTCGAGCAGTATGACTAATGGTGAGAAAATCACTGGTTGCTGGTAATTGGAAGATGAACGGCACCCGCCAAAGTAGCGCAGAATTGGTGTCATTAATTAGAGAGGCGGCTCCGTTTCGGTGTGATACGGTTGTCTTCCCTCCGGCAATATATATAGAGCACGTATCGGGTTTGCTTAATAGTACTTCGGTATTGATTGGAGCGCAGAATGTTAATTCTAACGATCACGGTGCTCATACGGGAGAGATTTCTCCTACAATGATTAAGGAACTTGGATGCAGCTACTGTCTAGTAGGCCATTCCGAGCGCAGGATGGTATATGGTGAATCAAGCAAAAATATAGCAGCTAAATTTGGCGCATTGATAACGCATCAGATAACCCCAATTCTCTGTATTGGAGAGACGATAGAACAGAGAAAAGCTGGACAAACAGAGCAAGTGGTTGAAGACCAGCTTAGCGCGATTTTGGAAGCTTTCGTGCCCGGAGATCTTTCTCTAGCAGTAATTGCTTATGAACCTATTTGGGCAATAGGGACTGGTGAGACAGCTTCTCCCAGTGTCGCTGGCGAGGTCCATGGGTTTATTCGAGAGATGATTCGAGAGAGGGACTACGATTTGGCTGAGGGTATGCGGATTTTGTATGGCGGGAGTGTTAATCCGGACAATGCAGCAGCTTTGATGGCTGAAACTGATATTGATGGTGCCCTCGTTGGAGGAGCATCGTTGAAGGCTAGCGATTTTATAGAGATCTGTAACGTAACAGGTAGGAATTAATGGATTTAAATATCGTAGAAACGTTAGTCCTTGTAGCTCATGTTTTAGCTGCTTTAGTTATTATTTGTCTTATTTTGATTCAGCAAGGTAAAGGGGCAGATATGGGAGCGGGATTCGGTGCGGGCGGTTCCTCCACGGTCTTTGGGAGCGAAGGGGCTGGTAATTTCCTGACAAAGATGACTACCTGGATAGCAATTGGATTCTTTATGACGAGTTTTGCTCTGGCGTATTTTGCGAAGCAAAGATCCGTAAACGTTAGTGATTTTGGTGTCCCGGAGGTTCTTCAACGCCAAGAAGTTCCAACTCCGTTGTCTGAAGTGCCGATAGTAGAGATGGAGAATACGTCAATACCCGAACTTTAGGCATTGCCGAAGTGGTGAAATTGGTAGACACGCTACCTTGAGGGGGTAGTGGGGGAAACCCCGTGGAGGTTCAAGTCCTCTCTTCGGCACCAACATTTTTAGCCAAATATTGGACTAAAGCTTAAGTTTTTGGTTGTTTTGGTAAACCTTGTTCACTTATCTGGTTGACCGCCTTTCCTTGCGAACCTATAATTCCGCTCCTTGTTGATGCGGGGTGGAGCAGTCTGGTAGCTCGACGGGCTCATAACCCGTAGGTCGTAGGTTCAAATCCTGCCCCCGCTACCAAGATGTATTATTAAAGGCCCCTTTTAAGGGGCTTTTTATTAAACTTCGATTTGATAATTCGAAGCTATGAAATACTTGGTGCGTTCGGCAGTTTGTGTTTTTGAAATGGGCTCGTTGGCCCATTTTTGTTTTTGGATGAGGGGTCGTGAGGAGAAGCTTAATTGAAAAGTGCTCTGGAAGATTTAGTCAAACCAGTAGTAGAAGGTTTGGGACTCAAGTTTTGGGCATTGGAGCATCTCTCTCACGGTAGAGGTGCGACTCTAAAGATTTACATTGATAGCCAAGAGAGAGCCGTCAATGTAGAGGATTGCGCTACCGTTAGTAGACAGCTTAGCAGCGTATTAGATGTAGAAGATATATTTTTGAATGAGTATATATTAGAAGTTTCATCTCCAGGATTGAATAGGAGGCTTTTTACCAAAGCTCACTTCAAGGAGTTTGAGGGTGAAAATATAAGACTTAGTCTACGTAAGTCCTACGAAGGTAGTAAGAGATACAAAGGTATTTTGGTAGGCTTGGAAGGGGATGAGGTTGTGTTGCAAACGGGCGATGAACAGCAAATTTTGTTTCCGTTAGAGCATATAGATAGCGCGAATTTGGTAGTTAAGATTTAGTTATGCATAAAGTATTCGTAATTGCGAGGCAAAACAAATGAGTAAAGAAATATTGCTCGTGGTTGAAGCAGTTTCCAATGAGAAAGGGGTTTCGGAAGATATTATATTTGAGGCATTAGAGCTTGCTCTGGCTACTGCGACCAAGAAGCGATATGAAGAAGAAGTAGAACTTAGAGTCGCAATGGATAAGAGCACCGGAGAATATGAAACGTTCCGACGCTGGAAGGTAGTGTCGGATGATTCAGAACTAGAATTCCCAGAAGCTGAAATGAGGTTGGCTGAGGCAAAAGGGAAAGATGAAGCTATGGAGGTCGGATTTTTTTATGAAATGCCAGTTGAGTCCATGGAATATGGACGTATTGGTGCCCAGACTTCTAAACAGGTTATAGTTCAAAAAATTCGTGAAGCAGAAAGAGCACAAGTAGTTGATAAATATCGCTCTTCTGTTGGAGAGTTAGTTAGTGGGCAAGTAAAAAAGGTTTCCCGTGAAGCGGTAATTGTCGATCTGGGTAATAATGCCGAAGCGGTTCTTCCTAGAGAGGAATGGATTCCAAGAGAGGTATTTCGTGTTGGTGATCGTCTTCGAGCTTTGCTTAAAGAGATTAGGCCAGATGCAAGAGGTCCGCAATTAGCGCTATCTCGAACAGCTCCAGAAATGCTTGTGAAACTATTTACTCTTGAAGTGCCAGAGATTTCTGACGGAGTGATTGAAATATTAGCATCAGCACGAGACCCTGGGTCTCGCGCGAAGATCGCAGTTAAAACAAATGATGGAAGGATAGATCCGGTAGGTTCCTGCGTCGGTATGCGGGGATCGCGTGTACAAGCCGTTTCCAGCGAATTAGCTAGCGAGAGGATTGACGTGGTTCCGTGGGACGACAATATTGCTCAGTTAGCTATCAATGCAATGTCTCCTGCAGAAGTGGCTAGGATTGTCGTTGATGAAGAGACTCGCAGCATGGATATTGCTGTCGCGGAAGAAAATTTGGCGCAGGCTATTGGTAAAGGCGGTCAGAATGTGAAACTTGCGAGTGATTTAACTGGCTGGGAATTGAACATTATGACTGAAGAGGAAGCGGAAGAGAAAAATCAGAAGGAAGCAGGATCTATTGTTGAAAGATTTATGGGTCAGCTGGATGTTTCGGAGGAGGTGGCAATTGTATTAGTGGAAGAGAATTTCACTACTCTAGAGGAAATAGCCTATGTCCCAATTGAAGAAATGACTTCTATTGAAGGTTTTGATGATGAAATTGTGGAAGAGTTAAGAAATAGAGCAAAGAATGCACTTACTACTATAGAGCTAGCCAATGAAGAAGAACTTTCGGATACTCAGCCAGCGGATGATCTTCTGAATATGGAAGGAATGGATAATAGGTTAGCGTATAAGTTGGTTGGCCTAGGGATTATCACCATGGAAGATTTAGCTGAACAAGCTATTGATGACCTTATCGATATCGAGGAAATGACAGAAGAACGCGCCGGAAAGCTAATAATGACTGCGCGTGCTCCCTGGTTCGAAGAAGAATCAGATATCAGCAATTCTGAAGAAAACTAATAAGTGGTTGAGCTACTAGGAATATAGATGCCAGAAAAATCAGTAGAACAGCTAGCGGAAACTCTTCGCGTGCCAGTTGATCGGCTTCTTCAACAGATGCAAGAGGCGGGTTTGCCTCAGGATAAACCGGGAGCGATGGTTACTGACGAAAATCAAGAAAAACTATTGGCATACCTGAAGCAAACTCATGGTGGGTCCCAAGAGGCGCCAAAGAAGATTACTTTAAAACGGAGAACATTATCGACCCTCAAAACTGCGGGTGGCGGCAGAGGCCGCACCGTTAATGTTGAAGTCCGAAAGAAGCGAACTTACGTGCGTCGCAACTCTGTGGGAGAGGAAGAAGGAACGCCGGGTGAAGATAAGGTGGTGTCGCAGGACCTTAATCGAACTTCTGAAGATGAGGCGCGTCGCCGTGCAGCCCATGCAGCGGCAGAGGCCGAAGCAGAAAAGCGGCGTGAAGAGGCTGAAAAGTCCGCTCAAGAAGTGTTGGCTTCAGCGGAGAAAGAAGAGAAAGAAACACTTCAGGATGATGCTACAAAAGCCGCTGTTGATGGTGATCAGGAAGATAATAAGGTTAGTGCACGTAAAGATAAAAGAGACCGTCATGATCTTGATGATGATGAGATTCAAAAGAAAAAATCCAAGCAAGGTAACCGTAAGCGTCGCGTTGAAGAGATTTTGGAGCATGAGGTAGACGATCTTTTAAATGAAGATGTAACCGATTTAACAATTAAAGAAGATTCCTCAACTTTGGGATTAACCGTTGGTGCGAGGCCAAAACGTAAGCCGATAAGTGTGGATAGGGGCCGGCATAAGTTTACAGCCCCAAAAGAAGATATAAAAAGGGAGGTTGAGCTAGGAGAGTCCATTACTATCCAGCAGCTCTCCCAGCGTATGTCTGTGAAGGCGTCAGATGTAATTAAGAGCCTATTCGATATGGGTATTGAGCCGACAATTAATGAACCTATTGATCAAGATACAGCTATCCTAGTGGTTGAGGAATTTGGTCACACAGTGAAAACTCTCGATGTGGATGCTGTAGAGAATTTACTCAGCGATGAGTTGGTATATGAGGCAGACTCTCAGTCTAGAGCACCAGTTGTCACAGTCATGGGTCATGTAGATCACGGGAAAACCTCTCTCCTAGATTATATAAGGGAATCTTCGGTTGCGGATGGTGAAGCGGGCGGAATTACCCAACATATTGGTGCCTATAGGGTAAAAACTAACCATGGTGAGGTTTGTTTTATTGATACTCCAGGGCATGCAGCTTTTACAGCTATGCGGGCACGAGGGGCTAACTGCACCGATATAGTTGTACTAGTAGTCGCTGCAGACGACGGCGTAATGCCTCAAACAGAAGAGGCTATCGCGCACAGTAAAGGCGCTAAAGTACCAATAGTGGTCGCTATTAATAAGATAGATGTCGAAGGAGCAGATCCTGATCGAGCAAAAAATGAATTATCGGCTCGAGACGTCATACCGGATGATTGGGGCGGCGATACACAATTTATTCCTGTCTCTGCTTTAACTGGGCAAGGGATGGAGGATCTGTTGGAGGCATTAGTACTTCAAGCAGAAATGTTGGAATTAACCGCCGTACACTCTGGTCCAGCCCAAGGAGTGGTGATCGAATCGAAGTTAGATAAGGGTCGTGGGCCCGTTGCAACGCTACTCGTTCAAGAAGGAACTTTGTCGCAGGGAGATATCCTGGTGGCGGGTGAATATTTTGGGCGGGTGCGTGCTTTAAATGATGAGCATGGTGAAAAGATTAAAAGTGTGGGTCCATCTACTCCCGTTGAAATTTTAGGATTAGATGGAACTCCGGCAGCGGGTGATGGCTTCATGGTAGCCAAAGATGAGAAAAGGGCTCGGGAGGTTGCCGCATTTCGTAGGAACAAAGCTAATGAAGAGAGGCTTGCAAGTCCAGCAGTATCTCTAGATAACTTACTTGAGTCGTTTGGTAATGATGAAACTAAATTATTAAACATTGTAGTTAAAGCGGATGTCAGAGGTTCATTAGAGGCAATTGTTTCCTCATTAAATGATTTAGGTAATGATGAAGTCAAGGTAAACATAGTGCTATCTGGCGTAGGTGCTATCTCTGAGTCAGATGCAACATATGCCGTGGCGTCCGAAGCGGTGATATTTGGCTTCAATGTTCGAGCAGATAATCCGGCGAAGAAAATTATCGAAATGGAAGAGCTAGATTTACGATATTATAAGGTAATTTATGACTTGGTCGATGATATCAAAGCAGCTCTCTCAGGTATGCTGTCACCTGAAATTAGAGAGGAGATTGTCGGGGTCGCAGAGGTTAGGGAGGTCTTTCAGTCCAAAAAATATGGTGACATTGCCGGTTGTATGGTTACAGAAGGGACTGTTTCAAGGAACAAGATGATTCGGGTTTTGCGAGACAACGTAGTTATCTTCGAGGGGGAATTAGAGTCCTTAAGAAGGGTAAAGGATGAAGTAGGAGATGTTCAGAGCGGCACAGAATGTGGAATTGGCGTCAAAAACTATAATGACGTGAAGGCCGGTGATCAGATTG
This sequence comes from Gammaproteobacteria bacterium, assembly GCA_002690865.1. Taxonomy (GTDB): domain Bacteria; phylum Pseudomonadota; class Gammaproteobacteria; order Pseudomonadales; family Azotimanducaceae; genus UBA7455. Next base: position 22,890 of record NZGG01000009.1, on the reverse strand, counting down.
AAGTATTCAATACCCGCCAAGTGGCCCGTGAGTTATAACTTTTTTTATGCCTTATGAATTTCACCGTAGCACAAAAGTAGCGGGTCTAATCGGGAAAGAGTTAGCCTTATTGATTCAGCACTATGTTCAGGACCCTCGGCTAGGTTTGGTGACTATTAGTGACGTCAAAGTATCGCGTGATCTAAGTTTCGCAGACGTTTATTTCACTGTTTTACCGAAAGATGAAAGTAATGTTGCCGAGAGAGTTCTTATTGGGGCGGCGGGGTTCTTGCGCAGGGAACTCTCGAGCAGAATAAGTCTAAGAATCATCCCGAAATTAAGATTTCACTATGACAATACAGGGGAGATTGGAGCTAGATTAGCCGACGCAATTGATAAAGCGGTTGCCTCTGATCTGGCGAATAATGATCGTTGAGCGTCCCATGAAAAAAGATAAGACGATGAAAAGGAATGTTAACGGATTTCTGCTCTTGGATAAGACACCAGGTCTTACTTCAAATGCGTCATTGCAAAAGGTAAAAAAAATATACTCAGCGGCTAAGGCAGGCCATACCGGCAGCTTAGATCCATTGGCGACGGGAATCTTGCCACTTTGTTTTGGGGAAGCCACTAAATTTTCTCAGTTTTTGTTAGAGGCTAACAAGCGATATGTGGCGACCATAATTCTTGGCAAGACAACAGATACAGGAGATGCTGATGGAAAAATTTTAGTCGAAAGTAAAGTTCCTAAGATTAGCAATATCAACTCAATCCTTGAACAGTTTCGAGGCCCCATTACTCAGGTTCCATCAATGTATTCGGCTCTAAAAGTTAATGGCCAGCCTTTATATAAGCTAGCAAGAGCCGGTATCGAAGTGGAGCGGAAGAAAAGACGAGTAAGTATATATAAACTTGAACTTGTCAGGCATGTTGATGAGGAGTTGGTGCTGGACATTTTTTGCTCGAAGGGTACTTATATCCGTTCATTAGCCGAAGATATTGGTAGCGTTGTTGGTTGTGGGGCGCATGTTTCAGATTTGAGGCGCACTTGCTCAGGCCCTTATACAATTGATCAAACAATAACTACGGATAAGTTGGAACGGTTACGCGATGGCGGTTATGATGCGCTCGACAAGTTGCTTCTGCCTATAAGTTCTGCTGTGGAACAATGGCCAGCGGTTGCGTTGGGAGATATAACTTCCTCTTATTTTCGCCATGGCCAGCCTGTTCAGGTAGCAAACTCGCCTGTGCAAGGATGGGTTAGGGTCTATCGTGAAGCTGACGAGGAAGATACTTTTATTGGTGTAGGAGAAATGCTGGAGGATGGACGGGTTGCCCCGAGGAGGCTCGTTTCAGGAAATTAAAGGTGTACATAATTATGTACTTGATGATCAAGTCGTCTGTAAATATGCATGGACGAGTTTAGGGATCTTAATTGACACAGTTACGTGTTAGGCATATTGGAGAAAAATAAATGGCGTTAACTACAGAAAGAAAAGCGGAGATTATTAAGGAATTTGGCTCGTCAGAAAGCGATACAGGTTCCTCAGAGGTTCAGATAGCGTTACTGACGGCGAATATCGAAAGCTTGCAGAATCATTTGAATGATCATAACCATGACCATCATTCTAGGGTTGGTTTGTTGAGGATGGTAAGCCAAAGAAGGAAGTTGCAAGAATATTTGAGAAACAAGGATGCGGAGCGTTACGCGAATTTAATAGCGAGATTGGGATTGCGTCGATAATGATTATGACCAAGCAAGAACCGGAGAAAAAAATTGATAAGTAAAAAGTTTAAATATGGTGAACATGAAGTAATTATCGAAACTGGGAAGGTCGCTAGGCAGGCTACTGCCTCAGTTTTAGTCAATGTGTCGGATACCGTTGTTTTAGTGGCGGTAGTGGGACAAAAGGAAGCTCGTTCAGGTCAGGATTTCTTCCCGTTGACTGTCAATTACGAAGAAAAAATGTATGCTGCTGGTAAAATTCCTGGTGGATTTCCAAGAAGAGAGACGCGTCCAGGCGAAAAAGAGACCTTGACCTCCAGATTGATTGATCGTCCCATTCGGCCTCTTTTCCCGAAAGGGTTTATGAATGAGGTGCAGATTACTTGCCAAGTCGTTTCGGCCACAAAGGATATAGATCCAGATATACCGGCAATGATAGGCGTATCGGCAGCATTAGCCTTATCTGGTATCCCTTTTGCTGGTCCGATAGGCGCCGCTCGAGTAGGGTTCAGTGAACAAGGATATCTATTAAATCCTGGATATGATGCTTTAGAGGTATCCGATCTAGATATGGTGGTTGCGGGGACGGATTCGGCAGTATTGATGGTTGAGTCTCAGGCAAATCAGTTAACTGAAGATCAGATGCTTGGTGCAGTGCTTTTTGCCCATCAAGAGATGCAAGTGGTTATTGCCGCTGTCGAAGAGTTGAAAGCTGAAGCTGGTAAGCCAGAATGGGACTGGCAGCCGCCAGAGGAAAATGAGGGATTATCTGAGGCTATTAGCGAAGGATATGCAGAGCAAATTGCTGGTGCTTATCGAATTGAAGAGAAGCAGGCTAGGCAGGATGCCCTTTCAGAAATCAGGAATGATGCTTTGGAGTCTTTACCCATTGAAGATGTTCGCTCCATCGATGATGTAGCTGAAGCATTTGGCAAGTTAGAGAAAAAGATCGTCCGTCGAGCGATTATCGAGGGGAAACCTAGAATCGATGGACGAGATAGTCGTACGGTGCGTGATATATCAGTTGAGGTAGGTGTATTACCCAAGGCTCATGGGTCGACATTATTCACTCGGGGTGAGACGCAGGCTTTGGTCACTACAACTCTTGGTTCTATGCGTGATGCACAGATTGTTGACGCATTAAGGGGCTCCTATCGAGACCCATTCTTCTTACACTATAACTTTCCTCACTACAGCGTGGGCGAAACAGGCTTTTCTGGTGCTCCAAAGAGGCGTGAGATTGGACATGGACGCCTAGCTAGGAGGGGAATCACGGCAGTGCTCCCAACCATAGAGGACTGGCCCTATACTGTAAGAGTTGTTTCTGAAATAACGGAATCAAATGGTTCCTCTTCGATGGCGAGTGTTTGTGGAGCAAGCCTGTCTCTTATGGATGCGGGGGTTCCATTAAAGGCGCCTGTCGCTGGTGTCGCAATGGGTCTTGTTAAAGATGATGATGGTTATGCTGTTTTGACTGATATCTTGGGTGATGAAGATCATCTTGGGGATATGGATTTCAAAGTAGCGGGTACGGAGACTGGAGTTACGGCGCTTCAGATGGACATTAAGATCCAGGGTATCACTGAGGAGATTATGGAGACTGCTCTTGCTCAAGCAAAAGAGGCGAGGCTACACATACTTGGAGAGATGAATAAGGTCCTTGGTAGATCTAGGGATGCAGTGTCAGATAATGCTCCTGCTATGATAAAGATGAAGGTCGATGCTGATAAGATTCGTGATGTCATCGGTAAGGGCGGGGCGACGATTCGGAGTATCACGGAAGAAACTGGTGCGACTATCGATATTGAAGACGACGGAACAATCACTATTTTTGGAGAGGGAGCGGAATCTAGGGACGCTGCTGTTGCACAAATTGAATCTATCACCGCAGAGGCAGAGGTCGGACAGGTGTATACAGGTAAAGTTGCTAAAATAGCTGATTTCGGTGCATTTGTGACAATTCTTCCTGGGAAAGACGGATTAGTTCACATATCACAAATCGCTAAAGAAAGGGTTGAGAAAGTAAGTGACTATTTGAGTGAGGGTCAAGAGGTTCAGGTAAAAGTTCTAGATGTAGAACGAGGACGCATAAAACTCTCAATCAAGGATCTGCTGGAGGAGAATGAGGATAGCGGTGCGGATGCTGCTGAAGATCATGATTAACGCACACTAATATCTCCTTTTTTAATTAGAGACTTAGTTAATAATTTTTAACCCGATCATAAAATGACGCGTCGTTTTATGAGATCTTCTACTACGCCGGGATCGGCTAACGTGCTTGTATCGCCTAAATTATGCAGGTCGTTAGCCGCTATCCTACGCAAAATTCGTCGCATTATTTTTCCTGATCTTGTTTTTGGTAGATCTGGAGCCCATTGGATGGCGTCAGGCTTTGCAAATGGTCCTATTTCAGATCTAACTAGCCCAAAGAGCTGTTCTTGAAGAGCATCAGTGCCCTCTGTATTTTGCATTAATGTTACAAAAGCATATATGCCCTGGCCTTTTATATCATGAGGGAAGCCTACTACTGCTGCTTCCGCGACTGTATTGTGCAGCACTAAGGCGCTTTCTATTTCAGCTGTACCCATGCGGTGTCCGGAGACATTCAGCACATCATCGACGCGACCGGTAATCCAATAATATCCATCTTTATCTCTCCTTGCTCCATCTCCAGTGAAATAATACCCTTTATAGGTTGAGTAGTATGTGTCGATACACCTTTCGTGATCACCGAATACAGTGCGTATTTGTCCTGGCCAAGAGCTGCTTATTGCAAGATTTCCTGATCCAGGACCGTCTATTTCTTTTCCCTCGGAGTCTAATATGACTGGCTTTACTCCGAAAAATGGAAGGGTTGCTGACCCGGGTTTTAATGCTGTAGCGCCAGGAAGGGGCGACATCATTATGCCACCTGTTTCGGTTTGCCACCACGTATCAACAATGGGGCATTGGCTATTTCCAATTGTCTTGTAATACCACTCCCAAGCCTCTGGATTGATTGGTTCGCCGACCGTTCCTAAGGTCCGTAAAGTTTTCCTTGATGAGGTGGCCACAAATTCATCACCTTCACTCATAAGTGATCTAAGTGCAGTGGGTGCAGTGTAAAAGATATTGACTTTATGTTTATCGACTATATTCCAGCATCTTGATGCATCAGGGTAAGTAGGAATTCCCTCGAACATAAGCGTAGTTGCACCATTTGCAAGTGGTCCATACACGATATAGGAGTGCCCGGTAATCCATCCCACATCTGCCGTGCACCAGTAGATATCGCCGTCATGGTAGTCAAAAACATATTTGTGGGTCATGGCTGCTTGAAGCATGTAGCCGCCCGTGGTGTGCAAAATCCCTTTAGGTTTGCCAGTCGATCCTGAAGTGTAGAGGATAAACAAGGGATCTTCAGCATCCATAATTTCAGGAGTACATGTTTTTTCTGCTTTGGCGGTGGCTTCGTGATACCAAATATCTCTGGAGTCTATCCAGTCAATCTTGCTTGACGTTCGCTTTACTACAATGACTGAGTGTACATTTGGGCAACTTAGGAGCGCTTGATCAGTATTGGCTTTTAGTGGGACCTTTTTTGATCCACGAATTCCTTCGTCCGCCGTTATAACCATCTGACAATCAGCATCAACTATTCTATCCCTCAATGCTTGTGGTGAAAAACCTCCAAAAACAACTGAATGAATTGCACCCATTCGTGCACAGGCCAGCATTGCAAAAGTCGCTTCCGGTATCATCGGCATATAGATGCATACTCGATCCCCTTTCTTGACACCACGTTCCTTAAGTACATTTGTGAGCCGACAAACACGTTCATGTAATTCGATATAAGAAATATGTTTATGTTCTTCTGGGTTATCTCCTTCCCAAATGATAGCTGTTTGATTTCCCCTCAACTCTAAATGTCGATCAATACAATTTACACTGGCATTAAGTTTCGCTCCAACAAACCAGCTGACCTGACCTTTGGTGAAGTCCTCTACCATCAAATTATCCCATGGCTTAAACCAGGAAATAAATTTCTCCGCTTCCTGCGTCCAGAATTGCTCAGGCTTTTCTGTTGAAGCCTTATACATTGTCTCATATTGTTTTTTTCGTATATGAGTATGTGCTCTTGTTATTTCTTGGACTGGGTAGACTTTTTCTTTATTCATCAACGATTCTTATGTGGTATTCATCGGGGGAAAAGACAGATTGCGGCTCCTCGGTAAAAAATACAAATGTTTTTTATAGAATTTTTGGAATGGGATTATAGTAGTGTCGCCCCTGCTTGCTGGCTACGATAAAGCTTAGCAGTTCCTGATATTCTTTATCGTTGCTGATGGGGTCTATTGCTGTCGAATTCACAATGAGTAAAGGGGTTTTTTCATAGTAATGAAAAAACTCAGTGTACTTGTCAACAAGTCGGCTAACATAGTTTTTATCCATGTTTTTTTCACCTTTATTTCCGCGTGTATTTATCCTTTCAAGTAATACATCTGTTGAGGCTTGGAGATAAATAACAAGATCCGGGCGCGGTGGCTCAATGTTTAGATGCTGGTATATATTGTGATAGAGCTGAAGTTCATCTGCATCAAGATTCAGTGTTGCGAAAATTTCATCTTTCTCAATTAGAAAGTCTGTAACCCTCAAGGGCTTGAACAAATGGGCTTGTCGCATTAAATCTAGTTGACGTGCTCGTTCAAAAAGAAAGAATAATTGCGTTTGTAATGCAGCTTGATTGTTGTTCTCGTAAAAGCGCTCAATGAATGGGTTTGATCCTGTTGATTCTAACCACGGTTCATACCCTAAGGTTTTTGAGAGCAGCATTGCTAAGCTAGTTTTGCCGACTCCTATTGGTCCTTCGATAGCAATAAATTTTGGCAGTTCTGAGCTGTTGATATCCAATTTTAAATCATCGCAATTAAATTGTGTTAGGTCTTGCCATTGTGTTTCTGCTTGCGCCGTTTGCGTTTTGGTCGAGTTGCAAGCCTATCTACCTCATCTTTGACTTGATAATTAGTCCACCATTCTCCAAGGTTATCGAGTTTTTCTCCAGCTTTCTCTCGTAGAAGGAGAAAGTCATAAGCCGCTCTAAATCTTCTATGTCTTAGAATTGCTTCCGCTTTTTTTCCATAACGATTTGTCAGCCGAAACTGCAGATACCAGATATCCCTCATAGGTACAGAAAATCTCCGGGGGATGGACGTAAACAATTGCTGTTTTGCCAGCACATTATTTGACGCCTCATTATTTGCCTCAATGTGGTTAGCCCCTTCTTTTTCCAGCCGCTTTTTCTCATCTACAAAGGGATACCATAGAAGGGCTGCATAAATAAAAGCTGGTGTAACAGGGAGCCCTTCGGCCAGTCTCCTATCTGTGCTCTCAAGAGCTGCTTTGATTAACTTATCTCCTGGATAATTAGTCATGGCTCTTTGACTGTCCGGAAATAACCAGCCGAATAGTTCGAAGTGTTTTAGCTCTTCGTATGTTGGGACAGCACAACCTGTCATTAGCAATTTTAATATTTCCTCAAATAGTCTTGCTGGAGAGATATCTTGCAGTAAAAATCCTAATTTATATATTGGTTGAGCAGATAAATCATCAATATTAAAATTAAGTAAAGCTTTGAATCGAACTGCCCGCAGCATGCGAACAGGATCTTCCCTGTAGCGACTTTCAGGATCGCCTATTAGTCTTATAGTTTGTCCTATTAAATCCTTCTTCCCATCTACGAGATCGATTAACGTTTCTTTCTCGGCGTCATAGTAGAGAGCATTGATAGTGAAGTCACGGCGACGAACGTCGTCTTCGATTGCTCCATAGACATTATCAATAATTAACATGCCTCGTTCGGACTTCTGCATTTCATCGCCGCATTGCTCGCTATCATCCTGTTTTTTGTTTTCTAGAATCGCACTATCGCTTCCGGCTCTGAATGTTGCTACCTCAATGATATCTTGTCCAAAACGCACGTGGATAATCCTGAAACGTTTCCCAATCGAACGAGAGTTACGAAATAGCCCGCGTATTTCCTCTGGGTGAGCATTTGTTGCAACATCAAAATCTTTCGGCTGATGCCCCAGCATTAGGTCACGTATACTGCCACCGACGAGATAAGCTTGATATCCATGGCTGCTAAGGCGCCGCATTACTTTGAGTGCGTTTAAGCTAATTTTCTCTGGGGCAAGAGATGCCTCAGTAATTTGATGGGTGTTCATATAGGGGTTGCAGCTTTCTAGTTAGGGCCTTAAATTTTTACGTTATAAAAGAAAATGGGAAAAGCCAAGCTTTTCCCATTCAATGAGCCAGTTGTTGTTCTTGTTATTATTTGCACTGCTTTCGCAGTACAGCAAGGCTTATTATTGTTGTTACCCGCACCAGAAGGTTATCGAAAAGCCAAAACTTCTGCAAGTAAGATTATTTCCGTCAATATATGTAATTTTTCATTGGGACGAGGCTTCGCTCCCAATTATTAACTGCGTTGGTTAGCAGTTTTTTTGTATTCTTTGCGAGAATTTGGGGATCTTGCCCTAACGCTTTAAGAGCCAGTCTTAACATGGTTAAGGGTGAGCTATTATCGATAGGGGAAGCATGGGTTTGTTTGCTAAGTTTTTTACCTTGGTTGTTTACAACGACGGGAATATGGCCATAGCTAGGAATAACAAGTGATAGTTGCTTTGCGAGTAAAATCTGCTTTGCAGTAGAATCTAAAAGGTCGCTACCGCGGATTATATGTGTTATCCCCTGAAAAGCATCATCCGCAATCACCGCAAGTTGATATGCAATCAGCCCATCTTTACGTCGGATGATGAAATCCCCGATTTCAGTTCGAGAATCGTAAGATTTAATACCATAAAATAGATCTCTAAATTCAATTTGTAACTCATCTACGTGTAGCCTTATCGAATAGGGGTTGAAGACTGAGTCAAAGGTATTATGGCGACAAAGCCCAGGGTATATTGGTGGAGTCTTTTTCCTACTACAAGTGCAGGGATAAGTTGCCCCTTTTTCTGATAGATATTTCAAATGATCATGGTATGAATCGATCCTTGAACTTTGGTAGATTACCTCTTGGTCCCAACATAATCCGAAAGAATGGAGTTGAGTTATTATTTCCTTTGAAGCCCTTCGCGATTCTCTAGGGGGATCAAGGTCTTCGATGCGAAGCAGCCAAACGCCTTGGTTATGCCGCGCGTCTAGATAACTGGCTAAGGCTGTGACTAGGGATCCGAAATGCAGTGGGCCTGTGGGTGAAGGTGCAAATCTGCCAACGTAAGATTCCCTTGCCATACTTTACCTAGCCGTTTATCTGCTTTTCCTTTATCTCGGAGAGCGTTTTACAGTCTATACATTGTGTTGCAGTGGGCCGAGCTTCTAAGCGTCTTATTCCTATTTCAACACCACAAGACTCACAGTATCCGTAATCCTCTTGATCGACTAGGTCTATGGTTTTATCGATTTTTCTAATCAAGCGTCTTTCTCTATCACGAGTCTTTAGCTCTAAACTAAATTCCTCCTCTTGGCTGGCACGATCGGCAGGATCCGGATAGTTAGCCGCCTCTTCTTTCATATGACTTACAGTCCTATCTACTTCTTCCATGAGCTCAAGTTTCCATGTGTTGAGGATCTTTCGAAAGTATGCCTTTTGTTCCTCCCCCATGTACTCTTCATTCTTTTTTGGGGTATAAATCTCTTTTGGTTGGTTTGAGTTGCTATTTTTCTTTCCTCTCGGCTTAGTCTTCATACCCCCTGACTTAGTTTTTTTTCGTGTAATAGCCACCTTTGACTTTTCTGTATTTGCTTTGACGGTTTTTTCTGGTGATTTATTAACTTTAATGGTCTTTAATTTTTCTTTCGTGATCGTTTTTTTCTTCGTATTTGTTTTAGCCTTAGCCTGTACTTTATTCTTGGCTTTGGCTTTGGCTTTGGCTTTGGCTTTGGCTTTGGCTTTGGCTTGCGAGGAAGATATTACTTCAGTCCTTACCTTAGTTTTTTTCTTCGCCTTATCTGTGGCTTTGGCTTTGGTTTTGGTTTTAGTTTTCACCTTGACCTTTGTTTTGGCCTTGGCTTTGGTTTTTACCTTAGCTTTGGTTTGTGTTCTAGAGGTGAGTTTGGAATTGGCCTTGATTTTTGTCTTGGCTTTTGAAGTAGTTTTCACCTTAGGTTTCGTTTTCGCATTGGAAGTCGCTTTCGGCTTCGCTTTTTTTGGGGTGCTAACTGTACTTTTTACCTGACGCTTCAGTTTTTTCTCTGCCATAGCGTTATCCGATATTTATGTGTTACAAATCTGGACCTGTAAATCGAGCGCGGAACATTACCAGATCATTACTGAAACGCCAAGAGAGAATTAAGTGATCGATCTTCAAGATCTCGGCGCGGCTAGTGTTTTTCAGGTTTGCTGATAATTAAACATTATAGTTTTTCTGAATTCTCTTCGCCAGAGTCTTTCGATTGAAGCAGAATTCACAAAAGTTATTAAGACTTGGGAGGTGGACAAATGTCTTTCTACAGTTCAGGTATTTCTAATAATCGACTTAAATAGATGGTGTCACTTTTGGGGCGCCAGAGAGTTTTTTATGTTCATCTTCAATTCCTTATCCTTCTACCTAGTTTGCTCTCTATTGATGTGCTTTCAAGCTGGTTATCGGGGGACTATCATGGTGAACTGTGCCTAGGTACGGAGTGTAGAAAGTTGCCGGGGAAATCGGGTTGGAGCGTTAGTTATTCCTAGCCCCTAAAAGGGCTGGAGCTCGGAGTTAAAAATTGTTTAGGACATGTAGTGAAACATGAGGGGTTATACTAAAGCCCGATTCATACGTCGATATAAACGTTTCCTGGCTGACGTATGCTTGCAAAATGGGACTGAGATTACTGTTCATTGCCCAAATACTGGGTCTATGCGGAATTGTCTGGAGTTAGGTGCCTTGGTATGGCTAAGCTGTTCTGCCAATCAAGCCCGAAAATATCGATACACTCTCGAATTCCTTCAAACTAGTCGAGGCCATTTTATAGGGTTGAATGCCAGTGACGCCAATAAGTTGGTCGAAGATGGAATTAAATCCGGTGTCATCAAGGAATTGAGTGGGTATAGCCATCTTAGGTCTGAGGTGCGGTATGGCTTTGAGAATAGCCGAATTGATTTCTTGTTGAGTAAGGAAGGAAAGCCTGATTGTTATGTTGAGGTAAAAAGTGTGACATTGTTAGAAAATCCGGTAACTCGCGGAGATGGCTATTTCCCTGATTCGATAAGTACCCGTGCTCAAAAACACTTAAGAGAGCTCTCACAATTAGCCCATGCTGGCGTAAGGGCTGTGTTAGTATTTTGTGTGCAGCATTCAGGCATTCAGCGAGTTCACAGCGCTGATCATATTGATCCAACTTATGCAGAATATCTTCGTGTCGCAATTACGTCTGGAGTAGAGGTCTTGGCTTATAAAACCCGTTTTGGGTTATCACATCCAAAAATCTGGAAGGCGATTCCTTTTGAGTAGAGGTAAGGTGCTTAATTTCAGTTTGTTAATAATTTGCTTGTTAGCAGGGTTGATTCTTTCGCTATCTGTTGGTGCGGCAAAGATTACTTTAGTAGATATCCGTGCTGTACTGCAGGGCTTTGAAGTCGGTGATCTGCAAAAAACTATAATTCTTGATATCCGTCTACCACGTATTCTTCTGGCAATTTTTGTTGGTGGAGGTATAGGAGCAAGTGGCGCTGCAATCCAAGGGCTTTTTCGAAATCCTCTAGCAGATCCAGCATTAATAGGTGTGTCGAGCGGAGCAGCTTTATTCGCAGCACTTTATCTTGTGGTGGGTAGTGGTTTTTTTTACGCCTTGTCCGGTTTGGCGGCAAGTGCTTTTCTTGGGGGTTTGCTAACCACTTGTCTAGTGCTTGAAGTTGGTCGGCGAGGCGGAACTATTTCGGCAATGTTACTTGCAGGTATAGCAATTAATGCTATCGCGATAGCATGTATAGGCTTGTTATCCTATATTTCGACTGACATGCAGCTGAGAGGGATAGCGTTTTGGGCTCTCGGTAGTTTAAGTGGTGCGGATTGGAATAATGTTTACGTGGCAAGTGCGATTCCGATCATAGTTTTAGCATTATCGTTCGAAAGTGCGAGATTGAATGCTATTACTTTAGGAGAGAAGGATGCAATTCACTTAGGTATTTCTATAGCAGGATTTAGAATTCGTATTGTCTTGTTAACGGCATTGGCTGTTTCGATAGGTGTGGCGTTGACTGGAGTTATAGCTTTTATTGGATTAGTAGTGCCTCATTTAATACGGTTAACTATGGGTTCAATGCATCAGACGGTGATTCCTGCTTCTGCCTTATTGGGTGGGTTGTTGCTGCTCGTAGCAGATACTGCCAGTAGAACATTGCTGGCTCCTGCTGAGTTGCCCGTTGGAATATTGACAGCTCTTATGGGAGGACCGTTTTTCGTACTTTTGGTCATGAGAAAAAAAGGAAGACTTGGTATATGAGTCTACGATTAACTGACGTCAATTATAGGATTGAAAAAAAACAGCTGCTCTCTGATATAAATATAACTTTACGGCCATCGGAAATAAACGGGTTTATTGGACCAAATGGGGCGGGTAAAACAACGCTTATGCGCGTAGCTAGTGGTTCGTTGAATACTCCTGGCGTCACGCTTAATTCTGTTCCTATGACGGCATTACCTATAGAATATCGGGCTTGTAAACTTGCCTGCCTGAATCAGTCCTCTGAATTAGATTTTCCATTTAAGTGTTTTGAGGTGCTTCGTTTGGGAAGGATCCCCCACCTAACCAGTCGAAGTCATAATGAGAGGATAGTCGAGGACGTAATAGATAGGCTTGGTCTGCATTCTTTAAGGAATAGAGTTTATACGACTATGTCAGGGGGAGAGAAGCAGCGAGTTCAAATCGGTCGTATATTGTGTCAGATCTGGGATAATCTTGATTCAGCTTTTGTCTTCTTCGATGAGCCAACAGCTGAGCTAGATCTCGCACATCAGTTGGTCTTTTTTGATCTCATGAAGATGCTTGCCGCTAAGGGGGCATCAGTGTCTTTGGTGTTACATGATATCAACTTAGCCTCTCGTTTCGCTGATGAACTCGTACTGTTGCGCTCTGGCAGGATCTTAGCAATGGGGTCTCCAAGTGAGGTCGTCACGAAACAAAATATGATGCAAGCATTTTCTGTAGACTCGGAGGTCTACCGTTTGGATGCTCGACCACTTATTCAGGCAAATATTGTCATACCAGATTAGGAGTTTTTGAGTTCCTCTAGCATACTGGCTGAATACCTGGATCCAAGGTGCTTGACTAGTATTGAAGCCGATCGGTTGGCGAATATGGCAGCTTCTTTAAATCCGAAGCCTTGGCATAGCCTAGCGAGGAATGCTCCAGCGAAGTTATCTCCAGCTCCTGTCGTATCAACGGGCGTTACCGAAACGCCTGGAATATGAGATGTTTTATCTCCTTCTGAGATTATTACACCATCTTTCCCGCATGTTATGGCAAAAGCTGAGCATGATTCTCTAATTACTAAAGAAGCCTTTTCTCGGGTTGTGGTGTTTGTCCAAAGCATTGCCTCTTCATCGTTACAAAATAATATATCGATACCTACATTGAAAATGGTATTAAATGAGGTTTTGAAATTATTTACCATAGTCGGATCTGAGAGAGTCAATGCTATTTTCACCCCAGCTGATTTGGCTATGGTTTGAGCTTTTAATACTGCATTAAGTCCTTCTCGAGAGCTGATTAGATAACCTTCTATGTATAGGATTTTAGACTCTCGAAGTGCTTCTGGTTTTAGATCATTTTCTGAGAATTCCTCACTAATACCCAGATTTGTAACCATCGTTCGTTCAGCGTCTGGGGTCACCATCGATATACATTCACCTGTGTAACCATTCTGAGGGACAGCATTAGAAGCGATTCCCTGATCCCGAATTTCTTCAAGAAAAAACTCTCCCCTATCATCATTACCGACTTTACAACTATAGAAGGCTTTACTACCAGACTGTGACGCAGCGACTAAAGTATTAGCTGCTGAGCCCCCGCCGGAAAATTTTAAAGCTTGGTCTTTGCACTTTTCTTCCAGTAGCTGACTTAGTGAGCGTCGTTTCGTCAAATTTGTGAGTGTCATATTTCCTTTTGGGAAGCCTGTGAGGAGCAAGAGATCCTCCGAGACCCTATATTCCACGTCAACAAGCGCATTCCCGATACCATAAATGTCATATGTAGGCATTCTTATTCCTTATTGTGAAATCATCGAAAAAACTATAGAAGCGACGTCTAGAGTTTCGTTGATCTCTGACTCTCCATGTGCATTGGAAACGAAACCTGCTTCAAAGGGAGAAGGGGCAAAGTAGACTCCTCTTTTCAGCATCTCTACAAAAAATCTTTTGAATAAATTGTCATCAGTATCCAAAACCTGCTTGAACTCTCGGATCGGGCTTTCATGTGTAAAAAAAATACCAAACATTGCGCCAATCTGATTGGTGGATAGCGGTATCTTTTTCTCATCAGCGATGGATTTTAACCGAGTTACCAAATCTTTGGTTTTGTGCGTAATTTCTTCGAAAAAGAAATCCTCAGAGATAAGAGATAATGTCGTAAGACCTGCTGCCATGGCTATTGGATTTCCAGAAAGAGTTCCAGCTTGATAGACGTCGCCTAACGGTGCAATTTTTTGCATGACGTCTTTTCGACCACCGAAACAACCGACTGGCATTCCCCCTCCTATGACTTTTCCTAATGTTGTTAGATCAGGCATGACGTTGTACAAAGTTTGGGCTCCCCCAAGGTGAACACGGAAACCTGTCATTACTTCATCAAATATGAGCAAACTACCATAATGATCGCAAACCTCCCGCAGACAGTTTAAGAAGCCATCCACTGGGGGAATACAACCCATGTTCCCTGCAACTGGCTCTACAATTATTGCGGCTATCTCATTTCCGCTATGGGAGAAAAGCGATCTCACTTTTTCTGGGTTGTTGTAATCGATAGTTAGGGTATGTTGAGCAAAGCTTAATGGAACCCCGGCAGAGTCTGGTTTGCCTAAAGTAAGGGCCCCGGATCCGGCTTTAACGAGGAGCGCGTCTGAGTGGCCATGGTAACAGCCTTCAAATTTAACTATTTTATCTCTACCTGTAAAACCTCTAGCTAACCGAATCGCACTCATTGTTGCTTCGGTACCAGAACTGACCATTCGTAACATTTCTAAAGAAGGCATTAACTGCGATATTTTTTCCGCCAACTGCGTTTCAATTTCAGTTGGCGCACCAAAACTTAGCCCTAACTCTGCAGACGCTTGTATGGCGCTGACAACTTTTGGATGGGCGTGCCCGAGGATCATTGGCCCCCAGGATCCAACATAATCTATATATTTATTTCCGTCGACATCTGTCAGATAAGCTCCTTTTGCTTTGTCTATAAAGACTGGTTCGCCACCGACTCGACGGAAGTCTCGGACTGGCGAGTTAACTCCCCCTGGTAAAAGGGTCTTTGCTTTTTCAAAATTTATATGGGACTTGGTCATGATATGTCCATAAATGGGTATGAATTTAAGCGAACATCAGTATGCATGGGTACCATGATGATGTGACTGCCATCAATTTTGAATACGAAAACAGAGGGTTTTTTGGATTCGGTAATACTATGAGTCAAGGGTTAAATCACCAATTGGTATCTAAATGCACGCAGGCATCAATAGCTATGCGACTACGCCCTTAATCGTAGCACTTTATGTGAGGGCCCGCTGCAGTCTTTTGGATTCAATTATCTAAAGCCGGAGTCCGGAGAACAATCCTGAAGCTTTCACGCTTTTGTAAACTTCGGCCGCAGAAGTGCGTATTTTTTCGCGCAGCGGCACTCCAATTTGGGAGGCTTATGAACTATCCTTTCTTTTTTGAGGGCTCGTTTTTGTCTTTTTTCTGCTAAGCTCTGCTTTTAACTGTAATTTAATTATTGGAAATGGCTTAGTATGGCAGCGGTTAAAGGCAGTAAGCAGTATCAGATGGTGGTAGTTCCGCATCGCCCCTTCTATAAGGCAGTTGTCTTTTTAGCGTTCCTGGTATTGATGGTCATGTTCGGTTGGTTGACCTTCCAATATGGGAAGAGCCAGGGAATTGAATTGAAAGTAGCGGTCGTTAAGGAAAGGGATGATATTCTAATTCAATTAGAAGACGCTCGAGATACAATTCAGGCGATGAGAAGCTCAATGGCAGATCTCAGATTGCGAGAGGAGGTAGATACTATTGCAACTGAAGAAGTGAGGCAGACCGTAGAATCTTTGCAGTCCAGGATCGCACAGTTGAATGAAGAGATACTTTTTTATAAAGGCGTTATGGCTCCTAGTGTTGGAGACAGGGGTTTGCGCGTAGAGCGAATAAATATTGATGGTACTAGCGCCACTAATAGCTTTAGGTACAGTTTGTTACTTACTCAACTAGTGGACAAACATGATTATGTTCAGGGCGGTGTTCGAATTAGCATTACTGGTATCGAAGGTCAGCGAGAAAAGGTGTTTAAGTTAAGCGATTTAGACGAGACTAAGGATGAATCTATTCGGTTCAGATTTAAGTATTTCCAGAATATTGAAGGGCAGTTAACTTTGCCGAAAGATTTTCAGCCAAGAGAGATTAAAATTTTGGCTGAGTCAACTGGGCGAAATAAGCAGCGTCTCGAAAAGAAATTCGACTGGCAGTTAACCGGAGGATAATAATGTTTGGTAAAGAAAATCGTGGCGAAGCTGGTGTTACTCTGGTTGCAACCAATTGTGAATTAGTTGGTGATATCCACTTTAGTGATCAGTTACTTATTAATGGTGTCGTTAAAGGAAATATTTATGCTCAGAGCGGCTCTAAAGCGACTGTTACAGTGAGCGAAAAAGGTCGCGTGCGGGGTGAGATTCGAGTTCCCAATGTCATTGTAAATGGAAAGGTTTTTGGTGATATCAATTCTGATAAACATGTCGAGCTTTCTGCCAGAGCTGAAGTTAAAGGGAATGTGTACTATAAGTTTATTGAGATGGTGAAGGGTAGCTGGGTTGATGGTCATCTTGTCCACATCAGGGATAAAAGAAAGGACGTCAGTGTCATAGATGAAGAACATCAAAATAGTAATGATGTAGTGAGTTCGCCTCAGGTTGCTGCTTTGAGCAGTACTGCCAAGTAATCTTATTAGAACAAATTAAAGAGAGTTAAAGAATGAGTGAACTTTCAGCATCTCAAATGTCGGTCTCTGTAGCTGCAGCATCTAAAGTTAGACGCTTGATTGAAGAAGAGGGTAACCAGGATTTGAAACTCAGAGTGTTTGTTACTGGAGGAGGGTGTTCAGGTTTTGAATATGGATTCACCTTCGATGAAGATGTAGAAGAAGATGATACGAAGATTGAAGAATCTGGCATGGTGTTACTGGTTGACCCTCTTAGCTACCAGTATTTGGTCGGCGCAGAAATCGATTATAGTGAAAATTTGCTAGGCTCTAGGTTTGTGGTTACTAATCCCAATGCGTCTAATACATGTGGGTGTGGGAATTCGTTCTCGATATAGGGAACGACGAACGACATAGGACAATCTGGCACCTCATTTCTCCATATTATTTTCGGCATTTGCGTATATCGCCTTCCCCTGAATAAGTGACAGCTCAGTTAAAAATCTAGACGATTTTTCATGGAAGTCCTGAAGCCTTGATTTTGGTATTGGTAAGGCTTTAGACTGTTTTACAGTGCGAGGGTTACGATGGTTGCCATTAACTAAAAACTCGTAATGGAGGTGGGGCGCAGTTGCTAAGCCAGTTGAACCTACATAGCCAATAACTTGTCCTTGAACTACTGAAGAGCCAGCTTCAATATTGCTTGCGAAATTTGATAAATGTAAATACTTGGTGGTGTAAAGTTGGCCGTGTCGCAGAACTAAGTACTTTCCTTTAGCGCTATTTTGTTTTGACGTTGTAATTTTTCCATCCCCTGCGGCAACTACCGGTGTTCCGTGCTTAGCGGCGTAATCGATACCTCGGTGAGGTATTACGCGATTATGTATTGGATGAAGACGACGAAGATTGAATTGCGAACTTATATGGGAAAAGTGGACTGGATCGCGAATAAATTCTTTGCGAAGACTCAAACCCTTGGGAGTATAATAGTTTGAGCGATTACCTGAGCCTTCGTACCGAATCGCAATATGGTTTTTACCCATGCTCGTATATGCAGCAGCTAAAATCTCTCCATCCTTGACCTTCTTGCTGGCCACATATAGGTCTGCATAAATTAAGGTGAAAGTGTCCCCTAAACGAATATCTAAAACAAAACTTATGTCCCACTGAAATACGTAGCTAAGCTTCATAATTATGTTATCCGAGAGACCAGTTCTTTTGCCTGCTAAGTAGAGGTTCGGAGCATCTTTATCGATTATTACTTGCTTTCGCGTTATTTTTGTCTTCGCCTTCAAGTAAGTTTTTTTAACCTCAAACGAGTTGTTGTTACGTTCTACTAAAAAATTAGATAATTGGTCCGGGCTATAGCGCACGCCCTCCAGTCTTCCGCTATCTGATGCTTTGATCCTTAGTACTTTGTTAGGAAGTATCCAGCGTAAATCGGTAACTTGGGGACCCAAATTCATTAGGTTTTGTAGTTCTGAGGCCGGAATATCTAAACGCTCAAATATTTTCGATAAGTTATCACCTGGTTGTATAGATACTTCAATCTATGGTGGTGTATTTATCGGCTTGCTTGGTCTTAATCCTACTTTTTCTGAGTTTACTCTTAAGGGAGTCAAATCAGTGGATTGGGGAAGGATTTTTTCTTTCGCAGACAAAATAGCGAACGCTATAGCCAGCGCGAGACCTAGCAGAATAGCGGCTTTTATGCGGGAGTCTGGGTATCGATGCATAGAACAACTAGCATGAAACGTTTTATTGTATATGCGGATCAATCAAGCTCTTAAATCAAGAAAAGTGGTTAGTATGATTGATTCTTAGGCCTTATTCTTGGGTACAAAGAAGCCCCTGGTTACATACAGCAGCTTGTAATTACCCAAATATACTGTATTTTCGCTCATTCCGATGACTTCAAAGGCGCGCAATACTACATTAGTCTATTGAAGCTCACAAATGCATCATTGAGGTGTCACTGCTATGCAACAGATGTTTCTGGAATACTTGAATGCGCTTGGTTTAGTTGTGCAGACGAGTGCAGATGAAGATTTGGCTGAGCATCTTTCGAGCACTTCCCGCACGGTATATTGTGGTTTTGATCCTACGGCGGATAGTTTGCATGTCGGAAATTTGGTCCCCTTACTCGCGTTAAGGCGGTTTCAGCTTGCAGGACATCGTCCAATACTTCTAATTGGCGGAGCTACCGGTTTAATCGGTGATCCGAGTGGTCGAAGTGCCGAGCGAGAACTGAGGACTTTGTCTGAAATAGAAATAAGTGTCCGCAAGATTAAGGCTCAGGCAACACATTTTCTCGATTTTGACTGTGGTCAGACCTCTGCTTTAGTTGTCAATAATGCAGAATGGACTAAGGATTTGACGGTAATAGATTTTCTGCGAGATCTGGGCAAGCACTTTAGTGTGAATGCAATGATCAATAAAGAATTTGTTCGGAGTCGGTTAGGAGAAGCAGATTCCGGTATAAGTTATACAGAGTTTAGTTATATATTGCTCCAATCGTATGATTTTCTAGTATTAAACCAAAGATACGGTTGCACCATTCAGATGGGGGGCAACGATCAATGGGGAAATATTACCAGTGGTTTGGATCTAATTCGACGTGTAGAGCGGAAACAGGCATTTGCGTTATCTTATCCTTTGTTGACTAAAGCTGACGGCACTAAGTTTGGTAAGAGTACTGGAGGCATTCCTTGGCTTGATCCTAGTAAAACCTCTCCTTACGCTTTTTATCAATTTTGGCGAAATTCTGACGATCAAGTTGTTATCCATTTTCTAAGGCTGTTAACTTTTTTGGACTCAGAGACCGTCGCGGCTTTAGAGGTATCCCTAGAAGAAGAGCCAGGTAAGCGTTTGCCACAAATAAAATTGGCAGAGGAATTAACCAGAACTGTGCATGGCGATGAAAGTGTTAAAGCAGCTGAGCGAATTACCGGTGCTTTGTTTGATAATGAAGTCAACTCATTGAAAGAGGGTGATCTTGATCAACTGGCTCTTGACGGGATGGCTTCTTCGAAACTTCGTTCCGACGCGGTCGCTCTTATAGATATATTGGTGGAGTCACAACTTGCTGTGACTCCACGAGGTGAGGTGACTTTTGGTCAGGCTAAAAAGTTGATCAGGAATAAGGCAGTTTGGGTAAATGGTGCTAAGGTCGAGGATGAAACAATGGTGTTGTCTCGCCACACAGCACTCCATGGTCGGTTTTTTATTATTCAAAAAGGGAAGAAGAACCATCATCTCGTTGTGCTTGAGGGCGTTAGAAAGGCCTAGCTCATCTATAGTCATTGTAGTTTTGCAGTTTAGCCTTAAGCTATCTGGATGTGATAAACAGTAAGATGGTGGAGCCAGGCAGGATCGAACTGCCGACCTCCTGCGTGCAAGGCAGGCGCTCTCCCAGCTGAGCTATGGCCCCAAATGCAAAGTGTTTCTCTCATTCCACCATATGGTGGGTCTGGGAAGATTTGAACTTCCGACCTCACCCTTATCAGGGGTGCGCTCTAACCAACTGAGCTACAGACCCAACTCGGCTAATTCGCCCAATTGTGGTTGAGGCCACGTATTATACGGCGGGTCATTATTTTTACAATAAGATCTACAATGCAGGGAATTTTTTTAATGGTTGATCAAGCGGAACGTCAGGTAATTAAGACTTTGATTTCTAATGGTAGTGTTGAATATTCTGCAAAAATCGAGGACGAGGCATCTATGCTTGGTCTGAATACTGTGAAAGACGGTTCTTTGCTAGTTTTGCAGTCCCCTATCGAATTACTGGATTCGGATAAAATTAAAACTCAATTAACTCATTCCGCGCTGGATCTTGAGATTCTCTGGACTGTAGATTCCACAAATTCATACCTGATGAGGAGCTCTGCTAAGCCATTTAAAGGCTATCGTGTATGCCTAGCGGAGTATCAAGAAAGAGGTAGAGGGAGACGTGGTCGTCGATGGATAAGCTCGTTTGGTCGGAATCTCTGTATTAGCATCGCCCGAAAGTATCCACAAACTAATATGGGTCTTGGAGGGTTGAGCCTAGCAGTCGGTATTCAATTGGCTAAGACATTAAAACAAAAAGGCGTGGCAAATTTGGGATTAAAGTGGCCAAACGATGTGTTACTTGACTATACAAAATTAGCTGGGATTTTAGTTGAAATTGGCCCTGCCTTGGGCGCAGGTTTGTATGTCGTAGTAGGTATTGGCGTTAATCTTGATTTGACCTCAAAAGACTCTCTTCAGATTGAGCAGCCTCACAATGATTTGCATGATGTGCTTGATTTTTCTCGAAATATCCTGGCGGGAGAGATTATTCACAACGTGATTTCCGGTCTTGATATTTTTTCTCAGGTCGGATTCACTGCATTTGCAAAGGAATGGCAAGAGCATAATCTTTTTCGGGATAGGGTGATTTCTGTTCATATTGCAGATTCGGTGGTGACTGGTACCGATGCTGGTGTTGACGGAGCAGGCAATCTGCTTTTACTCACCGATGAGGGACTCAAATCTTTCAATGCTGGAGAGGTTAGTCTTAGAGGGAGTCGCTAAGTGAGGTTGGTCATAATATCTTTGATGTTTTTAAATGTAATTTACTTTCTTTACCAATTTTATGATCGCGATACCATTAAGACATCGATCATGCCCGCCCTGGAAAAGGAGTCGTTAACCCTCATCTCTGAAACTCGTGATGCCGTCAGCTTAAAAAACCAAGATGATTTTAATGGTAATCCCTTTTTCCCCGGTGATGCGCCTGCTGGGCCCTGCTTTATAGTTGGTCAAGTCAGAAGTATAGAAGATGGTCACAAGGTTTTAGATGGTTTGCTTTCAGTGGACATTAAGTCAAAGCTAAAGATTTTGGATAGATGGACCGGAGAGTTTGGCTACCAGGTAATGATTCCTCCGGCACCCTCTTTAGCAGAAGCATTCAGTAATTTAAGAGAGCTTCGTGCCCAAAATATCGAGGGAAACGTAATAACTAAACAAGCTAATGCGCTAGCCATATCGCTTGGTTTTTTCGCCACCTTGGAATCGGCAAAAGAATTCCAAAATGTTCACAGCATTCATCAAAGTATAGTGACTAAAAGTCCCATATTTGAAAGGATCTACATTATTGAGAGCGACCGGTTTTTAGAGCCTGCGTCCCGATTAATTCTAGAACCCTTAAATGAATATATTGATTTAAATATTGGACAGGTAGACTGTTCTAGATATTGATAGCCGGCGCTGCTTCGCCTAAAATCGTGCTATGTTGACTAGATGGCCATAAGAAACGACTATGCCGCTATAGCTCAGTTGGTAGAGCAACTGATTTGTAATCAGTAGGTCCCGAGTTCGACTCTTGGTGGCGGCACCATTTTTATCTATGTGTTCGAAGCAATAGAGAAGCAAATAAAGCGTCCTCTCATAAATTAGAAAAGTCTTACGAAAGATAAAAACTGATTTTCAAAATGAACTAATTCAGTTAAGGATAAAATTAAATTAGAAAACATGCTTAAAAGAAACTTATCTGGCATTATTCTGGGAAAATGATTTGACAAGTGATAGTACCAAAGGCAGAATCTAGCGCCTTATTTTTGGAGGGGTTCCCGAGCGGCCAAAGGGATCAGACTGTAAATCTGACGCGTAAGCTTCGGTGGTTCGAATCCACCCCCCTCCACCAAGAGGGAATAGCTGAGTGATAAGTATGGGCTGTATCGAAAAAGCAGTGGGTAAATAGGCGGGTATAGTTCAGCGGTAGAACCTCAGCCTTCCAAGCTGATGACGCGAGTTCGATCCTCGCTACCCGCTCCAATTGAGTCCAAGTTAAGAGAATTGGCTCATATAGCTCAGACGGTAGAGCACTTCCTTGGTAAGGAAGAGGTCACCGGTTCAAATCCGGTTATGAGCTCCACATTGATAGTAATAAGGGCTGTATGATACGAGTTTTTGTTCTAAGAGTTGTGTAGAGGTGATAAATGTCTAAAGAGAAGTTTGAGCGAAGTAAACCGCACGTAAATGTGGGGACTATAGGTCATGTTGATCATGGCAAGACTACACTAACA
>NZGG01000008.1 GCA_002690865.1 Gammaproteobacteria bacterium | reverse complement strand
GATCCTTGTTTATTATAAATAAAATTTTACGTTTTTTTGTAGCTACTGGTATTGTGGGGGCTACCTATTGTCGATCTAATATGTGGGGGACCGTTCCCCACAATCGACCGCAAAAGTCTAGCTAAACTCAGCGGTCGCTGGCTTTCTTGTTACCGTTTGTCCTCTTTCCAAAAGGCTAACTACCCTATGCCGGTTTACTCTTGCAAGTCCAAGACGTTACCTAGTGTTTACAGTTCTTGGCTAACAACTACTGACCACTGTACTGACTCTATTCAATTTGTTGACACCGTTTATGAATTAGGAGAACAAACTTACACTTGCGGTGGTGACGTAATTGTAGAAACAATGACTCCCGAAGATATCTTAAAGCAATTCGACTTCAATGATATTGATGACGCTAGACATTACATAGAGTGTCAACTCGAAAACGCTCTCAATTGTCGTTTCGGCAATGATGACGATCCCGAACTTATCCGATACCAAAAGTTCAAAGCTATCACCGCTGCCCGATTCCGTAACTAACCCTTCTCTTTCAGGAAACTATCATGACCAACACTTTCACAACTCTTACTCCTGCTTACGGCAGAGACTACAAATCTGGTTCTGATGCTCAAGCCGATTTCAACGCCGGTCTTGACTTCATCTACCATGACATTACTTCTCCGTATGACGGCAAGCCTTGCAGCATACGAGACTTTCCAGACGGTACTGATATCAAGATTCGCTTCAACAGTATGCGGTCTTTGATTGTTTTCAAAATGGTACTTCCCTCTACTAAAGTTTAGTTACCTATGCAAACCTTCTTACCGTTTGCCGACTACCAACAAGGTTTTAATTGCTTAGATGATCTTCGTTTACGCAATCAAGTATGCCGCGAATGTCTTACCCTACTTCGCGGTGGTTGGTCAAATCATCCTGCTTCTAAAATGTGGCAGGGTCACTTTCACGAACTAGCCCGTTATTCAATACACGGCATGATCGTACTGCAAAAACGTAGCAAGTGTTACATAGAAGTTAACAACGAATTGTTTCAATTACGTAATTCGTTTCCCAACACCGGTCCTCCGAAGTGGTTAGGCAATCCTGCCTTTCATGCTTCACACCGGTCTAACTTGCTACGCAAAGACAAGTCATGGTACGGACAATTCAACTGGTCCGAACCTGACAACTTACCCTACGTTTGGCCCGTTCAGTAGCTACACTCCGGTTCTCCCAAACTCTCCCCTGCGGGGAGGATCGGGGCCGTACTTACTTTAAACTCTAACTAGGAACTACTGCCCGTGACTAGAACTCACAACGAATACTTCCGCCGAGTCCACGTTAAAACTCTATACGGAAACGTAACTAGACCTGATGAACTCATCAGTGACATCATGGATCGAGAGTGCAATCAACAACTCACTCCCGTCGAAAGAGCAGACCTTAAATACCGTTTGTCGATTCCTTACCGATCTATCATTGGTGAAGAAAGCAGACGTAAATCGTGTCCTACCTGTAAGTGTAAGCTGCCCGAAGGTGAGTGGGTATGGTCATGGGGTGAATACGTTGGGACCACTTGGCATACCGTAACTCACTTTTGCGTCAACTGCTTCCATGAAGAGGTACAAGTACGGTTGATTGCACACCGAGAAGATTGCGGTTGCCAATTCTCTCTGGTCGGCTACCAAGGTACTGACTTACCCGATTGGTTGTTCCTCCCTCCTTCTCCAGAACACTGCGAGATCAAACCGGATCTTTCCGTTATTACTTTTGTTGAAACTACCAAAGAGTAATTACTATTATGAAAATGCTTTACGATCCATACACTGCTTTCAATCGAACCGATGAAGTTTACTTAGGAACTTGGTTCGGCTTTGATGCTTGGGCTTATGTCACTTGCTCAATGAGAGTAGGTACAAAAGAACCCGAATGGTCCATCCTTCTCGTTGAAGGTAACGAAGGGGGTAATTACCAATGTTGGGTAGGCAACAAATCATGGTTTGATGCCGATGCCGTCATGGGTACATCTAACGGTTCTATCCCAATGGTAGAACATCTTACTGAATCTGATAAAGGTAAAGCCTATCTCATGGCATTTGCCGCACTTCATCACATCCGTCACTCAATCGAACCCAAAAGGCTTAACTATGTTAACTAGAAAACACTTTAAACAATTAGCTGCCCAACTCAGTGAAGAACGTCCTGCATCCAGAGACATTAGCAAGGAGTTCAAAACTTGGATCGGATGTTGCAAATCGGTAGCTGTAGTTTGCAACGAGAGCAATCCTAACTTTGACCGGAATCGTTTTCTTGATGCTTGTGGCGTACCGGATAAGTTTATCTACTGATGAAAGATATCTATTCCTATACTTTAGTTAACATTGGAGGACCGCTAATGTCTATGAATTGGCCCAAATCAGTTTTAGTTCTAAACCCCGATTGGGGAGCAACTATAACTAATAAACCTGGCGCAACTGCCGACAACCAACCACAAACCTTTCTAGGTTGGGCAACGGATGAATTTCGCTATCCAAACTTAGCTGCTAAAAACTCTCTGGCATCTATCGACTTGATGTTGAAGATATGGCACTACCGTTTGAGTTGTATCTATTCGATACAGGCTAAATATCCACATACTTATGACTTGTTCGACGTTTACAACGCTGCATGGGTATCATGCGGTTACACAACAGAGCAAAGTGATAAGGCAATAAAGTTAGCTAACATTCGTTTCAAGGACGCAACATAATGTTCGGAATCAACTCTTTACTGAATTGGTTATGTCCGTTAATGCCTGATGATTACGATTACACCCTACTAAAAGAAAGCATTGCTATGCTTAAAAAGATAACTACCAAACTCCCGTACGAAACTACTTACGAAATCGTAGTATTCACTTCCGTAGTACAGACAAGACGACACTTCTACGTCTACGCCCCAAATGTAGAACACTCATTCGAGTTCCACAAAATCATGGGACTCGAATGGTTAACTAAAGAATCCTTCGAGAGAGTTTACCTTCCAGATGATGTAGACTTGCAGGACTGGGACAATCTCTACTTGTGCATGTCTTGTGATTGTTTCGATCCTCCCAAGTATCTGATCTCTGCTCAACATGAAAGCGAGGCTTTGGAAGGTTTCATTAACGAAACGGAAATCTGTAGAGTCAGTGAACCTGATCTTAAAGATTATCGTACCGGAGTCGATGGTCAAGGCAACGATATCTTTGACGATCAAATTACTTGGGACGATTCCGGCAATCCCAATGATACTTCCCAAACAAGAGTAGTTAAAGTTTACCCTTTCCTTTGCCTCAATCCGCTAGTTACTGATGCCGAATAAACACTTTGAATGTGACCTTGTTTCTGTAACCGGAGGCTACTTATGCCGACCCGCTGCTGCTTGCGGTAGTTGCGGTAGTTACCCTTTCCTATGGACTGCTGTTTATGGGTCTACTGCTATGCAGGCAGAATCTCTTTTCAGAACCACTTACGCTAAATCTATCTATAATTACGAAAACTTAAAGGACAAAAACAATGCTTAAAGCCTTACTAATCAATCCTGAACTTGATGATACATTCTCCATTGTCGAAATTGAATCTGGACTCAAACCCTTGCAGGCTTTAGTGGGAGGAAACATTGAAGGGTTACACCTAACGGATAAATTATCGGCGTACATCAATGAAGAAGGTAAGTTCTTATTTCCTGATCCCAACATTGCTGCTACTCACATTTGTCACGCATTGAAGATCGGCCTGCACCCAATGGATGTTATCTGTGGGCCTATGATTATCACCGGTCCTATCGGAGAACAAGGCGAAGATACTAACCTTACTCAAGAAGGATTAGACAAACTAAACGAAGTCGTATGCTTCAATGAATTGTCCAAACTCAAAATCTAATTACCGTTCTTACTATTTAACTAAACTTTACAAGGAAGATACTGTGTCTGATAACTATTCAATTCGTGCTGGTGCTGGTTGCGGTAAGTCTACTACTCTTGAATGGACCGAAACCGGAGTGCCAAAAGGTATTCAACCGTCTGAGCAACAAGAAGCAATCTTCGATGCTCTCAAGTGCAAGAAGTCTGCTTCTTACAAAGGACGGGTAGCGTGTTTCAATACTTCAATTATGAAAGAACTGGAACCCCGTTTCCCCGGACTCGATGTTCGCAACAATCATAAGTTGGGATACCACTCGACGGTTAAATTTCTCAATATCAAACCCAAGTTTGGTTTTGTCAAAGGCAACAAGTACGAAAAGTTAGCTAGAACTTTGATCGGCAATCCGTACAATGATTCCTCTCTTTGGCCTACTTACACCAACGCTATCAAGTTGGCAAGCATGGCAAGAATTACCCTAACGGGTTCCTCTCTCAGGAACACTACGTTCTCGTCTGCTTCTGCTACACAGGATACGTTGTGGGAGGTTTCCCAGTCTCAATTGCTAGATATGGCTACCTTCTACTCCATCGACGTTACAGAGGCTCCTGATGCCCTTAAATACGTCGAACCACTTATCAATGCAGGCATCGCCTCCGCCAGAGAAGGGTTCGACTTCGATGATATGGTTTTCTTACCTAATGTTTTCGGTTGTCGTCCTGACAAAGTGGACCGTTGTTACATTGACGAAATGCAAGACCTCAACGCCGCTCAACATGGGTTGCTCGAAGGAACGGCAGAACAGTTTGTCATTGTCGGTGACGTTCATCAGTCTATCTACGGTTTCGCTGGTGCTGATCCTCAATCAATGCCACGGTTCGAGTCTGCTATCGACGCCAAGTTACTACCGTTAACCGTAACTAGACGTTGCCCTCACAAGCACGTTGAATACTGTAAGCGGTTCCTGCCCGATAGCTTTGCTGAACAGTTTCGTGCTGCTGACTCTGCTCCCGATGGATCAATCGAATACCAGAAATTCGATGATAAGTTCTACGCCAGTCTGGAAGGTACTTCTAACTTGTGTCTTTCCCGAACCAACGCACCGATGGTACGTGCTTGTTTCATGTGTTGGAAGAACAACATCCCTGCCGTTATTCGTGGCAGGAACGTAGCGTCAACATTAGCTAAAGTTATTAAACGTATCAACGCTTCTGATAACGAATCTCTTATCCGTACTCTCATTGAAGAATACGAAGCAAAGGTTCAAAAGCTGAAAGCCGCTGACAAGCTAGACTTAGCCGAAGCGAAACGTGACGAACTGGACATTCTAGTTGTGTTTGCAACGGAAACCAAAACACCCGATGAATGTGTAGATAAGCTATTCAAAATGTTTGACGATGCTGACGCTAAAGAACGTGCTGTCCAATTCTCAACTGTTCACAAAGCGAAAGGACTCGAAGCTGACAACCTAGCTATCCTTACTCCAGAACTGTTACCGCATCCCGGCATAAGCAAGATTGGAGAGTTCTGGGCAGAACAAGAACGTAACATTGCATACGTTTGTGCAACTCGTGGCAAAGACAAAATGTTCTTGAACGAATAATAATTAGTGTTTACCCTACCGATACTTACTATTTACTTACAAAAGAAAACATGATTGCTGAACGAAAACCTAATTACCAAGCTCTACTCCGCATGGTTGATCTTGCTGAAAAGCACAAAGTCAATATGTCAACGTGGCTCTGTCACATAGACGAAGACGATTTTTCCGAAGATTCTGAACCGATACAAATATCGTTTGACGGTAAAGATTCAGATGAACAAGAAGATGAAGTTGTTCTACTCAAAGATAACTTTGAGTTTTGCAATACTGTTGGTTGTCTAGCAGGAACCTATACCGTAGCGTACCCTGAATCGTTAAACGTAGTTACGTTAAACGAAGTCATTGAATTGTGGGACGGAGTAGGCAGGACTGCCCCCGAAGAATTACTAGAACACCTTGGCATAAGTGCAAGAGAGTTCAATTGGTTGTTTCTATGGGAACGAGTCTACACCTGTTTTCATCTAACCGGTTCGGACAATTCGATTCCTACTTATACTAATCTTGAAAAGAGTCATAGCCTTGACGAAATTCGATCAGACAAAGCGGTAAAGAGATTACGTAGATTTATCTACCACAAGCTCAAGCAAGAAGAAATCCATGAAGCATGGAACAGTCGTTACAACACTAAGCACTCGCAAAGTGAAAACACTAATTACGTTTCTTCTATGATGGAGACTACTTGTGCCAAGTAAACACATGGTTAGATACCCCATCGACTTCTATCCTAATCAATCTCATCAGATAGAACAGTTAGTACTCGATGAAGATATTAAACGTGCAAGATTCCTACGGGAGTGTGTCTTGCAGATTCTCAAATCCCCTATCGAAACCCGAAAGGTAGTTAAAGAATGTCGTACGGTAAATTACAAAAGGAATGGTCATGGATGATAAGAAGAAATCTAAAGATATCCTTCCTTTTCCAGAAAACTCTGAATCCCAATCGGAAGATCAATTATTAAATACCGCATTACAGTTAGGCACTCAAGGCATGACCCTCAAGCGGGTCACTTGTATAACTGAACTGTTAGCCGATCAAGATTCATTAGTACAGATTGCTGAGTCTGCTGCACTTGGAGCGAGCATCAGTACTATCGAAATGCAATTAAGTTTACCCGATGGTTTACTTAAAGGTTGGCTAAACAACGGCAAGGCAGATAGAGAAGGACCGTTCCACGTTTTCTATCGGTTTTACATTACCGCTTGTGCCGAAGCAAAGTTAGCAGCAGAATCTTCGTTGTTACGTAAGAACCCTGCTGCTTGGTTAGAACGCTGCGATCCTTTGAATCAATTAGCTACTCAATCTAAAGAGGAAACTATCGAAGATAACACTATTCAATCTCACGTTACGTACAAAGAATTTCCTAGTACGAAAGACGCTACTGAATGAGTAGCTACTGTTTAATTTCACAAAACAGGGAACCATAGACTCGACTCCTATGCTCCCTGTTGCGGAGGGTAGTTACTGTTTGGTAGCTACCCTCTGCTTGACCGCTCAAGCACGCATATTTGAAAAACTTTTATAACCCCTGTATTTATAAGGCAATATTTTATAATTAGGATTTTTTCGATGAGTGAAAATTTGTTCACTGGATTTTTGTTCACTGAAAATTTGTTCACTGAAAATTTGTTCAGTGGAATTTTGTTCACTGAATTTTTGTTCACTGAAACCTAACTACGCTTCGGGATAGTGTACATATGCTATTGCGCTTATATGGCGCAGAATTGGCCCCACACAGAGGATGACGGTAAGCATCACGCCCCCCACTAGAGGGGGTTCGGTGGTTGGGTGGTTCGGAAACGTAGCTACCTTATAACCAGTGTACAAATGATAAGCGAATCGCCCGTATCGCGTTTGGATTGGTTTTACGTATATCTTGTCGCGTTGCCCCCTGCGTCGATTCTGGGGCGTCTGGGGGCGTCTGGTGGCGTTTTAAATAAATCGACAAAAACGTAAATTTTGCCTTTCAGTCCCCTTTCACGGTTTGCCGATACTGATTATCCTGCGGGTTCGCAGTGCTTCGGCACTGGGGCGGGGGTGTTTCCCGCTGCGTTCCGTTCCGTTCCATTTCTTTCAAGGTGTTCCGATGATGTTTCGCCCGATGCGTTCTACTCCTGTTTCCCCGTTCGCCGCTCCTGAGTCGCTCGCCGATTATGCCGCGATTGACAACGGGCAACGTGCCCTGTCTCACTTGGACAACATGGCCGACAACCGCCGTCGCGCTGGGATTGCTGCTTTCGTTGCTAGTGGCAAAGCAATCACCCCGATTGATTGCACCAAATGTGAAGAAGGTTGGAAGTGCGTTTGTTGCTGCTCTCTGGAAGATTGGTTTGATGTCTGGTCCGCTCCGTCCTCGCCGTCTGGCTTGGTGTGCTGCTCGGTGTGCGGCTACCCTTCGCTTGCATCCGTCCGTGGTGCGTGTGAATGTCCAGACGGGGCTGACTGGGTGGCGTGCCCTGCCGATGCACAAGCCGATCTGTGATATCTGTAATTACCCTTTCCCCTGCTTCGCTCTTGTCTCGCCTTGCTGACCTGAACGAAGTAGAAGCGGCTTTGTCTCTGTTTTGTTTCCACGTTCCGGCCCGTTCATCATGTCTCCTGCTCGACCTTCCACCTCCGCGCGGTTCACCGTTTCAAGTTGCCTCGGCCAAACAATTGGCGCGGCTCTTGGGGTGCTCTGCTGGGGTGCGGGTCGAATGGTCAAACTGGTCTGGTCGTTGGTCAAAGTCTTACCTCGTGCCGATGTGCGAACCGGTCAACGGTTCTCAATTGTCATTGCCTCACGGCGTGTGTTTTTCTCGTAATTTCCGTGGCACTTTGCCAATCATTCAACTCTTAGGAAGTCTTACCGATGTCTGTTAAATCTTACACTGAGAAGTCGATCACAACCGTTACTCGCGCTGCTCTCACGAAGTCCCTTTTGGGAATCAAGGCAGTTGATACCGATAGGTCGTCAACAGTTCCGCTGGAAGTGTTCACGGGTCCCGTGTGCGAACCATACCGCGCGGTTCTCGATTCGATCATTGCCCAGCGTGATGCCTCACCCGATCTGCCGCACTCTGGAACCGTTCACATTTCGTTGATTCACGACGAGAGCCTCGTTGCTCT
>NZGG01000007.1 GCA_002690865.1 Gammaproteobacteria bacterium | reverse complement strand
TGTTAGTGTAGTCTTGCCATGATCAACATGACCTATAGTCCCCACATTTACGTGCGGTTTACTTCGCTCAAACTTCTCTTTAGACATTTATCACCTCTAATTGCCGATTAAAATGGAACAGCCTAGCCTTTCTTCTTGACTACCGCCTCCGCGATACTGTCTGGCACTTCTTTGTAGGTTTCGAACTCCATAGAAAATGTTGCCCGTCCTTGGGTTGTTGATCTCATGTCCGTCGCATAACCAAACATCTCCGAGAGCGGTACTTGAGCTCGAACCGCTTTCCCTGCCGGCACATCTTCCATCCCCAGAACCATCCCCCTACGACGATTTAAATCTCCAATAATATCGCCGTAGTAATCTTCTGGGGTCACAACTTCGACTTTCATCACAGGTTCCAGTAAAACCGCATCTGCATCGATAGCACCCTGTCGCATCGCCATAGAACCAGCTACCTTGAAAGACACTTCACTCGAATCAACATCGTGATACGAACCATCGTATAAAGTTGCCTTAACTCCCTGGAGGGGATAACCAGCTATTACTCCGTTTGCAAGCTGCTCCTGAATTCCTTTGTCTACCGCTCCGATATACTCTCTAGGTACCACCCCACCAACAATTTCGTCTACAAATTCATAGTCATCGTCTGCCAAAGGTTCTATACGCAGCCAAACATGTCCATATTGGCCTCGACCTCCCGTTTGACGTACAAACTTTCCTTCCGCTTCTACTGAACGCCTGATAGTTTCACGATAAGCAACCTGAGGAGCACCTATGTTCGCCTCAACACTAAACTCTCTCTTCATTCGATCAATAATAATATCTAAATGCAGTTCACCCATTCCGCCAATGATAGTCTGACCTGACTCCTCATCAGTACGCACCGAAAAAGAAGGATCTTCAGCAGCCAGTTTACTTAACGCTACACCCATTTTTTCTTGATCAATCTTAGATTTTGGCTCTACTGCAACATGAATAACTGGATCAGGGAACTCCATACGCTCTAGTGTGATCACTTGTTTTTCATCACACAAAGTATCTCCTGTTGTAGCTTGCTTCAATCCAATAGCTGCTGCAATGTCACCAGCGCGAACCTCCTTAATTTCCTGTCGATCATTTGAATGCATCTGAACCATTCGGCCTATTCTTTCTTTCTTATCTTTCACAGGGTTGTAAACGGAATCTCCAGTTTGTAACACACCGGAGTACACTCGAAAAAATGTTAAAGCTCCAACATGCTTATCAGTTGCAATCTTGAATGCGAGAGCAGCGAAAGGTTCTTCATCATCGGCATTTCTTGCTGCTTCTGTCTCGTTAGCGTCATCAAGAAAGCCCTTAATCGATTTAACTTCATCAGGCGCAGGCAAAAAC
The DNA here is from genome assembly GCA_002690865.1 of Gammaproteobacteria bacterium. Lineage (GTDB taxonomy): Bacteria > Pseudomonadota > Gammaproteobacteria > Pseudomonadales > Azotimanducaceae > UBA7455. The sequence goes on along the minus strand of NZGG01000007.1, from coordinate 13,978 downwards.
TCCACCACCGCGTCTAACATCGTCTGTACACCTTTATTCTTAAACGCAGAACCGCAAAGTGCAGGAACGATTTCGTTCGCTAGTGTACGAATACGAATACCATTTTTGATGTCTTCGATATTAAGATCACCCTCTTCTAAATATTTTTCCATGAGATCATCGTTAGCCTCCGCAGCCGCCTCGACCATCTTTTCACGGTATTCTTCAGCCAGAACTTGCAAATCATCAGGTATATCTTGTTCTTCAAAACTTAACCCCTGATCTTCTTCATTCCAGTAAATAGCCTTCATTTTAATAAGATCAACGATTCCCTTGAAGTTGTCTTCAGCACCTATTGCAAGCTGAAGCGGAATCGGGGTAGACCCTAATCTTTCCTCGATTTGATTGACTACGCGCAGAAAATCTGCACCGGCGCGATCCATCTTATTCACAAATACCATACGGGGCACTTCATAACGATTCGCTTGACGCCAAACAGTTTCAGACTGCGGCTCTACTCCCGACGTGGCACAAAAAACCACTACAGCACCATCAAGAACACGCAAGGAACGCTCCACTTCAATAGTGAAATCGACATGTCCTGGGGTATCTATGATATTAATTCGATATTCATCGAACTGTTGTTCCGAACCTCTCCAAAAAGTAGTTGTTGCAGCGGAAGTTATAGTAATTCCACGTTCTTGCTCTTGTTCCATCCAATCCATAACAGCTGCGCCATCGTGAACCTCACCGATTTTGTGAGAAATACCGGTGTAAAACAGAATCCTTTCGGTTGTAGTAGTTTTCCCTGCATCAACATGGGCCACAACACCAATATTTCGATATCTCTTTATAGGGGTTGACCTAGGCAATTTGTTGTCCTCGAAGACTTATTAAAAACGATAGTGGGCAAATGCTTTATTCGCATCTGCCATACGGTGTGTATCTTCTCTACGTCGGACCGCTGCACCTCGCCCCTCCGCCGCATCCATAAGCTCCCCAGCTAACCGCAAAGGCATTGATTTTTCGCCACGACTTCTTGCAGAATCTACTAGCCACCGCATCGCCAAAGCTGTGCGTCTTGCAGGACGCACCTCAACAGGGACTTGATAAGTTGCGCCCCCAACACGCCTTGATTTAACCTCAACGGCGGGAGAGACAGCCTCAAGGGCTGCATCAAAAACATCAAGGGGGTCCGAACTTAGACGTTCTTGAATTCTATCTAGGGCTCCATAAACAATTTTTTCTGCGACGGCCTTCTTTCCACTGACCATCACATGGTTCATGAATTTAGCTAATATTTTGTTATTAAACTTGGGGTCTGGCAAAACTTCCCTTTTCTCGGGAACTCTTCTTCTTGGCATCGATATTTCCTTCCTTCAGGTTATTCGAGAATACACTCGACCTTACTTTAACGAATTTTTGCGCTGATGGATTTACGTCTTAGGTTTCTTTGTTCCATACTTAGAACGACCTTGGGTACGATCACTAACACCAGTCGTATCCAGTGTCCCCCGAACCGTATGGTACCGCACGCCTGGCAAGTCCTTAACACGACCTCCCCTGATCAGCACTACACTATGTTCTTGGAGGTTATGCCCCTCACCTCCAATGTAGGAATTCACCTCCGCCCCATTAGTTAGCCTTACACGGCAAACTTTACGAAGGGCCGAGTTAGGCTTTTTTGGAGTAGTAGTATAAACCCTAAGGCAAACGCCACGACGCTGCGGACAGGCCTGTAAAGCTGGCACATTACTTTTAGAAACTCTCCGCTTGCGAGGCTTACGTACTAATTGGTTTATTCTTGCCATCAATACTCCATATAGCAATTTTGCTTGGCATAGCATGCAAAACTGACTAGTAAAAACCCTATATTGGGTGAGGCGCGCATTCTAAGCGCCTCGCCCAAGCGAGTCAACTTATGTTTCCTTACTAACTTCCTGCACCACCTGAATTAAGAGCCTCGCTGAGGGCCGCCTCCACCTCGCTGGCACTTACCGTGGTTGATTCTTCCTTGCCAGATTCTCGCTTCCTGCGCCTATCCTCGTGATATTTCAGACCAGTTCCTGCAGGTATCAAGCGTCCAACAATTACATTTTCCTTTAAGCCGCGCAAATAATCTCGCTTTCCTGTCACAGCGGCTTCAGTTAACACCCTCGTTGTTTCTTGAAATGATGCAGCGGAGATAAATGACTCAGTAGCAAGAGAAGCCTTTGTTATCCCAAGGAGCACTCTTTCGCCAGTAGCTGGCTCTTTACCCTCTTGAGCCATTTGCTCGTTCCGTTCGAGAAATTGCGTATATTCAACTTGTTCCCCTTGAATAAACGCTGTGTCCCCTGCCGAGACTATCTCCATTTTCTTCAGCATCTGACAGACAATCACTTCAATGTGCTTATCGTTGATGGTTACTCCTTGAAGTCGATAGACATCCTGAATCTCTTTGACTACGTATTTAGCGAGCTCGCTTATGCCTTTTAAACGCAAGATATCATGAGGATTCTCCGGGCCATCAGATACAACTTCCCCTTTAGCAACATGCTCGCCCTCGAATACCGTCATGTTACGCCATTTATGAATCAGAACCTCATAATGATCTGTTCCTTCCGGCAACTCACTTTCGGCTTCCGAAGGAGTAATAACTAAACGACGCTTACCCTTAGTTTCCTTACCGAAACTCACAGTACCTGTGATTTCCGCAAGAATAGCTGCGTCCTTTGGCTTTCTAGCTTCGAACAGATCAGCTACTCTTGGTAGACCACCAGTAATATCTCTCGTCTTTGAACCTTCCTGCGGAATACGAGCTATCACATCACCCACGGCGATGTGATCTCCGTCTTCAAGACTTAAAATCGCATTAGGCTCAAGAAAATAGTGAGCAGGAACATCAGTATCAGGTAGTGTCAAATCATTACCAGCCTTATTGACTAGACGAACTGCAGGACGGACATCTTTACCTGCCGTTGGCCTATCTTTCGGATCAATAACTGATATGCTTGTTAAGCCTGTTAGTTCATCAGTCTGTCTACGTACAGTTATCCCCTCGTCCATAGACTCAAAAACAACCTGACCTTCGACTTCGGTCACTATCGGATGGGTGTGAGGGTCCCAATTAGCAACGATTTCTCCTGCTTGAATAGTAGCATTATCGCCTTTCTTGAGAATAGCCCCGTACGGCAATTTATATCGCTCTCTTTCTCGGCCAGATTCGTCAGCTACAGCTATCTCACCCGATCGAGAAATAGCCACTAAATCACCGTTCGCCTTTTCAGTTGTTTTAAGATTTTGGAGCCTAATAGTGCCCGAGTGACCCACCTGCACATTATCTACAGCTGCAGCCCTGGAGGCTGCTCCTCCGATATGGAAGGTGCGCATCGTAAGCTGTGTTCCAGGTTCGCCGATCGATTGGGCTGCAATAACGCCAACAGCCTCTCCAATATTGACCAAATGACCGCGACCAAGGTCACGACCATAGCACATAGCGCAAACTCCATAACGAGTATCGCAAGCAATGGTACTGCGGACAAATATCTCGTCAACTCCCAAATCCTCCAGTTGAGCGACCCAGCTTTCATCAATCATCGTATTTTTTGGTATGACTACGGACTCTCCAGAAACGTTAAACACATCTCTGGCCACCACTCGCCCAAGCACCCTATTACCCAGAGGTTGTACCACATCACCACCTTCAATCACGGCTGTCATCAAGAGTCCATTCTCTGTTCCACAATCAACTTCGGTTATAACAAGGTCTTGCGCCACGTCGACCAGCCGACGCGTTAAATAACCAGAATTTGCAGTTTTAAGGGCTGTATCAGCCAAGCCTTTGCGAGCACCATGGGTAGAAATGAAATACTGCATTACCGATAGCCCCTCGCGGAAATTTGCTGTGATCGGCGTTTCGATAATCGAGCCGTCAGGCTTGGTCATCAACCCACGCATACCAGAAAGCTGCCTAATCTGTGTCGGAGAACCCCGAGCACCAGAGTCAGAATACATCCATACGCTATTAAATGAGGCTTGCTCTTCTTTTTCCCCATCACGATTTACTACCACTTCTTTGCTAAGGGTATCCATCATAGCTTTACCAACCAGGTCGTTGGCTCGCGTCCAAATATCAATGACTTTATTATATTTCTCTCCCTGAGTTACAAGCCCAGAAGAAAACTGCGATTCAATCTCACGAATCTCATTTTCAGCTTCTGCGATAATTGCCGACTTTTCGTCGGGAATAACAAAATCTTCAACCCCAATTGAGGAGCCAGATCGAGTGGAATATTCATATCCCATGTACATTATCTGATCTGCAAAAATTACAGTTTCCTTTAATCCAACAGAGCGGTAACAAAGGTTAATCAACTTCGATATATCTTTGTTACCCATCATCTGATTAATCTCAGAAAACGGAATACCCTCCGGCACTATCTCGTAAAGAAGCGCTCTACCCGTCGTGGTCTCTTGGATCTCACTTCTGCACTCTATATCACCATTCTCATTTTTTACCTTTTCTTGAACCCTGACCTTAATTCGTGCCTGTAAACCAACCTTCTTACTCGTAAACGCGCGATTTACTTCCTCGACGTCTGAGAAAGTCATACCCTCGCCTACATCATTTATGCGCTCTCTCGTCATCCAATAAACACCCAGAACAACATCTTGAGAAGGAACGATAATGGGCTCACCATCTGCTGGGAGCAGCACATTGTTGGTAGACATCATTAAGGCCCTGGCTTCTAATTGAGCCTCTAACGTCAAAGGAACATGGACGGCCATCTGATCACCATCGAAATCTGCGTTGTACGCCGTACAGACCAAGGGGTGAAGCTGGATAGCCTTCCCTTCAATCAATACAGGCTCAAAAGCTTGGATTCCCAATCTATGAAGAGTAGGCGCACGATTAAGCAACACTGGATGTTCACGAATTACATCCGCAAGGATGTCCCAAACCTCTGCTGTTTCGCGCTCGACCATTTTTTTCGCCGCCTTGATAGTTGTAGCAAGACCACGAGCCTCAAGTTTCCCAAAGATAAATGGCTTGAAAAGCTCTAGGGCCATTTTTTTTGGCAAGCCACACTGGTGGAGTCGTAGGGAAGGACCGCAAACAATCACGGAGCGGCCAGAATAGTCTACACGTTTCCCTAAGAGGTTCTGACGGAAGCGCCCTTGCTTGCCCTTAATCATGTCCGCCAGAGACTTTAATGGTCTTTTATTAGTACCAGTAATCGCTCTGCCACGCCGGCCATTGTCTAGTAATGCATCTACTGATTCCTGCAACATACGTTTTTCATTCCGGACAATTATATCCGGAGCACTTAAATCTAAGAGCCTTTTTAACCGATTATTCCTATTGATTACTCTTCGGTACAGATCATTCAAATCAGAGGTGGCGAAACGACCTCCCTCCAACGGCACCAGTGGTCGCAAGTCAGGCGGTAAAACAGGCAAAACATTGAAGATCATCCATTCCGGCTTATTACCAGACCTTTCAAAAGCCTCCATCAACTTTAAACGCTTAGTCAATTTCTTTATCTTAGTCTCTGAGTTAGTCTGAGGTAATTCTTCCCGAATTGTTGCAATATCGTCGACGAGATCCATGTCCGCCATTAGATCCTGAATTGCCTCTGCACCCATTTTTGCCTCAAAGTCGTCCCCAAACTCTTCAAGCGCCTCAAAATATTGTTCATCATTTAGTAATTGTCTTTTCTCTAGCGAAGTTAGACCTGGATCAGTCACCACAAAAGACTCGAAGTACAACACTCTTTCAATATCACGAAGAGTCATATCCATCAACAAACCGATTCGAGACGGTAATGACTTTAGGAACCAAATGTGAGCAACTGGGCTAGCTAGCTCTATATGCCCCATACGCTCTCGCCTAACCTTAGCAAGAGCAACTTCGACCCCACACTTTTCGCAAATTACCCCTCGATGCTTGAGACGTTTATATTTTCCACAGAGGCATTCATAGTCCTTATTTGGACCAAAAATCTTTGCACAAAATAGGCCGTCACGCTCTGGCTTAAATGTACGATAATTTATAGTCTCAGGTTTCTTAACTTCCCCGTAAGACCATGATCTGATCATCTCTGGGGATGCCAGACCAATTCTTAGTGAATCAAATTCTTCAGATTGTCCTTGGGCTTTAAGTATATTCAACAGATCTTTCAAGACTTTCCTCCACTTTGAGCAATTAACCCAAACTTAAATTGATGTCGACGGTCGTACATTGAATCAATCATTTTCTAATTCAATATCGATACCCAATGAGCGAATTTCTTTAACCAAGACGTTAAATGATTCCGGCATTCCAGGCTCCATTTTATGGTCTCCGTCGACAATATTTTTATACATCTTTGTGCGCCCATGAACGTCATCAGACTTAACTGTAAGCATTTCCTGAAGAGTATATGCTGCACCGTATGCCTCTAGCGCCCAAACCTCCATCTCTCCAAAACGCTGGCCACCAAATTGAGCCTTTCCCCCCAACGGTTGTTGCGTTACTAAAGAATAAGATCCAGTCGATCTAGCATGCATTTTATCATCGACCAAGTGGTTAAGTTTGAGCATATACATATAACCCACTGTAACAGGACGATCAAACTGATCACCAGTTCGACCATCATACAGCGTTGTCTGACCGTCAGAAGGCAGTCCTGCGAGATCAAGCATACCCTTAATTTCCTCTTCCGTGGCTCCATTAAAAACACCTGTAGCCATAGGAACCCCATTAACAAGATTACGTGACAATTCCACAATCTCTGCATCAGAAAACTCATCTAGATTTTCTTGACGTCCACTGCGATTGTACACCTCTTGGAGGAAATTTCGGATTTCAGAAACCTCTCGCTTAAGGTCCAGCATAGTATTAATTTTTTCACCAATACCTCTAGATGCCCAGCCTAGATGGGTTTCCAAGATCTGACCAACGTTCATCCTCTTGGGAACACCCAAAGGATTAAGCACGATATCAATGGGCTCACCATTCTCATCGAATGGCATATCCTCAACTGGCTTGATAACCGAAATGACACCTTTATTACCATGCCTACCTGCCATTTTATCGCCCGGTTGAATACGCCTCTTAATCGCAAGGTAAACCTTTACAATCTTCAAGACACCAGGTGGCAAGTCATCGCCACTTTGTAACTTCTGCTTACTCTCCTGAAATTGATCATCAAGATCTTGACGTCTCTCGCTTATCCGTTGTTCAGCCTCCTGTAATAGTTCATTTAGAGAATCTGATTCCATCCGTATTTTGAAAAAATCGGCCTCAGGAAGTTCTGAAAGATAATCTTTTGTTACCTTTTCACCCTTTTTTAACCCAGGACCCGCGATGACCTTCTTATTTAACAACGAGTCACTCAACCTTTCAAAGGTCGCTGTCTCAATGATACGAAACTCCTCGTCTATATTTTTTCTAACCGCATCGAGCTCCTGACGCTCGATATCTAGAGCTCGCTGGTCTTTTTCAATACCATCTCTCGTGAAAACCCGCACGTCTATTACTGTACCGTTATAACTACTTGGTACTCTAAGAGAAGTGTCTTTAACGTCCGATGCTTTTTCTCCGAAAATCGCTCTTAAAAGCTTCTCTTCTGGAGTGAGCTGGGTTTCTCCTTTCGGCGTTACCTTCCCGACTAAAATATCGCCTGCCTCCACCTCTGCACCGATGTAAACTATGCCGGCTTCATCGAGCTTAGATAAAGCACCTTCACCGACATTTGGGATATCACAAGTGACTTCTTCGCTACCAAGCTTTGTATCACGGGCATAGCAGGTCAATTCCTGAATATGAATCGTAGTAAAACGATCCTCTTTAACTACTTTCTCGGAGACTAAAATAGAATCCTCAAAGTTATAGCCATTCCAAGTCATGAAGGCAATTCGAATATTCTGCCCCAGGGCTAGCTCACCTGTATCGATGGATGGACCATCTGCTAATATATCTTGACGCCCTACAACATCACCCTCTTTAACGAGAGGCTTCTGGTTAATGCATGTATTCTGGTTAGATCTCGTATACTTAGTCAGATTATAGATATCGACACCAGCTTCACCACTTGCTGTTTCATTATCATTAACGCGTATAACTATCCGTGCCGCATCTACAGTCTCGACTACACCACCACGCTCTGCCACAACACAGACACCAGAATCTCTTGCGACAACACGCTCCATACCTGTCCCTACGAGAGGGGTTTCACTCCGAAGGGTTGGCACAGCCTGACGCTGCATATTTGAACCCATCAAAGCGCGATTAGCATCATCATGCTCTAAGAATGGAATAAGAGACGCAGCAATACTTACGACTTGCTGCGGAGAGACATCCATAAAATTAACGCTTTCCCTTGGCATCTTTGTAAATTCGCCTAAGTGCCGAACGTCTACAAGGTCATCTATGATCTGACCTTTTTCTGTCAGGGGGACACTTGCTTGAGCAATCACGTAATCACTCTCGACTATAGCAGAAAGGTATTCAATGTCATCTGTAACATGACCGTCCGTTACTCTGCGGTAAGGGCTTTCTAGGAATCCATGATCATTTGTGCGGGCATAGCTCGCTAGAGAATTAATAAGTCCAATATTTGGACCCTCTGGGGTTTCGATCGGACAGACACGTCCATAATGCGTAGGATGAACATCTCGGACTTCAAAACCAGCTCGCTCACGAGTTAGTCCGCCGGGTCCCAATGCCGACACGCGACGCTTATGAGTAACCTCTGAAAGAGGATTATTCTGATCCATAAATTGGGATAGTTGTGCAGACCCAAAAAATTCTTTTACTGCAGCAGCTACCGGCTTGGCATTAATAAGATCCTGAGGCATCAAACCTTCAGATTCTGCAAGACTTAACCTTTCTTTTACTGCTCGTTCGACACGAATAAGGCCCAAACGAAAGGCGTTTTCGGCCATTTCGCCCACCGAACGGATGCGTCGGTTACCCAAATGATCAATGTCATCAACGATATCCTTACCATCACGGATGCCAATTAGACTCTTAAGCACATCTGTTATGTCTTCGTTACTGAGCACCCCTTCGCCGACCTCTTCTTCTCTCCCCAAGCGACGGTTGAACTTCATCCGACCTACCGCACTCAGATCGTAGCGCTCTGGAGCGAAGAACAAATTATTGAAGAGATTTTCAGCCGACTCTTTCGTAGGTGGTTCACCAGGACGCATCATTCTGTATATTTCTACTAATGCTTCTAATCGATTCTGTGTGGGATCAATATTAAGGGTATCAGATATAAATGGACCACATTCCAAGTCATTGGTATATATCGTTCTAAAGGAATCTATATTCAGTTCTCGAAGCTTTTCCAAAGTCTCCCCTGAAATAGCAGTATTACAAGGAACCAAAATTTCACCGGTTTCAATATCCACCACATCATGGGCTAACACGTGCCCCTCAATATATTCTGCCGGAACATTCAAATCAGAAAGACCGCTTTTTTCTAATTCTCGTATATGCCGGGGCGTGACCCTAGTTCCTTCCTCAACAACAACTTTTCTACCTGACTTTATATCGAATTTAGCTGTTTCTCCACGCAATCGGTTAGCAATTAACTCTAGCGAGTAGCCATCCTCTCGCATGAAAAATGTATCAGTATCGAAAAACGTATTTAGGATTTCTTCTGAGCTATATCCAAGAGCACGCAACAGGATGGTTGCAGGCAATTTTCGACGTCGATCAATTCGCACGAAAACGCAATCCTTCGGATCAAATTCAAAATCTAACCAAGAACCTCTCATCGGGATTACTCTTGCAGAGTAAAGAAGTTTACCCGACGAATGCGTTTTACCTTTATCATGATCAAAGAATACTCCAGGGGAGCGATGCAATTGACTTACCACAACCCTTTCTATGCCATTAATCACAAAGGTTCCATTATCAGTCATCAAGGGAATCTCACCCATGTAGACTTCCTGTTCCTTAATGTCCTTAATTGCCTTATTATTTGATTCCTTATCGTAAATGATTAATCTCACCTTTACGCGCAAAGGAACAGCATAGTAAGCACTTCTCAGTTGACACTCTTTAACATCGAATACTGGCTTACCTAATCGATAGCCAACGTATTCCAGCGCGGCATTACCCGAATAACTCACGATCGGAAAAACTGATTTAAATGCTGCATGCAGACCCTTGTCTATTCTCTCTTTCTGGCTAACACTTTCCTGTAAAAACTGCTCATAGGACTCGGTCTGAATTGCCAGCAAATAAGGAATATCCATGACCTCTGGCAACTTGCCAAAGTCTTTACGAATTCGCTTTTTCTCTGTGTATGAATAGGCCATCAATGCCTCCAAGGTAGATTGAATTGCCCGATACTTCTAAAAGTCATCAGGGCAAGAATTACAAGCAGCAAAGCAAAGGGAGTAATCCCTGTTACCAACATTTTTATCCGGCTTAAAATAAAATTTTACTTAAGCTCAGCACTTGCTCCAGCTTCTTCAAGCTGTTTAACGATGTCATCAGCTTCTTCCTTGGCTACACCTTCCTTAACGGTGGAAGGAGCTTCGTCAACGAGAGCCTTGGCCTCCTTTAAGCCAAGTCCAGTAATGGCTCTCACAACCTTAATTGCATTAACCTTCTTTTCGCCCGGAGAAGTTATAATAACTTCAAATTCCGTCTGTTCTTCTGCGGCTGCGCTGCCATCTCCGGCGGAACCTCCGGCAGCGGGTGCTGCCGCAACTGCCACAGCAGCGGAAACGCCAAATTTATCCTCCATAGCATCAACGAGCTCCACAACATCCATCACGCTCATTTCTGCAATAGCATCTAAAATTTCATCTTTCGATAATGACATGAATCATATCTCCTTTATTGAATTATTGACCATCTTGTTGCTTCTGATCACGCACCGCGGCTAACACCCTCACCACACAACCAGGAACGTCATTAAGTGTTCGCGCAAGCTTAGTAATAGGTGCTTGCATTACAGACATAAGTATAGAAAGCGCTTGATCCCTTGTAGGAAGTTTAGCCAATACATCTATCTGCTCTGGCGGCAACATTTTGCCACCAATGCTGAGCGCCTTGATCTCAAAGGAATCGTTTTCCTTTGCAAAATCCTTGAAAACCCTCGCGCCCGCACCCGGATCTTCCAAAGAAAACGCCAGGATATTAGGTCCCAGTAAAGCCTCATTCAAACACTCGAACTCGGTACCTTGGAATGCGCGCTTAGCAAGCGTATTCCTTATAACCCTTACGTGAACACCTGCCTCTCTTGCTTGTTGTCGCAAAGCTGTCATGTTATCAACAGACACCCCGCGATAATCTGCCATAACAGCAGATAGCGCCCTAGTGGCAGTTTCATTTACCTCAGCAACAATTGCCGCTTTATCTTCAAGTCCTATTGGCACAGTTTCGTACTCCTGACTTATTACTTATCCGCCATCTTTGACGGGTCCCACGGCGATAGGATTCAATTTTCTGAATCAGGTTCACCGTCTGCGCAGGCCTCCTCAGGATAATTAACCATAAGCAATCGAAGAACTACCTATGGACCTACGGTCTTTGACGAGCTCAGCTAATCTGTGAAATTAGCAGAAACCCCAAAGTTCCTTAACTTTCTTCCAAAGACGATTGATCAATCTGGATGCCTGCACCCATCGTCGTCGATAAAACAATTTTCTTTAAATACGTTCCCTTTGCTGAGGCCGGCTTTGCCTTCCTCAGATCAGTTAACAAAGCCTCAAGATTTTCTTTAATCTGAACTGGCTCGAAACCAATTTTTCCAAGCCCTCCGTGTATAATCCCATTTCGATCCGTTCGAAATCTTACCTGGCCTGCCTTAGCATTTTTGACTGCTTCTCCCACGTCTGGAGTCACCGTACCTAAACGAGGATTTGGCATTAGTCCCCTTGGACCCAAAACCTGCCCCAACTGTCCAACTACTCGCATCGCGTCAGGAGAGGCAATAACAACGCCAAAGTCTAGATTTCCTGCCTTGATGCTCTCAGCCAAATCCTCCATCCCAACAACATCTGCTCCAGCGCTCTTTGCTTCATCTGCTTTATCACCTTGGGCAAAAACAGCAACACGAACATCTTTACCTGTTCCATTGGGTAAAACTGTCGATCCACGCACCACTTGGTCTGATTTTTTAGGATCAACACCAAGATTAATACTAACGTCAATCGACTCAGTGAACTTAACAGAGGAAAGCTCACCGAGAAGTATCACTGCATCAGTTATAGGATATAGTTTACCTGGTTCAATCTTTTCCCTTAGCGCACGAGATCTCTTTGTTAACTTAGCCATCTAGACATCCTCCGTATCGATTCCTGCGCTTCGCGCACTACCGGCAATCGTCCGAACTGCTGCATCCATATTTTGCGCGGTTAGGTCGGGCATTTTGACCGTCGCAATCTCCTCCAATTGAGCACGCGTTACTCGTCCTACTTTATTACTGTGCGGCTCACCGCTACCCTTATCAACACCCGCAGCCTTCCTAAGCAAAACTGAAGCTGGGGGCGTTTTTTTAATGAAAGTAAAACTCTTATCCGCGTAGACCGTTATTACAACTGGCACAGGTATCCCTGGCTCAAGAGACTGGGTTTCCGCATTAAAAGCCTTACAAAAGTCCATAATATTTACTCCGTGTTGCCCGAGAGCCGGACCAACTGGAGGACTTGGATTTGCCTGAGCCGCAGGAATTTGCAACTTAATATAGGCATCAATCTTTTTAGCCATTTTTTACCTCATATTTTGGGTTCAAGCCCTAAAGCGCTTCACGCTTTCATCACCGCTTAGTCAGCCCAAACAATGATCAAGGTCCCCATAAATAGCACTGTAGAGCGCTAGATTAATTCTCAAATTCAGCCTTTTTCCACCTGACTGAAATCCAATTCAACTGGTGTAGATCGTCCAAATATCGTAACGGCTACATGTAGTTTATTCTTTTCATAATTTACTTCTTCTACAACACCGTTGAAATCATTAAACGGCCCATCCGTAACACGCACCAATTCCCCAGGCTCAAAAACAGTCTTTGGCGTTGCTTGTTCACTGCCAACCTGAATTCTCTGTAAGATTTTCTCTGCGTCATGATCTGAAATAGGTGCAGGTTTATCTGCCTTCCCTCCTATGAAACCCATAACCCGTGGAGTATCTTTGATTAAATGCCATGTGTCATCATCTAAATCCATTTCAACCAAGACATATCCAGGGAAGAACTTCCTCTCACTCCGCCTTTTCTTACCACCACGCATCTCTACCACTTCTTCTGCGGGAACAATAACTTCTCCAAACTTTTCTGCTACTTCAGAGAGACTAATGCGCTCTTTAATAGCCCGCATAACTTGCTTTTCGTAACCCGAATAAGCATGCACCACATACCAGCGCTTGTCCAAACTATACTCCTGATTAGCCAATTATGCCTTGAATAGCCCAGCTCAATCCAGAATCTAGACCCCAAAGAATAAAGGCTACAAAAACAACTACCACAACGACTATAAGAGTCGTTTGAGTCAGCTCCTGTGTGGTTGGCCAAACCACCTTCCGAATCTCTACTCTAGCCTCTTTTGCAAGCAACCAAACAGCCGCGCCTTTAACCGTGTTAATGGCTATTAACACGACCAACACCCCAACAACAGCACCGGTTAATGCTCTCAAAATTGGTGAAACATCAGCATACTCGGCATTTGCATAGACACTAAGTATAATTAGCGCCGAAACAACCAGCCACTTCAACAGATCAAAACGAGATAAAGATTCTTCACTTTTCATATTTAAGCTAATTCAAATTCACCAAAACTTGGCAGGCCAGGAGGGAATCGAACCCCCAACCTGCGGTTTTGGAGACCGCCGCTCTGCCAATTGAGCTACTGGCCTTAATTGCATAAAGTTCACCTAAGTTCTAAATATTCGATATTTAACACCAAGCAGTTATTTTAGTTACTAATCTTAGTAACAACTCCTGCACCAACTGTCCTGCCACCTTCACGAATAGCAAAACGCTGGCCCTCTTCCATGGCTATCGGCGCAATCAACTCA
>NZGG01000006.1 GCA_002690865.1 Gammaproteobacteria bacterium | reverse complement strand
GGCAGTTTCTTCCGGGGCGGCTTCTTCCGAGCTCTGATTGCTTAGATCATCAGTTTCTCCTGTGCCATTCTTTTCTCCATGATCGGAATCATTTTTGTCTGACACCTCAATACTCTCCCCAGAATCATTGATAGTTTCATCAGCTTTTGGCTTTTCACTATCATCCGTCGAGTCATTAGTTTGATCGCTCATAATCTACCTCCAACTTGATTCATTTCAGTTCTTAAGTCAGAACCTCTCATCATATAAGGCTTTATTTCACTCTGTGAAAACGTTTGTTTCGCTGTTTCCCTCGAGCTGTAGGGACCACTTAGAACCACCCATAGTCCATTCCTTTTCTCAACTATCGTGGTTTCGGGCAAAGCACTTGCTCTAATTCGTCGCCAGACTTGTGCTGATTTTTCTGTGCTAAAAGCGCCAAGCTGGGCGTAATAGTCCGATGCCCTTAATGTTGAGGAAAACGAATCAATACCGACTTCTTTTTGTATTAGATTCACAGATTTCTTGACTGATTTTACTGTTTGCAGATCAGGAAGCTTAATCTCCTCAATTGCGTCAGAACCATCAAATAATGATAAATATCCTTCTGAACTACTTTGATCGACAGTCAATGATAAAACCTTAGGCTTAGATTCTAATTTTAAAATCTCAATGGCACTTGTAGAGCTATCGGAAGATACTATGCTTTCAACTTCAATATAATCTTTTTCATTCTCAAAATGCTTGATATCTTCGTTCTCAGGAGCCAAATTCTGATTAGATTTTTCTTTTACTTTAGCTTCCGAAACATCCTCGATCATCAACTTTTCTTCCTCAAAAAAGTTTCCTGTATATTGATCAACAAATACCGTTAACTCTCCAAAGAGAGCTTTTACCCACCTGAATTCGGAATCATTCATTAAGGCAAAAGCCAACAAAACCGTAAGAATAAAACCTAAACCTATAGGTAAAATACTTCTGTGAAAAAAGAGTCCTCTCGGCTGCATTTGTGGCACCTTCCTATCTGGTTTAACGCTCTCTGAGGAATCATCTAAAGCCTCTGAAATCAGCTGATCTTGGTATTCTTTAAGATCTTTTGGATTGATCAGGGGTATAGTCTCCTTGGACACCGTCTTCGGGATAGAGGATTCTGCATTGAACTGTGAAATACTATTCATAATATCGTTCACTGACTCATTTATATCGCGCTCCAAACCCACGCTTTCCTCGCTCGAATGGGGGGATAAGGGTTTCAAAGATTCCAGTTCGTTAACTAGTGATCTAGCCTGATTAACAGCACCCATCCTAGATTCTTGGACCAGAAAGGCCTTCATTGCTTGGGAGTCAGGTAGTTCAAACCTCCACACAGGAACGCTCAGCCGATTGCTCCAACGCTTGAATCTTGGGTTATCGGCAATTACTGTTGAGCAACTTACCAACATGCAAATGCCCGCCTCACAAAACTGCGTAACTAAAGTCTGAGCCAACTTCAATAATTCAAAGTCATCGGTTCCTTGAAGGTCCAAAAGCCAAATTTCAGCGGGATGGGAATCACTTAATTCTCGTGGCTCTGACGTCTTTTGACCCAATGCTCGATTTATTCTTGTAACCATCGAATCGCGTTCCTTCTTGCAGCGATGAACGGTCAATCCGGGATGATTTAAAAAACTTAGCGATAGAATTTGCTTTATATAATGATCACGCAGAGCGTGATTAGGTGATTCAATAACCACCACATCCCCAGAGCGCCTCAGACGCTGAGCAGCTGCATTCACATAGCTAGCGTCTTGATCACCAAAAGCTGAGACCGCTTCACTAGGCTTCATATTCGAATTTAGGTTTTCATCCATCTAAAACTCCTCAATCTTTAAGTCTTGGCTAAAAGTCTCTGACCAAGTTCATCAAACTGTAATTCTTTGGGTACTTTAGGTTTCGGCTTTGTTGGTTTCCCACGTCCAAGCCCAACCTCATTCAAACTAAATACATAGGCGATCACCTGAGCTACTGCCATGTATAGTGCAGTGGGGATTGCCGCTCCGATTTCTGTTGTAAAATAAATTGCTCTAGCTAAAACTGGAGATTCAAAAATCTGTATCTGATGTTCACCAGCAATTTCACGAATTTTTCCGGCTATGAAACCCTTGCCTTTTGCGACCACTTTTGGAGCATCCTCCGTATTCTGATCGTAAGATAGTGCTATCGCAAAATGTTCAGGGTTAGTGATGATGACATCTGCCTTGGGAACATCTTGAAGCATCCTTTGCTCCGCCATCTCTCTTTGCTTTTGTTTTATTTTCTGCTTAACCTCAGGTTGTCCTTCCAGTTCTTTCATCTCATCTTTTATTTCTTGTTTCGTCATACGAAGCTTTTTAAAGAATTCAAAACGCTGATAAGGCACATCAATCGCTGCGATGATCACAAGAGAAAAGCTGGTTATTAGAGCCCCCAGTAGCACGATGGAAAGTCCACCATGGATAGCTGATACAATATCTGATCTGGATAACTCAACCAGATCACCAAAATTTAAATAAATATAAAAACCACCTATTGCCGCAACTAGTGAAAACTTCATGAGTGCTTTGAATAACTCAACCAATGCTCGCAACCCAAATATCCTAGCCAAGCCACTAATTGGATTAATTTTTGAGGCCTTGGGCGCAATAGTCTTCCAAGAAAAAACAAAACCATCTAACGCGACAGCACCACTAATTGCTAAGATCACCGCGATGACAAACAGAGGAGATATTACTAATCCAACGTCAAAAACCTGACTGCCAAACTCTACTACCATTTGATTCGATTCAAACGCATGATGACGTTTAAAAGTGAAGCTTCTTGCTAAAATATCAACATACTGAGGACCCAACACGGAACCAACCATATAGAGAGTTGCTATGAAACCTGAAGTGACGACAGCAATCGTTAAATCTTGTGATCTAAGGACTTGCCCGTCCTCACGAGCTTTTTCCAAACGACGGGTTGTAGGCTCCTCTGTTTTGTCGTCTTGTGGAGTATCTTCAGCCACTTATCAAGCTCCCCTCAATATGTCAGTCATTGTGCTAAATCCTAAAAACCAAAGATTTTCAACATGCTCAATCCAAATACCCATTGTGATGAGTAACATCCCCAAACCCACAGGAATAAGCGCAGGAAAGCCGATCGCGAACACATTTAAACTAGGAGCAGCTCGTGAAACTAAACCAAGTAATGAGTTAATAAGTAAAAGCCCAGTCATAATAGGAAATGCAATCACAGCAGCTCCAATGAACATGTGAGATGACCATGTGATGAGCGACAAAATCATTTCCACACTAAACATCCCAGAAGCTATGGGTATTAGTTGAAAGCTAGAAACAAGCAGAGAAATAATTATCAAATGCCCACCTAATGCCAAAAACAAAAGGGTCCCTATAATTAAAAAAAATTGAGCGACCGTTGGCACGTTCCCGAAATTAGGATCAATCATATTCGCCATGCTTAGCCCCATACTTCCAGCGACGGCCTGACCAGCGACGACCAGAGACGCAATGACTATTTGCAAGGTTAATCCCATCAATCCACCCACAAATACTTCGTGTAAAATCCCTGTGATGGCACCAAAGCTAAAAGGATCAATGTTGGGTACTTCAATCAAGGGATATATCATCCAGGTTAAAACAATAATAATTGAAACCCTTATGCGCAGATTAACTGCCACCAACGAAAAAAAAGGCCCCGCCAACAAGACCGCAGAAACTCTAACTAACGGCCAAATAAATTGACCAAGGAGTTCGACTAAATGAGCGATTAATAACGTCATGATTAAAAGGTAATAGTTCTAATGCGTTCGAAAATAACCTCGAAGTAATCAACCAATAAGGCAAGTTGCCATTCACCAAATATGATTAGTGCCATCACCATGACTGCCAATTTAGGTATAAAACTCAAGGTCATTTCTTGGATTGAAGTGGCTGCTTGTAAGATACCAATTAATAAACCAGTCCCTAAAGCTGCGCCAAGAATAGGGGCTGCTACCATTATCATCACCATAATCGCTTCAATTGCGATATCTAAAACAAATCCTATGTCCATTATTCGCTCACCCGAAAGTAGAAACTAAAGATCCTGTGATCAATCCCCAGCCGTCAACAAGGACAAATAACAGAAGTTTAAAAGGCATAGAAATCATCATGGGAGATAACATCATCATCCCCATCGACATAAGCACACTCGCAACGACAAGATCAATAATCAGAAAGGGAATATAGATCAGAAAACCAATAGTAAAAGCCGTCTTCAATTCAGAAGTTATAAATGCTGGCATCAGTGTAGCAAGAGGAATATCCGCTTCATTCTCGACGGGTTCTTCTTCTGCCATTTCCATAAACATCAGCAAATCCTTTTCGCGAACCTGACTTAACATAAAGCTTTTTATTGGAGGCATCGCCTTCTCTAGACCTTCTTGGAAAGAGATCTCGTTTGCCTCAACCGGCAAATAAGCTGAATCATAGACCTGATCGAAAACAGGCTTCATGACGAAAAAGGAAAGAAAGATAGCAATGCCAACAAGTACTTGGTTCGGGGGGGTTGATCCTACGCCGAGCGCCTGTCGCAAGAGCGACAGAACAATAATGATCCGCGTAAATGATGTCATAAGAATAACCATCGACGGTATCAAGCTTAGCATTGTCATCAAAACAAGAATCTGGAGTGACACGCCGTATTCCGAACCAGCTTCGTTCGATGTTATAAGCGTTAGTGCAGGCGCTTCTGCTCCCAGAACGTTATGAGGTGAAAAGCAAAACATCAACATCAAGAGTGTAGTAAATACCCCCTTAAACGATAGGTTCGCTGTAATCATTCTTCTAAATTGCATAAGCTTTCTAGCGCATCACAAATGTGCTCAATTGATGAGATATTCAATGCAATTTAAAGGCCAACAGTATAATCAATATAAATCAATGACTTAGGATTTCTATGACCACTGATTTCACTTTTATGTCAAAAATCTGACACTAATCGAGGATAAAATGAACAGTGATTTTTCTAACTATCTGAAGGGAAAACGGATACAGGTGTTCTTCATTACCTCTTTCCTTTTACTAACAAATACTTCAAGCGCAATAGAAGATGGCTTCCCTTACAAAACATGCTTTGAGAGCTCTGGCGAAAAATATAGCCTTACACCAAGTTTTCTTGCTGCTGTTGCAAGCGTGGAGAGCAGTTTCAATCCTCTCGCTGAATCGTCTTCAGGGGCATTAGGTTTAATGCAGATAAAGTGGCCGCAAACCGCTAAGGAGCTCAATGTTGAGGAACGATCGCTTCTTTTTGATCCGTGTCAAAACATTGATGCGGGAGCTGATTATCTATCCCGATTGAAACAGCAATTCGGTAGTAAACTCATGGCACTAGCTGCTTATTACCAGGGGCCAACCAAGATACGAAAAGAAAACAATATTCCTATTCAATCTGTTAGATATATCGAACGTGTATTGAGAGAAGAGCGGCTAATTTCCAATTCTCAAGAACTTGAGGGTAACCAAAAGTGTGAGATTGCCCAGTTCCAGCTTATTGCGATCAATACTCACCATCCAAAGGAACGTTACAAACAAACATATGCGTGGCTTAAAAAACACCAGAAATTGTGTTCTACCCCGGTCTTAATGAGAATTAGGAATCGTCTACCTGAATTAATGGGTACGGCAGATACTAGGGGAGAGCTGAGAATTTTGATTGATACTACGATTGAGGAAAAATCTGCTACTAAAAAGTAAAGCCGGGGTTACCCCCGGCTTTTCCAAACTCCTAAAATAAACTTATGTTATTGAAGGAGCTGGAGGACCAACTGTGATCGAGCATTGGCTTGTGACAACATTGCGGTACCCGCCTGCTGAAGCACTTGAGCCTTCGCTAAATTAGCTGATTCGAGAGAGTAATCTGCATCATTAATTCTAGACCTAGAGTCAGAAGTATTTTCTGCAATATTCATTAAATTACTAACCGTATGCTCAAGTCGATTTTCAACCGCACCTAGATCAGCTCTCATCGAAGAGATCTTCTCTATAGCGCCATCAAGAACTTTAAGCGCCGCACCAGCACCTGCTGTTGATCGCAGGTCAACATTTGATACCGTACTAAGCGCTGCCGCTTGGGTAACAAAATAGTTGTCGTTGGTAAGACCGCCCGTTGCAGTTGCAGGATCTGTTACTGCATTGGTTTCCTCAGCACTTTGTGTGACCGAAAAAGTCTTACTTGAGTTCAGAGTGATTGTACCCTGCACAGTAGCAGCATCATTACTAGCGCCACCTGCTGCTAACGCTAAATCAAAAGCGTTAAGAGCACCGGCATGATTTTCCGTCACGCTGGCCAGCGCATTGCCTGTAGCCCTATCTATCAACGTCCAATCTCCGAAGTCCGCAGAACCATGGATGTGAAGAATGGTAGTAGTGGTGTCGTCCGCGTACGCTGAAAAACCAACAAGATCAGCATGGGCATGTAAACCCGTTTCAACACCATCAATGTTAGTATTAGCAACATCTTGGTCAGCTGTGAACCCGAAGTCATAGGTCTTACCTGTGTCATCGTTTCTTATCTGCCAAGTTTTAGCACCGTCCGTCTGAACACCAGTTGCAATTTCGACGTGCTTACCAATACCAGAGAAGGTTTGACGCGCCGTGGAAGAAGTAGTGTCAGTTCCTTGATATATTTCAAAGGCACCGAACGCTTCAGTAGCGGTGACAGTAACGTCAGTGGCGTTGCTGCCGATATCCGCAACTACAAAACCAGAGACTCCCGTAATACCGTTAATATCGGCTTGGAGTTCAGCAGCTGTTGATTTACCGGACGCAGTAGCGGCAACCGTAAACGTGTAAGTCTGTCCTGAGGACTTCTGCACGAGGGTATAGGTACCGTCGGCAACTCCCAACTCACCTCTAGCAGCCCCTGCAACCCCAGTACCTGCAGCGGTATCTGGTTTCGCTCGATGCCAAACCTGTGACGGCTGAACACTCTCTCCGTCATGGCTAACAGATTGAATACGCAAAGCAGTTTGACCAGCAGTTTGACTTTCCACAAGAATGTCAGAACCATCTTGAGCATAAAGCTGCACTTTGTTATCCGTAGTTGCCTGCGCAGCTACACCAGTTGATCCGCTTATTGCATTAATCTTATCAACCGCATCGGTAACATTAGCATTACTAATGACAAAAGACCCAGTCGTAACATTATTTATTAAAACACTATAGGTCTGATCTGTAGCGTATTCACTATTTAGAAAAGCATACGTCTTGGCGGTAGCTGTTACACCCGTTTCACCGGAGACAGCATTGATCTTAGCCGCAGTATTTTTAGCTGAATCTGCTGCAGCAACATCAATGGTCTTAGAAATGCTATTTCCATTTAGAATAATATCGTCGGTTGCATCGGTAATATTTGCGTATGATCCAGCTCCATCTCCGGCCTGTGCCTCAATCCGATCACCCGTGATGGCGTAAGAACCGAGTTGGTTAGCAGAAACTGAATCCACAGACATAGTGATTACCTCACCACCTTCCGTACCAACTTGAAGCTGCTTATTTGAGAAAGATCCATCAAGCACTAATTGGCCGTTATATCGTGTGTTTGAAGATACACGTGAAATTTCAGCTAAAAGAAGATTTACTTCTTCTTGGATGAAAGTTCGATCTGTATCTGTATTCGTAGCGTTAGCAGCCTGAACAGAAAGCTCACGCAACCTTTGCAACATATCTGATACCTCTACTAATGCACCCTCAATTGATTGGGTCATAGCGATACCATCATTTGCATTTTTAATAGCCATATTAAGGCCATTGATTTGTGCGGTCATTCTTTGAACGATCGCTAGTCCCGCAGCGTCGTCAGACGCTCTATTTATTTTGCTGCCCGTTGCAAGCCTCTCCATAGCCTGATCAAGCATATTGCTTGATTCAGCCAAAGATCGTTGTGCCGTCAATGAGCTAACGTTTGTGTTAACTATCATAGACATTTTCAGTCCTCCAATTAAAAGTTGTTTGCTAAGGCGACCAAGCAGGTACTCCTTCTTGATTCGCTGGCCGCCTATTAGCGACAACTTGATTGTCGTCGGACTATCCTCTGACTTTAGCCAGATTAAGGTTTACGAGAGCTTTTACCTCTTTGCAGGCAAAATCCGGCAAAAACGGTGACGCATGTATTACGCTGCGGGGTAATTGAGGTTGATGCTTGCCGCAATGTGATACTGGATTGCCGAATGGGGTAGCACTTGTAGAATAAGTTTTATTTCAACAAAAAAGTATATTTATAGAAACCGGCAAACTTCAGGCAAGAAATGTCGTTTGCATTGCAAAAACGGCAAAAAATACCATGATATAAATAAATGAGCTTAGGGAAAGAGAAAATTATCATCAAGAAAATCAATAGATTTAAGAACTGCAATGATCAGATCAGAAGAAAATATTTTTTTAATGGAAGCTTTAAGAGAAAAGCGTCTCAGTTTTTGTCTTCATCTAACTGAGAACTTAGGTAATCCTTGAATTCTGCAGAAGTTTTGTCTTGATCAACAGGTACTATCGTAATATCTGAAGGAGATGTTCCTACCAGGAAACGTGCATCATCGACCTTAACCAAAACCAATTTATGGCGTGCATCAATTTGCACACGGCTAAGTAATTGTAGTTGAGCTCTATCTTCTAAATTTATTTTAGGCCCATTTGTCTTGAGCCACCAATAAACAGCGCCTAAAACAATTAGAATGAATACAAGAGATGCGAACACCCTTAAGAACAAATCTGAACTCATTCCATCCAATGCAAGAAACCTTTTTTAACCTTCTCGGATTCTTTCCATCGGACTAACAATCTCCAGGACCCGTATCCCTAGTTTATTATTGTCTACAGTGACGACCTCGCCCTTTGCAATAACAAAATTGTTTACTTTAATGTCCATTAGTTCACCCACCGAACGGTCCAATTCGAGAACCGTACCTTGAGCTACTGCCATCAAATCCTTTAATTTGAGTTTTGTCTTTCCTACTTCGACATTAAGTGTAATCGGAATGGATTTTACAACATTCTGATTGATACCATCGAGAGAAATCGGCGTAGCTTCTTCATCGGATGTCTCTGCTGCTTGAGTGTCTTCTTCACTCATTTACTTATCCTCTTCCAAAACATTGTCTAAGATTTGAACAGCCACCTTCTTGCCAGACTCACCAACTTCAGCGTTATAAAGTGGGAAATCATTCACTCTGACTTCAGCAAGAGCTGGGGGGTTGAAAGATAATACTTCACCAACCTTAAGGTTCATCAACTGGTCAACGCTAAGTTGTAACATACCACCACTAACAAACATACCAAAATCTATTTCGCTTAATGACGCATGCAATCGCTCTAACCACTTATGATCGGCTTCCTGAGTTTGGATACGACTACTCAACATATCTCTTTGGAGGTTCAAACTCTGATAGGTATAGACAACATCTATATATGGTTGAACTTCTTCGTCACGCAAACGGATCAAAAATCGATTCACTACTACCGACTCTTCATCACTGGCAATGTTTGCGAACAGTGGATTGATGTCTCGATTGACAAGATTAATATCGATCTCGACATACGGTGACCATGCTTCTGTCAAAGATTTGAACATCAATTCACAGAGTCTATCGATGATAGCGTTTTCATTTGCAGTAAAATTACGCTCGCCATCCACAACAAGAGGACGCGCCTGCCCACCATACCAGTTATCCAGACAACTAAAGACTACCTGTGGATGAATCACAATCAGAGTCTCACCCTTTAGCGGGTCTAGTTCGGTCACATTAATCGAAGCCGGTGACTCTGCGGTCCTTATATATTCGGAATACTTCATTAATTGGGGAGTCGCTACCGATAGCCTAGCGTTGTAATCCAGTTCTGTAAGCAACCTCGTTCTAAAGAAACGGTGGAATCTTTCATTTATCTGCGTCAATGAGCCATAGCTGACACCCAGATTTTCTTCATTACGCGCAATACTATAACTTTGTGCCTCAACATCAGTATTAAAAGGCTTTTCATCAAACTCACCACTGGTGACCATATCTTGAATGGCGGACAATTCATCAGGAGACAATAAGGGCTCATTATCAGACATTATTTGATACCAGTCATTGCACAATAAGTTCTGTGAAGTAAACCTCTTCTATAGGAGCAGAAGTTGTCTTCTCGTGTCTTTCTAGTTGCTCATTAATTACAAGTCTTACTTCCTCCAATACCTCTGCCTCGCCGTCTGGTCCCTGAATTTTGCCGTCCGACACATTCCTAAGTACTCGCAAAATCGCCGCTCTAATTCCTACCAGATGCCGTACTATCCAGCCTTCAGAGCCCTCTTCGGCGTTAAACATTGTATCCTCATCAAAGTACGTTGAGACCCCTAACTTAGCCTGCATAACTTTTTTTGAACCCTTGAGGTTTACAGTAAAAGCCTCTTCAAAAGTATAGTAACTTATTAAAAATTTCTGCTCGATCTCGGCAGTCATAGGGCCAGGCGCCGTCTCAATTTGCTCTTCAGTTTCTTCAATCTCGCTTTCAATATCCTGCAGAGCGACCTCAGGATCTTCACTCTCTGGCTTTTCGTCAAAAAAACCAGTTGCGAACATAGTGCCCACCGCGGTGGCTACCATCAAAAGCAGCACAACCAAGACAATAAGAATGATCTTTATTAGACCACCGCCCTTTTGTTGTTCTTCTTCTTCTATCGCTGCTTCTGTCATACTTCACTCCTAAAGTTCGTCAATCGCGTGCTCTAAGGATTATCCCTAGAATATTACACGAGTATGTCCAACCCAACCATAGAGCTTAGCTCTGGATCAAGTGTTCGACCCGCTAAAACCTCTGTTTCAAAGTTTACCTCGTCAATAACATCAGCCGAAGCACGTTTCTCTGGTCTACCTTGCCCATTTGAATGATCAAAGTTACCAACATCTAATTTCAAGCCATGGCCACCCTCTAGAATTTCTCTTAAGGCGAGCCTTAAGCGAGGGAGAGTATCCTGGAGAAGTTGCCGAGTAGATTCCTCATTAGCACCGAATCTCCCCTCTAGCCCCTTCTCACTAAAGTCTATTTCCAGCGAAATTTGACCCAAAGATGCCGGATTCATTTTTAGCTGAACGTTCCAATTTTCCTTATTGATATAACCTGCTATCCGATTAGCCAGCACCTCTCCGAAACGGGCGTTCCAGCTTTCGTAGGAATCCGTCAAATTATTATATACATTGGTAGCGACTAACCTTTGGACTTCTCTTAATGCACCCTTAAATTCGAGCCGTTGTTGACCAGAATCAGCAACGGGAGATTCCTGTGAGGCGGATTGACCAGCATCTTTATATATCTTGACTGCAGATTCAACAATATCGCTTTGGGTAGATAGATTAAGTTTTTTTGCATCCCGGACCATATTGAGCGTATCTTTAACACCTCCAAGAAACTGCTGAAGGTGAAGCTGGCCATGGACATGTTCTTTCTTTATTTCTGCATCTCGCTCAGTTCCTACCCCTTCTACCGGTTTTTTCCCCATTAGCGATTCCAAAGAGTCCAATTTCTTTCCTCTCGGTATTGATTCAGTATCGCTTTGTATTTCTTCTACACCAGCATCTGACATCGTCTCAGACATCCCGTAGCCTGGCTTCAAAAAGGGATTTAGTTGTGCGGAACTCTGGGGCTTTTTTACCTTTAACTCAGAGTCCGAAACTAAAGCTTTCTCGCTGCCTACCCCTACTATATTGACAACGGATTGAGGCCCGGTATTACCAATGTTTGTCGCGGCACCCTCAGTTTTTTCTGTAACAAAATCAACCTCGGTATTGAAGCCAATGACTGAAGATTGTCCTATAATTGGGTTATTAATTTTGGAAGATGTATCCGGTTCATTCGTTGTTTTTGACCCTTTCGTCATCTCCAAAGAAGATTGCATCTCATTCCTCGATCGACTCCGATCTAGTCCCGATGAGCTTACAACAGAGAATTCCGGATCAGTAACGGTACTATTCACAGGAGGAGCAACATCTAATCCTTGCTTAGCTTGATCGCTAGCCCGATCAACAGTCTTTTTCGAATTACTAAGTCCCTCTACCACCAGACCCTGTCGAGTAATAAATTTGGTTAAACTTTCAGGTGTTACAGAATCTCGATTGCTAGTATAAATTACACGACCAACAGCTAAGGCCCCATGATGCAAGGAGAGATTGGGCAAGCCGTTGCCGTTCTCCTGACTTTCCTGATCGTTATTTTGCCTAAGATTTGCCCCCGCATTATCTACAGGTAGCGCTTGTTCTTCTATCCATGTTTCATCTTCTGTTTCCATTTCATTTAAATCGTCAACCTCTACATTACTGATTTTTTCTTCCTCAACGGAAAAAACTCTTTTAAAATCAGCTTCTTGTGCCTTATCTCCTTGAATAGCAATAGGGTGCGCATCATTTTTCGATGCTGGTTGCGATTGGAGGAAATTGGTAATTACATCATCGCTCATGCTGAATAATCCTCTAAAGTCATATTAGATTCAGCAAATTACGTGCCAGTCGAATATTACGGCGTTATTCAGTCTTTTGTCTTAACCAGAAAGCAGAAGCTATTTCGTCAGCCTCTTTTCTTTCCTTCATTCCTTCAGCTTTTAACCTTTTTTGACCCGCCCTACTTTCAAGGGCTTCATACTTTTTTACTTCTCTTTCGAGATCCATACAGGCCTCACGAATTGATCTTTCTTTCTTTTTAATCATGAGTTTTTGTTGATTTGTCTTTCTGATCGCTACTTCGAGACTTGAAACAAAAGTCCACGTCCTTCGTAACTTATCCACTGAAACGGGTGCTTGATCTAATAATTCTGAATATTCAGGTCGATAATCGCTTTTCATCTCTACCAGCTGAGCTATCGCATTCGTAATTTGTTCAAGCTCCAAAGCAACCGCGCTCAATTCATACCTTCCAGACTCTAGCGCCTTGACTGCCTGATCTCTTAGCTTGGACCAAGTCTTCTCTCTCTCCTCAATCGCCATCGATCAATGCCCGCATATCCCGAAGTGAATCTCCTAACAAGCACTCTTCATTCATATCTTGGAGAAGAAATTTCAACATGTCATCCTTGATCCGTAGAGCCCTATCCAGATCTGCATTAGTACCACCCTGATAAGCACCAACCTGCACTAGGTCTTTATTTTGTTGAAAACTCGCCCACAACCTTCTAAAGGTAGAAGCTCGTGTTTGATCTTCACTAGATTGTAGCACCTGCATCAAACGGGAAACCGACCCCTGAAGATCTATAGCCGGGAAATGGCCTTCATCAGCGAGGTCTCGACTTAATGCAATTTGTCCATCTAACGCCGCTCTAGCAATATCTACCACAGGATCATTTAGGTCATCTCCTTCTGCCAAAACAGTATAAATCGCCGTAATAGAACCCAGTCCGTCAGCACCTCTTCCCGTTCTTTCGATCATTTTAGGTAACAAACTAAAAACCGAACTTGGATACCCTTTTACTGTGGGTGGTTCACCAACAGCGAGTCCAATTTCTCGTTGAGCATGCGCCACTCGAGTTAAGCTATCCATAAGCAGAAGAACATTTTTCCCTTGATTCCGAAAATATTCAGCATAGCAGTGGGCGAGACTGGCACCTCGCATACGTAAGAGGGGGGAGCTATCTGCTGGCGAAGCGATCACTACAGAGCGTCTTAAACCCTGAACACCAAGAATTTTTTCAATAAATTCTTTTACTTCTCTACCCCGTTCTCCAATAAGGCCAATAACAATCACATCCGCACTCGAGAAACGAGTCATCATGCCAAGTAGTACAGACTTACCAACTCCGCTTCCAGCGATTAATCCAATACGTTGACCACAACCCATTGTTAACAAAGCGTTGATAGCCCTCACGCCAATATCTAAGATCTCATCGACCGGATCTCTCGACATAGGATTGATCGTTGTGCCAGAGAGAGGCACTGACTGTGCACATTTTGGAGGAGGCATACCATCTAGCGGCTCTCCTCTCGCATCCAAGACACGCCCTAATGCTTCTTGCCCAACAGAAGCCTGATCCGACCTGTTTTTTACTCGGATTCGTGCTCCTAATTCCAGACCTTCTGTGCCCTCGAAAGGCATCAGTAATAATATACTTTCCTTAAAGCCAACGACTTGGGCTTCAACTTCTGTTCCTGAAACGGATTGAATAATACACACCGTACCCAAGGACGCCATCAATCCCTTAGCTTCTATTGTCATGCCCACAATTCGACTGACCTTACCGAAGGGCGAGACATCTGGTTCCGAAAGGATATTTGTAACTCGCTCTAACTGTTGAGAAGCAGGACCGGAAGATGTTCTTGTAGTTTCTAACATTAATCACCCTCTTCACTATTTTCGGGATCGTCTGCTGCAGGAGGTTCATTAGCCTCGATAGCGCTATCCTTCGACTTTTGTGAAGTCTCTGTGCTCACCTCTTCTCCTTCCAAAGTCATTCGTTCTGTTTGTAAGGGAACTTGGGGTTCCTTCTCGGGAAAAGCATCATCCACCAAAGAATCAATTTGACTCTCAGGACTCAAGCTATTCTCTTCCGCAGGCTGAGCTGTTTTAGCCGAGACAGAATCATCCTTCTCGAAGGTTGGATCGACAATATGCTGAAAAATATCAATTTTTTCATCTGCTAAGTTTGATTTATCAATTGCGTGCAACTGACCTTCGATATCGTTGAGCCTTTCTTCTAAGAGATCAAAATATCCTCCCTGACCAGCTGCCAGAATAAGATCTCCTGGTTGTAAAGTTTCATCAAAGACAAGTGCTATGCCATTTGGTACTAAATTTTCTAATTTTGATGCAAATGGTCTCCATGATTCAGCGAATCTTATCGAAAAAATCTCACCTTCCGGCTCACCAGTCGCTTTTATTGATTTGCTAACAAATTCCGCTATTACGCGGTGATCAAGGCATAGTTCTGTTCTAGCGAGAAGTGTCCCGACCTTGATTGCCATAGCAGTAAATTGGGACAGTAGCTGATCACCATCGTTTAAATTTTTCACTAATAACCGGAAGAATTCCCCTTGTTGTGTTTTTAGCGCTTGAAGTTCTTCTTGGAAACTATTTTCCAGCCGAGCACTAACCTCAGACTCCACTTCTTGCCTTGCTTCAACCAGTTGTTGGTTAAGTTGAGCCTCCGTAAGAGATAGCGTCTCCTCCACCACCTCGTCCAAACCTTCTTCAAGAGGTTCCAGAATTTCCAGTGTGGTCTCATCTATAATGTTCTCATCTACGTCAGTAACGACGTCCTTTACGGAACTTGCTAAAGGTCGGTTCTCAAAAGCTTTTATTTCTTTGTTATCGTTTGAAGTAATGAAGCTTTTATCACTATCAGGACCTGATATTGACCACAAAGAGTCGTTTGGATTAAAAGATCCACTAGACAAAATCGCCACCATCAGGAGACGCTAAGATCAACTCGCCCGCATCTTGGAGTTTTCTAGCCTGACGAATAATAGACTTCCTAGCCGCATCCACAACCGAGATAGCAAGTGGTGGCATAAGATCCATTTCATCCTGGAACATTTCCGCTTTGTTCTTCGACATATTGCCTTTGAATTTATCCAGCAAGGCATCGTCGGCGCCTTTAAGCGATGTTCGCAACTCTTCTTCTTCAAAGTTATTAATCATCGTCTGTATATCACGGTCTGACAGATCAACAAGATTTTCGAAATCAAACATATTATCTTCAATAGCCATCACTAGGTCTTCATCAATAGCGCGCATCTCATCGAAGATATCTGAAGCATCTTCCGATCTAGTTTTATCCATAATTTTAGCTGCCACCCTAAGCCCACCGAGCTGAGCAGCAGAGATTGAGGTGGATTCAGAGAACCGAGTTTGCATGACTTTCTCTAGCTGACCCAAAGCTGAATCTGAAATAGTATCTAATGTCGCCAAGCGACGGATTACTGTCCCCTTAAGCTCGGCGGGTAGATAGCTTAAAACATCGGATGCTGTTCGTTCATCCACCATCGCAAGAATAATCGAAATTACCTGAGGATGCTCCGCAGTTACCATATCAGCGATTGCCCGAGGCGCCATCCAATCAAGCATCTCTAGTCCTGATGATCTCGCTGTAGGATCTACTTTTGCTAGGACAGTTGCTGCCTTAGATTCACCCACCGATTCTTTTAATACTTTACGCACATAGTCTGCACCGCCCATCCCAAGATCTGTCAACGACTGAAGCGAAGAAAGGAATTCATCGACCACAGCGACAACGATCGGTTGATCAACATCACTTACTTTAATCATCGCTCTTGCGACCGAAGTTACCTGCGTGGGTGACAATGTTTTCATCACTGATGCCGCGCCACTTTCCTCGAGAAGGACCATTACAATCGCTGCTTTTTCTGTTGTAGACAAGCTATTGAACGCTAGTTCTTGAGCTTCGGTTAACTCGCCAGTCTCTGCTGCCATTTCAGACATTACTCACTCCTTTCTATAGTTTACTACTGAATCCAGCGTTTTAAGAGATTTGAAACACGCCCTACATCATCCTTAACTAAGAAACGCATGAGGGCTACTTTTTGATCATAAGGTTGTGAAGTATCGAGATACTCAGCAGGAATACCCACAGCTTTTGGTTTTAAGCGTGCAGTAACATCTTGTATCGTCTCTACATCGCCCATATTAACCAGTTCTCGCTCTTCATCCGTCAACCCATCGTCTTCTACTTGCTCCAACGGCAACTCCATTTCGCTCTTGGCCTTCAATTCCCTAAGGAACGGTCTCCCCATCGTGAAGTAGATGAATAATAGAGCGGCAAAAACTGCGAGCAAACGAATATAACCGTCAAGCTTATCGGGTTGGAAGTACCAGGGAACTACATCAAGTTCCTCGACTGGTCTCGCAAAGGCAGAAGCCACAACAGTCACAATGTCACCACGGCTGGGGTTAAAGCCAATCGCTCCCTGCACAACCTCCCGCATACTTTCAATCTGCCTATTAAGACGATCCGTATCTATCTCAGCATCCTCTTTCTGAAACGCCATCTCATTAATTACCACTGCGACAGAAATACGTTCTATTGCGCCTACCTGCTGCTTAACGTAACGTATTTCCCTATCAAGTTCATAATTGCGAGTACTAGAACTTGACGAAATATCTGTTCCATTGGCACCGCCCGAAGTTTGCGCCTGATTCGTTCTTGTAAATGTTGGATCTGCAGGCGGCTGATTAGAGAAGCTACCAGGGACTCCCTCAGATGAGGGCAAACCATCGCGCTCCAGTTGCAGTGACTCTGAGCGTGTCCTTGGTCCCATTCCCCCACGATCAAACTCTTCAATCGTTGACTCGGTTTCTGTAAAGTTGAGAGCAACGTCAACCTCAGTCCTAACGTTGCCCAATCCCACAACAGCTGATATTAATTGTTGTACTCTGTTTTGGTAATTGGCTTCTACGTCTTTCTTATGTTCAGACTGAGCGGCTGTTAACGCTAACGCCAAATCACTCTCTGAATTCGTTAGTAACTGCCCCAAATCATCAACGACAGTAACACTCTCTCTTTCTAGATAGGGAACACTCGATGACACTAAGTGTACGATCGCCTGAATTTGAGATCGAGACACTGTCCGGCCGGGATATGGCCTCACCACTACAGATGCTTTCGAGGGCGTCTGATTACGAACAAATACGCTTTGCTGAGATTCTGCAATATGCACTCGCGCGGAGCTTATTGAACCAATTTGCTCAATAGATTTTGCAAGCTCGGATTCCATCGCCGAGCGATAGCTGACCTGTTCCATAAATCTACTTGTAGTCAATGACCCTTGCTCGAGAAGCGAGCTCATACTCCCAAGAGCCGCTGCTTTTGGAATATTTTGTGCCGCCATCACCATTCTTGCTTCATGGTAACGATCATTCGAAACCTCGAGCTCACCGGTTGAAGTATCAATACGTACGCTAAACCCACTACTTCCAAGGAGTTCATATGCGGTCTGTCGATCAGCTTCTAGCATCCCAGGATAAACTGCACGATACCCAGGAGCAGAAATCCACATATAAAACAAAATACAGAAAAGTAACACCAAAAGGCCGATAACGGCAGGTGCTGCCCTCTTTACGGCAGGCTGTTCGACGAATCGTTCTATCGCCGACTTCTCATGAATAATCGGGACTCCGTTGTTACCTACATTATTCTCTTGGGTCTCGACATTCGCGATATTTGCGGGCGCGTTTAGGTCAGGTTCGATATCCGGCAAAGTCGATTGATCTAATGCTACTTCAGACATATTTTACTCCCAGCTCAAATCCGGTCATTAGACGGGCATATTAAGAATATCTTCATAGGCCTTTAACACTTTATTCCTGACCTGAAGTGTTGCTTCGAACGCTAATGACGATTTCTGCATTGCGAGTACGACATTTGTCAGTGGTACATCTTCTCCACTGTCAAAAGCTTCTTTCAGCACTTTGCTCTCTTGTTGTGAGGCATGTACACCATCCAAGGCATCTCGTGCGAGATCATAAAAATTTAGCTCAGAAGTTTGTCCTACCTGCGTACGCTGCTCCGTCGCGACATCTCCTAATCGTGCAGTATCAAGGCGGTCTCTGTTTGCCTCGATCTGACTTAGTAGAGATGCTACGGAAGATTCATAATTTCCACGAACCATAATCTAAATTCCTCTGCCAATTCTTCGTTTAGGAACTTCTACTCCACGTTCCTTCATTCTCGCCATCTTGTAGCGAAGTGTGCGCTCACTTATACCCAAAGCTGAAGCGGCTTCCTTTCGAGTTCTGCAATTGCGAAGGGTTTCAGCAATAACCCGAAACTCATTCGCATCCATAGCGGATTGAAGATTCCGTCCGCCAGATCGCGTGGACTGATTCGGTAATTCGTAGTTATTTCCAGCATCGGCGAGTGCTTCCCTTTCGATGCCTGGGCTATTAGATGGCATTACCGAATTGGAGATATCAGCAACATCAATAACTTCGTCAAAGAAAAGATGTCCCGCCTGAATCGATTCATCATCAGAAAGGACGATAGCCCGCTGCACTACGTTTTCGAGTTCTCTAACATTCCCTGGCCAATCATAGCCAAGAAGCTTTGCCGTGGCGTCCGGAGCAAAGATATGCTCGCGAGAACCATCCCCGTATTTCATTAAGAAAAAGTTCGCTAAAGGCAATATATCGTCCCGTCTTTCGTTAAGACCAGGAACATTAATTCTGAAAGTGCTAATTCTAAAATACAGATCTTCTCTAAAAGTACCCTGTTTGATCGATCGCCCCAAGTCGCGATTTGTTGCAGATACAATTCGAACGTTAACCGACTTTGCTTCTGAGTGACCGACAGGCGTTATTTCCTTTTCCTGTACAGCTCGAAGTAACTTGGCTTGTATTTGCAAGGGTAATTCACCAATTTCATCAAGAAAAAGGGTGCCCCCCTCTGCCTGCTCAAAAAAACCAATAGTGGTTTTGGCAGCCCCGGTAAACGCTCCCTTAGCGTGACCAAAAAGAAGGCTCTCTGCGAGAGTTTCGGGTAATGCCGCGCAATTTACGGGAACAAAAGGCCCTGTTCGTCTCGGAGAAAAATCGTGTGTTAATCTAGCTAAAACTTCTTTCCCAGAACCGGTTGGACCATTCATTAATACTGTTACTTCTGAAGACCCTACCCGTTCAATCAACGCTAGTAGATGTTGAGAAACTTCATCTACAAACACGTATGAATCCGACTTAAGCATCACCGAGCGTGCTTTTCGCCCGACTTGAGCCCATTTCTCTATCGTATCTTGCCCTTCACAAAGTACTTCCTGAACTCCTAGACGAATAGCATCAACGCCCTCGTCCAGCTGGTTAGGCATAATTTTGAGCACAGGGAAAGACTTCCCAGCAGTCGATTTCAAGAAAACCATCAGTGCATCGACCGAGGCAAAGCTCTCGAGAGACACATAAAGTATGAATGGTGTTTCCGGCACTGAATTCGCATCTAACGAATGCAATGCAATGGGAACAGGGGTTAATCCACAACGATTCAGTACCGCTGTAAGATCTAAGTCAATGGGAATTGCATCATCCCAAAGAATTTCTAGAGGTTGCTGTTCAAACATAATTTCAGTCCGAGTTTGTCCTGAATTAGATTTAGCAAACACTATGCCAATTAATTTTTTCCTTTAAAAACAATGCTTTGTGAGTTTTGCGGCAAAAGGTGCGTCTTTTCGTTGCCGGAACTGTCAGTATTCCGACAATTTTTGACGGTTTAGCCAAGAGAATATTTCTTTATTCTCTCAATTAACGTCGTACGCTGAACCTTTAGAATACGCGCGCACATCGATACATTGCCGTCAACCTCAGTGAGGGCTCGACTTATCATATCTTTCTCAACGGTATTAAGAGTTTCTTTGAGGGATAGGTCATGATCACCAATAGCGGAAACACCCTTTGCAGACATCACAATTTCCATATACGAGTTATCGGTTTCGCCATCCACTGATCCGAAGGAACGACTGACACTAGTGTCATCCACCAAATGTTGAATTCCAGATGGCAGCATTGCTGCTGGAACATTTTGCAAATCGACAGTTTCTCCTGGATACAGCACGGAAAGCCGCTGCATTAAATTAGACAACTCACGAATATTCCCTGGCCAGTCATATTTTTCAACAGCTGCGGTAAAGGTATCCGTTAGTGTAATTGGCTCCTCTTCCCCGCAATATAGTGAGGCAAAGTACGCAATAAACTGAGGAATCTCTTCAACTCTCTCACGAAGAGACGGCAGTGCAAGTGGAACGACGTTTAGCCGAAAGTAGAGATCAGCACGAAAGTCACCTTTCTCTATTTGTTCATCGATTGCCCGATGCGTAGCAGAAATGATTCTAACGTTAACCTTCACCGAGGTGTTCGAACCCACAGGATCAACAACACGTTCCTGAAGAACTCTTAGTAATTTAACTTGCATTTCAAGCGGCATGTCACCAATTTCATCTAAAAATAATGTCCCACCGTTTGCGGCAGCTATCTTCCCAACCCTATTTGCGATGGCTCCCGTGAATGCTCCTTTGACGTGTCCGAATAATTCACTTTCGAGCAAATCCTTGGGAATCGCTCCACAATTAACGGCAACAAAAGCCTTTTCCGAACGATCAGATAGCTTATGTATCTGTCTAGCCAAGACCTCTTTCCCTGAACCACTCTCCCCCTGTATGCAAATACTGACGTCTGTTGGAGCAACCTTCTTCACGAGCCCTAAAAGCTCGGCTGTTGCTTTCCCTGTTCCAAAGATTGGCGTCATAACAAATCTACTCTTCTTTCATTGAATTTTGCCACCAACGACGGCAATCAGATACCTTAACTACTCAAAATCAACGGCAATATTTATCCACGAACTCACTGCAAGTGCCGCAAAATATTAAACGAACCTTAAGGAATGTCCTATAATATAGTACCACCGTCTACGAAGTGATTGGCACGATTAATGCTTTAAAATCCGTAGTAAACAAGTATTATCTTTACTTAAGTTTTCAGTTTAACGACCGATTAGGTATTCGGAAGGACCAAAGTATTTGATATGGCTGGAATAGATTATATAAACGCGCTAGGTGCTGGCGCTTCATTCGATACAAAATCGATCGTTGAGGCCCTAGTCCAAGCTGAACGTGCTGGTGCAGAAGGACAAGTGCAGCGAAAGATTGCCGTTGCCGAAAGTAAAATTAGCGGTATTGGTGCCGCAGTCTCAATCCTCGATATTTTGAAGCAAGGTGCTGAGCTCATTAATGATGCTCGAGACTTTAATACGCTTTCCATTCAAAATAGTGCAGCAAACGCCGTAAACGCTACAGCGACAAACAACGCGCGAGCGGGGACAAATAGTATCGAAGTAACGTCCCTAGCTAAAGAACAGCGAAGTATTTCAGCGGGATTCAGCTCTGAGACAGCAACTATTAATAGTGGTGCCACAACTACTATTGATATCACCGTTAACGGCGCAACCCAGACCCTCACCATTGAATCAGCTACCCTAGAATCCATCGCAAGTGCGATCAATAATGCAGATATAGGTGTCTCAGCAGAAATAATCAATACAGGTATTGGTTCTGACAGCCATCGATTACAATTAGTGGGCGCCGCTGGCTCCGATGGGGAATTCACAATAGCATCGGATTTCGCCGGCCTTTCATTCAATAATATCCAGACCGCTTCCGATGCAGAGCTAAAGGTAAACGGTGTGGATTTTGTGCGATCGACAAATCAAATTTCCGATATTATTCAAGGGGTTACATTAAATCTCGTCAATACAACAGATGGGACGGAAACGATTTCTGTGATCCGTGATACAAGCATCGCGAAAGAAAATATTATTGGCTTTGTAGCAATGTTCAACGAAGCGACAACCGAGTTCAAAAAATTAACGGATTCCGAGACTGATGGCCCTTTAAGAAGCGATACTATCTTTAGATCAATGGTTAATAAACTGCGATCAGTAATGATTAATGAATCATCTGCTCCTGGGGACAATATTAATTCACTGTCCAGCATGGGCATTGCGATCGATCGAAACGGACAGCTTGTTTACGATGAAGCCAAAATAGATACAGCACTAAATGATCACTATGATGAGGTGGTAAAGATTTTCAGTGCAAACTCGAATGATCAGTCTCGCTTTAGTACAGAAGCGGGCGGTGTAGCGGGCGATATAAAATCATTGATTGAAAAGGTAACAGCGTCTGATGGTTACCTAACGACGATAGAAGCCTCATTAACGGAACGTAATACGCAATACGAGCAAGATCTAAAGGATATCGATGAGCGTATGGCGCAGGTAGAAGAGCGGTATAACCGGCAGTTTCTCGTGATGCAGACCATCATCGAAGAGATGAATAGCACCAAGGACAGTTTGGTTAGCTCTCTCGAAAACTTACCTTTTAGCAATAAGAATGACTAAAGATATCGTTCTTTAACAAAAGGGTCCCAATGGCAGATCAACCCTGCAAAGTTTGCAAACAGATTAGAATCTTTCTTTCTATAGCGATACCTTTACTGGTAATAATTGGCACCCAACCAAATATCGCCGTCCCCACTATACCTGTAGAAGAAATATTCACTAATTTCATAGCAGTCGCTTTCCTAGCGGTTCTAGGCTATCGAATCTACGTAGATTATTTCAAAAAAAAGAAATTAAATT
>NZGG01000005.1 GCA_002690865.1 Gammaproteobacteria bacterium | reverse complement strand
GGCCGAGGTAGTGACTTGGAAACCTCCCGGAACATGAAAGCCCGCATTTGTCATCTTTGCGAGGGACCGACCTTTCCCTCCGACAACTTCGAGAGAATCATTTTTTGTATCTAGTGTTGTTGTATAGTTGTTCAAGTGCGGCCCCTTTTAAATATTATCGTGCGTTGTGTTGAATGGTATGTTTCTAAACAACTACTTTAGCATATTAAAAAAAGGCTTCGTTTATCTTCCTCGCTCGGCTCGTAACTATCGGTAGCCTTTCCTTGGATTGAGATACTATATTAATTTTTTTTGCGAAGGGTTGTATCACCTATGTCTTACAAAAATATTGTTGCTGCCGGGGAATGTTGTCTCGATCTCTATGATGGAGAGTCTGTGGCTCGTGCTGGTGGTATAACTTTCAATTTTGCAATGAATGCAGCGAGGGCCTTCCCAGGAAAAAATATCCATTTGATCTCGGCTTTGGGTCTAAGAGACAAACCGCTTTTTGCAGAGAAACTGGATACTAGTGGTATTGATTATGATTTGACAATCGTTAGGGAAACACCATCCATTGGTATTAATATTACTCAGAATGGCGAGCGCGAATTTCATAGTTATGGATCGGGTGGTTTATTAGACTGGGATCTTTCCAAGTCACAGCGCAGAACAATAAAAGAAGCCGATTTATTGATACTTACCCGGTACGATGCAATAACCTCACTTTTCCAACGACTTGTTAAAGTTCCTACCAACGGTATGCGTGTCGTTGATTATGCTGATATATCAGGAAAAGTATTATCTGAAGCTAAAGCTATGCTTACAAATCATCAGGTCGCTGATGTTTGTATTTTTGGTCTTTCGCCTAACGAGGGATTATTGCGTAGTTATCTTGAGCAATTAGCCAGCGATCACACAGGTCTTTTCGTAATTACTCTTGCCCACAAAGGGGCAATTGCAATCATGGAAGGAAAGACCTGGTATCAGCCTGCTTTTCCAGTTTCGGAGGTGGTCGATACTACGGGAGCGGGAGATTGCTTTGCAGCTTATTTTTTGAGTCATTGGTGCTCCACTGGAAACGTTAAAGAGGCACTGGAAGCTGGTTGTTTTGCGGCTAGTGAAGTTGTTCAAAAGATGGGGGCTAGCTAAAATCTATCATATGGGAGAGTACCAAATCGGGGAGCTATAGGCCCGTTCCTGAGTAACCATGGGGATATTTTCGGGAAGATTGCTAAGCTTATAGCGCTTTGCATCATAGGCCGTCCAGCGAGGAGTTGGAATTTCCAGAACTCGTACATAATAAAAAGCGAGTAAATCTTTATTAAAGTCAGGATCAATCCAAGCCACTGTTAACTCTGGATCTCCTATGCTGTTATTAAAAGAGGCTTGAGTAATATCCACGGTGTTTCCTACTAACCTTGCTGAGGCCCCAGATCTCTCTTTGCGATTATCGGATAAGGCCACATTATATATTTGCTCGTTTAGTTTTCCATCTTCAGAACGCCAACCCTTAATTATCTGAATACGATCCAAGTTTGCTCCTTCAGGGTCTCGTACAGCCTGTATTAAGAAACTTGGCGAAGTATTTTTTGGGGCTAAGGTGAGATCGCTTCCCATTGGTACGCCTTTCTCATAACCAACTTGAGCAAGGTTCGGATGGGTCGAGTCATCTTCGACGAAGTTCCATCCACCGAAAAACCGAAGTGTTATCCGAGGGCCAGTGGAAGCATAGACTTCTTTGCGTCGCATTGAGGCAAATATTGCCTCACGGGTATTCTCTCGAGCCCATACTGCGGCATAACCGCCCGCACTATAATTCCATCCGGTCATTACTCGATTTCGGCTTGGTTCATTACCCGGCAATTTTCCCCAGAAATTATTTTGGTCTGCGGTCGCTAGCGCAGTATGTGAATCTGTGCTCCCAATCATTCCAAACTTGAAAGGGTTACTGCCTAGCTTTGCTTCTTGGGAAAGTCCCATCTTAAGAGCGGATCTGGCGTACCTAAATTCAGGGGCTCTTTCGGGTCTTATTGAAATCGTATTGTTTGTTTTAGTATCGATTGATTTGCTCGATGACTTTTTAGTGTCTGGTTGACTCTTCGTCACACCCCAACGAAACGTTTCATAATCTGCAAATTCGTCGCTAGGTGAAAGTAAAGGATGCGTTTCCCCATCACCTTTAATTTGAGTGACTTCGTAAAGAGGTTCATAAATCGCTCTGGTTTGCGCATAGCTTTCACTGATAGCGTACCCATCCATATTCGTCGGTGCGAACATTCTTCCACTGAGGTTTCCATTATGGGGGATCGCGAAAGCTTGGCCACCAGTAAGGTTTTCGTAATTCCTTAGGAAAGACCACAAATCTTCGGGGTTCATACTATCGAGTGCTGAGAAAGGAAGAATTTGATTAGTTAGTTCAGGACCGTCTGCAAAGATGACATTTCTATGTCCAGTAGAGTTTGTAACTGTCCACTCGTAACCTGTAAATGTGGTAAATTTACCTGGATCGTAATGTCTTTCTGTACTGTCAATTACCTCTGCCCAGACCGATTGGATAAAGCGCTTACTTTGTCCGTAACCTGTTTGTCCCAGACCTGTTTTTGACCCTTGATCGGCCTTAATCGCGAACATGCTAGCTGCTATGTATTCGTTTAATGGGGCATCTGTGTTGGCATTAAGTGCTTCTTTTAGTGAAATGGGATAGTCAATTGCCTTGGCTGTGCGTTTCCCTGCTTCTGTCTGCAATAGTTTTTTGTCACCGGCGTCGATACGTGCGATTACACCGATATTCTCTGCGTGGTCGGACACCATAAGAAAATCTAGCGGGCGGTGCAGACGCACTTTTTCACCACTTGTTGAGGTCACCATTTCTCCCTTGGCGAAGCGGTAGGCGTCATCGGGCATCAGTCTTACACCAAAGATATAGGCATCGGAGGAAAGGGCAGTGTGCACATGAGTGTCCCCCCAGTAAACATTCATGGGATAGGGGGATGCTGTCGGTGTGAAATCGGCTTCGGTTGTATTTGCTCCCAGCTTACAAGTTGTCAACAAGAGAAAAATACCGATTATACTTGTTGGCCAGATTCTAATCTGACTAAGCATTTTTAGTTTTAAAAATATACACATATCTTTTTTCTTTCTCCTAACCGAGCGTATGAAAAGCATAACAGGTAGGGGCCGAAAACTTATTTTGCTTAGTTATTTAGCAGCAATGAAAGGACTGTTCAACCATCAATTAAAATAATATGACCCAATATTTGGGAGCCTGTCTTTTACTTTTAGTATATAATTCTACCGGTCTGTGAAAGCCTAACAGATTGCCTAAATTTTAAAAGGAACAATAATGTTTAGTTTTGACGGAATGAAACCCGTAGACCTTAGTCCCAGAATGAAAGCTCGCGCATATTTAGTGGATGGAACTATTCAGGAAGGGAATCTTGATCCAAACGGCAAGCCATGGGTGATGGTAGAGGGTCGCTTTGCTGGAGATAATTCTTTATTTAAATTGTTTAGGGCGCCACCGGGAGGAGATGAGGTTTGGCCTCAAGAACGACAGACCATGCATCATGGTGTCCATGTACAAGGTGGCGGTGGTCACATAAGCCATTGGTCTGGGATTTCGTCTGAGATGAAGGGGCTTTGGCAAATGCCTGCTGAAACATTCATGGGGCCTGCAGCGGTTTGTAATCTCAAAGATTTAAATCCTCTTCCAGCAGGAAAACCTAACTCATATCCATATGAACTATGGTCTGGATCTTATCCAAGGGGTCGAGCGAAAGAAACTGACTTGCGTGGTCAAGCTATTTGCCCCGAGCATTTGGCTCATGTTGAGATAGGCGATATCGTGTTGTTAACAAGTCCCTTTGAGGGTCCTGAGCAGCCGTGGTTATCTCCCGAAACTTGTGAGTGGTTAGTAGGCGATAGGAAAATCAAAATGCTTGGAATTGGACCTGGAGTGCTTTGGCGGTATCAAGAGAAGCTTCCTGCTCCAAAAAATTCTCCAGTCAAGAGAATATTGCTGGGTGCTAATGTCCCCATTGTGCACCCGTTAGTAAATATTGATTCTTTGACTAAGGCGCGGGTGTTTTACATTAGTATGCCGCTTCGTATGACAAAAATGGAAGCGAGTTTTACTCGAGCAATAGCACTTGAAGACGTATAGGGGAAGAAGGAATGATTAATCTAGAAGATTACAGGGTGGTTGAATTAACCGCGGAATTCAAGTCAAGAGTCTACCGAATTGATACTAGCGTCGAGGAAGGATCTGGTGATACTTATAATCTTCCTTGGCATTTAGAGGACCAGATTAACCAAGAGGATAGCTCCATTGAGCAGCTTATTGGTGTAAAAATAGGCGATCCGGTTTGGCCTAATGGCGCCCCAAGTGGTCATCATGGCTCACATATTCAACTTGGTGTTGGTCATAATGATAACTGGTCTGGTTTGCCTGATGGAATGTTGGGACTTTGGGACATGCCTATCGATACCTATTATGGAGAAGCAGCTGTTTGTTTTTTTGATGACCTAAAAGGTGAACCCATTCTTCCAGAACATCTTGGCAACGTTCAAGAGGGAGATATTGTATTGATGGGTAGTCCACACACGGAAAATCCTCCTTGGATAGATGGAAATACTGCTTACTGGTTGGCAGAAGAGAAAAAAATTAAAATGTTAGCGGTAGGTATTCCAGGTATTGGTTGGGAGACCCGAACGAAGGATCCGGAGCCTGATAATTGCCCCACGCATCGCGCCATGACTGGAAATAATATCCCTATTGCATATCCTCTGGCTAATATTGAATCGCTGACGAAAGATCGTGTTTTCTATATTAGCCTTCCGCTTAACGTCGAGCATATGGAAGGAACGTTTATTCGAGCTCTTGCGATTGAGGATAGATAACAGGACTAGGGGGACGAAAACGAAAAGACTTTGGAAGTTAATACCAAGTCCATCGGCACTCGATGGAAATCCAGCAAATTGTGAGCACCCTGCCTGAGAACATTAATACAGTGAGCACTACTGCAGAGATTGCCGTTTCAGCTGATGGTGCGCATGTTTATGGCAGTAACCGTGGTGATGATAGCACCGTAACGTTTACTGTGGATCAAATGGGCTTGCTGCTAAATCCATCATTCACAAAAACTGGTGGAGCCTGTCCAAGACATTTTACCTTCGATCCTAGTGGTCCATGGCTCTTAGTTGCGAATCAAAATACCCATAATATCGTGGTCTTTCAAACAAAAAGTGGTCGTCCAACAGAGATGGTTTGTGAAAGTTTTTTACCTAAACCAGTGTGTCTGCACTTTCTAACATGATAAAGCCTCTGCACTACTATCTAATTGCAACAGGTTCTTGGTTTTTAGCCTATGGTATTCAGGGTGTCATGTTCGCCTGGTTCGTAACGATAGTCTTACGCGAGTCCCCAAGTATGGTGGGTATTGCCCATATGACTTTGTTGGCTCCAGCAACAGTTCTTGTCCTCATTGGAGGAAGTCTTGCTGATCAATTTGGCGGAAAACCGATAGCGATTATTGGACAAAGTTTAGCGGTGGTTTGTGTCTTATTTCTCGCTCTAGTGATTTATTTTGATTATTTTAGTTATCCGATATTATTGGTTTTCGCATTTGCGTTAGGTTGTGCACAGGCTATCGTGACCCCGGCGAGAGATGGTCTATTACCTCTTGTCGCTTCTGGCAGGATTCAACGTACTGTTGTTCAGTCTACCATTACGCAATTTGGAATAATGATGCTTGGTTTTGTTATCGCCTCTTTTGCGGACAAGTCTGGGGCACTAATCATACTATCTATCCAAGTCGCCGTATTGTTGTTCGGCATCGTTGCGATTTTAAAAATCAAGGTCAACAGCAGCCAAAGCCCCGAGAGCGACTATAACCTGATGAAGCAAATTCGTCTTTCAATCTATACTGGCATGCAGACCGTTCTTGGCAACCCGGTTTTACGAGCTATTCTTTTGATTAATTTCGCAATGGGTCTGTTCTTTATGAGCTCCTACATGGTCACGATACCGCTGCTTTTAAGAGAGGTATATGGTGGTAGTTCCTCGCAGCTTTCTTGGATCAACTTGGCGAATTGCTTGGGACTTGTGTTGATGATGTTTTATCTATTGAGAATGGGTGATCTTAAACGTCAAGGACGAGGCCTGCTCCTTTCTCATGGCATTGGTGCTATCGCGCTCGCTGGCGTAGTATTGGGTACGGGGTTTATCAGTTTGATCGTTGGGGTTTTCGTTTGGGGCCTGGCAGGAGGCTTATCGGTGACCGCATCCAGAAGTATCGCGCAGGAGCTTTCTCCTCCAAGTCAACGAGGTCGAGTAATGGCATTTTTTTCTTTTTCTTTTATGGCAGCTGGACCTATCGGGGCGCTGTTTTCGGGTTTTATGTCAGGTTGGCTAGGTCCTGAGATTGCATTACTTTGTAGTGCTTTTGCGATGCTTATCGTTGTCATTGCCGTCTCCATTTGCTCTTCGCTTTGGAACTTAGGTATAAATGAAGAAATAACAAAATATTAATGCTCCTCGATGGATGCCTATTGTTTTCACATGGGTAATTCGAACAAGCAGTCAGAATGCCAGACACGGAGAACCTTATGGATACCGGCGCACCAACCACTGAAATTGGTCTTGATGAATTATGGACCGAAATTCGTAGTCTAGGTCTTGAGTCTTACATTAAGGATCTCGATACTGATGGTTACACTGTCATTCCCCCAGAAATAGCGAACCCGGATAACCTTTGTCAACGTTTGCTTGATGTATGTCTTAGTATTGCTGAGACTCGTAGTGGCGTTAGACCTGACCTTTTAAATGGTAAATCCCTAAATACCAATTCGGTCGTTGGCGACACATTGAAAGGAATTTTACTAGAAGACCCTGTGTTTGAAGAAGCTCTAATGAATCCAGCACTACTCGCTATATCGACGTATTTGTGCGGATACGATCTAGTTCTGTCCTCTCTAAATTTCCAGGCTAAAAGTTCCAGCGAGTTAAAATTTAAGCTGCACACAGATACCCGGCTACCATCGCCACTTCCGACACGAGCGTTGCTGTGTAAATGCATTTACGCACTGACTGATTTTAATCAGGATAATGGGAGTACCGTTTTTGTTCCAGGGAGTCAGCGCTGGGCTCGTAATCCTGTTGGTGACGAAAAGGAGTTTGGAGAACAAACAGGTCAACATGCTATTCCGACTGTCGCCCCTGCTGGTTCCTTGATTATTTTTCATGGAAATACCTGGCACGGTGCATACAACCGAAAGGTGTCAGGACTCCGTGCAAGTCTCCATCTTCTTATGCAGCGTTCTATGCTACGTTGTACTGAGGACTTTTATGATAGAGTTTCTGAGGAAATGTTGGAGCGGAATTCCGCGCGGTTTGCAATA
Organism: Gammaproteobacteria bacterium; assembly: GCA_002690865.1. Classification (GTDB taxonomy): domain Bacteria; phylum Pseudomonadota; class Gammaproteobacteria; order Pseudomonadales; family Azotimanducaceae; genus UBA7455. The sequence continues at coordinate 117,173 of NZGG01000005.1, read as the reverse complement.
CTTACGCAGCAGGCAATCATACCTCCATATATCGATCACGATGATCAAGTGGCAAAGATTACGCGCGCACTTAAATATACGTCCACGTTCGAGCAAGAGTCAGGTATCGCGCTATCGAGTAAGAGATGAGGTCGATTATTTTTTAGAGAGGTATTACCTGAGCCGCAGGATTCTCGGCTTCTACTACTGAAGCGAATGCTTCTGCTAATCGCTGGCTAGCATCTACTGCTTTGTTCCAATAACTTTTCCTCTCGCTTTTTGACATCCTGGCAAAATCTTTTCTATCAGGGATTTTATTATAAGGCAGGTTAGCAAGATAAGATTTTGATGGGCTGATAATCACAACCTGGTCCAAAGAGGTAGCTGAGTTTCGCCGCCATGGGATCGATTTATCAAACCATCCCTTGATGATTTCTGCGCTGAAATGAGGATACAAGGCTAAACCATCACTATGATGGTTATCAAAATCGAAATGATAATCGATAATCCCTCCATCCCAGTAAAGACCTCGAGGCGCGCCTTGAATATTTTGTTTGCTCGACATCAGAAAGGGTATTGCACCTGAGGCTAATAGGACTGTTCTTAAATCCTCTGCTTTCAACTCTGCATGATATGTTTGAAAGTCTTGAAATTTAAAATCATGTTTTCCCCCGGCAGTAAAAACAACTCTTTGGAAAAAAAAGGATAAATTACTCCTTTTGACTAGGTTTCCGATTGCTCCAAGGGTCATACCGGTACCAACGCTAAAAGGGTATCGATGGCTATTTAGTCCTCGACCTCTAGCCGTCACAATATGCGTTGTGAAACGAGGATGTGAACAAATTGATGCTGCTTTTTCTTTATCTATAACGCCGTCGATTATCCATCTACATAATGAATCGACTACTTGGGTTCGTGACCGCTGATCGTTTTCATCCCAATCCTGATTTAGATAACGATATTGAAGTTCGATTATTGCTTCGAGAGGATTAGGCCCAGCTAAGGCCGCGTGCCTCCAGGCGCCAATAGATGAGCCATAGAGACTCATCGTGTGGTTGCTCCGCTGAAGGTAGTCGCCAAAAAGGAAACGATCCAGATGTGCAATACCTAGTAGCTTTGCCCCTCCGGAAGCACCAATCAGTGCAGAGAACTGCGATGGGTCCCAACCGTTTTGTTGAAGTGCTTCGTATGCCGATTTACCGGCAACTATACTTAGCGGGAAGTCTGATTTATTGATTCCAGTCACTTTATCAATACAAATATGAAACCCTTCCCGGTCAGAGTCTTATTCCTTTGGGAACTGGCGATCCATCGCGCCCATTAAATCTGCATATCGTTGCTTAAGCATTTTTCGTGTATCAGTGCCGTCGCAAAAAATATAGAACTCTTTATTCAAGATCGCTTGCATTACCTGATTCCCTACGGTTTGTGCAGGTACGGCCATATTGTCGATCATCTTCCTAACATCATCTGAGACACGGTTTTTAAGATTCTGGATAATCGGGGTGTCGGCAACGTGAGGGCAGAGAACGGATACTCCCACATTCGTTTTCGCTAAATCGTTTCTGAGAAATTCAGATAATCCTACTGCAGCAAACTTACTACTACCGTATGCACCCTGACTTCCATGGCCATGAATCCCGCTAAACGAGGCAGTATTAACAATATGCGCTTCTTCTCCATGATCGAGCATCCGAGGTAAAAATATATTAATACCATTTATCAGACCATAAAAATTGACCTCAAAAACGCCCCTCCAACGAGCATCCTCTGTTTCAAGGACAGGTGCCCCTCCTGGTATTCCTGCGTTATTACATAATATATGGATAGGGCCAAATGAGTCTTCAAGGTTTTTTGCTGCGTTGTCCATGGCTGCAACATCTGTAGAATCAACATTGAAGGTTAAGACATTCTCACCAATGGCCTTTAGTTCTTTCTTCGCGGTAGCCAAAAAGTCATCTCGAATATCAGTTATCGCCACTTTGGCACCCGCTTTGAGAAAAGCGGTTGCGATACCAAAACCAATTCCCGTTGAACCTCCTGTAACGAATGCTGTTTTACCTTCGAGATTTTTCATTATTTCTTCCTAATTTAGTTAAGCCCAATATAACAAAAGCTAGAACCAAAATTCTAACTTTTGAAGTCATTTAGACTTTGTGTATGCTTGTCTGATTATACGGTGATAGACTTCTGATCCCTAGTTATGCGCGCTAACCAAGACATTCCTTGTTCAGGATGCCGTTTGGATTGAGTCTTAAAAAAATTCGAATATTACGGAGATTACAAATGGAGAATCTACAATTAAAGTCACTTGTCACAGCAGAGGGTTACTTGGAGCTATTTCTCGAGTCCTCGCCCGTACCAGATTGTGCTGAGGACGAAGTGATTGTTGAGGTGCATGCTGCCCCGATAAATCCATCTGATATGGGTGCACTTTTCGCATCGGCAGATATGTCGACAGCAGAGCTACTCGGCTCTCCGGATAAGCCGAGGATTAGAGCGATGATTCCTAAGTCGATGCGAAAAGCGACGGCAGCGAGAGAGGGTAAGGCTTTGGCTTGTGGTAACGAAGGTGCGGGTATTGTAGTTGCGACTGGTGATTCCCAGGAAGCGAAGGCTTTAATAGGTAAAACTGTCGCTGTACTTGGCGGTCGTATGTACTCAAAGTATCGAATAAATAAAGCGAAAACGTGCCTTAAGTTATTGGATGGAACCACTCCCAGAGAAGGAGCTTCTTGTTTTGTCAATCCGTTAACTGCTATCGGTATGGTGGAGACTATGCGTATGGAAGGTCATTCAGCTCTGGTTCACACGGCAGCAGCTTCGAATCTTGGGCAGATGTTACAAAAGTTTTGTGTTAACGAAGGTGTGGATCTTGTAAACATCGTTCGTAATCAAGAGCATGTTGATCTTCTGAAAGGTATCGGCGCTAAATATGTCTGTAACACCTCGAGCCCTGATTTTTTTGCCAATTTGACTGATGTGCTTGCTGAGACCAAGGCGACGATCGCTTTTGATGCCCTTGGGGGAGGCAAGTTAGCCGGGGATATACTGACAGCAATGGAACATGCTTTGAGCCGTGACGCAGCCACCTCTGGTCCTTATGGGTCGACCACTCATAAGCAGGTTTATATCTATGGCGGTCTAGATCGTTCTGCGACAACGTTTAATCGTACATTTGGCATGTCATGGGGTATGGGCGGCTATTTGTTAGGACCTTTCTTACAAAAGATTGGCCGTGACGCAGCAAACAAATTAAGACAAAAAGTCGCGGCCGAAATCACTTCGACATTCGCAAGCAGTTATACGAAAGAAGTGTCCTTCCAGGAGTTTTTAACTGCAGACGCATTATCGGTGATCGATAAACGTGCGACTGGCGAAAAATATCTCATTAATCCAAGTCAAGTCTAAGGATTTAAAAAGCGGAAATAGTAATTATGATTGGAATCATGGTGCAGCTCTATCCAAAAAAAGGTCATGAGGATTTGGTTCAGGCTGAGATGAAGAAGTTCGCATCGACGTGTGTAGAAAATGAATCAGGAACTCTTATGTATACTATTGTTAAAGATGACACCGGTATGCTTGGTACTATGGAACTTTATTCGGATGAGAAAGCTCTTCAGGTTCATGCGAAAACTGATTATCACGACGAGCTTGGTGCTCTGTTGAAGCCCTATGTTGAGAAAGCCAGCATAAATCGTTTTCATGTTTTGCATCATCCAACCGCATAAATTGGGATAATGAACCGATGAATACTTTACGAGAAAGACATTTGTTTAGAAGTTCTGGTCGAACACTAGTGGTAGCTATGGATCACTCTCGATCTTATGATTCTGTGACGGGCTTAAAAAATCCAAATGCTGTTATCAGCGCGGTGATGGCGGGTGGAGCAGATGCTGTCTTAACTCCCTATGGGACAGCGGAAGGTGCTGCGGAAGTGCTTGGTAGTACTGGTTTATGGTTGAGTGTAGATACAACGCCGCAGACGGTCACACCGATTATTGAAAGGGCAGTTCGTCTTGGTGTTGACGGCATCAAGGCCGAATTGTATCCCTGGTGTGAGCGCGGTGATGATCATTTGGGTAGTTATACTGGGAAAGAGACTGTTATGAATATGGTTACCCTCGCAGCTGAATGCAAGAAGTGGGGCCTTCCATTAATGGCAGAAGTCATTCCGTTTGGTTGGCCTGGAGCGGATAAGAGAACTCCTGAGATCACTGCAGCGGCATGTCGTGTGGCCAGTGAAACTGGAGCTAATTTTGTCAAATCTTTTTATACAGGGGATAAAGAAAGTTTTAAAACATTAGTAGATAACTGTTCTGTTCCGGTATTGGTTTTAGGTGGGCCAAAGGCGAAGTCTGATCGCGATACCCTTCTCATGGTCCGGGATGCGATGGATGCGGGTGCAATTGGTATATGCATAGGTCGTAATATTTGGGGCCACGATAACATCATGGGTATAACAGCAGCGCTAGCAGCAATTATCCATGATGATGCCAGCGCTGAAACAGCATCTAATTTTATTGACTAGTTTAGCTTGAGAGGGTTTTTTATCATTGTGCTTGGTGGTCCAGCGACAGGAAAAACGACCATCAGCACCCGACTAGCTCGCTCGCTGCACATTCCTTGCTTTAGCAAGGATGGTGTTAAGGAGCCTATGTTTGACGACGTTGGAATGCCCGTTGCGGTGGAGACGGATGAATCGTTATCAGGGCGGAAAATGGATAATGCAGCGATATCCATCTTGTTTTATCTTATTGAAAAGCAACTTGAGTCTGACTCTCCCTTCGTTGTGGATTGTAATTTTCGACCACAGCACTCGGTTACAATGCGATCGATAATCTCGAGGTATGCATTAACTCCGGTGCAAATCCTCTGTCAGGCGGAAGGTAAGGAGTTAGCTAATCGATATAGAAGGCGTGCTGAGACCGGCGAGAGACATCAAGGTCACCGTGACAAAATACTTGCACAAAAATTCAATCTGGGCGAACTATCGTACTTGTATCAAAATCCGTTAGATATTGGAGGTCATGTTTTGGAGCTAGACTCCACTAATTTCAAAGAAGAGAATTATCAGGAATTACTAAAGACCCTCCATAAGAAAATGAACTGAGTAACTTGGCGCATCAAACCGTGTAAACTCTTTTGTTTGTTGTAACTTGAAAGATGATATTCGTCGTCAATCAAGATTCCTTTGGCCAGAATCACGGTTCCATCGATATTTATTTTTAGACATCGCTGTATATCTTTTAGTTAGACGATGTTGGCATCCGTTGATTTTCGTCAAGCACCTTTGATTCCCTTCTTGCTTCAAGTTCTGACAATATTTCTGCATGACGATTCTTACTTAAAACATAGAATGTCATGAAGAAACCTCCGAGACAGTAGAGTATCAAATACAACGGGCCGTTCATGAAAAGTAAGCCATTAATAGTTTCGGCCGATAGAGAGCCTACCTCAGCATTATCCGGAAAGCCGATGTACGTGAGACCAAACCCGGCAAGTAGCCCACCAACGCCACTGGTGGCTTTGATCGCGAAGCTACGTACAGAGAAGACGATGCCTTCTGCACGCGAGCCGGTTTGATACTCGTGCAAGTCGGTTACATCAACTAATTGCGAATCGAGGACAATAGCGTTCACCGGCGTTACTATTGCAGAAATTAACAAGGGTAAAAAGAGAGCTACGAGAAGAAAATCGGATTCGTTACCAGGAAACAAGTTAAGCATTTTCAGAACATGTGGTAGAGCGCCAAATACTCCAGTGATAAATGTCGTCACCATAAAAATCTGTTTCTTTTCTAACCGGGCCGAGAACAAGGCTAATAGTGGTAGCGCTAAAACCATACCAGGAAGTTTCATGACGGCTGCTAGAGTCATTTGTTCTGTTGAAATCTCATACACATAGACGTAGGCATATGTTGATACAACGCCAAGAATGCCGAGGGCTGCGTAGATTGTAAGCATACTGAGACAGATCGAAATATAAGAGGAGTTTCTTATTAGAATAAACAGTTCTCTAAAAAACTGTCGATAGTCAACCTTTTCTCTGATTTCAACTTTGTGTAGATAGGGAATTTGATCCATCGTTCCTAAAGCACATACCAGAATAGATACAAAAATAGTGACGGCACCTAATGAGGCTAATAAAAAATATCGCGATTCGTTTAGGAGGCCGTTTTCGTATTCCGGCGTTGAAGGAAAGATCAGAAAATAGACTATCAACGCCATTATGGACGCTGCCAGTGCTACAGCTACTAAATTATATCCAAAAATTGATGAGCGCTCTTCGTAGTCGTCCGTCAGTTCAGCACCCAATGCATCATGTGGAATATTATAAAAAGTAATACTGGTCCTCATACCAACCAAGAAGACGGTTAGCCAAATGAAGTATCCCATCTCACTGAGGCCATCAATTGGCTGATAGAGAAAATAAAAAGCAATACTGATAGGTAAAGCTGAGGCAAGCATTAAGGGATGACGCCTCCCCCACCTGCTTCTAAAACGATCAGTATACGCACCTACAAGAGGATCTGTAATCCCATCCACAAGACTCGCAATTAGAAATGCTGTCCCACACAGTACAGAGGAAACTCCAAGAATCTGATTGTAGAATAATATAGTAACGATAGCCCCTGCGACGACAGTGGCTTCTTGGAACGCCCCGGACGAAAATAGCAATTTGGTTCGCCAGTGTATTTTTCTCTTTCGATCTAAAGGATCATTCTGTTTAGTAGTAACTTCGTCTATTTCACTCAAGCAAGCACTCCCTCATCTTGTTATTCCCTTTTTATTATTACTTACCTTTAAACTTTGGATCGCGTTTATGGAGGAACGCATCTATCCCTTCATCTTTATCCTCTGTCTGGATAAGCGCACCTTGCGCAAACTTTTCCATGGCTAGTGCCGAAGCTAAAGTACCTTCCATGCCCTTATGAACCATGGTCTTCATAAACTGAGGGACAAAGGGTGCGAAGGAGGCTAAATGCTCTGCCATGCGTTGAACTTCATTAAGTAGATCGCTCTGTTCAACTAATCTCGTGACTAAGCCGATTTGCATTGCCTTATCCGCATTAATTGGATCGCCCATTAGCATCATTTCCATAGCCCAAGCTCGACCAACAATTCTTGGTAAGCGCGCTGTAGCGCCCCCACCAGGGATGATGCCTAGCTTCCCTTCTGGTGTCCCAAAACGACTAGTCGGAGTGCAAACGCGAAGGTCGCATCCGAGTGCAATCTCGAGTCCACCGCCCATACAGATACCATCAATAGCGGCAATCGTAGGTTTGGGTATTGACTCAAGTTGCGCCGCGAGACCCTGAACAATTGGTTCAAGGGCCTTCTTCAGGTCTCTTTGAGCGACCTCGTTAAGATCAGATCCGGACGCGAAAGCTTTGCCACCTGTACCGGTGATTGCTATAACGCGAATAGTTTCATCTTTTGCCGCTAAGTCCACAGATTCTTGAAGTTCTTTCAACGTTTGTAGCGAAATAGCATTATATTTCTCTGGTCGATTAATCGTAATCAACGCTAGAGGCTCCTTTTTTTCATATAAGATACAATGAAATTCTTTAGCCATAATGCTTGCCGGTTTATATCGTCTGGATATTCTGGTTACGCGAGCTCTGTTAGCGAACGAATCGGGAACAGTTCTCCGCTAAGATGAGAAGATAGTTCTGAAGCTAAGAATGTTGCGAGATCTGCTACATCTTCCGGATTAGGTGGATATAGTAGCGGAGGTACCGGGGTACCATCCTCTTTATTCTTCTCAGGTAACCAGTTTGCAACACCTTCAGTAGCAGTTAATCCTGGGGCGATACAGTTGACGTTTATATTATTGGGTGCCCAGCAGACCGCGAGTCCTTTGGTTAGATTAATGACGCCAGCTTTCGCTGCGCCATAATGCACAAATGATGGCGAAAGCCGCATTCCCGCTACAGAAGATATGTTAATAATTCTGCCCTTTTTCTTCTTCATCATATGTTCACTTACCGCCCGGCTACATAAAAAAACGCTACTCAGGTTCAGCCTTATCGCTGCATCCCATTCCTCTGGTTCGAGTTCATTTGGTGTCTTGATAAACATGGCGCCGCCGGAGTTGTTGACCAATATGTCAATGCATCCGAATCGTTCAATAGTTTTGTTTACCATATTTTCTACATCCTCGGGAACGGTCACGTCCGTTGCGATGGCTATAGCTTCTCCCCCGGAGGACTCAATCTCTCCTACTACCTTACTGAGCTTTTCTTGGTTACGGCTCGCGACTACAACTTTTGCGCCCTGGTTCACATATGCTTTTGCAATACGACTGCCTATCCCACCAGCTCCCCCAGTGACAATGGCTACTTTATCGGTAAGTAGTTCAGACATCTATCTTCTCCTAACAAAATTTAAGTGGCTACTGTAGCGACTTCACAAATAAACTGCTCCATCAGATCCTTTTTTCTTTGATCTGCTCCGATGAGGGTTCCAAGCGTAAAGTCCGGGATGATTAACTCTTCTACACCTGCTTCATCAAAAGCGGCAACAGTATCGCGTAATTCATTTACGTTACCAATGATTGCTGGGGTACCTATCTCTGCTTCTCTTATTCTTTTTAAATACTTTTCATCATCGGACAAAAATAATAGTGCAACAGCGCACCTTTCAATTTCTTTCGGATCTCTTTTGATTGCTTCGCAGTGTTGGTCGAGTATAGCCATTTTGTGTTTTAGAATACTTATATCACCCCAGACATTCCACTCATCAGCATACTTAGCAGCGATTCGCAAGGTCACCTTCTCTCCTCCACCACCGACCATTAATGGTAGTTTCACTTGTTTTGGCTTGGGCTCAAGGGGTGCATTTTTCAGGGTATAAAACTCACCATCAAAGTCAAAGAAGTCATTATTAAATAGTCCTTTAAAGATTTGGCAAGCTTCATCTAATTTACGTAAACGAATTCCAATAGTATCGTAATCAATACCGTATGCTTCATGTTCATTCTGTTGCCAGCCTGATCCTATACCTAGTACAGATCTTCCATCATTGAGATTATCGAGCGTCGCTACCATGTTTGCGAGAACTGCAGGGTGTCGATAGGTGTTACCGGAAACCATGGTCCCTATTCGGATTCTGGGAACATCCCGAGATAGTGCCGCCATTGTAATCCATGACTCGTGAACAGGGATAAGCTCGGGTTCTTCTGGGAGGAAGTGGTCTGCTAACCAAATCCCGTCATAGCCAGTTTGTTCTGCATGGTTTGCAAGTTGTTTGGTATCCTCGTAGTTACTCCGAGGATTTGGCCAGAAACCAAATCGCATAGCCTCTCCTTTATCCCTTACTCAATTGATCATCAAGCAGACTAACCTAACCGACTCGACAACGATACGTTGATTGATTATATTTTTGCGGTCTTCAAATATAATCCTGTGAAATTGCCTCTATCTGACGATCAGTTTTTGAAATTTCTTTTTGAAGATTATCTCACCATCATGCCTTCAAAAATGACCAAGCGGCACCATGACTATCTTTATAAAAATGCTCAGAATCTCTATCTAGAGGTTGACAAATCGCAGAGTAAGACCGCCCATCTCGATATGTTAGGAGATAACCTTCGTGCGCTTATCCCAGAGATAGATGATGTCATATTCGATCCGATGGTCGTTGATACTCTTACAAGTTTGCTGGGTGAAAATTATGTATTACACCCTCACCACTATCTCCATAAAAGCAGTACGACGGATCAAGGTTCTCATCAAGATGGTAATGTCCCTTGGAATGAGCTTGGGTACTACCGATCACATCGATAAGATTGGGCGCTGCCGTTAATTTCTTTAGGAGCATAGTTCCTGTTCAAAGAATTTTATGGTTCTTTCGCGCGCAAGCCTTGCAGCACCTGCATTAAAGGATGAACGATGATCACAGTTGAATCCATGATCTGCGTTGTAGGTAAATACAGGAATGTCTGGTTTGTCAGAGATGATTTTCTCAACATCTTCCATTGGGATGTGTGCATCGAGTTCACCAAAGTGCAACATTAGCGGGCTCTTTGGGCTTTGATCGAGATAGTCGACAATTCGACCACCATAATAACCCACTGCACAAGCAAGCTCTGTAATGTTGCACGCGGCAAGATACGACATTAAACCTCCGTAGCAATAACCTACGATTCCAACCCGTCCATACGTTTCCATATATACCGCACTTGTTCTTAGATCTTGGATCGTCGTTGACATTTCTAGCTGATTGAATGCTATCTCCGCACCTTTAGCACGGTCATCTCTCTCGTAACCAAGTTCAACTCCTTTCTCCACCCTGTCAAAAAGAGCAGGTGCAATTGCTGCATATCCATCTGCAGCATAATTTTCGGCAACTTCCTTAATGTGCTCATTGACCCCAAAAATCTCTTGTGCCACTACAATTGCGGCTTTCGGTTTACCCTTTGGTGTCGCGAAATAGGCATCTAAATGGAATCCGTCACTTGATAGTAGTTCGATAACCTCGCCCATATGCTTTTCCTTAATTAATCTAATAACACGAGCTTACTGACATAATAGAAAGACGCCAAACCAAACGCTCCCTTTGCACAGGGCTACAGTAATGCTTTCAGCCTAGTAGAGTTTTCTCCACTTCTTCTCGGACCGGTATTGAGGAGGCTGCGCCTGCCCTTGTGACACTTATAGACGCAGCGACATTAGCGAGTTTGATAGCAGAACGTAGCTCCTGTTTTTCATGCAATCCGGAAGCGAGATATCCCATAAAGCAATCACCCGCCCCTGTTGAATCTAAAACATCTACGTTGCGCCCCTCCTGCTTTATTGACTCATCGTCGTCCCAAGTCGAGACGCCTTTATCCCCTAGTGTGATAACTAGGGTTCCCGAGAACTGTCCTGGCCTATTTGCTTTACCATTTAGCAAAGAGTCTAGAGGCTCATTAAAGATTGATGTGAACTCATGTTCATTAATAACAAGAACATCAGTTGCATTGAGTAGCTCTTGTTTAATAGTTCCGCTGATTGGAGATGGGTTGAGAAGGGTTTTTGCTCCGACGCTTCTCGCCGCTTCAAATGCTTGGAGAGTGGTTTCCAAGGGGGTTTCGAACTGAGCAACAACGAGGTCCTCACTCTGGAAATCAATCCCCTGAACACTCTCAGGCGTTACCTGTCCGTTTGCTCCTAGAACGACCATGATGGAGTTTTCTCCCTTCGCCACAATGATCAGGGCTGTCCCTGTAGGGACATCTTCCTTTACTGTTACTTTGGAGATATCAACGTCTGATTTGGCAAGATATTCGCGTAGCCCAGTTCCAAAAGCATCATTACCAGTGCACCCAATCATAGTGACTGATGATCCTGCTCTTGCTGCAGCAATGGCCTGATTTGCTCCTTTGCCGCCGGGGTAATATGCTAAACTAGTGCCTGTTAGAGTCTCTCCTGGCCGTAAATGATTATCACTCGTTGCAACAATATCTTGATTGATGCCACCTATTACATAAATTGTCATTGAATTCCTCAGATTGGATGGGGCTTTAGACCACTTGAATTATAGTAGACTATACTGATGCCAGTAGAATAAAAGCAAAAGCCTATAATGGAAAAAACTCCTCCTACGCGTGATCCACAAGCAACTGGCCACGTTGAAGCCACCATGCTGGTTGACGGTAGTATTCCACCAATAGACGTTGATGGGAATTTTGTTGTCGGACCAACACATAACGATGCGCCAGAAATATCAGAGGAAGGGCCTCTCCTTAACGGCACTATCCATGAGATCTTACTAGAATCAAGCGAAAGTAAAATTTTTCCAGGTATACAGCGAAAGAAAGGAACATTTGGTACGCCAGACCCAAATAATCCAGCAAAACTACTTGTCACTACTAGTTATTCTGCTTCTTACTCACGTATGGTTACTGTTTATGTGCCAAATCAATGTAAGCCTGATACTCCCTTTATTGTCGGTGCTGATGGACCTGACCGAATGCTTTTTTCGGCGCTTGATACCTTGATTGCAGACGGACGTATTCCTTCCATGGTAGCTATCAGTGTTAGTAATGGTGGTGGTGATGCCCAAGGCAGTCAAAGGGGTCTGGAATATGACACTATGTCCCCTCTTTATGCCGAATTTGTTGAGACTGAGGTGTTGCCGCGTGTGGAGATCAGCTGCGGTATTAGGCTAACGAAAAATCCCGAAGCACGCGCCGCTATGGGCTGTAGTTCTGGTGCCTCATGTGCATTGATTATGGCTTGGTATCGTAATGACCTTTATCAGAGAGTCCTCAGCTTGTCGGGCACATTTATTAATCAGCAATGGCCCCATAATCCGGACATACCTGGTGGTGCATGGGAATTCCATAAATCCATAATTCCCTGTAGCCAAGCAAAGCCACTTCGAATTTGGTTATGTGTTGGCGATCGTGATCTGTATAACCCGAATATAATGCGAGATAATATGCATGACTGGGTTTTAGCTAATCAGCGGATGGCAGATGTTCTTTCAGAAAAAGGCTACTCTTACCAGTTTAGTTTTGTACGTAATGCTGGACACTGTGATCGAGCAATGAAAGCTCAGTTGTTACCCCAGGCACTGGAGTATCTTTGGCAAGACTATCGAGATTAGCGAGAGGCGCTCCACTCAAGAGTCTGGCGTTCAAAGGTTGTTTGCATAACTGACTCGACGAGATTGACGCCCAATCCTTGCCCCTGTGGTACTTTGGTGTAGCCATTCTTAATAGGTAAGAAAGGTGCTCCCACCAGGTCGTCGAAGAGTGAGCTTTCATCAAATTGTAACTCAAGCATATCAAACTCAGTGAGTACCTCAGAGAGTTGTAGGCTTGCTGCATGGGCTATAGGTCCACTCGGGTTATGCGGCGAAACCTGTATTCCTAGTGATTCGCTTTCTGCAGCTGTGCGCTGCAACTCATGGATGCCGCCGATATACTTAATATCAGGCATAACCACGTCGTAGGCTCCGCCCTCGCAATAAGGCCGAAAACTGTCCCAGCCTATATTTGTTTCAAGTCCTGCTTGACGCATACTAAGCCCATTACATTGGTGACGTAGACGAGCCAGAGCAGGAATATTACTTTCTACTTCGGGTATTGGACATTCGACCCAATAAACTCCAAGTTTAGCTAGCATCTCATTAAGTTTGCTTGCAGTTTTTTCATCAAAACGCCAATGACAGTCAACCATCAGCCGCCTATCTGGTCCAACCATCTCTCGCACCGCAGCGATTCTATCTAAACCAGCTTGCATTGCATTTTGACCTGCGCCTTCAGCACAAATTCTCGGGCTAACTTCGTCAAATGGCGCAATTTTAAATGCTACATGACCAGTTTCGACCGCAGCACGGGCGCTTTTAGCAAAGCCATCGGGGCTGCGATTCTCTGTTCTTCGATTGATATTAGCGTAAACCGGAATAGTTTTACGGCAAGAGCCTATAGCCTCTGCTAGGGAAGAGCTTACGGTTTGTGCGTACAAACTCCACAAAGCTTGATCAATAGCGCTGACAATACTGGATTTTGCAATATCACTGGGAGGATTTCGCTGAGCAAAAGAACTCGGTTCAGACGGCCGAGCTTCGTTCAATACTTTTGGCAGTATGCATCTCGCTGCTTCTTGCAGTAGGTCTTCGCGCCCGGTAAGTGAGGCTTCGCCTTCGCCAATCTGCCCATCTTTATTCTGTAGTTGAATGAACGTCCAGCAAGTTTTATAGCTGACACGGATAAATTTGAGTGAGATTTTTATTAAGGTATCAGAAGCCATTGGCGCGTCCTATTTTTAAGCTGTAGTCTGTTTTTTCTTTTCCATCAGATCTACCCATTCTCCTTTCTGTATCTATTTTCTAAACCTTTGAATGCATCTCCTACGTAAAAGTAGTTCAAGCCACGACGGGAACTTCCTTCGTGGTTGGGTCCAGACCAGTGTACTGTAGTGGGCCTAAAAAAAGCGATATCACCAGAGCTCATAGTGCATTCGAAGCGGTCGGGATGGCTTGAGAAGTCGGTAGGTTCGGATGCGCTTAGATGAGCAAATTCCTCTTTTTTTTGGTCAGAACCTTTTAGAAATTGGAGACAACCGTTACCGATATTTGTCGCGTCAATGGCTAACCAGACGACTCCACCTTTCATGGCATCGGAATGAGGATGTACTTCCTGACTATATTTGTCCTTGGTGAAAATACTCGCTGTCGTTGGTTCTGGTTTTTCTCCCAACAGCATCTCGAGAACTGGTACTTGTGGGCCTTTGAATAATAGATCATTGAAGTAATCATCTATTTTGTCTAGGCCTTTGGTTATATTCGAAAAAATATCACTACGTTTTGGCAGCCGCCGAGTTAATATTTCTGCTCTTTCACAAATTTCATCTATTTGCTTTTGAGCAATGAAATTACGAATAACGACAACTCCGTCTCGATCGAAGGCCTCTTTAAGTTGGACGGACTCTAATTTATCCATATTCTTTCCTTTCCAGAAAAATCCAATCGACTTTAGCGGTATCGCCATGGCGAGCACTACTATTTTCTACTAACGACTAGACAGGGTCGACTACCCAGTAAGGTTCGAGATTAAGGGCAATACGCTCTGCATTCTCTATGGCATTCATGTCAGCATTCCATTCTGATTGGATAACCCGTGTTGCCTGATGTGGCGTAATGACGACATTTGGCATGGTAATCAGGGGATTATTTAATGGTGTCGGTTCTATTTCTGTCACATCAAGGCCTGCGCCCCAGATCTCTTTGTTTTTCAACGCCTCGATCAGCGCTTGTTCGTCTACAACACTGCCTCGACAGGTATTTATCAATACAGCGCTCTTCTTCATGGCTTTAAATTGTTCAGTACCGAACATGTGATGGGTGACTCTATCAAGTGGGACATGGAGAGAAATATAATCTGACGTTGATACCAACTCCTCCAACGATAAGCGTTTTGCCCCTGTTGAAGTTTCATATTCGCTATCGAAATCTACCGTGTCATAATACGCGACTGTGCACTCCCAAGCCGATAGGCGTTTGGCCACTCGAGATCCTATTCGACCCAGTCCAATGATACCTACTTGTTTCCCCACCAAGGAAGTAGCCTCTGATAGCGGTCCTGTGATGTCGTTCGCCCAGTTACCCTTTTTTACGCTCTCAATTTGTTCATCAAACTTGTGATTGATTGTCAGCATCAACATGATTGCGTGTTCGGCAACGGCAACGGAATTTGCTCCACCGTTATTAGCTACCTTCGTTCCTTGGCTTAGGAGTCCCTCTTTATCAAGGCGATCCGTTCCAGCGCTGAAGGTCTGCAATAGCTTTAGACCAGGTAGTTTTGAGGCAAATGCATTAACAGGATCAGTATTAATTGTAATGAGGACTTCTGCACCTGAGCATTTAGTAATAATTTCATCAGGATTCTGAAGCACGTCAGCCGAAACGATTTCTAGCAAATCCTTCTTGGCCGAAATTTTCTTCAATGCTGCAAGTCGAACATCTATCGGTTGGCGTGTTACTAAAGCTACTTTCGTCTTATTCATGCCGCTCCTCTGTATTTATCGTCGGTACACCCATTCTGTCAGCCGCGCTACCAAGATTAGGGTTTTCGCCGAGCGCATCTTGATATTTTTTGACTTTTGCATGATCAAGCTTATCTAAGTGCGCATTTAAAGGCTCGATCAATTCTGTTGCAATTCCTCTCGCCTCGCTATTATCAACTAAATTGTTCAGTTGATTAGGGTCCGCGCTCATATCGTATAGTTCTGTTGGGTCTCTGGTTAGAGAATCCGCCACAAGTTTGAACCTGTCGTTCCTCACCATTGAGTAGAGACGAATGTCACTAAAGACATGTTGTTTCCCTTGTTGTGCAGATTTTCCCTCTGGGCCATTGATAATCTTACTTAGAAGGGAGCTTCGGTATTCTTTCCCTTCCTGCAGTGCAGATCCGTCTGCGATCTCTAGCATCGTCTCGGTGAGGTCCAAGTGGTCTGTAAGTGCTCGAGATTTCCAATGCGTCATGCCCCTCGGCGGTCTTACGCACAGGGGTATGTTTAAAGCACTTTCGTAGAAAAGCCCTTTGTGGCTACACCGGTGGTCCCCCAACATTTCACCGTGATCCGACGTATAAATTATCCAAGTATTATCCATTAAACCTTTTGCTTTTAGAGCGCCAATAACCATACCAATACCCCGATCAACGTGCGTTACTTTGGCGTAATAATAAAGACGCATCTGTCTAGCTTGACTGGCCGTCATATTACCCAGATGACTAACATCTTTCATTCGCTGAACCTGCGGTGATACCGGACCAGTTGTAGGGTCAAGTATTGCATCGGGCATTTCGTCAGGATTGTATAGGGCGCGATCATCAGCCGGTGAGTCGAATGGATTGTGAGGTCCGGGGAACAATACTTGTAAATAAAATGGACGATCGTCGTTATAATTTTCGATATATTCGACTGATTTCTCAGCGGTGTAGATATCAATATCTTTGTCATTTGGTAGCAGGCTGGGGGGTGTTTCCCAAGGTCTTAGAAGTCCCGCTGCTTCACCACGAACATAAGTGCGAATGTAATTACGAAGTGTTTCAAGATATCCTTGCTCTTTAAGATAATCAGTATAAAAACAATCGGCATTCGTATAAGCAGTGATATCCCGAAGCTCGATGCTATCTTCCCAGCCCCAATCATTCATCCGATAGGTAAAGTCTCTCGAATGGCCATCACCTGCAGATCTCACATAAAAGTGCACTTTGCCGATCTGAGCGGTGCGATAACCTGCTTCGCTAATGTTTCGCACATGATTAGCTAGAGTCGGATCACCACTCAAATTATTTGCCCAGAGTCCATGCTGAGTAACAGGTAATCCACACATTAGTGACATACGAGCGGGCATACAGATGGGTCCGTTACTTGACGTCCTTGTGAATGTCACCCCTTCGTTTGCCAGCTTGTCCAGATTCGGTGTTTTTACTTTACTATTCCCTGAAAATCCCACGGAGTCACCGCGTTGTTGGTCCGGGAAAATGAATACGATATTGGGTTTTTGTGGCAATGCTTCCTCCTTTTATTGACTGCCCTGTCATTGACGTTGCTTTGGTTACAAACCTCATTGTAGGTCTTTTAATAATATATAATCAGGTGAGACAGTGTCGAGGACTAAGACTTGGTAGAAGAAAGATCAAATATCTTTTATTGTAAAAGTTGTCCTAGCAATTGTTAATATGACTTTGATTCCAATTTGTAGATCGGAGGATTTTTGAAAATTACCCGGGTTCGTGCAGTAAAGCCTCTATCTCCGGGTGCTCCCGATGATTGGCGGGATTGGCTTGGTCAGATCCTAATTATGATTGACACTGAGGAAGGACTCACTGGTTATGGTGTGGGCGGTGGAGGACTAGCAGGTGTTCACGTAATCGATACCGTTATTCGAGATATCTTAGTTGGGCAGGATTCTGCCGATGTAGAAAGCCTCTGGGAGGAAATGTATTGGAGGACGTTGCCATATGGTCAAAAAGGTCTCGCCATAATGGCAATCAGTGGCGCTGATCTTGCGCTATGGGACTTGCGAGCAAAGGTTGCTCAGAAACCTCTTGCTAAACTTCTTTCGAAAGATTTTACTCAGACAGTGCCTGCCTACCGAACAGGCAGGCCTACGAAAGAATGGCTAAATAATGGTACTGAAGGTTACTCTATGCTGAAGTTATTCCTGGGTTTTGAGCCTGGGGAGAGATCAGTGACTAAAGAAAGTATCGATCGTGTGATTCATGAAGTCCGCGCGGTCCGCGCGGTGTTGGGTCCGGATGTGACGATCATGGGTGATGCTTTTATGGGTTTGGATGTTGATAGTACTTTAAGACTGGCTGATGAACTTTCTGATGTTGGCCTCAGCTGGATAGAGGAACCATTGTTACCCGATGACCTTGAGGGTTATGCGCGATTACGGGACGAGTGTCCAATTCCAATTGCTGGAGGGGAGCACGAATATACGGCTAAAGCTTTTGATCTGCTAATGAGGGAGAGACTGCATACAATTGTGCAGCCAGATGTGTGCTGGTGTGGCGGTATGACAGAGCTCTTAAAAATTTATCGTCTTGGGGCGGAATATGGGATTGACGTTTGTCCTCACCGCGGGAGCGAGATTTGGTCTTTACATGCCATCTGTGCCTTAGATCCGAACCCTTTAGCGGAATCGGGTCGGCCGTGGATGACTTGGGTTAAAGACCAGCCCTCCGTTAAAAACGGGCAAATTACTTTGGGTGAAGCGGACGGATTTGGGGTCGCTTTCGATAGTGACAGCTTTGCTGTGACTAGTAAGACTTAATCCAATCCATTTCAAGTTGAAACGGACCGTCTTGCTTATCGTAGATCATGACGCCTACACTTTCTATTGCCTCTGTCTTCAAATCAGGACGCGAAAGACGCATGCCTCTCCAATTGGGCCAAAATTCGGAAAATGGAATCTTCATATCTACCCATTCATTGTCGACAGTCGGGAAAAATGACCAGTAGGAAGCCCGACTAGCGTTAGTCTCTAGGACGAACGTATATGTCCTTCCATCACCACGCACCCTAAAATGAACACCTTCTGATCCGTCAACTATTGACAGATTACGAGTTCTTGAACGTATGGATGCGAATCCCCCGCCATTTGTATTGGTTGCGCCGGTAAACGTTAATATTCCGTCGTTCACTTTAAATCGACCGGTGGATCGTCCGCCCATAACGTTGTCGTTGACAGCACGCCAACGCAGGTTAGGAGTCTGGTTGTCAAAGGCGGTCAGTATCTCTATTTGGGTGTCTCCACTAACCATGGACATCGGAAAAAGCAATAAAAGTAAAAGTAGTTTCATAGCTATTTTACGTTTTATCAATGACTTTGGATTAGTAATTCGTTGCACAGCTTTGACTGCTTCATCTATAGTGATTGTTTATCAATAAGATAGAGTTCTAGTGATGAATACAGATATATACACACCAGCTAATGTTTTTACGGATGAAAACTCTGTCCCGAGAGTGATGATTGCACCACAGCGATATATTCAAGGTAAAGGCGTTATCGATAACGTTGGGAGGTATATATCTCTGCTCAATTCGAAGCGCGCGTCTGTATTAGCATCAAGTCGTGGTCATGGTGCTGAGGGCGCTAGGATAATACACAGTCTCAATCAAAGAAATGTGAGTAGCATAGTGACTGTATTCGATGGTGAGTGTTCACTCGAGGAGATCAACAAGCAGGTTGAAGCGCTGAAGACCGAAAATGTTGATTGCCTTATTGCTGTCGGCGGGGGCAAATGTGTGGATGCGGGGAAGAGCATAGCCTACCGACTAGGGTTGCCAGTTGTAGTCGTACCAACACTGGCTTCAAATGACGCTCCGTGCTCAGCGCTTTCTGTAATGTATTCTTCGGAAGGGGTACAAAATGATGTTGAGTATTTCCCGGAGAGTCCGGCCCTAGTAGTGGTAGATACAGGTGTAGTTGCAAGCGCCTCGGAGAGATTTTTGGTCGCTGGTATGGGGGACGCGATGGCAACTTGGTATGAGGCAAAGGCGTGCCTCACTAATCCTAACGGAAGAAACTGCGTTGGTGCTCGCCCCACTTTAGCCTGCACAGCAATGGGTGAGACATGTGCCCATACCTTGTACGACTACGGTGAGATGGCGAGTGCTTCAGTTGCTGTAGGTCGCTGTGATGATTCGGTTGAGAGGGTGGTAGAAGCCAATACGTTGATTAGTGGTATCGGTTTTGAGAGTGGTGGCTGTGCCGCGGCACACGCAATTGCTGTTGCCTATACTCATATTAATTCGGTGCACGAAAATTATCTTCATGGAGAAATGGTTGCTATGGGTACCCTTGCACATTTAGTGATGGAGGATAACAAGGATGCAACGAAGGCAGCAGAGTTCTTCGCTCGTGTTGGGCTACCGATACACTTAGGACAATTAGCTATGAGCAGAGAACGCAAAGAAGATATTGATATCGTAACCGATGCTGCTATGGCTGCCGGTATTATGCACAATATGCCTATGGTCGTTACGCCAGATCTTATCCGTGCATCAATTCTCGGTGCTCATGAATTGGGTGAAGCAGTCGCCAGCGATATTGGAGATGAGGCCTTTTGTCGACTTCAGGCTGAATAGTTTAACGCGGCGGGAATTGTCGATCCATGGCCTCAAACAATGCCCTTGTTCGACCTTCCATCATTTCCCGTGAGTCTGTGCCATCAGTAAAGATATAAAGCTCGTCCGTTTCAATTCCCCGCAAGACCATATTTCCTGTCTCTTCTGCGTCAACGCCAATTTTTTTCAACCAAGGCATTTTTTCTTGCTTAAACTTCTCGATAGTAGCTACGTCCGCGTCAGCGAGATCGGGGTAGTAAATCGGTGTGTCAACAACATGTGGACATAGTACGGAAGCGGATACATTCTCCTTTTCCAGGTCGTTACGCAGATATTCGGTCATGCCGACGACAGCGAATTTGCTGGTTCCATAGCATGATTGAGAGTGGTGCCCAACAATACCGCTAAAGGATGACGTATTGACTATGTGGCCACCTTCTCCATGCTGGAGCAGGCGCGGTAGAAATACATTAATCCCATGAAGCACTCCCCAAAGGTTAACATCGATTACACGCTGCCAGCGCTCCATAGGTGTATCCAAGAATCTACGGCCACCACCAATACCCGCGTTATTACAAACTATGTGCACGTTGCCGTATATTGCTTCGACCTTCTGTGCAGCCTTTTCGACTGATTCTTCACTGGATGTATCAATGGTCAAGGCTAGGATATCGTCCGAAATTTTTTTGAGTTGTCCAGCAGCCTTTTGGGCGCGTTCACCAGCGATATCACCGATAGCAACCTTGATACCGGCCTTTAGGAAAGCCGTAGCGATACCAAGTCCTATTCCGCTAGCCCCTCCTGTTATGAATGCTACTTTGCCTTCTAGGTTTTTCATTTGTGTTTCCCTTGCGACAACTGTAGCAAAGAATACATGAATTTATCGACGAATAATCTGGTATTCTCCTTCCGATATTTAACTTAGTGGAGAAGCAATGAGTATTCCGGCTGACTATGCAGAACGCGTTTACGCGGGTGTTTTAGGTAAATCAATTGGCGTATATCTGGGCAGGCCCTTCGAGGGTTGGAGTTATGATCGTATTCAGGAAGAGCTGGGCGACATCAATTACTATGTGCATGATAAATTGAACGTTCCACTTATTGTTACGGATGATGATATCTCAGGAACGTTTACTTTTATTCGAGCCTTGGATGATTTTAACTCGGACCCTGCAATTTCGGCTAAGAATATTGGTCATAGCTGGCTTAACTATATCATCGAGAAACGTTCAATTCTTTGGTGGGGTGGCATGGGTAATTCTACAGAACATACCGCTTTTTTGCGTTTGAAGCATGGGATTGACGCCCCAATGAGTGGGTCTGAAAAAATGAATGGTAAAGTCGTTGCTGAGCAAATTGGCGCACAAATATTTATTGATGGATGGGCATTGGTTAGCCCTGGGAACCCGGATCAAGCGGCTAGGCTAGCAAAAGAGGCAGCAAGCGTGAGTCATGATGGTGAGGCGGTTTATGGGGCAGTAGTACTCGCCGTGATGGAGTCAATGGCGTTTATTGAAACCGACATGAATAACCTGATCGATAAAGCGCTTACCTACATACCAACGGATTCTATCATTGCTCGATTGATTCATGACGTTCGAAAATGGCACGCGGCAGAGCCTGACTGGAGAGCTACTAGAGAAAATATAGCTGCGAACTACGGTTACGATAAGTATGGGGGAAATTGTCATATGGTTCCGAATCATGCCCTCATTATCCATTCGCTTCTCCACGGTGAAGACGATTTTTCTGAGACGATGAAGATCATTAATACCTGTGGCTGGGATACCGATTGTAACTCGGGCAATGTTGGCTGCCTGATGGGTATCAAAAACGGACTAGCAGGAATTGATTCAGGTGCTATCAAGGGATTGGATTGGCGAGGTCCTGTAGCAGATCGAATCTACGTTCCCACTGCAGAGGGGAGTCGAGGGATTAGCGATTGTGTTCGAGAAGCGGTTAGTATCGCTCAACTAGGGCAACGTGTGGCTGGTGATGAGCCAATTTCGCCGAAAGATGGCGCGCAATTTCACTTCGCATTTCCAGGCTCAGTTCAAGGCTTTTTGGTAACGGATGGTATTGGTCAAGCTGTCAATTCAGAAGGCCATAGCGAACTTGGAAGTCGAAGCCTTGAGGTAACCTCTGAGGGTACGGCGCATTGTGGTTCTCCGGTCTTTTCTCCGAGTAAAGAGGTAACTGATTATTTTCAGAAGAGAGGTTATGGTTTGATGGCTTCTCCCAGGGTCCACAGTGGTCAGGTCTTGAAGGCTCGCTGTGTCGGTGTTGATAATTTGTCGGTTTGTTTATATCTACGATCATTTGGTAACAGTGACGAAGTGTTAACATTTTATGGCGATACCGTTGCGCTGTCAGCGGGCGATGGTAAAGAATTGTCACTAACTGTTCCTAAAGAAGCTAATCCTGTTTTTGAGGTGGGTATAAAAGTAGAAGGTTCTGGAAAGCTCTATCTGGACTGGCTGACGTGGGAGGGTACTCCAGAGGTAACTTTTACCCGGCCAGAGCATAAAGGCAGTTGGAAAGATGCGCCGACGATGTGGCGGAATGCTTGGATCAACGCAGTCGATAGCTTAACCGGTTGGGCGGAGAGTTTTCGTCTTGTGCAGAATGAGGGCGTAGGTTTGATTATGCAGGGGACAAGGGACTGGAGAGATTATGAGGTAACGGCGGATGTAACGCCTCATCTAGCGAAACGTGCGGGAATAGCAGCACGAGTCCAAGGTCTTGAAAGATATTACGCTCTGGAGTTGAAATCTGAAAATAAGGTTCAATTGGTGGAAGTTCTGCATGATGAAACAATTCTTGTTGAAACAGATTTTGTATGGGAGTTTGGTCAGACTATGAAGCTCTCCCTCAAGGTCCATGGTGATCAATTGTTAGGGAGTATTAATGGTGAAAATGTATTAACCGCTACTAGTAATACGTTTTCTGATGGTGCGATTGGTTTGCTTATTGAGGAAGGGAGAACTGCGACCAATGCAATTAGTGTAAAGCCAGTTTCATAGTCTGCAGAGGATTAAATGAAGACTGCGACAGTGGCAGAAACTAGATTCAGTGGAACTGGAAAATGAATTCAGATGAAACTGGTTTTAGTTCGATTAATCGAAGTCCTGAAAACCCTAAAGTCAAAAACTTGCGAGATTATCTAGATGCTAACAATGGTATAAAGGGGCTAGAGATTTTGGTCCCAGATGAGATTGATCGTGCTGTTAAAATATTTTATCGGGATGGATTTGTGGTCATTAGAGATGCTTTGGATACGGAAAGACTCGATTTCATGCGTAAGGGTTGTGATCGAGTGATTCGCGAGATGCTCAAACTTGATCCCGATAGAATCGGTAATCGAGGCTCTCATCGTTACTCTTTTGGCGGTGCGAGCAGGACGGGGCACTTAATGCATCAACCGGAATGGGCGATGCTTTTGGATTTGGAAACTGTTACGCCTATCCTTACCGCTATTTTTGGATCCTCCAAATATATCGCACGTGGCGGCGGGGGAGATTTTTGTCTTCCGGGTGCGGTCGAGTATCAGTCATTACACAGTGATATGGGAGAGAGATTTAGTGCTTTTGCTGATCCACGTGGAGTTTTGAGTTATCGAGACTTACCCTGTCCTTATATATGTTGTAATTATCTTATGGTCGATTTTACAAGGACTAACGGTGCTATCCGTCAGATTCCAGGAACGCAGCATTCGCTTCAGCCAATCCCGCTCTTCGAGGAAGAACCAGAATGGATGAAGCTGAGTACTGTTTGCCCGGCTCCAGCAGGAAGTGTATTAATACGAGATGTGCGCGCATGGCATGGAGGAACTCCTAACGTGTCAGACGAGGTGCGCGCAATTCCTAACGCGGAATTTTTTGCGCCTTGGTATCGTGAGCCCGCGAGAAAATGTGTACCGAGAGTAATCTTCGATCAGTTATCGGACCACGGCCAAAGGGTTTGTGAACAGATTGTTGCCGATTCAGAGGAGGAATTAGATGCTGGTGTTAGGCAAGACTTCGTTGTTCCAAATACAGATCATAACAAGCTTAGCGAATTTTTAATGCAATAGGGTGCAGGACAGGGACACTATGCGGTGACTGTCTGCTTATTTATTTCAGAGAAATCAAAACGACCTTACAAGAGAGTGCGGTATGTCATTAACTGAACATTTACTAGATCCCGAACTGAGAGAGATCTTTGATCGAAAAAGTACTTTTACTTTATCAGATGAAGTAATGCTCCAGGCACGAAAAGAGTTTAAGCCGACGGAGCTAGGGGATCCTGCGGGATTTAATGTCGCTAGGGAAGAAATATTCATATCTGTAGACGATGCGCCCGATGTGCGCTGTCTGCTTTACACTCCCCTAAAAGATACAAAGGAACAGAGACCTGGATATTTACATATGCATGGAGGGGGATATATCTTTGGTACTCCGGAGGATTCAGATGCGAATAATCTAAAAATTTGTGCAGATCTTGGGTCAGTAGTGCTTTCCGTTGATTATCGACTCGCCCCAGAGCATCCTGTTCCATGTCCTTTAGATGACTGCTATGCAGCTTTAGCCTGGCTCCATTTCAATGTGAGTGACTTAAAGGTTGACAGTAATCATATAGGAATTGGAGGAGAAAGTGCCGGCGGCGGCATGGCCGCAGCGCTTGCTTTGAAAGCTAGGGACCAGGGTGAGTATGCTATTTGTCATCAGCATCTAACGTACCCGATGCTAGATGATCGCACAGGTGATTTGGCTAATCCAGGAGATCCACTTGTGGGTGAATTTGTCTGGACGCGTTCGAGCAATCAATATGCATGGAACGCTTATATTGGAGATTCGGCGAGGCGAGCACCGTATATACCTGCAAGAGCTGATTCATTGCAAGGACTGCCCCCTACGTGGCTGCATACGGCGACGTTAGACTTGTTCCGGGATGAAAATATTACCTACGCCAGGCGCCTTATGGCGGCTGGGGTTCCTACGGAACTCGTTGTATCTGCTGGAGGATGTCACGGGTTCCAAGGCATTGTAGACGCTGATATATCTCGACGATATCGGCGAGACTTTATGGAAGCACTGTCGAGAGGTTTGCGAGTCCATTGTTTGTAACTATGCGAATATCTGCGTTTGGTTCTAGAAATGATGGCCGGCAGGAGCAATAGTTAGTATCGTTTATTCGCGCAGTGGGAAAGCTTTTGAACTTTCTATGCGCCTAGCTTGGCTGCGAGATCAAGAAAATCACTCGAGACAATATCAAAGTCGTCAGCAGAGACATGGTCCGTTATATATCCATGGCCCCACTCGAGTGGTCGAGCGACATAGCCAGTTCTGAGTCCATTTTCAGCAGCAGCTTCTAAGTCGCTAGGGTGTGCTGCTACCATCATTACTTCTCCAGCTTTAAGTCCAAGTAACGAAACTGCACCCATATAGGTTTCAGCATCTGGCTTATAGTGGCCGAAATTCTCTGCTGAGAAAATCTGATCCCAAGATAAGTTAGCGAATCTAGCCATATTTTCTAATAAGGAGATATTGCCATTAGAGAGCGTGGCGACTGTAAATCGTCTTTTTAATCGATTTAGTCCTTCGACAGCATCATCCCATGGTTTGAGTCGGTGCCATACTCTATTGAGATTGACCAGTTCTTTTTCGGTCATACTTGTTAATGCAAATTCGATAACAAGTTCATCAAGTATCATTCGGTGTAAATTATCGATATCAGTCCAAGGTATGTCACCTTGTCGAACTCGTTCCATAGCCGGTGAATAACCTGCTCGCCACCGATCAGCAAAATCTTCCCATTCAACTTTATAACCAAACTGGTTAGTCAATCTCTCCCCTTCCTCTATTATAGATGACCTCCAGTCTACAACTGTGCCAAAGACATCGAAGGTTAAGGCTTTAATGCTGTTTGTCATCAATATGCTCAAAAATAATCTTTGGTTATCTGGAATCTTCTGAAAGCCAATTGTAACACGTTCTCGTTCTTAGAATGAGCGGACAAATTGGCTGTTATAGTAGATAATTTAAATCAGGTATATATTAAAATTGAGTATACTATTTAGGGCAACAATGGGGCTTTCAATTTTGCGTAAACCAGGAATTAAACTTAGCGATGAGCAAATCCGCACATTTATCTGTGACGGGATCCTAGTCATCGATAGCGGTGTTCCCTCTGAGGTTAACAACCAAATCTTCGACAAGATTCAGTGGAATAATAATCACGAATTTAATATGGGTAATAATGTGTTACCCCGAGTTCCAGAATTACAGCAGGTGCTAGATTCACCTCTTATCCACGGTGCGTTGGAGAGCGTTCTCGGGATTGATTACATTTTACATCCTCACCGATTTATGCACGCGAGCGAGCCGTTAGACGCAGAGACTTGCAGTACTGAACTGGTCGGCAGCGAGCATGCACCGGCAATGGGTAAGGGCTCCTCTGGCTCCAGTGCTTGGCATCAAGACTCACAGAGTCCGCTTTCGAGAGCAAGATATCATGTGCCTCGATATGCGATGATTCTTTACTTTCCTCAGGATACTCCTTTGGAACGTGGGCCCACTCGTGTTATTCCAGGGACGCACCTGCAGGCGGGACTCTTGGGAAGTGATTCGCAATATGCTTTTGTTTGTGACCATGTCAAAGCAGGCACTTGTTTTTTAATTGCTTTTGATATCGCTCATGCGGCATTCCCAAATAAAACAGAAATGAGCCGTTATATGTTTAAATTTGTTTTTATGCGAGCTCATAATCCATCAAGTCCAAGTTGGGATGGTGGTCTCGTTACTTGGTCGGAGCCTCACTCTCGCCGCGGTAGGTACTGTCACACGAGAGCTTGGAATTACATTTGGGACTGGATGAGGGGTGAGCGCTTTAGCAGTCTGCCAGCGACCGAATCTAATATCGAAGCCTTGATCAGTAATCTAAACGGTGATGATCCTGAATCAGGACTCAATGCAGTGTATGAGCTTGCGAGTATAGGATCAGAAGCCATTGACCCCTTGGTGAAGAGTTTATTGGAATACTCTGGGCAAGAACTTAGGCCTTACAGGAAGAACATAAAAGAGATTTCGGAAGCATTTCATCCAAGGGAATGGAACGAAGGTGCGTATGCTTTGCAGGATGAAGCGTATGCCTTGGGGGCCATGGGTGAACCTGCCTTAGATGTGCTCATTAATTTGCTCCAGAGCGAGGATAAATGGATAAAAATTAACGCAGCGTTTGCTTTAGGAGAAATTGGAGAGCCTGCCGTACCTGCAATACCAATCCTTATAAAACAATTGGAGGATGATCATCATCAGGTTTTAAGAGTAACACTGGACGCTTTGGCATGTATTGGTGGAGATGTTCGAGATGCACTTCCGACTATCCGTAAACTTCTCACCACCAGTAACCCAGCTTGGCAGGAAGTTCCGGTAGGAAGAGGCTGGACGGGGGAGAATCAGCTTAGAATGAATGCAATGTTATTGCTTTTAACCTCTGATATCGCAGCGAGTGAAATTGAAGATTTGTTAATTAGTACTTTTCAGGATCCGAACGGTTATGTCCCCGCACTTGCGATAGAAGCGCTTGCTCAAGATGGCACTCCTGCCGGTGTTCGAGCTGCTTTGGATTTCTTAAAGACGCATCGTTGGGATGATACGTTGGCCAATGAGAGGCGCGTGTTTTAGCTTGGGTGGCTCTAAGTCATGTGTGACTTGGGAAAGAATTGATGGAATTTGGATTGTCTGCTGGAGGTATTAGTCATCTAGATCAGATCGTTGAGGCGAAAGAACTCGGTTATGATTTTTGCTGGGTTGGCGATTCACCGATGCTTTTTGGAATCCCTTGCTGGCCCACGCTTGCTTTATTAGCAACTAAAACCATGCGTATTCTTACATGAACCGGTGTTGCAGTGGCTGGTGTGCGAGGCGCTCCTGTTGTGGCTAACGCTATAATTGTTCACGAAATACGATTGTAAATTAAACAGAGAATAATCATTCGCTAAATTATTCAGTTCCTTAAGGTCATTCTCGGAGTTATATAGTTTGCAAACTTCTTTTGTGATTGAGTTAATTGCAATTGTATGAGTTCGCATCAGTTTCATTTTATTGACGGTAGATCCTACAATATCTCCATTATATTGATCTTAAAACATCGCTATGACGTTAGTACTTTTGACCATTGAAGCGACATCTTTACGCAGAAATTCTTTTCGTTGCTTTTATTCTCAGATCACGCTTATTGATCTTCCCGGAGGCTAATCGAGGTAGCGATGTATTAGTAATTTCGATATATCGCGGAATCTTAAATTGGGCAATACGCTCCTTCAGAAAATCTCGTAATTCCTCAGGATCAGGAGAGCCTTGACTATAAATCGTTACGCCCACTTCTTCTCCATATCTCTCATCTGGTACCGCATAAACCGATGCTTCTATAACATCGGCGTGTTCATTTAAAGCTGATTCTACTTCTGCTGACCCGATATTTTCGCCTCCTCGAATAACAAGATCTTTAATACGATCAATGATGTAGACGTATCCTTGGGTATCGATATACCCAATATCGCCAGTACGCAACCATTCTCCATCAAAAGCTTTCTTTGTCGCTTCCGGCTGCTCCCAGTAGCCTTCAATAATAGAAGCACCCTTAATCTGCAGTTCACCAGTTTCGCCAGCTTGGAGTACCTTTTCATCTTTTACAACACGCATCTCTAACGCGGCATGGCAGACACCCACACTGTTTGGATGTTGCAAATAATCTTCTCCCCCAATTCCCGTTCCAACTGAATTGGTTTCAGTCATACCCCATCCCGTGCTAGGCATTGCATTATTAAAAGTGGCAGCAATATCACGAACTTGGTTTGGTGATCTTGGGGCACCGCCTCCCCCGACACTCTGTAGACTGGATAAATCTCGCCCAGAGACTTTTGCTGCGTCTACTAGATCTCCAGACATGGTTGCGGGTCCATTAAAACCGCTGATCTTTTCTTTTTCGATGAGTCTAGCCGCTTCTGTTGTATCCCACTTATACATACAGACCATTTTGCGCTGTGCTCGGTAGCTCTGAAGCATTACTGCCAAACATCCTGTTGCGTGAAATAGTGGTACTGCTAATAAGGTAGCGGATTGGTTGTCACTGGTCTGTATTTTTAAGCTTACCTCTTCCTCCATATAGGAACGGATTTCGGCCTGCAGACTCCACGAAAAAAGTGCGCTCAGAATATTTCTATGGCTGGAGACTGCACCCTTAGGTTTCCCCGTTGATCCGGAGGTATACAAGATCATAGCTCGATCATCTGGGTTAAGTTTTTCCTCTGGCATTGGGCAGTCAGGCTGTGTCTGCAATAGAGAGTCAAGTGTAGATACCCCATCGAGTATTCTTGTGGCCCGAATTGCAACTACATTCGTGTTGATTTTATCCCAAGATGGTTTTAATCGATCTACTCTTTCTTGGTCCGCAAACAACAAGGATGCTCCGCAGTCCTTGAGTCCATATTCCATTTCCTTACTTTGCCACAGAGCATTCATTGCAACAGCGATAGCTCCAATGGAGGTGATCGCGTTAAAAATAAAAATCCACTCGGGAAAATTACGCATAGAAATGGCAACTCTATCCCCTTTCCTTATCCCGTATTTCGTTTTAATAATTTGGGCAATACGACAGGATCGCTGATAAGTTTCTTCGAATGTGTAACGTTCGTCTTCGTAAATAACGAAAGTGTTATTGCTCCTAGTCGATGTAAATAATTCCCTCAACGAAAGAGGAGTATTACGAAATAATTTACATGATCGGCCCCAGACTCTATCTTGGTATAGCTCGAAAACTTTCCCAGGCCCCGTCAGCACTTCAAAAGCTTCCCGTCTGCTACTTTTCAATTATTCCTCCTGCCTGCGTTAAGGAATCAACATGGTAGTCAAACCAGATATCTCGATATTTATCCATTATCGGTTTTTTCTTATGTCCTAAGCCTTCAATTTCCAAGAAAGTGTGATCCACATTTGCTTCAAGCAACGCTTGATGGAAATCTCGAATGGTCATCAAATGACTTAAGTCTTGACTACCACACCAAATCTGAATGCGTAATTTACCTCTGATTTGTTCAACGTTTGTTTTGAGTAATTCATAAGCATCATTTTCAATAAAGTTTTTCTTGCTCGGACCGAGATAGTTATTAGGGAAGGTATCGGGAGAGGAAGGATCATAACCATCAAGAGTTCGAGGCACATTCCCTGCTAGGTTAAATACAGAGCAAAAAAGCCAAGGAAATTTCATTGATAGACGAGTGGCTCCCCTTCCTCCCATACTGTGCCCTTCAATACATCGACCATTGTTATCTGCAATCGTTCTATAAGTTTGATCAATATGCGGTATGAGCTCATCAATAATTACCGTTTCACTCATGAATTTTCCATCGTAGGAGTTTTTATAGAACGTTCGCATGCCGCCATTTGCAAGGACTAATATCATAGGTGGCCATCGTCCAATTCTTATGCCGTGGTCGAGCACCCTTACGTCGTCGAAACCATGTAGTTCGTTATCTCCTGCGCCATGCAAGTTATAGATAACAGGATAATACTGATGAGTATTTATTTCATAATCGGGTGGTAAATAAATACAGTAACCTACATCCTGGTTTTGAGCTGAAGAATGGAAGGCGCAGTGAGTTGTTCCCTCCGGTAATTGTCCCTCATTTGGCTCATTGACCCAGATTGCCGAGGGACCATTGTTTTTTTGTGTTTGATTCATAATTACTATATTGAGCTCTTTTACTTGAATTTTTGGTTTTGATTTTTTGGTTGTGAACTTCTAATGTGTTGCTGAGACATTATCTCTGCAGGTCATTACGAGTATAACGAATTCTAACCGATCACGGAGGACCTAAATTATTTTACTTCTATTCGGAAGATGATGTTTAAATATTGAGTATTTAATATCAAGTAGGGGGAACCGCTTATGATAAAGATAACAGGGGAGCAGGACGAATATCTTCGAAATCATAAATGGGCTGCATTAGCCACTGGAAGGAAGGATGGGTCGCCACAGTTGTCTCAGATCGCTTATGCGTGGAATGGAAACGACTTCGCTATTTCTGTCAAGAGTTATACTGCTAAGTGGAGAAATGCTCTGCGACAGCCAAAAGTAGCGCTTCTTATCCATGAGGATCGGCGTCAGCTGGTTATCTACGGTACTGTTAGGTGTATTGATTCCGATCCGGCGCGCGCTGAGCTTACTCGTAGAGTACATGAGGCATTTTTTGATGATCTCAAAATCGAGATTAATGATGAGTTTGTTAGTCTCTTAGAAAGAGATAAAAGAACAATATTTTTAATAACGCCGTATAAGGTGCTCGATGAAGGGTTTAAAGTCGTGCAAGAGTAGTGGAGCAGCGGTAAATCAATTCCCCTGTTGTTTATTTTATACATCAGATTTTAGTTCTGAGTTCGAAGCAATGTTACCGCCATCGTTCGTATAGCTCTCGCGTCGATCTTTACTAAAAGTGTCTATTTCAGCTTTGGGTACTCCAAACGAGATTCCACGCTCTACCCCCGGCCGGCTGCGTACACGTTTTAACCAATCCATTACGCGGGGTTTCGTCGTTATGTCGATTTTTACCCACTTATACGAACGGATCCAACACCAAGTGGCGATATCTGCAACTGTAAAATGGTCACCGCAAAGGTAGGAATGTTGAGCCAGTTGGTAATCCATAACACCAACTAGTCGTAAGGCCTCTTTATTAAAACGCTCAATTGGATGTCTGCGTTCTTCATCAGAAGCATCTCTAATATAGCGGGTATAGCTTAGTTTGTTCCCGAAGATAGGGCCGATATTTGCAGCCTGCCAATATAACCAAGGTATAACTTCCCAGCGCTGATGATCTTTTGGGAATAGCTTTGTTGGGAAGGTTTCACCGAGGTAATGAAGAATAGCGCAGCTTTCGATGATGCTCTTTCCGTTATGAACGATCGCAGGAATTTTTTGGTTTGGATTGATCTTCATGAAATCTTCAGTGAATTGATCACCATCAGATAAATTCATTCGATGCATATTGACCTTGCCAAGTTCGATGCCCGCTTCGATCAGTTCTTCAATCATGACTGTGATCTTCCAGCCATTGGGTGTGGCTCCTGTATATACTTCGAGGGTCATTGTGTTTCCTAAATCTCTATTGCTTAGCTTCATTCTAACCTAGGGTAGTCGCTCTTACACTCAGAGTTAGTTTTTGAAAATAGCGGGAGTTTTGATCTATGAATATTGATATTTACTCAATTTTAGTATTGTTTTCATCTAAAGCCTTTTTGTACCATGATCTGCTCAATGTGAAGGAGTTATTTATGGCACACGAAGCAAATACAAATCTGCTTCAGTGGTTGGCGAAAGAAATACCGGAGGAGATTATTGAGCCAAGTCTCCCCATTGTTGATCCACATCATCATCTTTGGGATTTGCGTACTTACGATGATGAAATACTTCGAGCATTTCAACATAAGGTATATTTGTGTGAAGAGATAACGGATGAAATAAGATTTTCGGGACATAACGTTGTTCAGACTGTCTTCGCGCAGTGTGATGCCTTCTATCGGGCATCTGGCGAAGAAGCTTTGAAATGCGTTGGTGAAACAGAATTTGTTAATGGCATATCGGCTATGAGTCGTTCGGGCCGGTATGGATATCCAGAAGTTTGTGCAGGCATTTTTAGTTATGCAGATTTGAGAGCGGGAAAGGATGTGGAACGAGTGCTCAGTGCCCATTTAGCCGCTTCAAACAATTTCCGAGGTATTCGTTCAGCTTTTCCGCAAGACCTTAATAATACTTTTCTTGATGGTTATGCTGTGCTCGGCAAATTAGGTTTATCCTTTGATAATTATCATCCGGATTATGAGCGCTTGCCGGCTTTGGCAAAGCTAGGCCAAAAATTCCCTGAAGTTACGATTATTGTCAATCACTTGGGCGGTAAGATTGACCCTAATAATGCGCCAAAAGGTATAGCGAGGTGGCGCGAATGTATTAACGAGATATCCAAATGTCCTAATGTAGTTATGAAGCTTGGTGGTGCTCAGCAGCGTGTAGGCTCCTGGGAACCACCATTCCACAATAATCTAAGACGCTCGCCAATTGGTTCAGGAGAGCTTTGCGATTTGCTGTATGAATATTATATCTATGCTATCGAGGCTTTTGGTCCTGATCGTTGTATGTTTGAGAGTAATTTTCCTGTAGATAAGGAATGCGTTTCCTATCGTACTCTCTGGAATACCTTTAAGCTTATTGCCAAGAAAGCTGGCCTGAGCGCCACTGAGAAAACAGCGATTTTCAGCGGAACCGCCCAGCGTGTTTATCGACTTAGTCAAACCTAGGGTGGTAGTGCTGTTGATAAGCTAAATTTTGGTTAATAAGCGGCAACACTTCTGATCAAAGATATAGTATCCTCCGCTCTCTGAAATCTTGATGAGGTGAAGTAATGATAGGGGCAGAATATATCGCTAAGATCTTGAAGGCTGAGGGATTAACTTGGATGCCCTGCTTTCCAAGCAATCCGATGATTGAAGCATTAGCGAAAGAAGGGATTCAGCCAATAGCATTTCGTCATGAGCGGGGCGCCGTTATGGCCGCGGATGGTTATGCCAGGGTTAGCGATCGAAAGAACATTAGTATGGTGGGTATGCAATCTCAGGCGGGGGCTGAGAATTCGATGGGGGGTTTGGCGCAGGCCAATGCAGACAATATACC
The DNA here is from genome assembly GCA_002690865.1 of Gammaproteobacteria bacterium. Lineage (GTDB taxonomy): Bacteria > Pseudomonadota > Gammaproteobacteria > Pseudomonadales > Azotimanducaceae > UBA7455. The sequence goes on along the minus strand of NZGG01000005.1, from coordinate 83,413 downwards.
AATCCTAGTGATGCCTGGTGGAAACGCCTTGCATCAGCTGTTTATTCGACCAAATTTCTCTGCCGTAAATTCTTGGTCAACAGTTTCGAGGCATGCTGAATTCATCACCAGTCCTAAAGAGACAGGTAATGTGATGCGTCGCGCGATGCATCATTTGAAGTCTGGAGCGCCTGGCCCTGTAATCGTAGAATTACCGCAGGACGTTGTCAGTCAAGAGATTCCTGATAACGAGCTCAACTATAGCTCACCAAAGCTCATGGTAAGTGTGCCCTCAAGCGGTGATATTAGAGATGCGGCTAAGGCGCTAGTCGAGGCCAAGGATCCATTAATATGGGCGGGAGCTGGGGTAATGTCAGCTCAGGCGACAGAAGAGTTAAGAATTTTAGCTGAGTTGCTTGAGGTCCCTGTTTATACAACCTTAGTTGGCAAGTCTGCGATCGATGAGAGGCATCCGCTTGCATTGGGTTCTGGTGGAATGACAACAACGGGGCCTGCAAGGCAGTGGTTAGACGATTCAGATGTTATGTTTGCGGTAGGTACTTCATTAACGACGACTCCCTACGGTCAACGATTTGATCCAAATAAGTTTCTCATCCACTGTGTTAATGATGTGAATGAAATCAACAAGGATACTGTTTGTGATGTTGGGCTAGTAGGCGATGCTAAAATAACCTTGGCGTTAATGATTGATTGTGTGAAGGGCCTTATTGGCGAGCAAGGACGAACTACAGGAGTCACTAAACGAATCAAGACAGCAAAAGATACTTGGTGGGCTTCATGGATGCCATATCTCGAAAATGATAGCGATCCTGTTAGTCCTTACCGGGTCATTTGGGAATTAAATCAAAACTTGGACAAGGAAAATAGCATTGTTACTCATGATGCAGGTGCGCCTCGAGATCAAATAGGACCGTTCTATACTGCGACTACTCCGCACAGTTATGTTGGCTGGGGGAAGACCACGCACCTCGGTGCCTCAATTCCCCTTATGATCGGGGCTAAAAAGGCGATGCCAGAACGTATGTGTGTAGCATTTATGGGTGATGCGGCTTTTGGCATGTCAGGTCTAGACATGGAAACAGCCGTCAGAGCAAATCTACCGATCACTGTTGTCCTGTTAAATAATGGAATAATGGCGACGTACCCTGGCGGAACACCAACCGCGCGAGAGCAATTTGGTGTTACGCATATGTCAGGGGACTATGGGCAAATTGCGATGGGTATGGGGGCTGAGAGTATTTATGTTAATAAGGGGTCGGAACTTCCCGATGCCTTGGATAAGGCGACAAGGTTTAACAAAGAAGGTAAGACAGTAATGATAGATATAAAAACGAGAAACGAGGATTCCCGTGCTCCGCACAGGTTTGTCGAAGAAAACTCGATTAATTAGTTATAGAACACGTCATAGGAGACACAACGAAATGAAACTTGAAGATATAAAATGCATTGGGATTTTGGGTGCAGGTGTAATGGGTGGTGGTATAGCTCAAAATGCGATTCAAGCTGGTCAGAAAGTAATAGTAAGAGATCTTACTGACGAGATTTGTGAGAACGCGAGGGATATTATTCTCAATAGCCGATTTGGTTTTAATAAAGCGGTGGAGCTCGGTAAGATGACCGAAGAGGATCGTGATGCAGCGATGAACCTATTAAGCTTTACTACCGATGTTAATGATCTAAGAGACTGTGATTTGATTATCGAGGCGATTGGTGGTGGTGATGATGGCCGTATTGAAAATAAGCCGATGAAGCTAAAAGTATGGGAAGAAATGGACAGAGTTGTGAAAAAAGAGGCGGTTTTTGCAAGTAATACCTCATATTTTACGATTGCAGATTTAGCCGCTGTAACGGGAAGAAAGGATAGATTTATCGGCATGCATTTATTTAGTCCGGCAAATATTATGAAGTTGGTTGAAGTTACCCATACAGCAGATACCACTGATGATATTGTGGAGTTGATTGTCGATTTAAGTAAAAGCTGGCGTAAAGTTCCCATCGTGTTAAAAGATGTTCCTGGAGATACCGGTTTTATTGGCAACAGAATTTTAGCTGCTGTACGTAGGGAAGCTGATAAGCTCGTCGCAGAAGGGGTTGGTACGAAGGAAGATGTAAATACTGCCCTGACTTTAGGGTTTCGCTGGCCTGCTGGACCTTATCCTGATGGACCAAATGCTAGAAGTGGTTGGAAGTAAGATAAGCGAAGGACAAGGGGTAGGTAAAACCCCTTGTGTTTTTGCCCCGGGGTTTTAGTTAGTGAGCTTGAAACTTTTGTGCCAGGTTTGATCGGAACCATCTCCCACGTTGGTAATATGGATATCTAATATGTATGGTTCACCTGCTGCCTGCGCTTCTCTTCCATACTTTAAAGCCTTATCTAGCTCGCTTGGATCACGAACGTGCTGTCCTTCTATACCCTGAGATTTACCTAATAGTACAAAGTCTATTGCCGGATCTCCAAGGAAGGTCTCAGGATATTTATTTTCCCTCTTCATGTTGCCACCCCAACTAGCAAAGTTTGTCCGCACCGTTTGGTAATTCATGTTATTCCAAACAATAGTAAGTATGGGTAGATTGTATCTGGCCATTGTCCAAAATCCAGCAGAGCTATACATTACAGATCCATCACCGATACTCAGTACCAGGGGCGTATCAGGGGAGCCAAGTTGTGCTCCAATAGCGCTACCTACCCCATAACCCAGACTTCCGCCGTAGGCTCGAACTAGACGCCAGTCGTTGTTTTCATACCCAAATGGTAGAAGGTGATCTGCCGCGCGAAAGTTTTCTGAAACGACCATTGTATTGGGGGCCAGGGTGTCGGCCATTCTTTGACCAAGAAAATCAGGATGGATAGGATTGTCATACGCATGCGAGAGCGCATTTTGTTTCTGTTGGAAAAGGCGTTGTTCACCTAATTTTTTCAGTATAGTTTTACGTTGAGATATTTGATGTAGGTTAGCATCAGCTGGTCTCCAAAGTGCGTTAAGTGCAGCGACCGTATGCTTTACGTTTGACCAAATACTTACATCAAGGGTGAAAGTATTACCAAGTAGATCAGGGTCATGGCCAATGCCAATTTTGAATGCATTTGAAAAGCGATCATCAGATGGATCTCCACGAGTATTTGGACGATATCCTATGCAGCAAACGACGTCGTATTTACTGTCATCTAGTGTATCGACCATACCAATAAAAGCGGTATGTGCTGTTGGAAACGAGCCGTAGTCAAAAAACCCGACGGATACAGGTAGTGCATAGTTTTCAGCAAGCTCCATGACATCATATTGAGCATTTGCGCGCTGAATATCAGGACCGACCACTAATAAAGGATTTTCAGCATTAAGAAGCGCGTCATGAATTTGGTTAAGTGCATCGATGCTGGGATGTTGAGCCATCTCTAGTGGCTGAGACGGTATAATAGTTGCGTCGATATTTTTTGAGTCCAGAGCATTACTTGAATAGGCGAGGTAGACAGGGCCTGATGGCATGGTGCTTGCCTCTTTAAAAGCTCTGCGTGTTGCCATGGGAACGCCTCTGGGATCTCGGACTTCCCAGCGTTTTTTGGTAACATCTTGAACGATGCTCATCGAGGAGTAACCGCTACTTACACCCAGAGTATTGTGATCGCCAAATTCCCCCGCATCACGCATTCCTGACGTTACAACCATGGGCGTGCCATCAAAGTAGGCATTATAGAGTTGACCTGAGCCTTGCCTAGTTCCAGCGGCAAGATGAACATTGACAAAAGCGGTCTTTTTGGCCGACTTTGCGTAACCATCAGCCGCGGAAACCACAAGTGATTCATTTAGCAACAAAATCGGTTGTACCCCGGGGACAGTAAGAAAAGCATCAAAAAACCCCGCCTCAGCGCTGCCTGTATTGGTGAATGCGAAGTCAACACCCTGAGCAATAAGCTGATGCATCAGTAATTCTCCACCTGTGCCCCTAACCTGTGTTTCTGCAGTCATGGTGACCTCATTTTTTGTTGGTTTGTTGGTTTGTTGCGCTTACCAGATTGGCTCTAGTTCGTGTATTTCAATATCTTCCACTTCCTGAATTCCATCGGAATACATTGTCAATGCATGTATATACGCACCTGGTAGAAAGGTGTATGAAGCACTAATTAAACCTTTATTAATAAATATTTCCACGGATGTTTTGTCTATTAGAAGACGGATTTCTATCCATGGTGACTCATCTAATGAGAAGGAATGATTTTGAAACGATAGTTGTCTTTTTCCCCAATCCAAGACCATCGATTGTCCCCGTATTAATACATGTAAACGACCCTCTGAACGGGAGCATGCAGAGAAGCTAACATCTAATAATTCTCCCGCAGCCTCGATTTCAAAGGGCGTTTTCCAATCTTCAATTTTCTGTGACTCTAGTTTTAAACTATTATTGCGTAGCTTTTCGACTTCCTTTACTGGCCAGCGTCTAAGGACTACGTCTTCTCCAGATCCGGAAAGGGAAAGCTCTACCGGGATTGACATCTGATGATTAAACGGCATCTCAGGATAGAGCCCTTTATGCATCCAGGATATCTGGATTCGTCGACCATCAGGAGAATCACTCCAAGTTTGTGCAGCATATGCGTTATTACCATGCTCACTGATCAGGACTCCAGTTTCTTCCAAAAACTTATGACCATCAAAAGAACCAATGAGATATATACCTTCAGCTCCCCAGAAGATCCAGCGCATACAACCTGCATCATCTTTGAGCGGAAAAAAATCGGGACACTCAGTGACCCCTGATAAAGTAAGGTCTTGAAATCGACTCCACGTTTTAGCATCGCTAGAACGCAACAGACAATATTCATTTCCTATTAAGTAAAGCGCCATGATCCATTGTTGTGAATCCTTATGCCATATGACTTTGGGATCTCTGTTGCCTTTCTCGAAGCTTCCAATAACCGGGTTTCCTTCATATTTATGAATTGTTGCCCCATTATCTGTGCTGTAAGCAAGGCACTGCGTGAAAGGGCGTGCAGGTGACACATACTCACCTGCAGCTGTATAAAATATCAGCATAGCTCCTTTTCCAAATCCAGCGGTGTTTTCATGATCAATGACTGCGGATCCCGAGAACATAGTTCCGTGTTCATCTGGGTAAAGTGCGTGTTCTATCTGTTTCCAATGTATAAGGTCACTGCTCACAGCATGGCCCCAAGTCATATTACCCCAGATATTTGATTTCGGATTATGCTGGAAAAAAAGGTGCCACGTTTCATCACAATAGACCAATCCATTAGGATCATTTATCCAGTTTTCTTTCGCCGTAAAGTGGATCTGTGGTCGGTGAATTTCATTGTATTCATTCATATGGAGATATCCTTAATTAGGGATTCTAGTTCCAGCAGCATTGTGAGTGACTGGGTTTTGCTTAACAGCTGGAAAAATCTCTCGGAACAGGCTTAACATATTCATCGTAGACCTTCGGTCCGTATTTTTATTCAGCCTACCTGGACCACCTAAAGTTTGAGGCAGTGCAAATCCATGTGGAGTTTTTGCATGGTCGTGAAAGCACCAATCTACACCAGCATTATCCATTTCCTCGAAGAATCTCTTTCGGCTCTCAATGGGAACTAAGTGGTCTTCCGCACCGTTTTCAATAAAAATTGTTGTCTTTGTATTATAATTATTCTCGCATTGCTTGAGAATTGGCCGTTCTACACCAATCCTAGCAGGGCTAGGATCTTCGCCTGTTTGTAATAATCCATGGAAAGAGACAACACCACCTAGGTCTAAGCCACCTCTCACCGCTTCGATTACAGCAACACCACCGAAGCAATAACCGATGGCTGCACCGGGTATTGACGCGTCTACAGTTGAATGTGAAAGGCCATGGTTAAGCCATTCTTGTAGTAATGATCGAAACTTTTCGAAATCATGATCCAGCCCAACCATTGTCTCGAAGCTACGCTTCATGAATGTTTCAACCTTTATTTTGTCTTTTGGAAATAATCGTTCTTCCGGAGGGAAGGTATCGCCATAAAGGTCTATTGCGAGGCCTACGTATCCAACCCGCGCCAGATACTCTGCGACATCAACATCAAAAAACTTTAATCCTTGAAAATTATGAATGACTAAAACCAGGGGTCTTTTCCCTGCTGATTCTGGTGGCGCGACTAAATGCCCCAGGTAGTTGTTATTGCGGAAGTTGAAACTAATATCTGCGCGTTGAAGATCTGGTTCCGGTGGCCAATGTTTAGTACTCATGGGCGTCTATCCTTTTTGTTTCCGACGAATTATCTGATATCAGACTATAATGCATTCAGAGGTGTTGAAACACCTGTTCAAATTAATCTAACGGAATCGGTTTCTGCAAAGGTAGTTGGATTTAATTGCAAATTCCTGATTTTATAAGAAACTGGTAAGACGCTTTTCGTTATGTAGTATTTTGGCATTAAATTATCTTGGGCAAATTATTAGAGCTTAATAAGAAGAGGTTGGGAATGGTAAATCGTATTCATCGAGATGCGGATAAAATCGTTGCAGCAATGCGCGCTGGAAAATTAAGGCCGGTGTTGTCTGCAGAGGCCCCGCTTGATTTGGAGACAGCATATAACATCCAAGCCCAGGTCGTCTTGAGGTCAGGAATGTCCATCGCCGGATTTAAAGCTGCGTTAAGTAATGCGGCGGGGCAAAAGGCCATGGGGGTTAGCGAACCAGTATTTGGTGTCCTACCGAAAGAAGGTCAGGCACGAGCAGGTGATTCGATTGCTCTGAAGAATTTCCATCGACCTGTAATTGAGACGGAGATAGGCTACTTGGTTGCAACTCCTCTGAGCACTGAGGTAATTCCTGATAATGTCTTAAGTTATATAGGAGGAGTGCTGCCTGTTTTCGAAATAGCTGATCCTGCCTTTGGGCCCGCTGAAACGCGTACCGGAGCAGATCTAGTAGCAGTTAATTCGGCGGCCGCTGCTTTCGTGCCAGGTGAAGTCACCTTGTGGGGTGATGATTTAGACGCGATTTCTGTAGTGATGTCTCGGGATAGCGAAAGACTGAGTGAAGGCCTCGCAACTGACGCTATGGGTGGGCAACTTGAAGCTCTATGTTGGCTGATAAATAAAGTGCTGCACCATGGCTATGCACTGGAACCTGGACAATTATTGATGACGGGAGCTCTGGGTGGGCCCCAACCTGGTTTGCCAGGCAGCTATTTAGGGGACTACGGTGACTTTGGACGAATCGAGTTTGAACTTACTGAGGGTGTTTAGGGGCTTTAAGTAGGAGCAAGCCACCAATACTGTTACTAAGGTCTTAGCTATTTAGGATTGCCCTCGGCATTTTTGTAATTTAAACAGGAGAAGATATGGGTCCGCTCACCGACTTAAAGGTAGTAGAGTTCCAAGGTATTGGTCCTGGTCCGTATTGTGGAATGATGTTGGCTGATATGGGTGCAGAGGTAATCCGTGTTGATCGTGTCGCCTCTTTCGCTGGGTCAGCAAAAGACCCCAATGTTCTAGGGCGTGGACGTCAAAGTATCGCAATTAATCTTAAAGAACCTAGTGGAGTTGGAGCTGCCCTCAAGCTAATTGATAGGTCAGATATTCTAATTGAGGGATTTCGGCCAGGGGTGATGGAAAGAATCGGACTCGGTCCAGATACCTGTCTTGTCAGGAATCCGAGCTTGATTTATGGGCGTATGACGGGTTGGGGACAGACCGGTGAGATGTCAACTGCAGCAGGTCATGATATTAATTACATATCACTTTCAGGAGCTCTGCATTCAATTGGTAATGCTGGCGAGAAACCAATACCGCCACTTAATCTGGTTGGTGATTTTGGTGGTGGGGGTATGCTTTTAGCGTTCGGTATTTTAGCGGCCCTTTATGAGCGGAGTCAGAGCGGGAAAGGCCAAGTTGTTGATGCCGCGATGACCGAAGGTTCTGCGCTCTTAATGAATGCAATATTTGGGCTTATGAATTCAGGTGATTGGTCAGACGCTCGTGGAACTAACCTTCTTGATGGAGGTTCCCACTTTTATAATACCTACGAAACAAGCGACGGGAAGTTCATCTCGTTGGGTTCTATTGAGCCACAGTTTTATTCTTTGCTCCTTGAAAAATTAGGACTTGATCAGGTGAGAAACTTTCCAAGTCAAATGTCTCGAGAAGATTGGCCTTTGCTGAAGAAACAATTCAGGGAGATCTTCAAAACGAAGTCGCGAGATGAATGGGATGAACTTATGATTGGTACGGATATTTGTTATGCTCCAGTACTAAGTTATGAGGAGGCTCGAGTGCATCCTCACAATATTTCCCGTGGTGCCTTTTTCGAACGAGATGGATTCTACCAGGCAGCGCCTGCTCCAAGGTTTAGTCGCACCTCGCCGGAGCTGCCGGAGAGCGATGTCCCTCCTGGTTCTCACTCGATAAATATTCTCAGGAGTGCAAGTTTTTCTGAAGATGAAATTGAAAAATTAATAAAAGAAGGGGTAGTAGCTCAAAATTAAGTTCGGCCTCTAAGCACGCAACGAAAGCCAATATGTGATGCTGATGTATCAATCATTTGTGGTATCCGAGCAGCTGGACGATAGCGAAAGCAATAGTTAGCTGCACACAAGTGTGAGCCTCCTTTTAAAACTTTGCGAGGAATACTAATTTGTGGCATCTGTGGATCGAAACTTGCTTCTTTTTTGCCCCCTTGGGGATTGCTATTTGTACCGCTAGTGCTACAACATGGAGAAGCAGTCACTTCAGGGTGTGCTGAAGTCCACCAGTCTTGAGTCCATTCCCATACATTCCCAATCATATCAAGAAGACCAAACTCGTTTTTAGGAAAGGTATTCACAGGGGAGGTTCCCGAGTAGCCGTCAAGCTCGGTATTGAGCCAAGGGAATTCCCCATCCCAGGTATTCGCCATCGCTTTACCGTCTTGGTAGAGGTCATTTCCCCAAGGGAATGTAGTGTCTTCTCGTCCGCCTTTCGCGGCGTATTCCCATTCTGCTTCGGTAGGAATCGACTTCCCCGCCCATTCCGCATAGGCAGCAACATCCTCGAAGGCAACCTGCACGACAGGATGATCCCTAGAGATTGCTTTGCTTGTACCGAGAGGGGCTCGCCAGTTAGCCCCCCCAACAAACTCCCACCAGTTGTTAGGATTATTAAGATTTACAGGTCCAGTTGTGGGTTTGAAAACAAGAGAGCCTGGAACGAAATTTTCTATGTTAATACCAACATAATCATCAGGATCTAAAGCTCTTTCTGCAACTGAAATATAATTAGTCGCTTTTACAAAGCGGGCGAACTCTCTGTTAGTGACTGGCGTGGTATCGATCCAGAACCCATCCACAGAGATTTTATTTACGGGTCGTTCCTCAGCATAGAATTTCGAGGAGCCCATTGTAAAATTACCGTCTGGGATCCAAGTCATATTTTTGGTGGACATCGACAAAAGAGACCGCTCTTGATTTAGGGGACCATTACTTCGATTAACGCTGGCCCTGGAGTAGCAAATGATTTTTTAAGGGCATCGGCGTACTCTTCTACAGTATGAACTCGCCAGGCTGGTACTCCCATGCCTTTAGCGATATCGGTCCACTTAAGCTCGGGGTTGGTAAGATCTAGCATGCTCATTGCTTTAGGCCCCGGGTTATGCGCTCCTACGCGCCCAAACTCCACTTGTAAAATTCCATATCGCTGATTAGCAAAAAGAATTGTTGTGATATTCAGTCCTTCACGTGCTTGACTCCAAAGAGCTTGGTTAGTGTACATACCACTTCCGTCGGCCTGTAAGCTAATGACGCGTTGATCAGGACAAGCCACGGCCGCTCCAGTAGCGCAGGGGAGGCCAAAGCCAATAGCCCCACCCGTTATAATCAGCCAATCGTGCGGTTTGCCTGTGCGAGTCGCTGCGATACTTCCTCCGCCATTCATCCCACCCTCGTCCACGATGATCGCATTCTCCGGCAAGAAATGTGCGAGTGTTGTTCCAGCTGATCGTTGATTCAGTTCTCCAGAAGGTAAACCTGGTATTTCGAGATCCACTAGGATAGGGGAAATATCGGCTGCACCGACAGCATCTACTAGCGCCTCTAGAGCCCCATCGATGTCCTCATCACGCTCTGCAAGTGTATGTAATTCGCAGCCTTCCGGCGTTAGATAATTAGGCTTGTCGGGATATGCAAAAAAGGTCACAGGAGCTTGAGTACCTAATATAATCAAATGTTTCGTTCCGGCAAGGACCTCCGCAGCCATTTCTCCGAAATAAGGTAAGCGAGCGATTTCTGAAATACCTGCCCCACGTTGGACTCGTCCTACAAAGGTATCCATAAGAATGCGTGCGCCTGTCGCTTGACTGACCTTGTTGGCCATCGAACTCCGAGATTGTGTGAGTTCTCCATTCATCAGAATTACGCTCGGTTCCCCACTTTTAAGGACATTAGCAACAGTATCTATATTGAGTGCGCTAAATGCTTTGGGTTGAATGCGCGGTAGCGGATTAGCTGAAGCTGTGGTGCGATTCCATGCTGTGTCTGCTGGGAGTATTAATGTAGCAACTTGACCTGGTGGCTTCATTGAAGCCTGAACTGCCTCGGCCCCATCAGCGGCAACGCTATCAGCAGAATCGCTAACTTTGACCCATCCCGAAACTGGTGCCGCAAACCCTGCGACATCTGAAGTTAAAGGGGCGTCATATTTACGATGATAAGTCGCATGCTCTCCTACTACGTTAACGACAGGTGTGCGTGCTTTTTTTGCGTTATGAAGATTCGCTAAGCCGTTTCCCAGTCCTGGGCCCAAATGTGTAAGCGTGACAGCAGGTTTTCTCGCCATACGAGCATATCCATCAGCTGCTCCTGTTACGACCCCCTCGAATAGTCCCAACACACACCGCATTTGGGGATTGGTATCGAGTGCCGCGACGAAATGCATTTCAGAAGTGCCTGGATTTGCAAAACAAACGTCTGCTTCCGAATCAACTAATGCTTGTACTAAACTTTCAGCACCACTACGGTCCTTCTTTTCCGGCATTTTAATCTCTTATTTTAGTTTTTGATTTCATAATCATACCTTGTTTTTCTCCACTATTGTTGCGCTGTTCTTTCAGATCGCCTAGCATACCAGCGATACTCAATTTGGAGGAAAGCCTTGCTTAAAATAGGTAACGAAGCACCTCAATTTAGCCTACCTAATCAAGATGGCAATACAGTGTCGCTCGCAGACTTTAAGGGTAAGAACATTATTTTTTGGTTTTATCCAAGAGCAAGCACTCCTGGATGAACTATAGAAGGTGAAGGGTTCCGTGATCGAATCCAATTATTTGCTGAGCAAAATACTGTAGTTCTTGGCATTAGTAACGATGCACCTATCAAAAATAAACGATTCAGGGAGAAGTATGATTTCCCTTTCGATTTGCTTAGTGATGAAGATTTATCCTGCTCTGTAGCCTATGGCGCAGCGGTCGATCTGGCCGCAGGGAAAGCGTCTCGAATCAGTTATCTTATTGGACCAGATGGGAAAGTGCGTGAAGTTTATGGAAAAGTTAAAGCAGGCGACCACCCGGAGGAAGTGCTTGGAGACCTAATAGAAAGGAAATTTGGAGGTTAGTTGAGTATTTTGTAAATCTTAATATCGGAATACGACTTTAATTCGTATAAGGGAGCCTGAAAGTGTCCGAAATAGTGCCTCGAAGGAAATTTGCCTTGAATGAAGAACCAATAGATCCTTATGCAATCCCTTTGAAAGAAATTTGTCTTGTTGCTCCAGGCATCTGGGAACGCAATGAGGTGGAGCCCTTTATGGAACGATTGCGAACTGAGGCGCCAGTGCATTGGTGGGAGGCAGAGGATGGCTTCGGTTTCTGGTCCCTAACTCGATATGAAGATATCAAGGCCGTAGACACCAATCACGAAGTATTCTCTTCTGAACCCATTATCACAGTTCTAGATCCGCAAGAGGATTTTCCACTACCCATGTTTATTGCTATGGATCCCCCTAAGCATGATGAGCAAAGAAAAGTAGTCACTCCGACGGTTGGACCATCTAATCTTGCGAGAATGGAATCAACTATTAGGGAGCGAGTCTGTCATATTCTCGATTCGCTGCCATTGGATGAAGAATTTAATTGGGTAGAGAAAGTTTCCATAGAGCTGACAACCCAAATGCTTGCAACATTATTTGATTTTCCTTTTGAAGATCGGGGCATGCTTACGCGTTGGTCTGATGTGGCAACTTCTAATGAGGACAACGGTGTATTTATCTCTGAAGAAGAAAAGCGGACTGAGCTAATGGAATGCCTCAAGTATTTTACTGCGCTATGGCAAGAGAGGAAACAAACGGGGAATGGTTTTGATTTTATATCGATGCTTGCCCATGGAGAGGCTACACAAAATATGGATCCTACGGAATTTCTAGGGAACCTAATTCTATTGATCGTCGGGGGTAATGATACAACCCGCAATTCTATTTCTGGCGGTGTATATGCACTCAATAAATTTCCTGAAGAGTATGCAAAACTGCGCAGTAATCCTAAGTTGATTCCGAATATGGTAGCTGAAATCATAAGGTGGCAGACGCCACTCTCTTACATGCGCCGAACTGTCCTCAGAGATACGGCGATAAGGGGTCAAAAGATGCAGAAAGGAGACCGTGTGTTGATGTGGTACGCCTCTGGTAATCGTGATAAAGCCGTATTTGAAAATGCAGATAGATTAATCATTGATCGCAAAAATGCCCGTCAGCATCTTGCCTTTGGATTTGGCATACATCGATGTATGGGTAACCGGTTAGCAGAAATGCAACTCAGAGTTCTTTGGGAGGAGATTCAGAAGCGCTTCTACTTTATTGAGGTTTTAAGGGAGCCCGAAAGAATTCGTAGTAGTTTTGTCAGGGGCTATTCAAAGCTACCAGTAAAGTTACATATAAAGACTGCCCAATATTGATCAATACGTTTTTTATTGTTTTGATGTGTTTTTCGCCAGGTGATCAATAATAGGATGTTCTTGTTCTCCCCTAACTCGATATGATTTTAGATGCTGGTATGATTGTCCGGCATTACCTTCTTAGCTATTACACACGCGTCAATTTTCTTTGCGCGGATCAAATGCATCGCGCACACCCTCCCCCGTAAAAATTAGAAGCGTTAACATGAATGCAAGGGTGAAGAAAGTGGTAAGCCCTAGCCATGGTGCATGTATGTTCGTCCGTCCTTGCGCCAGCAAACGTCCAAGCGAGGGGGAGTCTGAAGGTAGACCAAAACCTAAAAAGTCCAAAGAAGTTAATAGGGTTATGGACCCGGTCAGGATGAAAGGAAGGAAGGTCAGGGTAGCAACCATAGCATTCGGAAGGACATGTCGAATCATAATACTTATGTTATTTGTTCCGAGCGCTCGAGCTGCAGTGACATATTGAAAATTCCTTGCTCGTAGAAATTCTGCTCGGACTACTCCGACAAGCGCCATCCAGCTGAACGCGACAAGGATACCAAGTAGCCAGAAAACATTTGACTCGACGATACTTGCAAGAATTATAAGGATAAAAAGCACCGGCAACCCAGCCCAAATCTCCACAAATCTCTGAGCGATAAGGTCTATCTTTCCGCCAAAATAACCCTGGATACCGCCTGCACACACACCGATTATGGAGGCAAAGAATGTTAATGCTAGACCAAATAAAAAGGAAAGACGCGCACCATATATCAGGTTCGCCGCAACATCTTTCCCAACATTATCGGTGCCGAACCAGTGCTCTTTAGAGGGTGGGTAAGGTGCTGGACCGGGTAGGTAATAGTCTATTGTATCGTAGCTATAGGGAATTGGGGGCCAGATCATCCAGCCTCCATTTTCGGCAATCATGGCTTGAACTTCTTTTTCGCGATAGTCCGCCTCTACTTCGAATATTCCGCCGAATTCAGTTTCTTTATAACGCTTGAATACTGGGAAGTAGATTTCATCATTATAGGAAAGTAGCAATGGTTTATCATTCGCTAAAAATTCTGCGAAGAGAGTTAGTGTGAAGAGTGAGAGAAATATACATAAAGACCAAAATCCGCGTCTATTTGCCCGGAAGTTTGCCAGCCGCCTTTTCATTAAGGGCGAAAAACGTGATTTGGTAGGGGACGAAAGTCCTTTACTGTTATCTATATTTTTTGGGTGATTTGACATTAGCCCTCTCTTAGCTCGAAATCTATCCTTGGGTCCACCAACATGTACGTGACATCAGCAATTAGTTGAGTAATTAGACCGAGTAAGGTAAAGACAAAAAGTGTGGCAAATACTATTGGGTAGTCTCTTGTTAGGATGGCCTCGAAGCCAAGAAGACCTATCCCTCTTAGTGAGAAAATTACCTCGATAAGAACCCCTCCAGTGAAGAGCATGCCGAGTAATGCGGCCGGAAATCCGGCAATAACAATTAACATGGCATTACGAAAGACATGGCCGTAAAGGACTCTTCTAGGTGTAAGTCCTTTCGCTCGTGCTGTTAACACATACTGCTTATTAATCTCTTCGAGAAACGAATTTTTGGTCAGCATGGTCAGCGTCGCAAAACTACCAGCTACCATTGCTGTGACCGGCATCGCTATGTGCCAAATACGATCTTTGATTTTTTCCCAGGCGGTTAGTGCTTCGTAATTATCCGAGATTAGACCTCGGAGAGGGAACCAATTAAAGAACTCACCCCCGCAAAATACGATGATTAATAGCATGGCCAATACGAATGCTGGAATTGCATACCCTATTAAAATAACAATACTGGTCCATATATCGAAAGGAGTTCCGTCGCTCACTGCCTTGCGTATACCTAATGGTACTGATACCGAATAGACAATCAGTAAAGAGGCAAGACCAAGTGATAGTGATACAGGTAACCTTTCTGCGATGAGGTCAACTACCGGAACATCTTGGTAATAACTATTCCCGAATTCAAAAGAAAAATAGTCTTTCATCATCATGAGGAATCGAACATGAGCTGGTTTGTCAAACCCAAATTGTCTTTCTAGCTCAGCAATTAGTTCGGGATCAAGACCTCTAGCAAATTCATAGCTACTCTCGCCACCTGGCGCTCCCGCTCCCGCTGAGGGTGGTCCACCTCCTCCACCAATCTGTGATGTGGCGGCTACACCTTCGCCCATTATCCTAGAGATAGCTTGGTCAACCGGTCCCCCTGGACTTGCCTGAATAATAATGAAATTAACAAGTAATATGCCTATGAGCGTCGGGAAGATCAGAACGACTCTGCGGAAAATATAGGAAGAAATTATTCGCTTTGTTAATGCCACTACCTTATACATACAAATTCTTTAAACCTCTTAAACGTTCTAATTTTTCTTTACTGGACTGATTATTACTCTTTTTCCCTGTTAAAGGCACGGAAATTGAGACAAATGCGATCTAGTTAAAACTTATGGCCTCTTTTTAATTGTCTCAAAACAAACTTTCGCCGAAAAGTGGAATCCAAGTTAAAGGAAGATTTATCTAATTTTGAAAAAGAGATTGAAGCAGTCACAAATCTTTGCTTATCCTGCACTAAGAATGGAAACAACTCTCAAGGTCACTATGTCGGAGTGGATTGCGACTATAGTACTGTATTGGTTGGCTTGTGGTGTTAGTTATCGGTTTTTAAACGATAATTGATAAAGTAAAACTTTGGTGAGACATTAACGCCCTACCAGATCGGTTTTTTTTCTTAGGGAATACGAATAATTAGTCTTTATACTAAAATAGTCAATCTAATTTAAAATATTGTTGAACACATACCAGTTGCTTGTCTATGGAGAGATTACTGCGATTTCAATTAGTTAATTCTTTAATTAACGCCAAGATATGGCTCTCCTTTTTGTTGCTATTTTTTCAGCACAACGCATCAAGTGAGAACGCATGTTCTCAGCCCAATTATGAACACGGTATAGCGAATCTTTCGTCTCTTAAATACGACAAAAGTTTTGGTCACTTCCAATACGCTAATCCTTTAGCTCCAAAGGCCGGAGCGATGAGAGTTCCTCAGCTAGGTACGTTTGATAATTACAACAGTATAATTGAAAAAGGTCGTCTAGCTGCCGGATATGAGGTCACTGGAGGACTTGTTTATGATGCGCTATTAGAAGAAGCTTTAGATGAGCCTGTGAGTTACTACGGTCGACTAGCCGAGGGGGTAGCTATTGCTCCGAACTATGATTGGATCGCATTTAAATTACGTTCGAATGCGACCTGGCATGACGGTATTCCTATAACGACTGCTGATGTCCTGTTTACCTTTGAAATGCTCAAGAGTCATGGTTCCGTGGCAATCAAAACGGCATTAGATGCTCTGCAAGCCGTATTTTCTTTTGGAGAGTCAGAAATCTGCTTCGTTCGAGATGTCACGGTAGAAATCAATCCTACGCTACCTTTTATAATCGGCGCATTTAGTATTCTCCCAAAACATTACTGGATTGAGAGAGATATTTCTAAAACCACTATTGATCCCCCCTTGGGGAGTGGACCCTACCGCCTTGTAGAAGCCAATCTTGGAAGAATATTACGTTATGAGCGTGTTGCTGATTATTGGGGAGCCGATCTTCCAGTAAATAAGGGTCGTTATAATTTTGACAACGTAGATTTTGATTACTTTAAAGATGAGACTGTAATGGCTGAAGCCCATAGAAGTGGAGAGTTTGACGTTAAGGAAGAAGGGGTTTCTAAAGCTTGGGCAAAACAATATAATTTTGCTGCTGTAAAGGCCGGACTATTTAAGAAAAAACTGAGACCCTTGGCTAGAGTAGAGGGCCTATGGTGGCCAATCTTCTGGAATTTAGATCATCCTCCTTTAGATGATATTCGAATACGAGAAGCCTTATGGCTACTTTTTGATTTCGAGTGGACAAATCGGGTCCTCTTTCACTCTTTTTACGATCCTGGTGTCAGTATTTTTCAAAACTCTCCTATGGCTCATAAAGGCCTACCAACAAAAAGGGAACTTGAGTTATTAGATCCTTGGCGCGACCAAATTCCTTCTCGCGTGTTTTCTGAAGAATTTAAACATCCTGATAGCTCAGGTTTTGGTGCAAACAGGCAAAATCTTAGCCGCTCCCTCGAACTATTTGATCAAGCCGGTTGGCAGGTTGTTGATAGTGTTATGCGCAATAAAGCCAATGGTGAGAAGTTTAAGTTAGATATAATTGGTGCCTCTTACTATTCTATACGTCAAAGCACGTCTCTCCTGCAAAATCTTGAAGCAATCGGTATAGAGGTGAATGCCTCGGCCCTAGAAGTATCGAACTGGCTGCATCGAACCCGTACCGGTAAATTTGATGGCAGTAATCTACGTTTAGAGCCAACTTATATGCCAGGGTTGCAGCTTAGAAACTGGTTTGGTAGCGCGGCAGCAGATAAGGACTACGGCCAAAACTGGCTCCGTCTCAGAAGCCCAGTAATTGATAGTCTTATTCATTCGGCCATTGCTGCGAAGACTGAGGAAGATCTATATGCTGCTACACGAGCACTAGACCGAATTATTATGTGGAATTTTTATTTAATCCCTCTAGGTTCTCAACCAGGGTTTCGCCTCGTTTATTGGGACAAATTCGGAGAAGTAGCCGACCAAAACCTAAGCCGGGTCCCATTTATTGATGCTTGGTGGTGGGACGAGAAAAAGTCAGAACGCCTTACACAAGCGCTTGATAAGCTAAAAGATCAACCCTAATTTTCTAATTGCACTAGATCTTTAAAATGCTCTAAGGCTTCCGGGTTTGCAAGGGCATCTTTATTAAGGATTTCTAGGCCATGAACCGCATTCCTAACTGCAAGCTCCACGATCTTTCCGCTAATCGTTCTTGGAATATCCGGGACTTGAATCACCCTAGCGGGGACATGTCGCGGCGTGGTGTCTCGTCTGATGGTAAGTCTAATTTCATCTTCAATCGATTTTGTAAGGACCGTGTCTCCACGCAAAACTACAAATAATATTACTCTAATATCATCATCCCAGTTCTGTCCTATGACCACGCTATCGGTCACTAGATCAATCTTCTCTACCTGACGATATATCTCTGCTGTCCCTATCCGGACTCCTCCCGGGTTTAGTACTGCATCGCTGCGTCCATGGATAATTACCCCTTCATTTTCGGTAAGCTCGCCGTAGTCGCCATGCGCCCAAATATTGGGAAAATGATCAAAATAAGCGTTGTGAAACTTGATCCCTTCTGGATCATTCCAAAAGCCTAGAGGCGCAGAGGGGAATGGCTTTGTACAAACTAACTCGCCTTTTTTTGTAATGCTTTTACCGCCGCTCAAAGATTTACCGTGCTCATCCCAAAAGTCCACTGCCATACCTAAGCCGATACATTGAATCTCGCCTTTGTATACGGGAAGTGAGGGATTGCCCAACATAAAGCAAGAGATGATGTCGGTACCACCACAAATCGAGGAGAGGCAAACATCTTTTTTAAAATCCCTGTAAACATATTCGAATCCCTCTGCGCTGAGAGGGGAGCCAGTGGAAAGTATTGTATTAAGACTACTGAGTTTGTGACTTAGTCTAGGTTTTACCCCTGCTTTTTGTAACGAGCTAATAAACTTAGCACTTGTACCAAAAATGGTAATCTGTTCATCATCTATGGCATCAAGCAGCAGGCTACCTTCCTTTGCAAATGGTGATCCATCATACAGAATGATACTTGATCCGGACGCCAGCCCCGTTACAAGCCAATTCCACATCATCCAACCACAAGTAGTGTAGTAAAACATCACATCTTTTGAACTCAAATCTGTATGAAGCCTATGTTCCTTAACGTGTTGAAGAAGAGTCCCCCCGGCGGTGTGAACGATACACTTTGGTACACCAGTGGTCCCAGATGAGAACATAATAAATAGGGGATGATTGAAGGGGAATTGCTCAAATTCCAGAGGCTCAATCGTTGCAGAAGTAACAAATTCTTCTAACGAGACTATCTGTTTGTTAGCGTTTACTTTCAAACCTACTAACGGGATAACCACGACTTTTTCTATGCTTTCAATGTTTTCTTTTATCACAGGAATTTTTTGGAGACAGTCAATGGTCTTCCCATTGTAGTAATAGCCGTCTGCTGTAAATAGAACTCGAGGTGTGATTTGACCAAACCGGTCGATCACTCCATTAATTCCAAAATCAGGGGAACATGATGACCAGATTGCGCCAATACTCGTGGTTGCCAGCATCGCTATCACTGTTTCTAGAATATTCGGCATTAGGCCGACCACTCGGTCCCCTTTGACGATTCCCTGTTGTCGAAGTGCAGCCGCTAGTTTTTCAACCTCAAAAAAAAGTTCTTTGAAAGTCATATGCCTACGATCACCATTCTCAAGCAGACTGATGAGAGCGATACTATCGTTTTTTGAGTTAAGCAAATTCTCTGCAAAGTTAAGTTTGCTGTCATTAAACCATTTGGCTTCTGGAAATTTGTCTCCCCCTGTGACGACCTCCTGGGTGCCGAGTGTTCCTTTGACCTCACAGAAAGACCAGACAGAACTCCAAAATTCAGCAGGGTTCGTAATTGACCAACGATGTAATTCGGAATAATTTCTTAGGTTTATGCCATAGCTTTGTAAGAGCTCTTTTGTAAATCCACTAAGTTGACTTTTGGAAATTCGACTTGCACTCGGTATCCAAAGGGGTTCTTTAATCATCTTTCTGGCTTACGTATTAGTTGGGGAGAATTATTATAGCGCGGGGGAACAAAGATCAAAGTCCAACATCGCAAGAAAATACGCTCTTGTTTGAAGTAAATTATAGCGATCGCTAAATTAATATTTCCTTTATTTTTGTGATCTTCATTGTTTAACTCCTTTATTATTTTAACTTCTAATTGAGTCTGGATAGAATTATGGAATTATCAAACGATAACCTTGTCGATAAAGTCGCTCTGGTCACCGGTGCTTGTGGTGGTATTGGTCGGGCTATTTGTGAGCGTCTTGCTGCTGATAATGTGCGAATAGCACTCGTTGATTTGGACTCACAAGAGCTGAAACGCGCTGCCTCAATGTTGGATACAGATACTTTTGCAGCTGCATTAGATGTCGGAGATTCGGATGATGTCAGCCGAGGATATGATCGGATCCGAGAGGAATTTGGAGACGTTGATATATTAGTTAATTGTGCTGGAATACTTTCTAATAATAAACTGCTAGAAACCGCTCCCAATGAATGGCGGAAAGTGATGGCCGTTAATTTAGATAGCGCGCTTTATTGGTCTCAGGCAGTCGTTCCCTCTATGAAGAAAAATCATTTTGGACGCATTATCAATATATCCTCTTTCGCCTGGAAAGCGGGGGGTCTTACCGCTGGCACAGCATATACGGCATCGAAGGGTGGGATGGTCTCCCTTACATTCTCGATAGCATTAGAATTCGCGGATGCAGGTATCACCGTAAACGGTATAGCTCCTTGCTACGTGATGACCCCGATGATAAGTGAACAGCTCTCGAAGGAGCAGCGTGAAGCCATATTAGATCTGCTGCCTGTAAAAAGGTTCTGTATGCCAGAAGAAGTCGCACACACTGTAAGATTTCTCGCATCCCCCCTCTCTGGTTTCATCACGGGTGAAATCATTGATATGAATGGCGGTCTGCAGTTTGACTAGGTCCTATTCAAAACTAACTCGTAACAATCCCCGAAAACAAGATGCCCTAGTTCCCCCTAAGATTGTACACCTGGGATTGGGTGCGTTCGCACGCGCGCATCTTGGCGAATATGTTAGGCGCCTAAATGATTCAATTCATGATGAGCCTTGGCTGATATCTGGTGTTTCTTTGAGAACGTCAAGTATCCGCGATTCTCTAAGACCTCAGCAGGGCGCTTATACGATTGTCGAAAGGGATGGTCCAAGGAACAAAAGAAATGACACGTTCATAATTTCTTATAGCGTTAGTGAAGTGCTTTTCGCTGGTGAAGAGGCCGAGATTATAAAAAGGCGTTTAGTTGATCCCAACACAAGCATAATTAGTATGACGGTAACGGAAAAAGGATACTGCCGCGGTCGGGACGGATTTTTGGACCTTGGTAATTTCGATGTCCAATCAGATATAAACACATTAGTAGAGCATCCCACGGAAACTATGAAAACGTTACCGGGTTGGGTAGCGCAAGCTATTTTATTTCGGGCAAAAAGTAAGTTACCGGTGACGATCATGTCGCTAGATAACCTTCCACGAAATGGTCAAAGTTTGAAGAAGATAATAATAACCATATTACAATTAGTGAATCAGTCTACACTCGAATGGATTGATGCAGGGAATGTCAGTTTTCCAAATAGTGTAGTTGATAGAATTGTGCCGGCCACTTCCGAGGAGGACCTCCATGACGTCTCTACGCATCTAAAAATCAGGGATGTTTGGCCTGTTTCCACGGAGCCGTATATCAGCTGGATTCTTGAGCAAAAATTTTCTAGTCCACAGCCTAACTGGACTCGTGCGGGGGTTTTATTGGTTTCGGATATCGTTCCTTATGAAGAAGCAAAACTTAGATTATTAAATGGGTCGCATTCTTTGATTGCTTACTTGGGTCAACTAACTGACAAAGAAACAGTTGCTGATACTTTGGAGGATGAGCTCTTTGGTAAGGTCGTGAAACGTTTCATGACGGAGATGCAAGCGACGCTTGAAACGCCAAAAACTTTCGATCTGATAGCATATCAGTCTCAGATCTTTGACCGATTTTGTAATGCCGCTTTACGCCATAAAACGGCGCAGATCGCATCGGATGGTAGCGAGAAAATACCCCAGCGCTGGTTAGAGGCAATAATGGTTCTTCGGCGACAAAAAAGGCCAGTTCGTTTTCTTGCGATGGCGGTAGCACTTTGGATACGCTATTTGCAGGGTCTCTCTGAGACGGGCACGAAACTGATTATTTCCGATCCTCGGAAGCATCAACTTTTACCAATGGTTACCAGTAGCTCGAAAGCAAAGGAAGTGATAACCAGCGTGATATCGCTTCTGAACCCTGATCTTGCGAAGGATGAAGCATTAATATCTGACGTAGCATATTATCATCATGACATTGTAAGAGACGGATGTCGTCCTGCAATAACGCGTTTAATTAGCTGATTGGGTCTCATTGCGCCACCCAAAGCCCCAGTGCTGGATTAGAAATAAAATAGTATTTTTCGCCGTCTCGATTAGTTTGCCATCCAGACCTCATGTCCTTGGGTAAATATTTTTTGCTCATTTTCAGGACATCAGCATAGTTAAAGCCTACTGATTCAATTTCGTCAGATGAAAGGTAACCAGAACAGTAGGTGACCTTAAATCTCCCTTCAGTCGAACCATGAATTAGATGCGCCGCTGCGGAGAGGTTAGCAGCCAGGTCTTCATTTTCTTTGACCCATTGCATTATTTCCTTTGTATTCCGATAGCCGTAAGTCCTGATCAATCGGTCGATTTCATTATCTTCGCCAAATTTTTTTATACCCGGTGCTAGTATAATTAATTCCCCACCGTCCGCCATTGCCATGCGAGTCCTATAAATGGCTTTGTTGCCAAGCCAAGTACTATGGAATTCGTTTGGGTCTAAATAAACAACTACTTTGTCTAAACGCCTTGGTAATTTCGTAATATTGACCTCAGCGGATAATTTTGAAGCGGACTCGAAGCACTCTACGTTATCTCCGATAAATAGGCCTCTGGTAACTAGATCACCCGCATCTGTTTGGTCGATGACAGTTAAGATGTAAAGTATCGGAAGATCCTGGCAGAAGGCCGACTCAGCATAATTGAGAATCTTACGGAGAGGCGTATTTGCCTTGCCCATCATCCGTTCCATTCCGAAGGCAGCGCCGATGAAATGACTTTCGTTGATTCCATCGGCCCCACCAGTTCCAACGAAAATATTTTTGTTGTAATTTGCCATTCCAATAACTTCATGAGGGACTACCTGACCAATTGATATAATTAAATCATGACGTCCATTCCAAACTAGTTTGTTCATTTGAGCGGGCCATGCTTTGTTCCAAATACCTTCCGTTACTTGATTAACGTAAGTTTCGGGTACCTTACCAACTGTTACTACATCCTCTCTCCAACGATGTTCCCGAAATTTTGCTTTCGGTATTTCGGGGTACATTATCGATAGTTGATTTTCACTCATAGGGGCGTGTGTCCCGAGGGCCGGTAAAATATCGACTAAATGTTCTTTGAAATACTCGTTAGCTATGCATGTCAGCTCACCAGCACGGCTGTGGAGGCGCGTGAAGTCTGGAGGGATTGCTATTACCCTATTGCGTTTTCCTAGCCGTCCGAATACATCATTTAATGCATCACTTAAATAAGCTTTATCAAACGCTGTCGTTTTCGAGCCTTCTGCAAAATAAAGCGTCATTTGCGTCTAATCTTCTAGTTCGATATCGATACCTAATTCTCTGGATATCAATTCGAGCTGCTCTGCTAAAAGAATAAGATCTGTGGTTGCGGCATACTCAACTATTGCTTTGGCATCAAACATCAGCTCGCCTGTCATGGCCGCATTCACAATATTCGTATTAAGTTCAAGCACGTTAATCCTCTGGCCACTGAGGGCACCAGATACGTCCTTCAAAATGCCAGGTCTGTCTAATCCTAGTAGCGTAAGCCTATGCGTCACTGTATTACTATCTCTAGTTTCGGCTCCTTTCTTTACTACAATATTCAAACCATGATCTCCTAATTCATGGAGTGAAGCCATCAACCCCTCAACCTGATCTAGATGGATCCCGATCTGAACAATTCCCGCGAATTGTCCAGCTAATTGGCTTAGCCTACTTTCCAGCCAATTCCCGCGATGGTCATTAACGATTGCCGAAATAGACTCCACCAAGCCTGGTCTATCCTCGCCGATGAATGTTAATATTAAATTTGTTCTCATTAGTGTTTTTAAGCCCTGAAGGTATATTTTTCAGAGGCGAAATTTTGCAGCCAGATCCGGTTTGTTAGTCTTCAATTCAATAATGCAATGGAGTAAATAAGGACTAAGAGAATTATGATAACAGATATATAAATCGATCAATGCTTTGAATATTTTGTTAGGGATTAAGGAGTAATGAAATTTGTCTGGACTGTGCAATTAAGTCTCCATTGGAATCCCAGAGCAAACCATCTTCAATGATTCTGCCATTATTTAAGTCGAAGGTATTAAACTGACCTAAGACCCAACCTGGCGATGGTTTACGTCTTATGTGCACTGTCAGTTCGATTGTAGGAACCCACCCTATGTTACCTAAAAGACCGAAGATTGATGGGGGGAAGGCATCTGCGAAGAGGACGGTATTTAAAGGGCTAGGGTTTTGTCCATCTAAGAGTCTAATCCATCCAGAGACCTGTGCTTGATTATCAGTTTTTCGTTCCTCCCTGGGACTTATGCGAACATCTAGTCGCTTCAGTAAAGGAAGTATAATACCTTGTTCTGAAGCTGACCTTTGGGGGCAGTCTTTAGGCGAAGGTATCATTGGTGCAGGAATCTTTATGGATGATGATTCGAAGTTGTTACTAGAGAGATCTCCGAAGCCTGCGAGGATCTCAACACGTGGCTTGTCCTCTTGGATCAGAGACGCGCGGATCGTGCTGATTGTTCGTCCAGAACGGATATTTTCCGTGAGTATTTCGCACGGGGCATTAGGAATTCCAGGTCGTAAAAAATGAGCGGTAACAGTAAGCGGATCTAAATGTTTTGTTGATAACTTCGTTATTGCACCTAACGCGATACAAACTAAATAGCCACCATTTGGATTATTACCAATATTCCATTGTTTGCTAACAAATCCCGACCAACGGCCTTCGCTGATATTTTTACTAGCTGTTTCGTTATTAAAGTACGACATAATCTCAGTGTTTGTTAACGTAGTGAATAATTTAGGTCCATTTCTAGTGCAGCTTGTTCGAACCATTCCACAACTTCACGATGGTATGGAATACCATCTTTCTTTCGCTTTTGCGTTTCTTCATGTTCAATCAGTCCAGCGTAGTAAACGCGTTCATGACCTTGAGTAGGCTTCATGTTTGCGATGCGTTCTAGCAGAGCATCCATGTCTTTTTTGAAGTCTGCTTTATCAACAAACGCCTCAACCTGTATTGCCATTAAGAAAAGACCGTTTTTTCGCTGGGGATTTAAGTGCCCAGGGCCATTACCCGATAATATTCCTCCCATGATGTCGACAATAGTGGCAAAGCCAAAGCCTTTATGACTGCCATTTTCTCTAGTTCCGCCGAAGGGTAGCATCAGAAATTGCCCGTACTCTGGTGATCGTAGTTTTTCCATGATTGGTTCTCCCTGCAGGTCCGCAATCCAGCCAGGCTCCAGATGCGAACCTATTCTTCGGGTCAACATGAGTTTATTCGCTGCAACTTGAGTAGTGGCAATATCGAACATAAAAGGAGGCATCTTGCCTGCTGGCACCCCCCAGGCGATAGGATGCGTTCCGTAGATCGCTTCTGAGCCAAAGGTAGGTAGTTGGAGAGTACCGCCTATAGAATGCATGGCAATCCCGATCATCTCTTTACTAACCGCCATCATAGGGTAGTAAGCTAACATGCCCGCATGACTGCAATTTTGAACTACTACCGAGCCTAAACCAGTTTTATTTGCTTTATCTATAGCTATTTCCATTGCTCCAGGCCCCACTTGGATTCCTAATCCACGATCGCCATCGATTGTGGCAGTTACTAAAGAATCTCGAACGCACTTGACTTTAGGACAAGGATTCACGATATCGTTTCGATACCAATCGATATAATTTCGGAGCATATTTGAAACACCATGGCTTTCACATCCGCGCAGATCGCTAGTGATAAGCACATCAGTCATAAGGGCTGCATCTTTATCTTCTACACTCATTTTTTTGAAGATTTGCTTCGTTGCAGAACGAATCGCCTCTTCTTTGACATAAATTTGGTCTTCTGGGGGGACCAGAAAGCGTTTAAGCATTAGAAAACTTCTCCACAATTAAGGCAGAGGAGTTTAGCGAAACTGTTTGTTTGGCGCATCTAGTGTGAAATCTCGATATCTGACGTTTACTTTATTACACTAGATGACCATGGCTATCATTACAATGAGCACGAAAAAATGAGAATCGAAGCATTGGGACCTGTCGTGATAAAAGGTTACTGATATGAAGCGAGCTAACGGCTTCTGCGAGGGGTTTTTAGAGTTACCCATTTGCGCACGAATGGATACGATGACTTTTTTTTCTTTCGGAAGTCATTACGATTTTGCTATAGCAGAATTGCGCGCCGCTAAATCTAAGTTAGAAGGAGTTGGTATAGAGGTTAATGCTATCGATCATAAAGTGACAAAGTCACTTTATCTATCAGATCCAAACGGTAATGGAGTGGAGCTTCATATCGACGCTTCGGATTGTTGGAAATTAGAGCCCGAAAGAGTGGCTTATGCGGAGCGAATGGATATCTAAATGAGTGAGTTTCAGCCACCCACCCTGCGCCAAAGGGCAGCTGCTGTTTCGGATCTGGCTAGTGACTGTGCTTTGGGCAGCGAAAAACTGGGGTATCTTGATCCTGATATCGTTCAAGCTATGCAGGATATGAATTTACCCCAGCTTTTAAAGCATGGTTCTATGTCTACTATTAAAGAATTTGTGGATGTATGCGGTATTCTTGCAGAAGGCGATATGTCGACAGGCTGGTGCAATTTTTTATGGGGTATTCACAACTACCTTGTTGGTTTGTATCCTGATGCGATACATGAAAAAGTCTGGCAGAATCCCAAAACTCTAATATCAGGATCTCTGGGCCCTTTTGGAGAGACTGATCGCGTCTCAACTGATGGGGCAGTAATTACCGGTCGGTGGCCCTCTGTTGCGGGATGTGATCATGCTGATTGGCTTTTACTCGGACTCAGGGAGAAAGACGGAGAGTCATATCTGGCCCTTGTGCATAGCTCAGATCTCGAGCTACGAGATACCTCTCACGCCCTGGGCTTACGCGGTGCTGGCTCAAAAGATGCCATCTGTAGTTCACTTCATATTCCCGCGGATCGTTTGATGCCAGCAAGTATGACGCTAGTTCCTTACGGGGCCTTGCTAATTCTTGTCATTGTGGGTCCATTGATAGGTGGGGCGCAAGCTGCTGTGGGTGAGTTTCGTAAGAAACTTAGTTCGTCTGCAGACCAGTCTCTTTTATTGCAGTTAGCAGAAGCGAGCGCGGAGGTCGATACCGCTCGCACCCTCGTGCTCGTTGATGCCGATATCCTTGATGTGAATCCTGCACCAAACCCATTTATCACTGCGCGTATTCTTAGAGACACTGTTTTTGCTGCACGTCTATGCAACCAGGCAACGGGCAGACTTTTCAGAGCCTCTGGCTCAAGTGAATTGCATACGGGCAGTACTTTCCAGAGAATTTTCAGAGATGTTACAGCGGCTTGTGGACATTCGAGGTTGCAATGGGAGGGGCAGTCGCTTCCTTATGCACATATGCTTGTGGGTACATGAAATTAATTTTACGTTGGAGAAATAAACTAAGTCGCTTTTAGATCTCTATATCTAGCTACTCAGCGGGTCGCCTTTTCTCCAAGGAGCCAGCTGTCCTTCATAAACTATTGGCCCTTTTCGAAAGTGAGCTGCTTCATTTAATGTTTCTACAAACGGCATGTCGCTAGGATATAAACGGTTATCTTTTGGTCTGGCCCCTGCTTTGGAGACATGTCCCCATAACGGATGGCCAACCACTTCTTCTGCGATAGCCGTAGCTTCAATCAGTTTATCTAGGTTATAACCTGTTTCGATGCCTAATTCATGACACAAATCAACGAAGTCTTCGGTTGGGACATGTCCTGCAGCACGCCCATTGCCGCAATAGGGACAGCCACCCATGCCTCCAAGTGAGGTGTCAAAACTATCGACACCAAATTTTAATGCCGAGTAAAAGCTTGCCATGGCTGATCCGCGGGTATTATGCAGATGCATATGAAATTTAGTAATCTCAGGATACTTGCTGCTAATTGCCTCTAGTGTTTCCTCAATTAGATGCGGCATATTCCAACCCATAGCATCAAGGAACGTAACTTTGGTGACGGGGATGCCTGCGTTATGCCAACAGCCAACAATATAATCTAAAAGATCCATTCGTTGCTGGAGAGAGAAAGGACCTTCATAGTTTGAGCCGAAAGGATTACCTAAGCCAACCGAGGCGCTCTTAGCTTTTGCCTTAACAGCCGACGCTATGGTATTTTTTAGTGAGGTTAATTGCTGCTCCTGCGTTCGATTATAATTCCTACGTGCAAATGTATCGCAAAGTTCAACATTTGAGGAAAATCCATTAAGTCCTGTACGCACATCAATCTTCGGATAATAGGCATCAGCGCGGGCAAACCCTTTTTGATTAAACACTGCAGCGGTATATTTAACGCCCTCTTTGGGAACAAATTGTTCGGCGATTTCATCTATACAGGCCATTTGCGGTGTCCACTTTGGGTGCGCAAAGGATCCTATCGAAATCACTTTTGCGCCAGTCTCGCCGAGAGCATCCAGCAAACGCAGTTTTTCAGAAACGGCAATTTCCGCGCTTTCTATCTGAAGTCCCTCGCGCATCGTGTCATCGGTGATCGTTACGGATTTTGGAAATACCACAATGCTCGCCTTAAATTACTAATCTGAGTTGCAAAGGGTAAAACACGTACAAGTACGTTGGCAAATTGTTATTAGGCCTGATGATTTGCTCTATCCTGCGTTATTAAAGACAGTTTTTGGACGCTTGCTAATTAATAGCTTGGTCACTTGCCACCAAAACTACCTTTGCCACCACCAAAACCACCGGAACCCCCAAGGCCAGAACCCATATCCCCTGACTTTTCGTCTCCAGCAGACTTAAGGCCCATCATAGGTGGTCTAGTGAATTTGGGTTGAGGAGGGGCTTCATAAGCAATCGTAAAGCTGACATCGTCAGTTGAAACTGCGCTGCCATTGATGAATTTGGGTGCATATCGAAATTCTGTAACAGCGGCCAATGCTTCACCGTTGAGATCAGGCTCAGTTGAACTTTTTATCCTAGGCTTCCTTACGAAGCCTTGCTCATCTACGGTGAAGATTAATTTTATTTCGATGGACGCGGGTTTCTTTGCTTTTGATAGGTCAAGGTTAGGTGGTTTAATGTATAAAGGATTCGCCACCCAATTCTCTCTCTCACCAATAGCAAGGCAATGTTCTGTAGCGACCGCGCTTTTGCCAGCTCTTTGCAAAGTATCGATTAACATTAGTCGCAGATTTTTTTCCATGTCAGTGATTTGATCATCGCTTGTCTTAAAAGCTATAAGAGACATATTGAGATGGTCAATGGCATCTGCGAGGCGCTCATCTTGTAAAGACCACATTGCCATATGATAGTTGGTCAATCCCCAGCGAATATCGTTTTCCTCTAATAAGCCATCATATGATGAGTAACTTGCCTCAACGAATGGCCGCGTGTACTGATTCGCGCGGCGTTTTAACAGGATGGCAACGATGTCAAAGTTTCTCGCCCCGCTTAGGATACGATTGTCATGATTCTCAAGGATATCTGAGGCGCGTTGAAAATACCCAATTGCCTTCTCGGGCTTTCTGTCGGCTAAGTGTGCTCTACCAAGTTCCGTTAGAGGTGATACTAATTCGTTAGCATCTTCTCCATAGGATTTTTCCATGATTTCCAGCTTACCTTTGAGAGTCTTCGCTGCTTTCTTATAATCCTCAGTATCATTTAGAAGGGATGCATAATTGATGGCGAGTTTGGCTGTATTTATATGATTTCGTCCATAAAGCTTTGATCCTAATTTATGGGCATCGGCTGCTGCTCCCAGTGCTAATGGTACATCATCGACTTCTAGGTACTGATTATAGGAACTATAGGCTTGACGAAATTCTGACTGCAAATCAGCGAGCGCTGACGCTGTCTGCAAGACAATTATAAAAATGAAAAAAACTTTCCTAAAATTATCATTCATGCTGAAGTCTCTATGACAAACTAACCTATAGGCTGCGCTCAAAGGAGCCCTAAATCAAGTAAAGCCAGATAATTTAGGTCTTTTTGATATGAAACCTTTTTTGCACTTGAGTAATTTAATTTAGGCCTTACTTCTACTCCTAACTGTTTCCCGGGCGCAATTTTGAAACCTATTATTTTTGCAATATTCATGTTGTTCGCGATAGCAATAAATGCGGCAGACTTTCACCATGTCCACATTCGAGCACAAGATACGTTGCTTTCAGCCACATGGTATGCAGAGAATATGTCAGGAGAACAACTTCGGATCGCTAATTTTCATGGAGTGCGTTTTGGCAGAAAACTAATGCTTTTTGCCCCAAAGCAGAGGCCTGGGCCGGATGGGTCGGATGCTCCATCAATGTTGAAAAGTAGCTCTGGCACGTCGGTGGACCATCTTGGCTTTAGTTTTAAGGAATTTGAATCAAAGCTTATAAGCTTGCAATTGGCAGGAGCTAAAGTAACTCGAGCTCCTAAAACGTTTGATTATGACAGGAGTTTTTTACAAGCATTTATTGAGGATCCGTGGGGTCAGAAAATAGCTTTATTATCGGATCCGAAAATAGAGGGCTTGCACCATGTGCATATTGTTTCCACTGAGCCAGTTAAGGCAGTGAGATGGTTTTCCAATAGTTTTGGCGGTTTAGTTGAGAGCTTTAATGGAAATAAGGAATTGCCGGCAATCCGGTATGCGGACTTTTGGTTAGTCGCATCAAAAAGTGAGGCTGAACCAGACCCTAATATGTTTTCAATGATTGATCATTTGGGGTTTCATGTATCCGATGTTGATAAAAAGATGCTGGGTCTGAAAAATGTCAAGGTGCTCAAGCCTGCTCACGGATTTTATTGGTGGCAGGCGATACCAGGAATGCCAGGCCCCAAGAATGGTTTTGTCGAGAGTCCGTCTAAGATTTTGATCGAGGTTATGCAACTAAAATGACTAATGCTTAGACGGAAAGACTGGTCTGATGTTAGACCTGATTCTTAGGGTTAAAAAAGTGGCACATTCTATGTCAAAAACACCTCTGAATTGTTGACTTCGATTAGTCTAAACGTACAATGGCATTTTGTTATCACCTTGCCAAGAACGGTTGCTCAAAGTCTTTAAAACGGCACTAAAAATTAGGAACTAACCACACTTTTTTGTCAGAGTTTTTCTGAGAGGGAGAAGTATGCTCGTCGCTATTGTATTTATGTTGTTGGTCGTTGGATCGATAGCATTCCATCTTTGGAGTCCTAGTTTAGGCTGGTGGTTCTTGCCTAGAGCCTCTCACTGGGATCAAATAGATTTAACATTGGATATCACATTTTGGGTGACAGGATTTGTTTTTGTGGCTGTCAACCTCTTTATGGCGTATGCCGTGGTCAAGTACCGGAATCGGGGCGAAGATTCCAAACCCGCTAAATACGAACCTGAAAACCCAAAGCTTGAGCTTTGGTTGACTGTTTTTACAGCGATTGGTGTGGCAGCGATGCTAGCGCCTGGGCTTTACGTCTGGAACGAATTCGTTCACGTTCCTGATGAAGCCTGGGAAATGGAGGTGTTAGGTGAGCAATGGCGCTGGACGTATCGTCTTCCTGGTAAAGATAATAAGCTGGGAACATCAGACGCTTCCCTCATAAGTATTTCTAATCCTTTGGGTATTAACCCCAAGGATCCGTTTGGTCAGGACGATTTAATTATCGATACAGGAATTGTTCATATACCAATAGATAAGCCGGTGAAACTAAATCTGCGTTCCAAAGACGTTTTGCATGATTTCGCCGTCGCAGAGTTCCGAGTAAAAATGGATCTTGTCCCCGGCTTGGTTTCATACCTGTGGTTCACCCCAACCAAGACTGGGACCTATGACGTTCTCTGTGAAGAGCTGTGTGGTTTAGCCCATTTTACGATGCGAGGGAAGGTAGTAGTAGACACCTTAGAAGATTTCAATGCGTGGCAGTCAGAGCAGATGACTTTCGCTGAAACGCAAGCGATTCCGGCTGCTGACCCCGAACTAGGCGAGGGCTTGTATGCAGTTTGCTCAGGATGCCATGGTCAGAGCGGAGAAGGCAACGTAGCGCTTAATTCGCCCAAATTGACAGGAATGTCATCTTGGTATCTTGAGCAGCAGCTACACAATTTTAAGAAAGGTATACGCGGTTCGCATCCAGATGATATTTATGGTCAACAGATGGTTGCGATAGCGGGCATGCTAGTCGACGATTCAGCAATACGAGATGTCAGCGCCTACATAACGACGTTCCCATCGACTCCTAGTGATTCAATTGTCATTGGAAATGTGGAGCGCGGTGAAAAGCTTTGGACAACCTGTGGGACATGCCATGGAATGGAAGGTCAGGGAAACTATGCTACGCATTCGCCCAAACTGAGTGGCCAGGAAGACTGGTATGTACGACGCCAACTCGAGCATTTTAAGAAAGGAATCAGAGGGGCCCATGATGACGACCGATTTGGTCATCAGATGATGAGTATGGCACGTATGTTAAGAAGCGAGAAGGATATGAAGGATATCTTAGCGTTTATGAATAAATTACCAACACAGATGCCCGGTGAGCAGTTAGCGCTGGCGCAAAGAGAAGGAGTTGAAGAATAATGGCTTATGTTGCTTATACCGACAGGGAGCATGATTTTGCTCACCCACATAGTTGGGTTACCAAATATGTTTGGAGTCAAGATCATAAGGTTATCGCTATTCAATATGGCTTAACGGCAATCGCAGTGGGAGTTGTAGCACTCGTCCTTTCCGCCTTTATGAGGCTGCAACTCGGTTTTCCCGATACTTTTTCCATTATAACGCCGAGTGAGTATTATCAGTACGTCACCATGCATGGAATGATCATGGTGGTATATCTTCTTACTGCTTTATTCCTCGGAGGGTTCGGTAATTACCTTATTCCCCTCATGATTGGGGCGCGTGACATGGTTTTCCCTTTCATGAATATGCTGAGTTTTTGGTTTTATTTGTTATCGGTAGTCATATTAATGGCTAGCTTCTTCGTTCCGGGAGGGCCAACTGGGGCAGGGTGGACCTTATATCCGCCTCAAGCTATCTTGTTTGGTACGCCAGGTGCTGACTGGGGTATCCTCCTTATGCTGATTTCGCTGGGTGTCTTTATCATCGCATTCACTATGGGCGGATTGAACTATGTCACAACCGTCCTTCAAGCGCGGACTCGTGGTTTAACACTGATGCGTCTTCCCTTATCTATCTGGGGTATCTTGACAGCGACCGTACTTGGCTTGCTTGCCTTCCCGGCGTTGTTAGTTAGCGCGATTATGATGACTTTAGATAATTTGATTGGCACGAGTTTCTTCATGCCCGCCTTGGTATCTATGGGAGAGCTGCAAGAACATCAGGGTGGCAGTCCTGTATTATTCCAGCATTTGTTTTGGTTCTTTGGACATCCAGAGGTGTATATCGTAGCACTACCGGCATTTGGGATTGTCTCTGATTTGCTTAGTGTACATGCACGTAAAAATATTTTTGGCTACCGAATGATGGTCTGGGCTATTGTCATCATTGGAGGGCTTAGCTTTATCGTTTGGGCCCATCATATGTACGTTAGCGGAATGAATCCATACTTTGGATTTTTCTTTGCAACGACCACTTTGATTATCGCAGTACCAACAGCTATCAAAGTTTACAATTGGGTATTAACACTTTGGCAAGGCAACATCCATCTTAGGGTGCCGATGTTATTTTCTATTGGTTTTATTTTTACTTTTATACATGGTGGATTAACAGGCTTATTCCTAGGGAATGTCGTAATTGATTTACCCTTGTCCGATACCTATTTCGTTGTAGCGCATTTCCATATGGTGATGGGTGTGTCTCCAGTTCTAGTTATTTATGGCGCTCTTTACCATTGGTTCCCAAAAATTACTGGAAAGATGTATAACGCAACGTTAGGTAAGTTTCATTTCTGGCTCACTTTCCTGGGGTGTTATGCGATATATCTGCCTATGCATTACCTAGGTTTCCTGGGTGTTCCAAGACGCTATTATGCATACGAAGGTATTGACTTCATTCCAAATTCAGCTTTGATGCTTAATACACAGATCTCAACAGCTGCTTTGTTCGTTGCTGTAGTCCAACTCCTGTTCTTTATTAATGTGATTTGGAGTCTAATGTACGGGCGGAAGTCGGATCCAAACCCCTGGGGTGCGACTACTTTGGAATGGCAAACTCCTGAAAATCCTCCAGCTCATGGTAACTGGGGTAAGGAGCTGCCAGGTGTTTACCGTTGGGCTTATGACTACAGCGTACCAGGTGCAGAGAAGGATTTTATTCCTCAGAATACCCCTCCTAGACCTGGCGAAAAGATAGAGTTCTAGGTATGGAAGCGATTTCAATACTGGCTTTTATATTTACGGCGGTTGCTATTTCTTACTGGTGGCTTTGGCGTCAGCGGATTTTTGACAAACCTTGGGTAGAGGAAGGAACTGAGGCTGATGACCGTGAAACTATCGGTGGGGGCCTCGCCACGGCAAATACCGCGCTATTTGCCTTCCTAGCTGTCGTTACCAGTCTTTTTGCATTATTTATCAGCGCATACTTCACTCGTATGGAGTTAAATGATTGGTCTCCTTTGACTGAGCCAAGTTCGCTGTGGTTTAACACTGGGATTTTAATGCTTGCCAGTGTATCTGTGCATTGGTGTACGCGTACTATTAATAAAACAACTTATAAGGCGATGTTGTTGGCTACCGGGGTTTTTACTTTTGGCTTCATTTGGGGTCAGTATGCTGCTTGGCAGCAGCTGTGGGCTGCCGGTTATTATCTAAATACAAATCCTGCTAATTCATTTTTCTTCCTGTTTACGGCTTTGCATGCTCTGCATCTATTTGGCGGTTTGTGGGTTTGGACGCGGGCGACGTTTCGGGTTTTTACTGAAGTAGATGTCGAAAAAGCAAAGATGAGTGTTGAGTTGTGCAGAACTTATTGGCACTTCCTTCTAATTGTTTGGCTTGTATTGTTCGCCTTACTGCTATCCACATAATTTTGGAACAAATATCATGAGCGAGAGCGTTGCATCAAGCCCCGATGAATTAAAAGAGGGTACATCAGGATTCACTCAAGATTGGTCCTCGGACAAGCAAACCTTCCATGCCCCCTGGGGCAAGGCAATGATGTGGATCTTCTTGTTAAGCGACACCTTTATCTTCAGCTGTTTTCTTATCTCCTATATGAAGGTAAGAATTACTACCACTGTACCTTGGCCAAATCCTAGTCAAGTATTCGCATTAGAGGCTTTCGGTTACCCAGTGCCCTTGCTATTAATTGCGATCATGACGTTCATCCTGATAACCAGTAGCGGGACCATGGCCATGGCTGTTAATTTTGGTTATAGAAAGAATAGAAAAGTAGTCGTTTGGTTAATGACAGCTACGGCGCTTTTGGGGGTCTCCTTTGTCGGAATGCAAGCCTTTGAGTGGAGCAAACTCATAGAAGAAGGAGTGCGACCATGGGGTAATCCCTTCGGAGCAGCCCAATTCGGTTCCTGTTTCTTTATGATTACAGGGTTTCATGGACTCCATGTCACGGGTGGTGTTATCTACTTAATATGCATAATCTTGAAAGTTCGGCGGGGTGATTATGATCGCATAGATAATTATGAAGCTGTCGAGATAGTGGGTCTCTATTGGCACTTTGTTGACCTCGTTTGGGTCTTTATATTCGCTTTCTTTTATCTTTGGTAAGGAATTAATATGTCATCAGAAGAGGGTCAGCAGCACCCCATAGCCATTTACTTGTGGATTTGGTTGCTACTATTTGTACTAAGTGCCTTTTCATATATGGTGGACATCGCGGGATTCCAAGGGATCCTGCGCTGGAGCTTAATTCTACTATTTATGTTTTTGAAAGCCGGCATTATTATTGCTGTATTCATGCATATGCAATGGGAGAGGCTTTCCTTAGCGACAGCTATTCTAGGGCCGCCTGTTGTATTGATAGTGTTTATTGGGCTTATGGCAATTGAAGGTAGTTACACGGAAGGTTTACGGGAATATTTTTTCAGTCCCCCTGAGGTTACGTTTTCCACACCTCACCATTAATTCCGAGAAACAGTAATTATTGAGCGACCTTGGCTGTTAGAGGGTACAAAGTTACTTAATGCGATGTTTTGAGGGCTAATTTGCTGTCCAGCACTTGTCCAATACAAAATATCAAACACTGTTCTGTAATGGTTCATCGATAGCATTTGTGATTGCTGCATCAAAGCTAGCACTGGTAACGTACATTATACAGGCAGCCGCAATTATAAAATGTCCTAAGGTATAAACCACAGTCCTCATTAGGCTTCCACCCATACTGCTAGACATCAGGACATTTCTAGAAAGCACTTTGCAACCTCCATTTTGCTTATTTCTTTTTTGAGACTTTAATTAAAGTCCTATGACAATTTCGGGTATACGACCCAAAATCTAAGGTAAGAACCGTTAATGATGCAGTGGAGCGAGAAAAGTCCTCCACTGCATCCTAGGAGACAGCTGTTGGATTATCCTTCGTAACCAGAAATTGCTTTAATTTCGAGGTAATCCGTAAAGCCGTGCGGTCCCCATTCTCTGCCATTACCGGACTGTTTATATCCTCCGAAGGGTAAATCTCGCCCTGGTGCAGCTCCATTGAGGTGAACGTTACCAGCACGGATCTTCGAAGCAACACTCCTAGCATGACTTATATCGCCCCCTTGAACATAACCAGCTAGACCATAATCGGTGTCGTTTGCTATCGCGATAGCTTCTTCTTCACTCTTATAGGGGATCATGGTCAGGACTGGACCAAAAATTTCCTCTCTGGCAATAGTCATATCATTATTGGCCTCTGAAAACACAGTAGGCTTAACAAAGTACCCCTTGGAGATTCCATCTGGACGGCCCGGCCCTCCGGTGACAAGTTTTGCTCCTTCTTCGATCCCTTTCTCGATAAGCCCCTGAACTTTGTCAAATTGCACTTCAGAAACGACCGGTCCCATCGTTGTACCCTCGGCTTTTGGGTCACCGACCACTACTTTTTCGGTTACTTGCGCGGCAACTCGCTCAGCTTCCGCCAGCTTATGTGCGGGTACTAGCATACGGCTAGGAGCATTGCAGCTTTGACCAGTGTTGTTGTACATGTGCATGACACCTCGGGAGACTGCTTGCTCAAGATTTGCATCATCAAGAATGATATTCGGAGACTTTCCACCCAACTCCTGCGTGACTCTTTTAACCGTAGGTGCTGCGTTTTGAGCGACTTGGGTTCCGGCACGCGTAGACCCGGTAAACGATACCATATCGATCCCCGGGTGCTTGGAAAGTGCTGTCCCAACGCCGGCACCGTCGCCATTAACCATATTGTACACGCCTTTTGGTACCCCAGCCTCATGGATGATCTCGGAAAATAGGTAGCCGGATAAGGGTGCGACTTCCGATGGCTTCAATACCATAGTACAGCCGACCGCTAGTGCGGGTGCCACCTTACAGGCGATCTGATTAACGGGCCAGTTCCAAGGTGTGATCATCCCGCAAACCCCGATCGGCTCTTTAAAAACCCTGTGTGGCTCTCTACCTTCT
The DNA here is from genome assembly GCA_002690865.1 of Gammaproteobacteria bacterium. GTDB lineage: Bacteria > Pseudomonadota > Gammaproteobacteria > Pseudomonadales > Azotimanducaceae > UBA7455. The sequence continues at coordinate 45,957 of NZGG01000005.1, read as the reverse complement.
TCGAACTCAAAGGTTTCCAAAACCTCTAATGCTTGGGACAGGTGACCTAGGCCAGCGGATGCTTGCGCCTGGATAGCAAGCTTCGCAGGAGCTCCCATCTCTTCAGAGATCGCATCGGCTAAATCTTGCTCACGTTTTTTGTATATCTCAATGATTTCCTTAAGTAGCTCAATACGGAACTTTCGGTCGCTTGAACCATAATATTGAAAAGCGGTCCGTGCGGCCTCTACTGCTTTATCAACGTCTTCATCATTACCCAGAGCGATTTGGGCACAGACCTCTTCGCTTGCTGGGTTGATGACGCCCAAGCTTTTGGGAGAACTAGGATCTACCCACTCTCCATTAATATAAAATTTTGTGTAATCTCTCATTTTTATCTCCCGAATCTTGAAAAAAAACTAAGCGTTGCGTTTAAAGCGGTATCGTAACATAAATCTCAACAATACGAATGATTCTCATTATCATTTGATACAAGTTTTGATAACATGGACCAATTACGAACTGAAGGTGGAGAAAGATGAAAATTTTATTCACGAGCTTGCTCAGCCTTGTCAGCCATAGTGTGATTGCGCACGACGGTTCGATCTTCGCTGCTGAGCATTTGGATAACTTAGGATTGGTGTTGATGGCACTAGGAATTTTTTTTGCATCAATTGCTGTGGCAATGGAGAGGTTTTCTCGCTTTGTTAAAAAGGATAAGGCCACTCGTAAGCATTGCTTTGAATGGGTCCAGGAGTTAGTGCCGACCCTGAAGCGTAAAACGTAGTAAATCAGGAGTTGTGATGTTTCCTATAAAAAATGTGCAAGCGCATTGTGATATCCCATGTAAGATTTACGACCCAGTTCTTGCTCAGATCGCACCATTGAGCGTCATTCGTTTGATGGATCTAATTGCGGAAACAAAAGGTACTGAATATTCGTTAGAGTCTGAGGCTACTATTGCTCGATTGGTTTTCGAAAAAGAAGAGCAAGCTCGGATTGTTAAGCATGAAATAAATATCATCTGGGGTGATTATTTTAAAGCCCCGCAGATCGAAATGTGCCCAACGATCCATGAGACAGTGCATCAGATTATGCAAACTGGCTCAAAATGCAAGCAAGAAGTCGATTCGGAGAACGGTATTAAGCTATTGGGTTTAGTTAATAATTTTGCTTCTATGTTTTGGGAAACAAAAGAGGTTTCAACAAGACTAGTGGTGGCGCCTTATCCTCCAGCGTTAGGGTTTATACAACCAAACCTTTCAGATGCTTAAATTATTTAGAACCTCTGGCAGCAGTATGCTTCCCACAATTAAACCAAGGGATATCCTGTTGATTAGGAGTGATTCAGAGATTTGTACTGGGGATTTAGTTGTAGTAAATATCCGAGCCATTGGGTTGGTTGTGAAGCGAATTAATCAATTAGATGGAAAAACGCTAAAACTTATTGGGGATAATTCGAGACTGGGTTCTTCAATATGTGGCGTGGCAATGGATAAACGATGTGTTATCGGGAAAGTTATTGTAAGTCTCACTCTTCCTTTCAAGCTAAAATTTTTTGGAAGGGGAAGTAACATAGTACATAATTGACCGACGATTTAATGTTACGCGTGAATCCAGCGTCGTAACGGCAGCGTAATTTGTACTGACCCCTATCTCAGATCAGAGCTCATGAGGCTGAGAAATAGGAAAATTTAAAAATAGAGCATTTAGAGAAGAGGTGTTTAGTGAAAAAAAGGATTTTACATGTTTTTGGAATTGCCATGTTGCTGCTTTCGGGCACAACCTTTGCTAGGGGATGCGATTTGAGTGTCGAAACCGGTGATGGCTTTACATGGCCGTCAAGTCTAAGCGTACCATCCACGTGTAGTACGGTGACTTTGAACCTTTCTCATAGTGGTAAAATGCCAAAGAACGTTATGGGACATAATTGGGTACTGTCTAGAACAGCAGATAAAAACGCGGTTGCTATGGATGGGATGAAGGTCGCCAGTGCCAGCGGTTACACCACAGCGGTTAAGGATAATGATGACAGGGTTATTGCTCATACTGTTCTGATTGGAGGTGGAGAGTCAACATCCATTACGTTTAGCCTTGAAGGACTGAGTGCTTCAGAGTCTTACACTTTCTTTTGTTCATTCCCGGGCCACTCGAGTCTGATGAAAGGCGAATTTAAAATAATATAGTAGGGACGAGAATTTGAAGCTACCATATTAATTAGAATCGATCGTCCTCTCCTTAGTATGGTAGCTTTTTTCTTCTCGTTAACTTGTCCATTCAGCTCAGTCTAAAGCGGGCAGTAAAAAAATTCTTTTTGAACTCGATCTCATTTAAGGTAAAGGCCTTCGAATTCTCTGCAGTGAATTAAAGAACACTTTCTTTGCTATTCGTACCTTAACTATCCTTTTTTTGAGTTACGCAGCGGAAGACCTGCCCTTTGGGTCAGATCCCTGAAGGCGGTCTTGTGCAGAAGGCCCCCATTATTATTGGAATATTATTCCTCACAGTGAGGGTTTCTTACTCCTGGATTAACAATTCGAGAATTGACAACGGCTAGAGTCCACAAATCACAGAATTATTGCGCCTCTGCTCGAAGGTTTGCTTACAATTTACCAAAAGGGCGGGTCGAATCATTGTTATCCAGATAGTGGAGCTCATCCACTAATTCTGTATATTTTGGTATAAGACCTTTCAATGATAGATTTCGTTCCGAAATTAGTCGCGGTGGCGTATATCGACCTTTACGTAATGCGCATCTCCGCATAGCTTCGCGCGTTTCTACTAAAATAACGTACATCTTCAGGATATAGCCTGATTCTTTTACTTCTTTAAGCATATCGTAGTTTTCCTGACGTGCACTTCCCATATCCTTGATGATGTCCGATTTTATCTTTATGGCCTCAGTGCAGAGGTCATAGGCTAGATTTCGCACTGGTAGCTCAAGTATTGTAAATGCCTTCTCGGGACCTTTTTGCCTAACCAGATCCTGGTATTCCGGTAATTTCACCATCACTATATCGGGGTTTAGCACAAACGCGACGCGCGGGAATAAGCCTGCTGACTGAGCCTTTGCCACAAACGTACTTTTGCCGGAGCCTGGGATCCCTGCCATGACATACACAGTAGGTCTTTTTGATTTTTTCAGTTTGGTTAGTAAGGTTTCCCTAATTTTTTTAACACTCTCGGAGCTAATGACTTTTTTGATAACGATAGTTCTCTATTACGGGTCGCTCAAAGCTTAAATTAACCAGTGACAAGAATGAAAGAGTTACGTTTTTGCTAGTTATTGATTTCGATCTTTTTGTAATGTTTAGTTCTTTCGTCAGGTTGGTGTTCGCCTCTGTACGAGAGATCATAATTCCGAGGATAAATCCTCAATCGGAACGCTAGTTTCTTGCATGGTTCATTGTGAAGGGTATTCGTGCGCTTCTGAATAATCGATAGGCACGCCATTATCCCTTTCTAGTCAACTAATGATTTTCTGTCCAGTTAGAGCGCTCGCCCCGAGCATATCCTAATTGGTCTAATGCAGTAGCATTCGACTTTGTCCCGCCTCAAACTTAATTAATTCTCGGGGATTAAAGTTCGCTACAGTTTAAAACTGCCATATAAAATAGATTAGAATTAATGTGGAGATCGTTTACGTTTTCTGAATTTCTTTCTTAATTAATGAGGTCTTCCGAGTGATGATCGAATACCAATTGGGATTGTCTCATCATAAGTTCTTGAAGTAAGTTCTGGTCTTCTCGGTTGTCTCTTGATAGTTGCATTAAGACAGGCTGAAGAGATGTTGCTATCAGTGAACCGAACTGATAATCGCTGTACATTTCATTAGTGTCATAATCTTTGACTCCAAGACTAACTAGTTCCTTATGATACTCATTAAGTATATTTTCTTCATGAGTTCTCCGGTAACAGATTGGCAGTAGAGAGGTCATATATGCTATGTCATGAGGCCCACAACCGATTCCAAAGCTATCCCAATCTATTACAACAACTGGATCATTTTTATTCTCGAAGTCATAAAAAATATTTTGTAGATGAAAATCCATATGAGTTAATGTCCCTTCCTTCTTTCCCAACGTATGACTTTGTAACTGATTGGGGGCGTTTGATAATCTATGAGCTAACTTGACGACGGAATCAGGTAAATGAATTGGGAGTGATGACTTAAGCCAATTGCGCCAACCAATTTCCATAGTGTATGTCCGAGCCTTATTGTCTGCTGAAGTAGCATTTGGTAATTGTCTGGCCAGTGACTCGGTGTCATTCCACCAAAAAGCATGCAGTCTCGCGAGTGCCCTTACTATCTCCTCGAGTTCATTCGCCAGGGGTGGTTTTTGATTGAAGCGAAAGCTTTTCATCCTTGAGCAATCCTCCAGTAGGAGGATGCCGGCCCCGGTATTTCTATCCAATTCAGTCGTATAGATCTTTGGTGTGCGTATGGGTAATTTCGGAGCGATAGAACGGTAAAACATTATTTCTTTTTGAAAGGCTCCGAAACTCAAAACAGCCTTTCTTCTTTGCTGATCCTTTGGTGGTACTTTGACAATTAGATTGGCTGGGACACTAGGCTCAGGGCAAACAATCTTTAGGAAACCAATCTCACTGCCATAGCCGATTGAAACACAGGGCGAGGTTATAGAAAATTCTTCAAGGCTAGAAATACCAAGTACATCTTCTAGCCATGGACCTTTAACCTCATCTATATTGGTAGGGGGGGATGCCAAGCTAAAGTATCAACTTTAATCATATACATGATATTGGATATCATTTTGATTGGGTCTATGTAGCATTTTTTATCGTGAAACGAGCTATAAAATATGTTGACTGAGTTCGCAAAGGGTATTGCTCAATTTTCTGATTTCTTTTGTTTTAGCGCCGTTTTACGTTTCTTGATTCGGTCTAATTTGGCTTTTTCAGCTGCCCGCTGTTTTTTTTCCCAGTTTTTTTCAAAGTCTGAAAGCGCTTTTGCTCGGGCAGCAAGTTTTTTTTGAAAGGGTTTGGCCGTATTAAGCTTATCTTGTGCTGTTTTCATTATTTCAGCAGCTTCTAATATCGCGTTCCCAAGCAATACTGTTGCGGCCTTTGCTTTTTTAAGTTCGTTTTTTGCGCGATTAGAACCACTCTTTCTAGCGGTTTCTGCTTTTTCTCTCATTTTTTTAGTCGCTGCTTCTAGTTTTTTCTTTTTCTGACGATATGCTGAGCGTGTGTACTCGTATTCTTTCTGGTGGCTTTCCAAATACTTTTCTTTTGAGTTAGATATTTTCTTTTGAATATTTAGAAATTGCTCTTCCAACTCAACTAGTAAGTCCTTTGCCGACCTTTTTGGCACATTGTTCTCCTAATTCCGTCACAGAAACCATAGCTTAAACAAACCCTCGTTGAGGGTCCAATTGCTCTTCAGGAAAGGGGGTTAGTTAAAACACATTTTATGGTAGTGGGTAGCCTCGCTTCATCAGTTGGAATTTATTTTGCTGGCTCTTGATGGAAGCTTACTGCAAAATCTTAGTTCGGAAAAATGAATCATGGAGAGTTGTAATGCCTGTTATAGATATGACTACGCTGAAACCCGTTGGAGAATTTGGTTCCAAAGCTTGGGGTGAAGCCTGCGTAGAAGCCGCGATAAGGATGCTGGAAGCAGCTAAATTACCTTCTTCTATCACCTGGGCCTTCTCTGAAGACTATACTTACCCACCATCTAGACTGATGGAAGGAGGTCGCAAGCATGCAGGTTATTATCTCATGGTTAAGAATGGCAAAATTTCCGGGGGTGATGGAATTCTCGAGGAGGCGAGGGCTATTCCTGGCTTTCATGCCAAAGTGCCATGGGCTTCCATCTGTAATCAGTCTGGGGCATTTTATGGACGAGAAGGAGGGAAGCAACGATCAGCCGAGGAAGAGATTCTTTTTGCTGCGGTTGAGGAGTATGTCGGACGTGAAAATCCAATGTCTCTGGATATAAATAAAGAAGGGAAATCGAGCATCATGTTAGATCCTGTCGGCCCATGGCCTGCAGAGGTCGGAAAGGCTTTGGGGGAAGGCTCAGAGGAAGGTAACGGTCTTCATAATATTGCTGCAGCGCTTCAGACAAATTCGCCAGAATATTCTGATATCCCTGTTACTGAACTTCGGGTGCCTATCTTTGGAAAAATGACAGAAGAGCAGAAGCAGATTTTTATTCTGCTCTGCGGTATAGAATTATAGCCATTGTATGCTTCGGGCTCGACCCTGAAGGGTGGCAGTGCTTGAATGAATAAATCCTAATGTGGTCTGATGAGATTTAGTCAACGTAATAGTGGGTTGAGTTGATAGTTTTGGGGAATAGCACCCTTTTGGAAAGATATTATCTAATTATCTGGCTCTCTGTCTTTGCGCAAGGTTCGGTTGCCCACGGGAACGTGGTAGATGATAACGATATCTGTCAACTTGAAGTTGGTTTTTTAAAGGCACATTTCAAAATCTATTTACCGAGGACACACAAGCGGCAGGAGTTCTGTGAGGACCTGCCTGCTGCAGCGGAAAGTTTGTTCGTCATGGAGTATGAACATGAGCTTCTGTCAACTATGTTGATTGACTTTCGAATCATTCGAGATGTCACTGGTTTAAAGTCCTTTGTGCGGGAGGAGCACATTTTGGCTATCGAGGATATAGAGGCTGCTACTGTTTTTTATAAGTCGGCTGTCGTAGAGCGAGATGTGTTATCGATCGTGCATCAATTTGATGAAGCTAACTGGTACGTGGGTATCGTAAAGGCATATCGAGGTGATGATACGTACACGGCGGTATTCCCGTTTGAGGTTGGATTCACTGGAATTGGTTATTGGCCTTTCTTTGCTATAGCGATTATCTTTTTACTGTCTCTGGTTTGGTATGAAAAGCGTTATCGTCATCGGAGACTTTACTTAGATGCATAGAGCCTATTTATTAATTTTACTAATCTTATCGCAGGAGGCTTTAGCCACAAAAGCCCTAAGCGTGACCTATTCTAGTAGTATCGAACCTATTGCTATCAACGTAATGCATGAATGGGTACTTACAATTCAATCTATTGATGGAAATCCAATAACGCATGCCGATATAGTTGTCGAGGGGGGGATGCCCGAACATAACCACGGGTTACCCACTGTTCCGAAAGTGACAAAAAATCTTGGTAATGGCAGATACCTGTTACAGGGTATACGTTTTCATATGTCTGGTTTCTGGGAAATGAAGATTACAGTAAAAATAGAAGGCGATGAACATGTAGTAATGTTTCCCTTGGAGTTGTAGTGATAAATTCGCGATTTTGGTTAGTTTTACTACCTGCGCTCCTGTTTATTTGGTTTTTCTTCAAAAATCTTGGGCACCCTCCTGTCTGGAGTGATGAAGAGCTGAAACAAATAAAGTCTCTTTCAATAATCGATCTTAAGCCTCCTCCTCCAGACCCAACCAACTTAGTCTCTGATAACCCCCAGGCAGCTAGGCTTGGGCGCGAACTTTTTTTTGATAAAAAGTTGAGTAATACGGGTACTATTGCTTGCGCATCGTGTCACATGCCAACGCAACACTTTCGCGACCTTCTTCCCAAAGGCTTTGCAATTGGTGAGGCACAGAGGCGGACCCCCAGTATTGTTGGAGGAGCTTATAGTCCCTGGCACTATTGGGATGGGAGGAAGGATTCTCAATGGTCGCAGGCTCTTGCTCCTCTTGAAAGGCCCTTAGAGCATGGTGGTAATAGAACCTATTATGCGAGGTATGTGATTGAAAATTATAAAGATCAATATGACATGCTGTTCGGCTTTGCGCCTGACCTTTCAGATAGTGATCGTTTCCCCATTCACGCAGCCCCAGTGGATGACCCAGAATGGAATAGCGCTTGGCAAAATATGACCGTTCAAGATAGGAATATTATCAATCGTGTGTTTGCAAATATTGGGAAATCGATAGCAGCGTATGAGCGGCTTCTTTTGCCCGGAGCGACAAGATTTGATAACTATGTTGAAGCACAGCTCACTGGAGATGAAAATGTCGATTTCAGTTACGACGAAGTCGAGGGTTTACGCTTGTTCATTGGACGAGCTCAATGTATTGATTGTCATAATGGCCCACTACTGACTAATAATGAGTTCCATAATACCGGTATTGCGAATGCAGAGGGTGAGATCCCGGATAAAGGCAGAGTCCAAGGAGTGAGGGAGCTATTGTCTGATCCATTTAATTGCTTCTCTGAATTTTCTGATTCTCCGAATAATTGTTCCGAGCTGAGTTTTGTGCGTGCTGGATCGGAGCTTATTGGAGCAATGAAAACGCCTTCTCTTCGAACTTTAAAGCCCCCATTCATGCACAAGGGGCAGCTCGCTACATTAAATGATGTTATCCATCACTACAATGAAGCTCCTTCAGCAATGATTGGGCATAACGAAGCTAAGCCGCTCAATTTGAGCCGTCACGAGCTGCAACAACTCAAGAAATTTTTGCTGACCTTAGATAGTTCTATGCCTATCGAGCCAAGATGGTTAATTACTCCGTAAAAATATTTTCCAGATGCTTCTAATGATCACCACAGTATTGCATCACCATTGTGCTAATTGTTAGTCTTGAAAATCAAATGTTTTAATTTGAGGCAATATTCAGATGGCACTCCGAATCGGTCTTATTGGTGCTGGTGGTAATACAAAACTCCGCCATATCCCTGGTTTTCAAGCTATTGAAGACGTGGAGGTGGTTGCCGTATGTAATCGTTCGATAACCTCCTCAAAAAAGGTGGCAGATTCCTTTAGCATCCCGCGTATTGCTAAGGAGCCAAATGAAATAATTAACGCAGATGATATCGATGCGATATGCATAGGTACATGGCCCTATATGCACAAGCATTTGACCATATCTAGTTTGAAGGCTGGGAAGCATGTGTTAACTGAAGCTCGTATGGCAATGAATCTAGCGGAGGCTAGAGAAATGTTGGTTGCTTCTAAAGCCACTAATAAAATTAGTATGGTGGTTCCTGCGCCTAGAAACCTTAAGCATGAACCGACGGTATTAGAGATGTTAGAAGAGGGGTTTTTCGGTGAGCTACTAGAAATACATGTGACGGCGTTAGGTGGACAGTATGATCCAAATTCGCCATTGCATTGGCGGAATAGAAGAGATTTATCGGGCAATAATATTATGTCGATGGGCATACAAAATGAAACGGTAAGGCGTTACGCTGGTCACGAAAAGTCAGTCATAGCGTATGGAAATATTTTCACAAAGGAACGAATGGACAATGAGACTGGCCAACTAGCTCGGGTCGATGTCCCTGATAGTCTGGGTATTGTAGCCGAGCATGTGTCGGGGGCGACTGCTGTTTATCACTTAAGTAACGTCGCTCATCTGGGCTATAACAACATGGCATTTTATGGAACTAAGGCTTCGTTAAAATATGAAGGCAATGATGCATTTATTGCAACAAGAGACACTAATAAATGGCGGTTATTAGAAGTAGAAGAGGGTAAAGAAGGAAGGTGGTGTGTAGAGGAAGAGTTTGTCGAGGCGATAAACTTGGGGAGGGCGATAACTCATACAAATTTCTCTGATGGCCTACGGTATATGGAATTCACGGAAGCAGTTCAGATTAGTATGACCGAGGGGCGCCGCGTATCCCTCCCGCTAAACTAAATCAGTACTGTCTTGTTACGCGTTTAATGAAGCTCAGGCTAGGCAGGGTAAGGTAGTTTTAATTAGCTACTACCCACTTGGGTAAACCTATGGCATACTGTCTAACTACTGTCTAATTAAAAGCTAACCAGTATGAATATGAAAGATCACGGCCTTCCTATAGCCGCCGTAACCCAAATGACAGGTATAGCGGGCCACACACTCAGAAAGTGGGAAAGCAGGTACGCCCTTGTGACTCCAGAGAGGACATCAACTGGGAGAAGGCTCTATACGCAAGACAATATTGAGAAACTTATTCTCGTTCGAGAGCTTACCTCTCGTGGTCACCAAGTACGACTTTTGGCAGACCTATCAACCGGTGAATTAGAAGCGCTCCTCTCTAAATGTAATAAAGGGGAAAGCATTGGCGCTGCAAAGCGCGTTTTAGCAATTGGCCATGTAGTGGCAGCGACCTTAAGAGTTTCAAAAGCAAATTTTCCAGCGGAACTATCGCTAATTTCAACTGATGCTACTGAGTGGTTATCGAAAAGCACATTAAACGATAGCTATGACATGGTTATTATCGAGGTTCCAACGCTTGGCCAGCAAGTGGCTAAGCTATTAGCGGACCTTTCGAGGGACTGCAGACTTGTCCTTATTTATGGTTTTGCAAGCAGAGGTGATATCCAAGGCTTAAGGGACAAGGGTGTGGAATGTTTGCGCGCGCCTGTCGAGGCGACTGAGCTTCTTCGTATCGTGGGGGCGAGTGACGTGAAAGAGACTATTGCTGAGCCGCAGGAAAATCTTTCGAAAGTGCCTAGTCGGAGACTGCCCGATGATGTGATAGCACGTGTGAGCAATATACTTCCGTCGATCCAGTGCGAATGCCCAAATCATATTGCTTCACTGTTGTATGACCTGATTGCTTTCGAACGGTATTGTCAACAATGCGAGACTGAACAAGCGAAAGATGCTGATCTACATGTTTATCTTGGCAATATAACAGGTTTGGCACGAGCCTCTTTCGAGGAGGCCTTGGAAAGGGTCGCTTCGGAGGAAGGAATCCCGTTAGAATCAATTGTCTAAATAATGTCAAAATAAAGTTGACATTATTTAGACAATCATTAGACTACAACGCAATTGAGAACGTAATGTATTAAAACTAATTAATTGAGGAAAGCTAATGAACAGTATTCTTAACAACCCTATCTTATTCGGTGTCCTTCTGGCCGTCGGCCTAGGTTACCTCCCTCTAATCTCCCTAGCTCTTTAAGGAAAAGTGTGATGGGTTTCTTCAGATTAACTAAGAATCTTAAACTCCTGCAAAATAACCCGGCGGTGAGGTCTTCTCCCCTAGCCCACCCCGGGTTATCTCAGTGGTTGGAGCGTAGTTCAATTCAAGACGGCCTTGGATTAGCCTCGGAGCGATACGTGGAACTAGCAGAACATAAGCTTTGTCGCGTTACACAGTTTGATGTAAGGCAGAGTTACCCCCCCCGTGAACGAAGAGAAGCATTGGTGTCGTCGCGCGCGAGAGGCTGCTTCCCACTGCTTTACTGAGTCACGGAGACTAGTGGGTGACGGAAAACATCGTTATAGTCGGTAGGTCGTCGGCGTGAGAGACCCAGCGGGACCAGCCCTCATCGTAGGAGCATCGGGCGGTATAGGCGGCGCTCTCTATCAACACCTTTCGAGGGAACGACGGGTAGTCTCCATATCAAGCCAAGCTAAGTGTCGAGCGGACTGGTTCGAGTCTGACTATAGTGAGTCCAGTCTGGAAAATATTTCGGAGTCTGTGGATTGCAGGTTCAGCCTCATAATTATTTGTAATGGATTTCTTCATGGCGATGGTTTGATGCCAGAGAAGCGGGTCGTCGACTTGGAACCCCGGTCCCTGGCCTTAGCGTTTGAAAGAAACGCTATAATACCTTCCATGGTTTTAAAACATTTTCGGACTCACATTGAGCAAGTACGCGAGGCCCATTGTGGCGTGCTTAGCGCGAGAATCGGCAGTATAGGTGATAACAGATCCGGAGGTTGGTACAGCTATCGATGCTCGAAAGCAGCCTTGAATATGATCGTCAAAACTTTGGCGATAGAATTAGGAAGGACACACAAGAATTTGGCGCTAGTAGCCCTCCACCCAGGTACTACACAGTCAAATCTGTCAGATCCCTTCCTGCGAAGAAGCTCGCATCAAAGGGCGTCGGCAAAGATCACCGCACAAAGAATTGAAAGGGTACTGACTAGTTTGACCCCACTCGATAGTGGAGGCTTTTTCGATTGGCAGGGAAATTCAGTTCAATGGTAATGGCAAAGATCGAACGCCTCTCGTTTTAGTCACTGAAATAAAGTCTCAATATCACTTTTGAACGTCCTGCGTGCACGCATTCACTCAGCGGTGCCTGTATAACCTTGACCTAATAAGTCCCAGTCAATTTCATATCCCAAGCCCGGCTCGGTAGGGGCATAAACCAACCCTTGGTCATCCACCTCAATGTCTTCCACCAAACCAAATTTATTGGCCCCAGTACAGGGAAATACCTCATAGAACTCACAGTTAGGTACAGCCATAGTGACATGTAGATTGGCAACATTATTCAAACTATTACCCCCATGATGTATCTCACACATCATATTGAACCCCTCTGCAAGATGACAAGTTCGTATTAAGGGTGTAATACCCCCTGTGATAGCCACATCTCCTCGTAAAATATCGGTAGCTCTTTCCATTATCCAAGGGGCATTTCCATAAAAGCGCCCTGGTACGTATTCTGTCGACATAATCGGAACATCAAGTTTATTTTGTAGCTTCACATAATTGTATAGATCTTCTTCAACCAAGGGATCTTCATACCAGTAATAGTCCATATCTTCTATAGCGCGGCCTACTCGCAGCGCATCTGAGTAGCGGTAGGCCCACATGGAGTCAAGCATTAGGAGCATATCGTCACCAACTGCGTCGCGCACGGCCTCGCAAATTTCGATATCTGTATCAGGGTCTCCATGCGGGTGTAATTTGTGGGCGGCCCAGCCGAGTTCTTTAAAAAGAAGAGCTTCCTCCGCATAAGCTTCGACTGTTTCATGGTAAGCAGTGCTTGAGTATGCAGTTACTTGGTGTTTACAAGTGCCTAGGAGCCTATGAATAGGCTGTTCTGCTATCTTACCGTTTATATCCCAAAGACAAATATCAATTGCACCAATAACGTTAGTGTAGACAGAGCGATTCTCCTTCCACATCTCCCACCAAATCTTACCTATATCCTGTGGGTCTCGACCCATAATTTTCGGTTTTATAAATTGGATAAGTCCTGGTGCCATATGGTCTGCACCTAGGCGAGATGAACCGAGAAAGGCGTTACCATTTATCCCCTCATCGGTTTCAACTGTGACAACTCCTAACTGTCTAGTAGACCCAAATTGTGTTCCTACACCGGTTTTCCAAGGGTCTGTTGTCCAATCGAACATGTCTACTTTTACGTTCGTTATTTGCATTTATTTCTCCTTGGTTGTTTTCGCAAACTAGAGACAAGGCTTTTATTGTTTAGTCTATTCCCACTTTCTATATATATTACCCCGCTTACGAACTGGATCCAGCAGTGTCAGATCACCCTGAAGTACTTCATTTCCCTCTGGGAACGGAGCGCCAGATTTCCGACCCAGAGCAGTTAAAACTTTGTCATCTTGATAGTAACAGTTCAAAGTTTGCACGAGAATCGTACGTACAAAACGACGGTTGGTTTCACGCTGTTGATTACAAAATTCGCGCTGCTCTTCGTTTCCTAATTTAAAAAACGGATTACCAGTTTCTTCTTCAGCCGTGTTATTTAAGATTTCAAGTTCATTTTTAATTGCTGGTATCTCTTTTGATGCAAATTCTTCTAAATACCTAACAAAATCCAAATCTGCAGCACTAGGCATACCTCGGTCAATATCGGCAGGAATAATGAGTTCGAGTAGCGCCATTAGCGTACGATTCTCGTTCTCCGAAAGAAAAATATTTGATGCAATGATATTTGACATTCGGGAATCCTAGTCGAAAAGGTTGGCAAGGTTTTTCTTCATTTGATCGGCTACGTATAGCGCTAATGCTTGAATGGTTGTGGTTGGATTAACGGCGCCGCTAGTCACAAAGATACTGCCGTCAATAATAAACAAATTTTTCACATCATGAGATCTGCCCCATTTATTGACGACGGAGTTATCAGGATTATTGCCCATTCGAGCAGTCCCCAAAAGATGCCAACCGGTATCTCTTGTTCGACCATACGGATTGACTTGGAATGCTCCTGACGCCTCTAGAGCTTGAATAGCGCTTTTGACGCCGTGTTGCATCATACGATTACTATTTTCGCTAACATGGTAATTGATTTTTGGCGCCGGAATACCATGACTATCGGTTAGCTCTGGATCAAGACTTACCATATTGGATTCTTCAGGTAGGTCTTCACAAACAACATTTATATTGACTGATCGGCCCATATATCTTTCGAAGTTTTTGTGATGCTCTAGACCCCATGGAATATCGCCTTTCAATGTATGCTGTAAGGCGATCGTGACAGGTGATTTCCCACGCGTAATCTGCAGGGTGTAGCCACGAACAAAATCAAGTTTAGGATCAGTTTCGTAAAATTCCTGCGATAACATGCAAGAGCCCATCGGTCCGAGATCCGATTCTAAGGGTTCATTAAAAAAACCTTCAACAAAACCCCAAGGATGAAACATTAAATTCTTTCCAACGAGACCAGAATGATTTGCAAGCCCGTTAGGAAACTGTGTAGATTTTGAGTTAAGGAGTAGACGAGGGGTTCCCACGCCATTACAGGCCATGATAACTACCTCTGCACGTTGGAATTTCTCTACACCATTTTCGTCAAAGTAGATGGCTCCGGTAGCCATACCATTTTTGTTGACTGTGATTTCGCGAACTCTGCATCGGGTTTTAAGTTCAACACCAAGTCGTTGGTTGATCGGCCAATAGGATATGTCTACGCTACTTTTAGCTCCTTGTGCACACCCGAAGTTACATGGCCCTAGGTTAATACATTTCTCTCGTCCTTCGTAATTTTCTGTAATGATGGCTGCGTCAGACGGCCACCAATGCCATCCAAGCTTATTTAGTCCTTTACCCATTACTTCCCCCATCTTACCAATAGGTACTGGAGGCAGAGGCGACTCGTGATAGGGGCCAGCGGGATCCCCTGGAAGACCAGAAACTCCCATATTGCGATCATTCTGTGCGAAATAGGACTCTAGTGTGCGATAGTCGATTGGCCAGTCAGCCCCAACTCCGTCCAGGCTTTTGGTCTTGAAATCTGATGGTTTTAGACGAGGGAAATGCCCTGAGTAAAGTATAGTCCCTCCTCCGACACCATTAAAATTGGCAACGGAAATATCTGATTCGTCCTCGTTAATGGGGTAGTCAGTATCTCGACATCGAATATTGGGACTTTGGTTATATTCATTATCACGCAGAACTTGCCAATTTTTTTTTGTACTTGGATAGTCTGCTGGATTCATCCAGTCACCCTGTTCGAGACAGAGTATTCGCATCCTGGTATCCGATAAGCTCCAAGCCGCCGCAGCACTCGAAGCTCCTGCGCCAATTATAAGGACGTCTACTATATCGTCTGCCAAGATAATCTCCCTCACTAGCTCTTATGATGGTATCACCGGTGTCACAAGATGGCTATTTGTCATGTCTTGAATAATGGTTTGTAAAAACTATTATCCTTGGTCAATATCCCAGAGCGTATTTGAATTTTAGTTAGTTCAGATTACTGGTCTATTTTCAGGGGATTGAAATGAACAAAAAAGCAGCAAACGCTGGGATTACTGCAGCACATGAATTTATAAAAACATTTAATTCTCGAGACCACGAGCTTCACTCTCAATCCCTAAATTATCCACATATACGATTAGCGAAGGGGCACTTTTCTAGGATAGACAGCGCTCAGGAATTCACAGAACTATCTCGAAAGATAGAACCCCTTCTCGATGAAGAGGGGTGGCATCACACTAAAATTGCACGCCTTGAAGTAATTCATGCGGGGATAGATAAGGCCCACCTCGCTCTTATTAATGATCGATGTCACAAGGATGGCTCTGTTTACTACAGCTTTGAAACTTTTTGGATTGCAACTTTAATTAATGGTCATTGGGGTATTCAGTTTCGTTCCAGTTTTTTGCATGCTAGCTGAAGAAATACCCCAATTGAGTCCACTGGCCTAAGGGATAAATTGTACCCCTAGTGTTATATTCCAATCTGTCGAGAGCTGTGGGCCATTCAAATTCTGGAAGGAGGGTGCTTGTAACTCTATCCCGATCCGAAGTCTCTCCTTAGGAAGGACCGCATTTATTCCAAACCCAATATCGAGGCGTTGACCCCCATAGCGATCGGGATCGGCAGTTTGGACTGGTGCAGTGACAGATGCATCTCTTCCTTCTATAGTATTCTCATGCATAAAGCTAAGTCGTGTTGAAGCACTTATTCGTTCATTGAGGTGATAACTTAGCCAACCGGTTAACTGATGTTGATTCCCAAGCGAATACCCTTCATTGTTATCCTTCAACCGAACAATACTTTTCCACTGGCCACCCCAACCCCAATCCCCTAGTTTTCTTGCGTGTGTTAATCCTAGGATTAGGTCAAATGTTCCTGAACCTAGCTGCATAGGATAAGGTAAGCGTACCATCGGTGTTTTATTCATTGGAGTAAGGATAATGCCTTCTTTCTCTATTGATCCCGTTGGTAGTGAAAGCCCCGTGGTTACGTGCCATCGGCTTTTTATGCTTTCTCGAACTTTGAAAAGTCCCAGGATGTTGAGATCTCCAAGCCCGCTTGCTTTGGTCTCAAAGTTCGCTAGTCTTGTTGTACCCATTGAACCAGCAAATGTTACGTGATCCATTCTGTTCGCTATTTGGTTAACCATACCCATAAGGGTGATGCGATTATTGGGTGCATACATAATACCTAACATATGCATCTGCATACTCATTTTGGTTGGAGCAACACGCAATGTGGGTGGCATCATGGGTAGGCTAGAGAACTTATTGGGAATACTAGTTACCAACTTTTCCGGACTGATTGACTCTTTGCCATCTAGGTTTTCTTGCATGGACATGTACATAAATCTATACGAGAACATCATCTCACCAGCTTTGTGGTAATGGTCGCCCATAACTCCAATTGGTGCATGTGCATCAGGATCGATATCAGCGTTCACCACGGATATGCTGACCACTAAAAAAGCGGCTAGTAAAGTCTTCATAATTTTTCCTTTTTTACGTTGAAGTGTCGTTAACAGTTTCGTAAATAAGGTGGTGCGCGAGGGCTTCCTGCTAAAGGAAATGACTTAATGTATAACGGATTAATTAATAAACCAGTATCGTGTGTTCCGCTTGCATTGACATGAATTTCTTGGGCGAAAAAGATTGGGTCTGGAAGATGCGATGTGAATACGCAGTCGTAGCTGACCTCTTCTTCTTCATGATGATGGTGAGAACTGTGCAATAACTCGACATCATTTTTGGGGAAACTGGCGTGGCAAAGTTTTATAAATTCGCCATGGACAATAGAGCTCGGCATGAATCCTGGCGGAATGATTACCTGAATGGAAAAGAGGCTAATATATAAGAATGCTATGGAAGCGCGTTGTGTGGGCCGCATTTTTTAGATGGAGTTCATTTTTTGTTCGCGAGTCTGAACGCTTACTAAACCCTCTGCAAGCTATTTAATTTAAATGAACCGATTACCTTTTTCCCAAGACATAGTTAATATTGTATTTGAAGGAGAACTTCGAGGGGAGCTACTAAAAGTGTTTAAAGTTATTCTGCGTTTGTTGGCGTTTCTGGCCGCGGCCCAATACTGTTTCGCTGATAGGCCAGAGTACCAACATGGTATTTCTTTATTGCATGATCTTAAATATCCTGCGGACTTCGAGCACTTTGAGTATGTGAACTCAAACGCTCCAAAAGGAGGGATGCTGACGCTGTCAACTACCATACCTAATCGTAATTTTTCTGGCGCGTGGGGTATGGGCGTTACAAATGCTGCTGGCCTTGAAAGAACGATTGATAAATTGCTAGTGCGATCTGCTGATGAACAATCTGGATTGTACGGATTGTTAGCTGACGGAGTTGCCCTCTCGGAAGACCGTAAGTCCCTGTTTGTTCGCTTACACAAGCATGCTCGCTGGCATGATGGGAGGCCGATTACGACTGCGGATATTCGTTTTTCGTATGATGCAATGATGACATCCGCATCTTCGGTATATGGAAAAGCCTACCTAGATTCATGGATAGAGTCCCTAGAAATTGTGAACTCGCGAGAATTCATAATACACCACCGAATGGAATTTACGCACTCGAACCTCCTTGCTTTGACGACTTTCAAGGTGCTCCCTGCTCATTACTATGCTGATAAAGAGGATCCCTTCGAGCCTACGCTTGAGGTGCCCATTGGAAACGGGCCTTACCAAGTTGCTGAGTACGACCGGAATTATGTTCTTTACAATCGCGTCTCTGATTATTGGGCGACTGAGTTACCCGTCAACCGGGGACGCAATAACTTTGATCAAATTCGCTATGAAATATTCAGTGATGCTACTGTAGCAAGGCAGGGCTTTCGAAAGGGTTTATTTGATCTTTATGTTGAAAATGATGTTCGCTACTGGCACACCGGGACACAACCATCCCACGAAGAATTAACTCCAATCATTAGAGACACTAGACAGGTAGATCGCTGGATTGGGCAAAAGCTAACGCTCGCGGTTAATCTTGAACGAACGCTTTTTCAGGATGTAAGAGTAAGAGAAGCCCTCACTTTGGCTTTTGACTTTGAGTGGCAAAATCGGGTGCTACAACGTAATTCGCAACGTCGAGCCTATAGTTATTTTGCTGGTTCTGAATTTGCCGCGACTGGTTTACCTACAGAGGAAGAAATTGAGCTTTTATTACCCTATCGATCTCAAATTGATCCTCGTGTATTTTCAGAACCATTTAATTTGCCTGAATCAACTGGAAGAGGGATAAATAGAGGTGCCCTAGAAAAAGCTCGACGATTGTTGGCTGAGGCTGGTTGGACTCTAGTTAATGGGCAGCTAGAAAATGGGGAGGGTAAGCTATTTCGTATCGAAATAGCGACAAATCAGACTTATGCGAAGCGACTGTTAATACCTTATACGCAGTCGCTTAAGATTCTGGGTATTGAAGCGAGGATACGATTATTGGACTCGGCATTGGCAGTTAAATACAAGAGGCAACGCAGGTTCGATCTTTTCTTAAGAGGATTGGACTTCTCTAGCCCTCCTACTGGCTCGTTGAGGGCATATTTTGGTTCCGAGAGTGCTAAGCAGGAAATTGGCGGTAACTTAAGCGGCATTCAAAATCCTGTTGTAGACGCTTTAATCGCTAATGCTGAGAGTTCCACTCGCATTAAGTCAGCAGCAATAGCTACTCGAGCACTTGATCGCGTATTGATGTGGGGTTTCTATCATATCCCATTAAATATGCCCGATATCGAGCGTTTTATGTATAGAGAAAAGTTTGGTCGTCCTAGAGATAGTATTGCCTCATATGAGTACCTAAACGATGGACAAGCTCGTGTGATAGATAGTTGGTGGATTGAGAATTCGGTGTATGCAGATAATTGACCTGGCTAGCTATCTATGGAGCAAATGATTTTTGCATTATGAATTTTTGTAATCAGGAACCTTCATTAACAAGTTTGTCACTTCGCGTTGTTCTCTAAGGGTCATTTCGGAATAAACACTAGAATTATGGAGCTTATTGCAGGCTGGTCGGGTGTCTCTTTTAGGTAACACATCCGGCGTTTCGTAATTAGTAGCCATCATTCCCCGCTTTCGATCACTTCGGTTGTAGCCTGCACGATGCCATGTTCTGGCATCATATAGGAATAAGCTTCCGGATGGTGCTTCAACTACTGTAGCCTCTGGTCCACTATAGGGTAATTCATCATTTACCAATGGAGCATTCCAGGATTCAGGGGGTGCTGAATCTAATAAATGTGATCCAGGCTTTAACATGGTTGCCCCGTTTTTGTAGGAAAAATCTGTCACAAATGTATTACGATTACAGGCTTTGGGGGGGCCAATTCTGGGGAATACCGGTTGTGGGCTTGTAGACTTTGTATAGGGGATATCTGAATGCCATGAGCGACCCGCTTTCGCTATTTGCTCTGGTGGTAAAACATTGAACCCAGGTGGGTGTCCCAGATGGATATCCCTACTTTCCAAATATTCTCGCAACACCCAAAGTGATATTGGTTCAGCAATGGATGCGCCTACTGCAGCATGCTGACAAATCTTCGGTGATTCAGAGTTTGGTTCTTGATCTTCATAAGGTCCTGTACACGCAACCCTCTCGAGTCCCTCTATGATTGTCTGCGAGAGAATTGAGTTTAGACAAGTCCATCCCTCCTTCCGCAACTCCTCTAAATATTCAGACGGCAGTCTTTCAGGGCCTTGGGATCGTTCAAATCCTAATTTTTTGCCACCCACAGTAAAAAGAAAATGATTATTTTTGATCTGACGTGCAAAGACTTTACCCGTCACAACATGTTTAATCTCGTCACCTAAAAAATCCCAAATAACATGGTCTCCTGCATCCATGAACTGCGCCAATTCACCGTTTTCTTGAAGTCCTAATAGTTCTCCATTCCCTGCTAGTAAAAGCGAGTATTGATGTGATGGCTGCACTAATGAGATTATTGTTGGGCAAAGTTCTTCTTGCTGCATTATAAAAATAACCTTTTGTTAAGAGACTCAGTCTCGTGTGGGTGCTTATTGTCTTTTTTACGATTATGCGAAATTCTCGCTTTGTTGGTTGGTAAAAAACCAACAGTCACGCTCATGTGTTGATTAACCATTCCTTGCATAGGCCATTTCATCGGCTTTCTTAAAGAAATCTTCCCAGTCAGAATCGGTTAGTTGTTTTGGCTCTCCCATTTGTTTTGCGAGGACATATTGGCGACACATTATTTCTAGTCGCTGCGCTTGGTTAACGGCGCGTTTAAGGTTAGGGGCCTTTGCAATCATTCCATGGTTCCCAAGTAGGCAAGCTGAGCGCTCAGCGAGAGCATCAGAAGCGTCTTTTGCAAGCTTTTCTCTACCGAAAGTAGAGTAAGGCACGCAAGGAACGTCGCCCCCTCCAAAAACCCCAACTAAATAATGGAAACCTGGCAGGGTCATTTCATGACTTGCCACTGCCACACAATAGTCAGAATGAGTATGTATTACGGCTCCAGAATCCTCATACTTTTCGTATATCGACGCGTGCATACGCCATTCTGAGGAAGGTAAACGGTCTCCCTTATAGTCACCATTAAAAGAGCATTTAACGATGCTATCTACTGAAATCGATTCGCCAGTTGCCCCGTTTGGGGAGATAAGCATCTCTTCGCCCAATCTGACGCTAAGATTACCTGAGGACATTCCATTTAGACCTAAGGCGTCCACTCTTTGGTAATGTGTTACCAATTGTTCCCGCAAAGCAATTTCATCTTTGGTCATTCTTATTTCCTTACTGTGAGATTCTATTTCCTCTAAGTTTAGACGCTTATGGGGAAATATCCCTCAAAATTTGGTCTCAACTTGATTTCTCTCAAGTTTCAGTTCTTAGTAGCAGTACTAGCATGAGCTGATTCGCTTTCTTTGTTTTTGTTAAGGATAAATTTTTGCAACCCCAGGGATCGTTCCTCGATAGCCTAGTATAATTTACGTCGTTTAAAAGGTGGGTTTGTAGCCAATATCATGATTTAGAGTAGTAGGAATTACCTTTTGGTTAAGTGGGGTATCTTTCCCCTTCCTGCGTAATGGTAAACTCTCACATTTAAATCAGTGAGTAGCTTTGATGATTAACAAACTAGAGCAACTAAAAGAGTTAACTACCGTTGTGGCTGATTCGGGTGATATAGAGGCTATGAAGGCATATTTGCCAATTGATGCTACAACTAATCCAAGTTTATTGCTTAAGGCGGCAGCCATGCCTCAGTATTCTGAGGTCGTGAGCGAGGCCAAGCGAACCGCGGAAAAAATAGGAGGTAGCAATCAAGAGACTCTTGATCATTGCATTGATCGTCTAGCCGTCCTAATCGGTGTAGAAATTCTGAAAATTATTCCTGGTAGAGTATCCACAGAAGTCGATGCAAGATTATCTTTTGATAGTAAGGCTATGGTGTTGAGGGCAAGAGCTTTGATAGCGGACTATGAGTCTTTGGGCGTGTCTAGAGATCGAGTATTAATCAAACTCGCAGCTACATGGGAAGGTATTCAGTCGGCCCAAATTCTCGAAAAAGAGTCGATAAATTGTAATTTGACTCTGCTTTTTTCCTTTGCTCAGGCTCAAGCATCTGCCGACGCGGGTGCATTTCTTATTTCACCCTTTGTTGGTCGTATCTACGATTGGTGGAAGAAACAGTCTGGTAAGGATTTCGTTGGCGCAGCCGATCCTGGAGTACAGTCAGTGACGAGGATATTCGATTACTATAAAACCTATAATTATAAAACTGTAGTGATGGGAGCAAGCTTTCGAAATACAGGGCAAATCGAAGCACTTGCAGGCTGTGATCGCCTAACCATCAGTCCTGTTTTAATGGAAGAGCTGGCGATGGATGAAGCGAAACTTGCTCAGGCGCTGGACGCCGATAATCCTGGTGAATCGGAGCTAAAAAGTAGACTTAGTGAATGTGATTTCAGATTACAAGTAAATGACAATGCGATGGCAACTGAAAAGCTAGCAGAGGGCATTCGATTATTTGCGGCTGATACTTTAAGTCTAGAGCTGCAATTGGCCAATTGAGCTATACGGAGATTATGGAATATGGTTTTTTGGATTTTAGGATCACATTTTGACGAAGGTCAGGACACGAAGTGTTTTCAGTTTGTGCGACGTGAATTAATCCACAAATTGCTAGTATAAGAAATTGGGGGGATACTAACTGGATTGTCCTTTAAAAACCCTTACACTGTCGCACCCTATGCGTAGCACTTTTCTCTTATTCTTCTGCTTCTTTGCCTCGAGTTTAACTTGGGCAGATCTTATCCACGAATTGGAATTTAGCCACGGAATTGCGTTCTTTGATGAGCTGAAATATCCGTCCGATTACTCTCATAAAAAGTATTTGAATCCACGCGCCCCTAAAGGCGGCAAATTGGTGCTCCCGTGGCCTTTTTCATTTGATACGCTAGCACCTTTATCACTGGGTGAAACGGGTCCGCCTTCTGGTTATCATTTCCGCGCTGAATCACTAGTTGTTAGGGGAGGGGATGAATTTGCTGCCTTTTATGGTCGTCTAGCGGATGGAATAGCGGTTACTGATGATAAGAAGGCACTGGTTTTCAGGATTCATCCTGATGCGAGATGGGATGATGGCGAGATAGTTACTGCCCATGATGTGGTCTACACATTTGAACTTCTTATGAGTCAGGTAGGTGCTTCGTTAAGATTTGATTTCCTTGAATCTCTTGAAGCATTGGATAATCGCCATGTTATTTTTCATCTCGATGTGCCGCTAGCGTACGATCATGTCGCCATGATTCAATATCAGGAAATCCTGCCAGAGCATTATTGGCGAGATAGAGATCCGACCGCGCATACTCTCAAAGTACCTGTTTCCAGTGGTCCATACCGGTTGAAGGAAGTTAAACTGGGCCGTTATGTTGAATATGAGCGTAGAGAAGATTATTGGGGGTGGCATGTACCGATAAACCAGGGTCGTTATAATTTTGATACGGTGCGTTTCGAGGTATATCGGGATGCTACCGTTGCAAGGGAAGCCTTCCGTAAAGGTCTAATTGATATATTGGATGTTGATGATATTCGTTATTGGGTACACGCGTTTGAAGGACCTGAAATGGATAGAGGTTTGATCGCTAAAGCTCGACGAAACTATGGTATATGGGTGGGTATTGGTAGAGCGTTTGTCTTGAATAGTCGAGTGCCAAGATTGTCAGACAGGCGTGTGAGAAAGGCGTTAACTTTGGCCTTTGACTTTGAATGGGTTAATGAGAAGTTTTACCACGGGGAACGCGCCCGTGCCACGAGCTTCTGGCCAGGAACTATCCTTGAAAACAATGGTATGCCTAGCGAAGATGAGTTGGCGCTGCTCTCTAACTTTCGCGAAGTTTTGCCGCCCGAAATCTTTGAACGGCCTTTTGATTTTTCTAGGTCAGGAAATGATGCAGATCTTAGGAAGAATTTGACAGCGGCAAAGCAGTTACTTGCAGCTGCCGGATGGCATGTTTTAAACGGAGAATTACGTAATGCTGAAGGAGAGCATTTCACGCTGGAGCTTTTATCATTTGAACCAGATCATGCTCGCATTTTGCTTCCTTGGTTCGAAAACCTAAAGAAGCTTGGTATTGCTGCAAATATGAGACTCGTTGATATTAGTCAATATATTAACCGGCAGCGGAAACATGACTATGAAGTGTATGTTCATACCTATGATTTTGTGATTCCACCGACGCTTTCGGCTCGCAATAATTTTCATTCTAGTGCTTTAGCATTGGAAGGCTCGCGTAATTATGTAGGAGTTAATGAACCTGTGGTCGATTATCTTGTGGAGGCAGCAGAGGGTGCCCAGTCGCTACCTGAATTAGTCGCTGCTAGTCGGGCTTTGGATCGAGTTATGATGTGGGGGTATTACTTGATCCCCGTTTACGCCTATGATGCGCGTCGCACTGTTTATTGGGATAAGTTTGGTAGTCCTCCTCAACCACTTTATAGGCCGGCTTTTCCTGATGGTTGGTGGTATGAGAAAAAAAAGGCTGAACGTATTACTCAAGCTCAATCAAATATGCCTTAAAGCGATGCTAACCTAGCATTGTGCTTGGTTCTTGATAAGCTAAATACGGTCTGACCTATGATATAGGTGCATTACTATGAATTTTTTTGCGGGCACGAGTAGGGGAGTATTCCGCGTTGTCGATGGTTGCGCTACTAGGATCCTTGATTGTGGTGGAGTACGAGAAGTAGTGCGCCTTGAGGGAAGTCTTTTCGCTGGCACAGGTAAAGGGCTTTATGTGTCCGAGGATGGAGGAATATCATGGATATTGACTAATCTTAGAGATCTTGCGGTTTGGCAGATTCGTCAGAGCACTCAGGGCACACTTTATGCTGGAACGGCGCCTACCGCCTTATATAGAAGTGAAGATGGTGGATATACTTGGACTGAAATTGAGTCGCTATCTCGTTTAGCAAAAGATAAAGAGTGGAGGATTCCTGTTGATCCACCTATCCCTGCTGCCGCTCGAGCGCTTGTAGTTAAGGGTGACCGTCTTTGGGTGGGTGTTGAGGTTGGTGGAATCGCAATTTCTCAAGACGCCGGTGAGACTTGGTCAGTTGTCCTGCCCGGAGATAATCCTGATCTACATATGATCTTTCCGCATCCAAGGCATGAGGAAAAACTATTTGCTTCAACGGGTTATGGGCGACTTAATGGCGTCGCCGATATGATTGAGGGAAATGCTGGGATCTTTCGTTCTGATGATGGTGGTGATAGTTGGGTATATACTTGGAGAGGTATTACTCCCCGCTATTCCAGGCCGATGTGCATTGATCATAGAGCTCCCTTTAGTTTGACAGTTGCGAGTGCACCCACTGCATTTTCGAACTACCGGCAAGAGGGAGGAGCTCAGGCCATGCTTTTTAGGTCTGAAGACTGTGGTGAATCTTGGTATTCGTTGTGCGATCAAGACCATTCGCCAAGCCATGCTAATTTTCATGGTTTGGCAGTAGATCCATTCGTTCTTGGGGGTGTTTTGGTCGGAACGGATAATGGTGAGGTTTGGCGTGTTAACGGTCAAGCAGAATGGTGCTTGCTGGCTACGGGTATGCCGGCCGTTGTATCGATTAGTTGTGAATAAATAAGTAATTTGATTCTGTAGACAATGTGAGGATGAGATGGTGATTCATTCAGTTATTAAGCAAATTTCCGAGATTGGATATGGTATCTTCAAAAGATTCTATGATGATTCTATCGTCGAAAGATTTAGTGAGTTATGTGATAAGCACTCAGTTAGCCGTTCATTCATAAAGACTGATGGTCAAACAATCATGGTGAAAAGTGCAAAGAATCTGGTTGCGAGTACGCGTGAATTTGATGATTTTTTTACGGATTCAAGATTAATTTCTATCTTGGAGGGTATCTTAAAACCAACCGATCAGTGGGGCATGAAGATATCAGATACTGGGATTAAGAATGTAGTACCGGGTCTAAAAACGCCGTTACTACATCGTGATGACGACTTATATCCTCAGCTAGCGCGAGGCACACCATTTACAGTTAATTCACTACTAGCCATCGATCCGTTCTCTGAAGAAGTAGGTGCCACAAAAGTTGTTCCGGGAAGCCATCTTTGGGATCATGATATTGATCAGGCTCAAAAAACCGTTTCTGTCCAACTGGACCCGGGAGACTTGCTGATAATGGATGGTAGAACCTGGCACCAGGCAGGCACGAATTCATCGAGATGCAAGGAACGACGTGCTGTTAATGTCTATTTTTGCTCTGGATGGTGTCAACCTGGCCATGGATTACATTGTGGTATGACGGGCGAGACGTATTCTAAGCTAGAGTCTCATATCAAAACGTTCTTGTGAAATATCTTTTGGGTTTTAAACGTTGTGATGTATTCGCACATCATTAATCTTGTTCCATTGACCACGTTTTGCTTGTTAGGCGCGATCGTTCCCATTCTGAAAGTGAGTCATCAGCCTTTCTGTACATAAGGTTTTGCTTTATCTCAGTCGTTTCATTCGCTATTTCTAATCTATGGTCTTTTGTCTTCATTCTCATCATTTTTACCTTGCTAACGCTGTTCTGTAGGAAAGGCAGAACCTTAACAGGCAGTAAGAATAAAATTTAAGGAATAATTAGCAACTAATACATTCCTAATAAGAAACCATTGATTTTAAAAATAGCATATTGCTGATTTGGCCCTTACTTATTTTAAGTAGGCATTATCCCGGTGCCGGTGACAATTAACGTCAATTGAGATAGCTTTTATGAGAAAAGTTATTGGGGAATAGTGAAATGTCGAATACAACTTATACGCCGCCTAAGATCTGGACTTGGAGAGAAGAGAATGGGGGCAGGTTTGCTGATATTAATAGGCCAATCGCAGGCCCTACCTATCAAAACGAATTACCCATAGGTAAACATCCAATACAGATTTATTCTCAGGGCACGCCAAATGGCGTCAAAGTAACTATTTTGATGGAAGAACTGCTAGCAGCTGGCTTTGAAGGTGCTGAATATGATGCTTGGCTAGTGCGGATAAACGGGGAACAATTTAGTAGTGGGTTTGTAAAGGTTAATCCAAACTCAAAGATCCCGGCGATCCTCGATATGACTACTAAAAAGCCTACTAGGGTATTTGAGACTGGTGCTATTTTATTGTACCTCGCAGAAAAATTTGGAGCGTTTGTTCCAATGGATGTCTCAAAAAGAGCAGAGTGTCTCTCTTGGTTATTTTGGCAAATGGGGAGCGCACCATATTTGGGGGGTGGCTTTGGACACTTTTATGCGTATGCGCCTGAAAAATACGAATATCCAATCAATCGATATGCAATGGAAGTGAAGCGACAATTAGACGTGTTGGATCGTAATCTTGCAGACCGACGGTTCCTCACAGGTGACGACTATACCATTGCAGATATAGCCACCTATAGCTGGTATGGACAAATGGTTGTAGCAGGTTTTTATGATGCAAAAGAATTTCTTCAGGTAAATTCTTATACCAACGTTTTGCGCTGGGGAACGGAAATACATAATCGGTCTCCAGTTCGTCGGGGAAGGAAAGTTAATAGAGATTCAAAAAGCGGCATTGCTGAGCGTCACGATGCTAGTGATTTTGATAAGTTGGGGGTTTGATCAAGGATAGCTAAGTTTTGATTTGATTCTCTGCCAGTTGTGCAAAGTGGTAATTACATTAGTTTTGTCTACGATTGAAATGTCTTTTTTTGAGCCGATGATTTCACGAGATATTTATTAGGATCTCGAAAGTATTTGAGTTTTATGAACACATGTCGTGTGACCCTCCCGCTTTTTCTTAATCAGGGCATGGATATACGGCATGATATAATCTTTTTACTACAGTCAATTCCCTACCGAGTCATCGCTAAAGATATCAATGTTGTCCTTGAGCATATCTCGTGTTTAATTGTCGTTTCCACATTTTCGTCTCTTAGGCTAAAGTCTGGTATTTAAGTATCGGAGAAACAGAATGCCAGAATTCAGGCGTGGTAAGGCTGTGCTTTATTATGAAGTTTATGGGGAAGGCTATCCCATATTACTTTTTGCTCCTGGTGGTATGCGTTCATCGATAGATTTTTGGAGTAACTCAGAATGGAATCCAATAACGGCGCTGAGCTCTAATTTCCAAGTGATTGCTATGGATCAGCGTAATGCTGGGAAGTCTAAAGCGCCAATAACTGGAAGCGATGGTTGGAAGATTTATACGGAGGACCATATGGCCCTTCTAGATCATCTGGGGATCGATACCTGCCATCTTCTGGGAGGATGCATTGGTGGACCCTATTGTCTTGGTATTATTAAAGCTAATCTGAAGCGTGTCAGCGCTGCGGTTCTGCAGCAGTCGATTGGAGCGGACGATAATAAGGACGCTTTCTATGGTTTATTCGATAGTTGGGCAGAGGAGATCAGGCATCGACACCCTTCGGTTACCCCAAAGGAATGGAAGCAATTCCGCAGTAATATGTTTGATGGAGACTTTGTTTATAATGTTGACCGTGATTTTGTGAGTCAAATCGAGACGCCGATGCTTGTTTTAATGGGTGATGATGTATATCACCCAGAGGTAATCTCTCGAGAAATTGCTAATCTTGCGCCCAATGCAAAGCTGATTGAAAAATGGAAAAATCCCGAGATCGATAACACGCTTGAAACTGTTATTCAGTTTCTAGTGTCAAAAACACCGGCAGCACAGCCGTAGCGTTTAGACTGGGAGGGTTCGCGGTTGGATGAAGAAAATTTTCATAATGATAGTTAGTGGCGTGTTAACTTTATTACCCATTGGATGTACGTTTATTGATACGATTCAATGGATGTCCCCAGGCCCAACCTCAATAGATTTAAAAGCAAAGTCGATGAATAACAAAAGTAAAAGTTCAAACGTGAAAGTTAATCTTAACAGAGCTCATCCGCCTAAAATGCCTCCTCTAGAAGGAACGATAGTAAATTACCACATGCATTATAGCGGAGAAATTTTTTCTGATTTAATCAGGCCTAGACCTATTGATGTATGGCTTCCTGAAGGTTACGAGTCTCAACCTGGCGAATATTATCCGGTAATTTATATGCATGATGGTCAGTTCCTATTTCATCAGGGGCGCTCACCATTTGCAGGAATGGACTTCATGTTCTGGGATGTAGACAAAGTTATTATGCAGCTTGTGCGTGCTGGAGAAATTAGGCCTGCGATAGTTGTTTCGATATGGATGGCAGATTGGAATAAGGGTGCTCGTGGAGCAGAATATATGCCTCAGAAGTCGGTTACGGAAGAGGTCTTAGAAACTATGCGTCAAGCAGGCCCAGGTAGCTCTATGGGCGGGTTTGTAGGTGAGGAAGGTGGAGATATTATTTCGTCTGATAATTATCTCAAGTTTCTTGTTGAGGAGCTTAAACCATTTATCGATGAAACCTACCCTACTCTTCCAGATAGAGAAGATACCTTTGTGATGGGTTCAAGTATGGGCGGATTGCTTTCGGCTTATGCTCTTGCAGAATATCCAAAGGTTTTTGGTGGTGCGGCGTGTTTGTCCAGTCACTGGCCAGCAGGAGATGGAGCGGTCGTCAAATGGCTAAGGGGAAACTGGCCTGAAGCGGGAAGAAATCGTGTGTATTTTGATTATGGAACTGAAACGCTTGATGCTTCATATGAGCCTTATCAGATGCAGATGGATGAAATCTTGCGCGAAAATGGGTATACGGAAGAGGAAGATTGGATCACCCGTCGATTTGAGGGTGCTGACCACTCCATGCGAGCTTGGAGAGATCGGCTGGATATCCCGCTAAAATTTCTTTTAGGTGCTGATAAGAAAGATTGATACTTAATTAGTATCGATACGAGCGGCCTTTTTTTCGTCATACCACCATGCAGATGGGTAAGGTTCTAACAAGACGTCATCGGATAGTTCAGGTCGCCCGAACTTGTTCCAGTAGATAATACGATCCGCTCCTCTAGCACGTAAGGGCATTTGATAGTAATTCCATAATAGAACTCGGTCGAGTGCTTTAACGGACGTGATAAAATCTTCAATGTTATCTGCGTCTAGTGATGACTCAACCAGGGCGTCTACCACGGGATTATTGATCCCTCCGCGATTGAATGTAGATCCCATAGAATGGAAGTTTATCCTCAGCTGCCAAGAGGGTGGTATCTCCATCCATCCTGGAGCCACAACTACGTCAAAGTCTCCCTCTTTCACAAGATACGAATAGCTGGTTGGATCCATAAGGCGGATATTAGCTTGAGCCCCAAGGAGGTTAAGTGATCGCACGAATGGTATTAATAGTCTCTTTTTATCTTCTTCGTTTATCAGGAATTCGATTTTGAGGGGTTCATTGAACGGGTCAACAAGGACTTTGTTTTTTATTTTGTATCCCGCGTTGCTAAGTAGCCTTAGAGCTATAGTAAGACCGTCGCGATCGACACCAATCCCAGTTGACTGATGGAACGAAAATGCCTTATCAAATACTTGATCAGGTATTTTTCCTTTGAATGGTTCCAATAAGGTTTTTTCCTTCTCGCTTGGTAATCCTTTTGCCGCAAAGGGAGTATTTGCAAAAAAACTATTTGCTCGAGAACTTGCATTATTATGGAGAACGCGGTTTTGCCATTCGAAATCAAAGATATATGACATCGCTTCACGCGCTCTTACATCATCAAAAGGTTTTCTTTTTGTATTGAAGACCAATCGATTTATAGATCCACCCACTGCGCCAGAGGATAGTTCTCCCTTGACAAGAAATCCTTTCTTTACAGCAGGGGTTTCATAGGATGATATCCAATGGCGAAGATCATTCTCAGTCCATAAATCAAATTCACCGGCTCGCAGCGCTTCTCTGGCTACGGTCCCATCGAGATAGTACTCGAATTCAATATCATCAAAGTTATACATGCCACGATAGATAGGTAAATCACGACCCCAGTAATCGGGAACTCTGACATAAACAAATGATTTACCCCTACCCGCCGATATCAAACGATAGGGGCCACTTTGTAGTGGTGGCTCCATACTTGAAGCAAACAAATCTCTCTCACGCCAGTAATGTTCTGGGATAATTGGGACCCCATTTAAGAGCGGAACCTGCTTTGACGCATCAGTGTTGGTGAGGATTTTTACCGTTAATGCATCTAGTATTTCTATACTCTCAATCCATGCTGTTGTTTCTGACCAGCCTGAGCGTAATTCCGCACGGTATGTATCAAGCGAAAACTTAACGTCTCTGGACGTGATTGGCGTACCATCATGCCACCTTGCCTCTGGTCTGAGTCGAAAAACGATTTTGAGGCCATCATTGCTTACTGCAACCGAATCACAAAGACTACAATAATAGCCAGAGATTTCATCTGCAGATCGCTCGAGGAGTTTGTCGTAGGAAAACTCATATCCGTAAGGTTTCCCTATCGGAGATACAGTATCAAAGCGCCAGGTGTAAGGTAGTCTTATTAAGCCGCCTTTGGGCGCATTTATATTGACGTAATCAAAATGCTTAAAATCGGATGGATATTTTAATTGATAATCGGGTATCTGTGAAACACCATGACGAAACTCAAGAGATTCTGCAAAGATTGGGAAAGTTTGCCAAATTAAAAGAATAAGCAGTATCCGAATAGCAGTCATTTTAACTTCCTGTTGCATTTTGAGTTTGGCAAATAAGATCATCTATGATCCTCCAATAGCTGCCTAGCGGGCGCCATTAAACCCTTAGTTACGATAGAAATCATCTATTAAATAAAAAGTATTATATTATGTGCTGTCAGGTTGCGGATTTGCAATTTTAGATCATTTTAGGAATCCCTTTATGAAGAATCAGTACAATAATTTAAGTCTTGAGGAGGAAAGAGTCATCTTGGGGAAGGGAACTGAGATGCCCTTTACTGGAAAGTATGACGAATTTTTTGAAAAAGGGCTCTACGTTTGTAAACAATGTGATAAGCCATTATTTCGATCGGAGGATAAATTTAATTCCCGCTGCGGCTGGCCAGCCTTTGATGACGAGATCGAAGGCGCCGTTCGCCGCGAAGTTGATTCAGACGGCATTCGTATTGAGATACTCTGCGCTCATTGTGGCGGTCATCTTGGTCACGTCTTCCAAGGCGAAAGGTTAACGGCTAAAAATACCCGTCATTGTGTCAATTCTATCTCTATGAGATTCGTTTCTAGCCAGCCCTAAGTGTAATCTTCGTAGGGTCCGATCGGAGTAATTCCGGAGTCGCTTCGCGCCTCGTTAAGTTCCGACGTTGCCATACGAGACATAAAAGCAGAATCGGCACCCAACATAACCATATCAAATCCTTGCTTTAGAAATCGCTTCGTATATTTCAAACTTCCTGTGTGTATCCCTACATTGATTCCATGCCTTCTGGCCGTTTCGTAGATATGGGTTACAGTTTCTGCATGTTTTGGGTCATCAGTGTCTCCTCTTGCAATTTGACCTATCGCAAAGGCGAGATCCGAAGGTCCGATATAGATTGCATCAAGTCCTGGAGTGGTACAAATCTCATCTAGATTCTTAAGTGCTTCCGCGGTTTCGATCATTGCGATACATAATATCTCGCTATTAGCATATTTTGCGTACCCGCTGCCAAAACTGGCCGCTCTGATCGGTCCAAATGAGCGCATTCCTTCCTGAGGATAACGACAAGCTGCAACGGCTTTTTCAGCTTCCTCTCTATTATTTACGAGAGGAACAATCACACCATAAGCCCCTGCATCTAAAACCTTCATAATTATATATGGCTCATTCCATGGGACCCTCACAATGGGTACAGTATTCGTATTGCCAATTGCAGGTAACATATCGCGCACATCATTATAATCAAGAAGGCCGTGCTGCATGTCCATGCATAACCAATCAAAACCTACTCGTGCCATCGTTTCTGCCGTGTGGACTGCATCAGTTCCTATCCAGCCCCCTACTGTTTGCTTACCATCTTTCCAGGCTCGCTTTATAAAATTGGGCCGCATGATGTTCTCCTCTCAATGAAGACGCTATATTCTGTTAATGCTTTGTTTAGGTCAAGAGACACTAACGAACGACTCAGGATTTGATTTAGTGCGATTGGAATTATAGTGATTCTGGATTGTACTGATATAAATCAAGTCTTATATCTCGCACTAGAAAAGGAGATTTTTTTAGCACGTAGGGGGGTGAAGATTATTGATATCTCGCACCAATACTTGTGACATCCATATGATGTAGATTAAGGTCATTGACGATCCGGAATGCATCCCCAGTTTTCCCTTGTAGGTCGCTTGGTCTGTGCGCGTCAGAGTTCACAATTACTTTCACATCGTGAGCAGTGGCTTCCTCCCAAAATGGAAGCCATGGGTACAGTGGAAATGGATTGTTAGAGCTTTTGGCGGCTTGTTTTCTAATACCTAAAGCATTGATTTCAAGACCCACACCCGTCGCTGCAGCTGCTGCCATAATATCTCGTGTGCAGGCGGTACAGTTTGCATCCCAACTTTGGTAGCAGTTACCAAAAAGATCTGGGTGAGCTATAAAATCGAACAGACCAGATTCCATCATTTTTGCTGTGTAATGACCAAATTCTATAAGAGCTTTAGCTGAATTGGTTCCTCCGTAGGTTGGCATCCATTTTTCGTCACTATCCAAGAAGAAGTGTGCGGCACCTATTAAATACTCGAATTCATATATCCCAAAGAGTTCATCCTCATACCAGGATTGCTGCTCAGGTATATATTCACATTCCATACCTTTTAAGACGCGTAGTTGTGGGTACTTTATTTTTGCGTTAGTGATTACTTCATTGTATTCCGGTAGATCGATATATCGCATTCGTGCTGAGAGCCAGCGGTCATCTGGAAGTGCAGAGTGATCAGAGATCCCTAGAGTTTTCATACCCATTGATATCGCCATTTCACAGTAGTCATCGACATCACCTTCAGCATGCTTGCACCGAAATGTATGCGTGTGGAAATTATGTTGGAATTCGCTATCTAGCATGTAACCTCTGAATTTCTGTATGCACTAACAGCATCTCACATTTTATGATTTTCCTCGAGTATAAGAATTCTAGCCTTTTCTTATATATTTAAATTCTTTAGTTCATGGTTATTTTCTACAACTAAAACCCAGTCTAGTGCTCCTGGCGTTACTGGAACATCCCATTTTCCATTTTTATCTAGTCGGGGCATTTTGATATTTTCAAAACTACCATCACGTGGATTAAACCAACGAGCAGAATATTCATAACCTGATTTGAGTAGTAGATCTTTTCTCTTTTTACCTGTGCCTAATGGATAATATACAACATATAATTCTCCTGGCGCGGCAGCGCAATAAGGTACCCTCAGATACCATTCATTAGCCTCTTGCGATAACAGACCTTTGGTGCTGATTAGATCTTGCCTTGGTTTCAATTTCCACCAAGCTATCTGATCAAATAACTGACGTAAATAAGAGAGGGAAATTCCTCCTTCAGCATTTAAGCCACGATCTAGCATTTCTTTTTTTTCGGTCGATATATCTTTGGGGTTTGGGTCATCTAACTTGCTGAAATATCCCCAAACATCACCGTGGCCATAAATATAACCAACTGCACCACAAAGATAACTAACCCAAGCTTGCCATCGGATATGAGAATCGTTGCATTGAACGAAAAGATTAGTATCTTCAAATCCCTCGTACCATCCTTCACTTTGAATCACAGGTTTTAATGGAAGGTGATTTCTATTTTCTTTTATAGTTTTGGGTATCAGGTGCATAAGGCTGAGTCTATGTCCTGTTTGAATCCAGTTGTGATCAAGCCACGCTTCCTGATGGAATTCCCCCGCTGATGATCCACTATTAGCTTCAGACGATAATGAGCTTTTCCCTTCCTGTATCCCGGTAGGCATGATGGATACAGGATGATTGTATACATTCCATTTATTGACCATAGCTCCAAGTTTTTGCCAGTCACTCCGAGTCCATGGATTAGGCATATCAAGGTAGCTATGTTGGTACTCTCCAGAAAGACTATAAATCAGATTGTAAGAACCATAGCGCGCTAATAGATATCGCGTGATTAGTTGAGCATCTAAAGAAGAAATATTCGTCATTCCTCCCTGAGCCTTTCCAAACCAAGTAGGGTGTGCTGCAACTACGAAGCCTGCATCCCAAATATGATTCATCCGCGTATCGAGGTGTTTAAAAAATTCAGAATTTAAATGAGTAAATATCCCATTATCATCGGTATTATTTGGAAAGGGGTATCCACCCTCATTAGATTGATTTAATCGACGAAAGAATTGTACGCAGGCTGCAGTGAAACCTTTTTGTTTCCTATCTTTTAGCCAGGAAAAAAAGTTGCCATTCTCTTTCTCACCAAGACCGCATCGCAACGTATTGATAGCCCACAGGGTATCACCAAGAAAAAAGAACGGTTCTCCATCTGCATATTGGAAGTGTATTTCATCTTTCGGAATGCGAATAAAACCATGTAAATTCTTATTTGCCTTTTTTTGCTTTGTATTCGGAGCAATACACTCAATCTTACCTTGATGATTATCCATAGCGGAGTCTTGCGAATGTGAGACCCATGTCCAGATTCCTGGATGTGTGGGTGCGAAGCGTGCGGTCCAGTTGCAGTCTCCGCTCCAGAACCCATCGAGATGAATAGTTTCTGATCCACATTTAAATTCAAGCTGAAGAGCAAAAGCCGACCATTTAAGAACAGATGAAGACTGGAAACATAAGTCGGTCCTTTCCCATGTGATTACCCGTGTATGTTGTTCGTTTTTCATGGAGCTTAGCGTCTTCAGCGCCTTGTATAGTTAATGTGGAACAGCATTCTGGGCCCTCACCTTTTTGTGATTGGGCTTGGAAGATGCTGCCCAGTAAAGGTAGATAATTGCCCGTCTTGATCGTTGACTTTTGTTGGCGAAGGACCAGTGCACGGTCCGTGCATCGTGTATTGCAGCGTCTCCAGGATTTATCTCAACAGGGAATGCGTTTTCTGGGTTGGTATCAAATGAAAGATTGAGCGTATTTTCGTAATTACGAAGGTGACTTCTTGGTGCATAGTAAAGACAACCATTCCGAGTGTCTGTTTTATCCAGAGCAATCCATATGGTGGCTCCAGCGCTTCTATGGCCTACTGCATCGAAATGAGGCGAAATTCCGGATTTCTCACCAGGTGTTCGATCAAAAAACCCCGCGTGTACTGGCTCTATATCATCCTCAAGTAGCGCCTTAAGTAACTCCACGTGTTTCCCAGTACGAAGTTGTTTGTGGAACCATGGATGTATTTTATCTACGCCTTTTGCGCCCCATCCAGTTACTGGTATTTGATTCTTTTTTATGGCTTCGTTTGACTCCTGCTCTAGTACCATTAATTCTTTTTTATTGAGGAATTTGGGTACGATTACAAAGCCGTCTCTCGCAAATTTTAATCTTAGTTTTCCAATATCCATAATTAGTTGAATAGTTATTCTCTGAGTCATTCTACATCTTCAATCGCTTAATAGATTATGCGATAGCAAATCATTTTCTTTCAACGTTTGCCTTTCGCCTAATCAACAACGTATTCTTCAGCGCCTCTATACAGGTTTTATTGCGAGGATATTATGACGAGTTTAGTGGATCTGTTCGATTTAAGTGGAAAGATAGCACTTACGACGGGTTCTTCCATTGGTATGGGTAGGGCTGTCGCCGAGGGGCTCGCTATTGCCGGCGCTAAAGTGGTTATTTCAAGTCGAAAAGGCGATGTCTGCGAGCAAACAGCGGAAGAGATCAATGAATTGTGCGGTGAACAACGTGCGATTGGTATTGCGTGTAATATTGGCTACAAAGACCAGTTACAATCTTTAGTTGACCAGACCCACGAGAGACTCGGTCAAATTGATATTCTGGTTAACAACGCTGGTGTGAACCCATATCATGGGCCCTCAAAAGATATTTCAGATGCTGCTTTTGATAAAACTATGGAAAGTAATGTGCGTTCTAACCACTGGTTATGTCACATGGTCCTGCCTGACATGGTAGGGAAAAAAGATGGTGTTATTGTTATTACCTCATCAAACGGCGCTTTTTCTGCATCAAAAGAGTTAGGGGCATACGCGATATCGAAGGCTGCAGACTTGGCTCTTGTACGAAATTTGGCGGCAGAATATGGTCCGCATAATATTCGAGTGAATGCATTGTGTCCGGGCTTGTTCAAAACTAAATTTGCACAAGTATTGTGGTCCGATGAAGCTGGGAATGAAAAACCTGCTGATTATGTGACGTTGCGCAGATTTGGTGATCCGAAGGAGTTAAGAGGAGTTGGCGTATTCTTGGCTTCGCCAGCCGGTAGCTACATGACTGGACAGGCTCTGATCGTGGATGGAGGGCAAGTGATGGTTCGATGATAAAGGGATTGTGGATAGTTGATTACATCTTCGAAAAGAAATGATTTGTGTAAAACTTTAGGCTTGATTTCCAGCTTCGTTCAGTGGGCTCAGATTAAAAAGTGAACGAGCTGCTTGAACGTAAAGTGCAATGTCCCTACTGTGGGGAATTACTGGTTGTGCTGATAGATCCTTCAATTCAGAATCAAGAATACGTAGAAGATTGTCAGGTTTGTTGCAGGCCCATTTTGTTTGATGTTTCTATAATAATCGAGGGTCAAGATTGGGATGGTGATATTGATATCACTGTTAGTCAAGAAAATGGATAGTGAGCTATAACTGATATGTGGAGAGGTGATAAATGCCAATTGATTTTGATGTGGAGCCTGAATTTCAGGAGCAGATAGACTGGGTTGAAAAATTCGCAAAGGAGGAGATCGAGCCATTAGATAGCTTTATGCGTGGTAGGACTATGAAAGATGGCTCGCCCATCAATGCCGATGCATGGAGAGCTATAAGAGCCCATATAGATGATTTGAAACAGCAAGTGAAAGATCGTGGTCTGTGGGGGTTTCATCTTGGTAAAGATCTCGGCGGGCCTGGTCTTGGCCAAGTTAAACTTTGTTTGCTTAATGAGAAACTTGGAAGAACGCGGAATGGTCCCGGAATTTTCGGATGCCAAGCGCCAGATACAGGCAATATGGAGCTTATTGCTCACAATGGTACAGAAGAGCAGAAAAAGAAATATATGGAACCCCTACTTTCGGGTGAAAAGCATTCTGCTTATTCGATGACGGAACCTCATGCTGGGGAGCCAGGTGAGTTTAAGTGCTCCGCTGTGCGAGATGGCGATGATTGGGTTTTAAATGGTGAAAAGTGGTTTACCTCCAATGGAGCAAATGCCGATTTTCTGATTGTGATGGCGGTCACAGCCCCTGAAAAGCCGACCCTAGAGAAAGCTTCGATGTTTATTGTAGATCGGGATCTTGCTGGAGTGGAAGTTGTGCGTAACATTCATACTATGGGGACCCCTTTAAGTGAGAACTATAATACTTCAAGCGGGGGAGGTCATGCTTATATTCGTTATAACAATGTGCGTGTACCGGCAGAAAATTTGCTGGGCAAGGAAGGCCAAGGATTTGTGGGATCTCAGACTCGGCTGAGTGGTGGGAGAGTTCATCATGCTATGCGTGCGGTAGGAGTTTGCACAAAGGCGTTAGATATGATGTGTGAGCGCGCTTTAAGTCGAAAGGCAAAAGGACAGCTTTTGTCAGAGCTGCAGATGGTGCAACAGGATATATCTGATTCCTATATTCAGTTGAAACAGTTTCGGCTGCACGTGCTATATACTGCTTGGCTTATAGACAAAACAAAGGCCTATACTCGAGAGATTCGAAAGGAGATTGCATCAATCAAAATCACGGCAGCAAAGGTCAATCACGATATTATTTATCGAGCAATACACCTCCATGGTGCGCTAGGTATGTCTAACGAAACACCACTGGCTGATATGTGGATGTCCGCGCCACAAATGGGTATCCAAGACGGAACGACTGAAGTTCATAAAGCGAATTTGGCAAAATTATTATTACGAGATTACGATGCATGCGAAGATTTATTCCCAAGTTATCATCTGCCAAAGCTAATCGAAGCGGCGCAAGATAAGTTTGATAAGGTAATCGAAGATTATTTGGTGACTTGAAGACGGCTCGAAGAATGGATAATTGGAAACTTAATGCGTAGGGAGATTAGATATGTCTGATCCTGGAAGTGATGATTGGCTGGGGCAAGTTGTTGAGGAAATTATTGAGCCGGATATACCAATTGTTGATGCGCACCACCATTTATGGTCTCGTGGTGACCAAACATATGAGATTGATGAGTTGCTTGCTGATACAGAGTCGGGGCATAACGTCATAAAAACCGTTTATATGGAATGTGGTTCGTGTTATCGCCAAGAAGGACCCGATCACTTGAGGCCTGTTGGTGAAACAGAGTTTGTCTTACAGCAGGCGGGAGAGGCAAAAAAATATGATGGTGCTAGGATAGCTGGGCTTGTAGCTCATGCAGATCTTCGTCTTGGTGACGAAGTTGCAGAGGTTTTAGAGGCCCATGATGAAGCAAGCAATGGATTGTTTCGAGGAATTCGCCATGCCGGTGCCTGGGTAGAGGAACCATTCCCGTTTGGCCATTCGGCTCGCGATGGGGCCCAAGATCTTTATGATCAAGCTGGTTTTAGAAGGGGGTTAAGGTTGCTGGGCCAACGAGGTTTTACCTATGATACCTACCATTATCATAACCGTAACAAGGACTTCGCGAAGCTAGCAGCAGTAGTCTCCGATACTCAATTAGTTCTTGACCATTTTGGTACTCCAGTGGGTGTTGGCCCCTATGCTAATCATCGTGATGAGATTTTTGATATTTGGACCAAAGATCTTGTAGAAATTGCAAAGTGTGACAATGTGGTGGCTAAAATCGGAGGCTTGGCAATGCCTGTCAATGGCTTTGGTTGGGATCTTAGGAGTAGTCCAGCAACTTCTGATGAATTCGTCGAAGCGCAGCGGCCCTACTTCTTGCATGCGATTGAATGTTTTGGGGTTGAGCGGTGCATGATGGAGAGTAATTTCCCTGTCGATCGAGCGTCACTTTCCTACCATGTCTTATTCAATGCGCTGAAGAAGATGGTTTTTGATTTCTCAGACGACGAAAAGCAACAGTTATTTCATGGTACAGCAGAAAGAATCTATAGCGTTTAATAGAGTATAGAAGCTATTAACCGTTCTTCAGAGTTTTCTTTAGCAGATCGCCTTCAAGTGTACACATAAGTCTATAGAGCAGTAGCACAGCATCATTTGTGTGCGACCAAAGTGCATATATTTGAACTAGGCATCAAATTAGCGGTTCTTTTTAGTAATATTGGCTTTTACTGTTTTTGTTTGCAACAAAGTCTGATGGGCAATAACCCATTCTCTTTGTAGACGAGTATCAGGCACGAGTGCTCCCCGCGCTTTTGATATCAGATTGAACGCTTCTTCGGGTTCTGAGCCATCGCGAACTAACAGGGATGCATTAAAAAGGCCTGTCCTACCAAGTCCTGCCATGCAGTGTACTAGAACTTTTTCTCCACTTAAGAGACGATTGTATGTTTCATTAGTTATTCTTAAATATTCCTCAGATGACTTTGGCACCGACCTATCTGATATAGGTAAACTTAAAAAGATTACGTCGTGGAATTCACATATATATGGTTCTTCGTTTAGTCCTAGTATGGCTACATCGAGGCTATCCAGCAACGATACGACTGTTGTAATCCCGAAGGATGCAAGTTTTGAAATCGCATCATGCATAAAAACACCACCAGGCGGGTGTGGCATTGCAAACAGGTGGCCCTTTCCTATCATTCTTATGGGTATTGGTTTAGTACTTGCCAAAAGGCGCTCCAGCTAACGAATCCAAGAACCGAGAGATGCATTTTATTGGAGCTTGCAAAGATTTGGCAGGCCATAGGCTTCAAACCTTAGAAGACCCTTTTAATGAAAGAGAGTTGACCTCATTTTAACTAGCCATACTATTTAGTCAGGCAAACCAAGTACTCGCTTGGCAATAATATTATACTGTACCTCGGTCGTGCCGCCTTCTATTGAGTTAGCTTTGCTTCGCAACCAGTCCCTAGTTTGATCAATATCCTCTTTTTCAAAGCCTTCACCCTCCCAACCTAGAAGGTCCGTTCCCGCTACCCGAAGAAGCAATTCATATTTTTTCTTATTTTGCTCTGTGCCGTACAGCTTAAACATTGAGGAGGAAAATGTAGGAGCAGTTGTAGATTTTGATTCTTCTGTGTTTCGGTGCACGGTGAGAGCGAAGCTTTTATCATCCATCAGATGTCTTGTGATATCGTCACGCAAACATAGGTCAGATAGCTTCCCATTCCTTTTACCGAGGCGTTCAACTGCAATGTGGCTAAGTGTTTTCTTCGGTTGCTTAGAACCTTTGGCGGCAACACCACCCACACCACCCCCAATTGAGGTTCGTTCATATTGAAGTAGTCGCTTAGCAACTGTCCATCCTTTATTCACCTCGCCAATAATGTTTTTCCTCAACGCTTTTGCATCATCAAAAAATGTTTCACAGAAGGGCGATAGTCCACTGATAAGCTTTATCGGCTTTACTGATACGCCTGGCTGGTTTATATCAAATAGGATAAAGGAGATGCCGTCGTGTTTAGGCACGTCGAAATCAGTTCTTACCAAACAGTAGATCCAGTCCGCATTATCAGCACCTGAAGTCCAAATCTTGGAACCGTTAATTGTATATTCATCGCCGTCCAGGACCGCGCGTGTCTGAAGACTCGCAAGATCTGAGCCTGAATTAGGCTCACTGTACCCTTGGCACCACCAAATTTCACCGCTGCAAATTTTTGTTAGATGCTCTTTCTTTTGCTCTTCTGTACCAAATTCAAGTAACGCTGGACCAATCATTGTTACACCCATGCCACCCAAAAGAGCCGGTCTTGCAGAGATTTTTTCCAATTCTTCCCGCAGCACCTGCATCTCATCTATACGTAATCCACCTCCTCCATATTCTTTGGGCCAGTGAGGGACTGTCCAGCCTCTCTCAGCCATTCGATCCAGCCACAATTTAGTGTCAGAATTTTTGAAGATTGCCCTACGACCAGGAAAAGGCATCTCGTCAGACGGCATCGGTGTGCGCATAGATTCTGGACAATTTTCTTTGAGCCATGAGCGCGTTTCTTCGCGGAACAATTCAAGTGACACTTATGTTCTCCTTACTAGGACTGAATTTAATGAGGAACATACACGTTTCGTGCGTCTGTTGCATCTCTAAACATAAACTACGATTAAAAAATGCTGGCGGACCAGCATAATGATTGGTTTTACACAATTTTCATAAGGCTTTCTCGACCGCTCTGCCGGCATCACGATATACTAGGCTTATGAACGAGGTTGTGTTACCGCTAGTTTGAGGAAAATCACATTTGAAGAAACTGTATCGCTCAATAATTATTGCCATATTAGGCCTGATTCTCCTGTGGGTTAGTCTTTCCGGATATTTTAATTTGTTGCAATTATCATTTGGGATACTATCGATCTGTTTGGTTGTGTGGCTTACGATTCATCTGAAACTATTGACATCTGATGGGTCGAGATTAAAAGTCTTGCCAAGATATCCGCTCTATCTATTTTGGCTTGCTCGAGAAGTTGTTCTGTCCAATATTTTGTTAGCTAAAATTATATTGGCGCCAAAGATACTTTTGCATCGTCAAATTATTTATACCAAGACCTACCAGTCGAGTGATTTAGCCAAGACACTTTATGCAAATTCGGTCACCTTGACCCCGGGCACACTTACAATAGATATTGCAGAGGAAGGTTTTTTAGTTCATTCGCTGGCTAAAGCTTTTACAGATGATATTCGCAGTAACAAAATGAATTTGAGAGTTGCAAAACTAGAGCCCGTGGATAGTCGAGATGATGCAAAATGATGTTTGCTGTAGCTACAATGGCTATCCTTTTGGTGATAGGTCTTATGCTAGTGCGCGCTTTCGTCGGTCCGACATTTGTAGATAGAATTCTGGCGATAAATGGTGTTGGTACCGCTACGGTTTTATTGATTGCTCTGCTGGGTTTTCTGACTTCAAGACCTGAGTTTCTCGATATTGCTCTGCTTTACGCTTTGATAAATTTTGTTGGTATGCTTGCAGTACTTAAATTCTTTCGTTTTGGCGATCTTAGTGCGGGTGATGAATAAT
Organism: Gammaproteobacteria bacterium; assembly: GCA_002690865.1. Lineage (GTDB taxonomy): Bacteria > Pseudomonadota > Gammaproteobacteria > Pseudomonadales > Azotimanducaceae > UBA7455. The sequence goes on along the minus strand of NZGG01000005.1, from coordinate 2,984 downwards.
GATTGTTGTCGATCTGATTAGTTGGTTTCTGATTATTTTTGGTAGCAGTTTTTGTGTCATCGCGGCGATAGGAGTGCTTCGTCTTCCAGACTACTTCAGTCGAATTCATGCCGTTGGAATTTTGGATTCAGTGGGTGCTGGTGCACTGATACTTGGTTTGATGTTGCAGGCAGGACTCACGCTCGTCACGATTAAGCTCTTGATGATCTTAGTGATCATCGCCATAACCGGACCAACTGCGACCTATGCTTTAGCTCGAGCGGCACTAGATAGTGGGTTGAAAGCAGAGCTTGATGAGGAGGATGGATCATCGAGCAGCTGATTAATATATCCTTGCTCAGCATGCTCGCCGCTACAGCAGTTGCCCTTTTATGCGTTCGAGGGCTTTTCGTTGCATCCATGCTCACTGGCATTTATAGTCTTCTGAGCACGGCCTTGTTCGTATTGCTAGATGCCGTTGACGTGGCATTTACCGAGGCTGCTGTAGGAGCCGGAATTACAACTGTGTTATTTCTGGCCATGCTATCAAAAATTCCTTCTCGGTCTGAGCGCTCTCAGGCGTTTAATTTTCAGCCCCTGCCTTTCTTGGTTGTTCTGTTAACAGGCGGGATTTTAGTTTATGCAACTCAGGATATGCCTGAGTTTGGTGACCCTAAAGCGCCAGCAAATTTGCATGTAGCACCAAAATATATAATAGAGAGCGAAAAAGAGACTGGTTTACCCAATATGGTGACTGCCGTACTGGCGAGTTATCGTGGATACGATACTCTCGGAGAGGTAACCGTCATTTTCACGGCGGGAGTGGGTGTTTTACTTTTACTCGGCCGCAAACGAAGACGGGTATTAGGAGAATCCGTTGAAGAATAATTTTATAGTGCGTGAGGTCGCGAATCTTTTTATTCCAATTATCGTTCTCTTCGGTTTTTATGTTCAGTTCCATGGGGATTTTGGTCCAGGTGGAGGATTCCAGGCGGGTGTGATTGTTGCTGTTGGCATCATTCTATACGCGCTAGTGCATGGTCTACAGAAAACACGTCAACTAATACTGGAAGTTTATATTCGATTTTTAATGGCCTTTGGTTTGCTTTTATTTGCCGCAACAGGATTAGCCTCTCTTATTCTTGGTGGAGAATTCCTTAATTATAGCGTCCTTGGAAGTGACCAACTGACTGGCCAACATATTGGAATTATCTTAATTGAGCTAGGCGTCGGTATTACTGTTGCCGCTGTTATGGTTGCTATTTTCTTTGCTTTTGTTGGACGAGATGCGAAATGAGTTGGTTCAGTCACTATAACTATTGGATCGTTATCTTTTTAATGATGATAGGTCTCTATATAGTTATCTGCAGGGATAACCTTGCTCGTAAGGTCATTGGGCTTAACGTATTCCAGACATCTGTTTTCGTTCTTTTTATCTCCATAGGTGCGGTGCGCGGTGCAACGGCGCCTATATTAGCTGCGGGTTTTACTGAATACGCTAATCCTTTACCTCATGTTCTAATTCTCACAGCAATTGTAGTCGGCGTTGCAACAACCTCGTTAGCGCTAGCGTTAATTGTGAGGATTAACGAGGCATACGAAACTATCGATGAGGACCAAATTCAAGCTATGGATAGTGACGGTAAACCGTGGAACATATAGCGATACTTCAAGTCGTCATTCCTCTGGTTCTTGCACCTTTATGCTTAGTTATCCCTCGTTACACTTGGTTGATTGCTTTTTTTGGTTCCCTTGCCGCATTGTGCTGCGCAATAGTTATATTGCTCTCTGTCCTTGAGGCTGGAGATATTTTTTATGTTTTGGGCGGTTGGGCTCCACCATGGGGAATCTCTTTACATATTGATCCCCTTGGCGGTTATATACTCCTTCTCGTTACCTTGGTTGCAACTTTAGTTGTAGCTTGGGCACATGACAGTGTCTCTAATGAAATTCAGGAAGACCAAATAAACCTTTTTTGGTGCATGTTCCTGCTTTGTCTAACGGGTTCGCTGGGTATCGTGGCTACAGGAGATGCATTCAATGTATTTGTCTTCCTTGAGATTGCCTCGTTATCGACCTATTCATTGATTGCTTTGGGCAGAGATCGGCGCGCACTTATGGCAAGTTTTCAGTACCTGATTATGGGTACAGTCGGTGCTACCTTTATCCTGATCTCGATAGGCTTGCTTTACATGATGACGGGCACTCTTAACATGGTCGATCTGGCAAGCCGTCTTCCTGAGCTGCGAGATACGACAACAGTCCAGGCTGCCTTTGCATTCCTCACAGTTGGTGTGAGTCTTAAAATTGCCTTGTTTCCCTTACACCAATGGCTACCTAACGCATACACTTATGCACCCTCGGCAGTTTCGGTTTTTCTGGCGGCTACTAGCACTAAAATATCTCTCTACGTGTTTCTGAGATTTTTCTACACAGTGTTCGGATCTGGCTATGCATTTGACGATCTGAACATTGATTACATCTTGCTGCCGTTGTCGATACTCGCGATTTTCGCATCATCGATGATTGCTGTTTATCAGAAAGATCTAAAAAAGATTTTGGCATACTCCAGTGTTGCCCAGATTGGCTATATGACGCTAGGTGTTGCACTCGCTAATACGCAGGGGCTCACAGCCGCTATAGTCCATATGTTTAATCACGGATTGATTAAGGGCGGGCTCTTTCTTGCGGTAGGGGGGTTGTGTTTCCGCATCGGCTCGACGAGTTTGTCTGATCTTCGTGGCACGGGTCGGACGATGCCGTGGACAATGGGTGCAATTGTCTTAGGTGGATGCGCGTTGATTGGAGTACCGTTGACGGCGGGTTTCGTTAGCAAATGGTATCTGATTGTTGCTGCTCTGGAAAAGGACATGTGGTACGTCGCACTTGCAATTTTGGCCGCGTCAATAATCGCTGCTACCTATGTCTGGCGTATTGTTGAGACTCTGTATTTCCAGGAAGGTGACTCGGCGGGACGAGAGGTTCCAGTTTACATGCTGCTGCCT
>NZGG01000004.1 GCA_002690865.1 Gammaproteobacteria bacterium | reverse complement strand
CTCAATAATATTATGTCCGCTGGTTAAATATATAAGAGTAAAAATATTATGTCTCATCTTAATTAAAGACTTAATAAATATCTAATGGCGTATGCTAAAGTCACGATATAACTACTCACTTTGGGGCTGTTACGATTTATAAATAGACGTCCGTAACTGCAAGACGGACATGTTCAGCTATGGCCAATGAGGACGTCAATCCAGGTGACTCGATGCCAAATAATTGCACCAAACCCGGTAGATTATGATCTTCTTTTGTTTGTATTACATAATCTTTTGGGGAGTCAGATGGTCCCTGTAATTTTGGGCGAATTCCCGCATAACCTGGTGTCAACTGGTTACCTTTAAGGCCCGGGTAGTAACGACGCACAGCCCTGTAGTATTCTCCTAGACGATATTCCGAGACCTCATAATTCTCTTTTTCTATATACTCTACATCGGGACCAAACTTTATCTGACCTGCAATATCTATTGTTGCATGTACGCCCAGTCCTGCCCCTGATTGCTCCGGCACCGGGTATATTAAGCGCGAAAAGGGTGGTTTCCCCGATAGTACAAAGTAATTTCCCTTGCAATAATGTAGTTTCGGTATAGCACTTTGATCTAGTCCTGCAATATTGTGTGCCACGGCTTGCGCACCGAGACCTGCAGAGTTTATGAGAACACTGCATTCGAAGCAGTAGGCATCCCCCCCTAGGCTGCAGTTAACAATAAAACGCTCACGCTGAGGCTCAACCGAGATTACCGTAGAGCCTCCAATAAAAACGCCTCCAAGCGCTTCAAGATCAGCCAAATAGGCAGTCATCAAGTCATGGCTACTTACTACGCCTGTAGACGGCGAGAACAGAGCCATGGTAGCACTTACGTTGGGTTCCTCCATTTTGAGCTTTTTAGTAGACCAGTATTCGAGATCGACCACACCATTTGCACTCGCTTTCTCTTTTATGGTTCCAAGTTCCTCTTCTTCGACAAACTCTGTTGCAACAATTAACTTACCGCAGCGTTTGTATTCTACCTTGTGTGTCTTGCAATACTCGTACAACAATTGTTTCCCTCGGACGCAGAATTCGGCCTTAAGAGAGTTTTTGGGGTAATAGATGCCTGCGTGAATAACCTCGCTGTTCCGACTGCTAACACCTTGACCGTATTTGAGTTCTTTATCTAAAACGACAACATCACGACCAAAATTGGCGAGCTCACGAGCTATTGCTAATCCCACAACCCCACCACCAATTACACAGGTATGAAGATAGTCCATGGTTAACTCTGAAAAACAATAATTCTATTATCTCATGCATAAGCGTTTCATCCTATCTCGAGACTTAGCAGATAACATCTTTGCCTGATAAATTTTTCAACAAATACGAAACTTTAATGAGATAGTTATTCAATCGCGCGAATATTGCCTCCACTAAACGGAAAAATATGCGATCACTTGCATAATATATCGACATAAGGAATTGGTTAGGCTGATCTTCTAAAATTAGATTGCACTATCTGAGCGGAGGCAGTTGCCGTGAAGATTCTTTTAACGGGCCGATCTATTTGCCAATGAGAAACAAGAGACACTTAAATGTGTAGCGATAGTATTATCTTGATTCCAAGATGCAACAGTATTGAATCGCTTGGTTAAAGGTTAGCAACTGAGCATAAGCGAATATTGCTCAGTTGAAACAGGGCTTTGAGCGATTGTCTCTAGCTTTCTACCTGATGATCCAAAGGTAGATAGCGATTCAGCGGGTTCATTGGAACCTGTAATTAAATAGGACTCTCGACCTTCAAGCATCTTTCGAAGATGATGGCATATAACACGGCTATTTTTCCGTTTGTGCTTGACTGTTCGCATGCGTCTCGCCGCTTTCATAGCTAGACTGGTATGGCTAATTTGAATGCCCAAAAAGCTCTCCTTATAATGCTGTATAAATATACAGTATATATAAATTCGATCTCTTGTAAACAATAACGTGTCGGTTCGAGAGAAATTTGGTGCTGCTAGGGCTTTAGCATTGTGTCTTTGTCTACTATTCTCGCTCAAACACAAGCGAGCCATTCCTCTCCACAACTATTACTTTGTCCTCGGGAGCAAATTGGCGTTTCAACAATGCTTCCGCTAGTGGATTTTCTATAGATTTTTGTATGGCCCTTTTTAGGGGGCGAGCGCCATAAACGGGATCATATCCAGCTTCAACAATGTGTAGGATCGCGTCTTTGCTAAATCTAATAGAAACATTTGAATTTAGTAATCGACTGCTCAAAACTTCCAGTTGAATGCTAGCAATATCTAAAATCTGTTCTTTATTTAAAGGATGGAACACCACCGATTCATCAATCCGATTTAGAAATTCGGGCCTGAAATGTTCCCTAACCATATCCATTACCGCGTTTTCCATATCTTTATTGGCTTGCCCTGACAGATTTTGTATCAAGTCAGATCCTAAATTCGATGTCATGACTAAGACAGTATGCTTAAAATCGACTGTTCTACCATGGCTATCTGTTAATCTTCCATCATCTAGTACCTGTAAAAGAATGTTAAAGATATCGCTGTGCGCTTTCTCTATTTCATCTAATAAAATGACCGAATACGGTTTACGTCTCACTAATTCTGTCAAATAGCCTCCCTCCTCATATCCAACATATCCTGGAGGAGCTCCTATCAGTCTCGCGACAGAATGCTTTTCCATAAACTCTGACATATCGATTCTCACCAATGCATCTTCTGCATCAAACAGAAAGCGCGCCAAAGCTTTACAAAGCTCTGTTTTCCCGACCCCTGTAGGACCCAAAAACAAGAAAGAGCCACTCGGGCGGTTTGGATCTGATAGCCCAGCACGAGCCCTTCTTATGGCATTGGACACAGCAGAAACTGCCTTATCTTGCCCAATGAGCTGCCGATGTAATTCATCCTCAAGTTTAAGTAGTTTTTCCCTTTCACTTGTCAGCATCTTAGCGATTGGTATCCCGGTCCACTTTGATACCACCTCAGAAATCTCTTCCTCAGTTACCTTATTACGCAGTAAGGTCATCGATGAGATATCTACATCCACTGCGCTTTCGAGTGTTTTCTCGAGCTCTGGAATGATTCCATATTGTAATTCTGACATTTTAGTTAAATCACCCGCGCGTCTGGCAGTCTCCATCTTCAGCTTTGCCTCCTCAAGGTCTTGCTTTAACTGTTGACTCCCTTGTAAAGATAATTTTTCACTAATTAGTAATTCTTCAAGCTCCGAAAATTCTCTCTGAAATTCGTTAATATTCGCTTCCAGTTCGCCCAAACGTTGTATAGATGCTTCATCACCTTCAGTTTTTAACGCTTCTCTTTCAATCTTTAGCTGTATAAGCCGTCTCTCCAGCCGATCCATTTCCTCTGGCTTTGAATCCATCTCCATACGAATAAGGCTTGCGGATTCATCTATCAAGTCAATAGCTTTGTCTGGCAATCGACGGTCCGTAATATACCTATTCGATAAACGTGACGCGGCGATAATTGCAGGATCGGTGATATCAACACCATGGTGGATTTCATACCTTTCCTTCAACCCCCTCAAAATACCAATTGTATCCTCAACTGTTGGCTCTTCGATTAAGATTTTCTGAAAGCGTCTCTCCAAGGCAGCATCTGATTCTATGTGATACCTATACTCATCAAGGGTTGTTGCACCTACACAATGTAACTCTCCTCTGGCTAACGCTGGCTTTAGCATGTTGCCAGCGTCCAAAGAGCCCTCAGTTTTACCAACACCTACTATAGTATGAAGCTCATCGATAAATAATATGGTGTTACCTTCTCCACGAGAGAGGGATTCGATCACTGATTTTAACCGCTCTTCAAATTCCCCTCGGTATTTAGCACCTGCCAGTAGTGACCCAATATCAAGAGAAAGAATTTTTTTATTCCTTAAACTTTCCGGTACCTCACCGTTAACAATGCGTTGCGCCAGACCCTCCGCTATTGCTGTTTTACCAACGCCTGGCTCACCAATCAGAACCGGGTTATTCTTGGTGCGACGCTGCAAAACTTGAATTGTGCGCCTTATTTCCTCATCTCGGCCAATGACTGGATCCAACTTACCAAGTTCCGCGGTTGCAGTGAGATCGGTTGTATATTTTACTAAGGCTTGCCGTGCGTCTTCCATATTTTGATCAATGATCTTTTCTCCGCCCCTTATTTGATCTATAACGCGTTCAAGCGCATCTTCTTTGATACCGTGTTTTTTAAATAGATCCCTAAATACTCGTAATCGACTCGCGACTAAGAGCACAATTTCAGAGGCGATATATTTATCTCCCCTTTTGCGCGATTCCTTTTCGGCCAAGTTCAGAATACTCAATAATTCCGAGGACATTTTGACCTCTACTTTACCCTGACTAATGACAGGTAAATCTAGCACAAGGTGATTTACATCTTCGGTAAAAAGTGCAGTATTAATACCCATGCTTGCCAGTAGCCGGCCTGCGGAGCCTCCTGACTGTTCGAGTAAAGCAAGGAGTAAATGCTGAGGCATTATAAAGTTATGATCTCGCTCTACCGCATAAGACTCGCTATCAGCGATTGCCTGTTGTAATTTCGCTGTAAGATTGTCTGTCCACATAAATTTATCCTGTGATTCAAAAAAGTTATTTAACTGCGGCTACTAGATATAAGTGGGGTTTCCATTTCTGCATTCAAGTACTTTTAGGTGTGCGATAGATTGATAAGGATGGACTCAACCTCATTCAGAACTTTACAATGTTAGACGGAGAATTCGAATAATTTGTTGTGATCGATAAATGATTAAAACTAAAATTTATATAACCCCCGCTGGGGCGCATGCACTGAGAAGTGAGCTCAGATTTTTATATAAGACTGAGCGCCCAGAAATTACACAAAAGGTTTCAGATGCGGCAGCATTGGGAGATAGATCCGAGAATGCCGATTATATATACGGGAAAAAACGGTTGAGAGAAATCGATAACCGTATCCGATATCTTACTAATCGAATAGATAATCTAGAGATTGTTGACCGAAAACCTAATAATGAGACTAAAGTATTTTTCGGAGCTTGGCTAAAGTTGCAGACGGAGGATAACAGCATCTTGAAACTTCGGATTGTAGGTGTAGATGAGCTTGATTTAAAAAAGGGTTGGATAAGTGTTGATTCTCCAATGGCAAGCAGCCTGCTAGGTAAATCTATAGGCGATACAGTTCGGGTAAACCGTCCAAAGGGTAAGGTGATGGTACTGATTCTTGAAGTCAGCTATGAAGGATTTGAGGAGTTCTCGTGTTGAACTGGGAGCGCACAAATATAGCGGTGTTAACTGGATATAAAAGCGGTGAACAATCAGTCAATCCGAAGATTATAAAACTTAATACAAATGAAAATCCGTATCCCCCCTCGCCTATAATCTCGAATGCACTTAAAGAGTTTAGCTTGCACACACTAAGAAAATATCCTTCACCAACCGCTGACGCGTTCCGCGGTAAAGTTGCAGAGCTTCACAACATACGACCGCAAAATATTATAGCTACTCGAGGAGGTGACGAATTGCTTCGACTCATGATAACCACTTTCGTAAATCCGGGGGAAGTAATTGGAACAACCTTACCTACATACTCTCTTTATCCAGTGCTCGCAGCCATTCAGGATTGCCCTCTCAAAGCTATACCACTTTCTAATGATTGGGAATTGCCATCTAATTTTGCAACTCAGCTCAACAATGCGAGCACCAAGCTTACATTTCTAGTGAATCCTCATGCACCATCAGGAGTATTATTTAACAGGGATAAAATAGCCCAATTAGCACAGGATCTCGATGGTATTCTATTGCTGGATGAAGCTTACGTGGATTTTGTGGATCCTAGATTGCAATATGACTCGGTACCACTGATCAACGAGCTAGATAATGTTGTTATACTTAGAACCTTAAGCAAAGGTTATTCGCTTGCCGGACTGCGGCTGGGTTACGGTATTGGTGCTCCTGAACTTATAGATCCGATGCTCAATAAAACTAAAGATAGCTACAATATAGATGCGCTGTCGCAATACATCGGCTGTAAAGCCATTGAAGATAATGTCTACTTTGATGGTAATTGCCAACTCGTGAGGCGAGAGCGTTCAAAATTAGTACTTGAGTTCAAGAAGCTTGGATTTCAAGTAGTCCCTAGCGAGACAAATTTCATCCTGGTCACGGTCCCTAGCAACCATAAAGCTGAAGCTGTCTATCTTGATTTGAAACAACGTAATATCTTAGTTCGTTTCTTTGATCAGCAGGGGTTGTCAGACAAACTTAGGGTTACTGTAGGCACACCAGAGGAGAATCAAGAATTGGTAAATGTGCTAACGAATTTATTATAAGAAGATTTCGCCCCGCACCCGAGTGGACCTCATGACTAAGCTTTTGTAATTACTGAGGACGTAGTTAATCTATCCGCCCGAATCAAGCTTGATTAAACGAAAAAATAGCCTGCCAGATCGATCGCAGTCGTGCAAGATAGTAACCCTTTACCTCTTGGGCAAAGTGATATTTGAATCTAAATTTTGGCTCTTTAATCGTTAATCTGTTTTGATCGCACCTTTTGTTGACTTATTTTGTGGCTTCCTTCGAATACCATTCCAGATAAGGCCCTGTTTTCTACTTTTTGTCACAATGATTTGCAATGTCCCTGTTGCTATAGCTCTATTATGTATTAGTAATCCAGTCCCTATGCCTGCAATGCTTTATCTCACCTATCGATTAGGAATTTTGATTTTAGGTGAACCGAATACGGTTAGTTCAATTGAGTTATCGTTCTCATGTTGATCCTCTCAATTAGGGGCAGTTCTGCAAACTTGGGTCATTAGTACTCAGCTTCTCTCTCATTGGTCTTGCCTTCGTTTTTGTAAGTATTTACTGGCGATGGGAAATCGCTGGATACAGAGCTAGAGGTTATTCCAGAGAAACGAGGCAACTACGCGTGCCTGAGAATCTCTGCTGGGTTTGGGCTCGCAGCACGGTAAGCAGGGTAGACAGTGGCGGTGATACTTATAGCTAGCGAGGCTAAAATTATCATTAGGATATCATTGAGACTCAGATCTGAGGGTATAGAGTCAAAATATGTTCCGGCAAGAAGACTACCTCCAAATATGCTTTCTAGCGCAGAAACCACCCCTGTAATGTTATATGCAAGTGGCAATCCTACAATGGTTCCAAGTAATACCCCAAAAACTCCAATTAATGCGCCGTGAACCATAAAAATCACGGTGACATTGCAGGTTGAAAGACCACATGATCTGAGGATCGCAATATCGTATTTTTTCTCCTTAACGGCCATACTAAGACTTGAGACAATAGTGAACCCTGCTATCGCTACAACGAGAAGCAGTAAGACAAACATCATTATTTTCTCCATCTTGACGGCTTTGAAGAAATCCCCATGCTCCCAAGTCCAATCTTTTACCTCCAAATCATTTTTCGTAAGCTGCTGTGTAATAGATGGAGCCTCAAATGCATCATCAAGGCGCAAACGATAGCTTAATAAAGAGTTATTAGTTATTTGATCGAAAAAATCGACATTGATTAACGCTAGGCTGTAATCAAGTTCCGAATCTAATCTGAATGTTCCAACCAATTTGGTATGTATTACCTTAGCCTCTAGCGTGTTATGACCACCCAGAAAAGGAAATATTATTGTGATATCTCCATCTGGCGCTATCCCCAATCGAGAAGCAAGAGAGGCCCCAAGCACAATACCTCTCCGCGTACTTCCCAACTCTTTTATTGAACCGAAAACCATATGATTAGGAATTATAGACATACGGTCTTCTAAATTTGGATCAATACCATAAATAGCAACTAAGCGGCTTTCTGATTTATTTACCAATAAAGCTGATTGACTTGCAAAACGACTGACCGCAACAACATTGCCTAGTCCAAGCAGCTGATCGGGAGGTAATCCTCCTACGACAAGATGTGGCACAGCTCCTAAAATACGCCGTTTTAGCTCTGTTTCGAAACCATTCATTACTGAGGTAACCACTATTAGAGCGGCTACCCCTAGAGCTAATCCTATTACTGAGACCCAAGTAATTAGCGATAAGAACGTGTTACCGCTCCTCGATCTTGCAAACCGTAAACCAATGTAAAAGGGGGCCATCATTTTTCAGATAGAATACCGTTTTGAAGCTGCACTACACGATCCATTCTCCTTGCTAGATCAGAATTATGTGTAACAATTAAAAATGAGGTATCTAGCTGATCACTTAATGAAATTATCATTTCGTTAACATCTCTTGCCGTTTTTTCATCTAGGTTGCCCGTAGGTTCATCAGCAAGAATGCATGTTGGCTCATTTACAAGAGCTCTCGCTATAGCCACCCGTTGTCTCTCCCCACCAGATAGCTCCCCAGGCCGGTGGTCCTCTCTATGCTCCAGTCCAACCTTATGCAAGATTTTTCTAGCTAGAAAGTTTGCATGTTTCTTCGACTTGCCACCTATGAGTGGTGGCAAAGAAACATTCTCCAAAGCAGTAAAATCTGGGAGTAAATGGTGAAATTGATAAACGAATCCAAGATAGCTATTTCGCATGTGATTTACTTCGAAATCCTTCAGCTGAGCAATATTTTTCCCGTCGATAAGAATATCTCCAGAATCTGAGCGCTCAAGTCCACCTAATATATGTAACAGAGTGCTCTTACCACTACCAGAAAGTCCTACAATTCCTACTCGTTCACCAACATTAACCTCTAAATTCACTCCCTTTAAAACCTCTATAATCTTTTCACCTTGGATGAACGACTTATGCACACTGTTCACGCTCAAGATTGAGCTATTATGATTCATACTGTAGTGCCTCGACTGGATTTGCTCTTGCTGCTTTCCATGCTGGATAAATGGTTGCCAGACTACAAATGCTAATGGATGACAACGCCACCAAACAAATGTCTTCAAGCCGTATATCAATTGGCAGATACTGAATGAAATACTCATCCATCAAACCTAATCCTAAAATGCTATCGAGTTGTTTTACTAAGTCGTCGATCACAAAAGAAAAACTTATACCAAAAAAAATTCCAAAAAAGATGCCTACTGATCCAACTACTACTCCATAAATTATAAAAAGATTGCGAATTGAATTAGTAGAGGCACCAATGGTTCGGATAATTGCGATATCTCCAGCCCTCTCGTCTACCACCATAAACAAGGTGGAAACCACATTAAAGGCAGCAACAGCTATCATCAACATCAGTATGAGAAACATAATTCTTTTCTGCATAAGAATTGCGCCGTATAAATTCCCATGACGTTCGGTCCAAACTGAAGCGTAGAGTATGTCCTCTGACTCAGACATACTAGCGTTGACGGCCTCTGTCACTGTAAATAAATTTGCTGTCAACAATCTAATCCCAACAGTACCCTGCCCCCTCTGCAGTGCATAGAGATCCGGCAAATTAACATAAACTTGATTCATATCTATATCTGTACCTGTAGAAAAAATACCAACCAAATTAAATCCACGAGTACTGCTTAATGGTCCAACTAAAGTCATCCTGACTTCGGGCGAGATAAAAGTTACGATGTCACCAATATTAACATTCAGATGGTCAGCAAGCCTTTTCCCTAATACGATTGAAAATCTTGTCTCGGAAAGTCGTTTTAGAGAACCTTTGACAAAAAAATCGTCAAGGATAGAAACGTTCACCTCTTTCTCCGGATTTATTCCAGCGACCGAGACACCAACCATTTCACTATTAGCGACTAGCAATCCGTTACCCTCTATAAGCGGCGCGACATTAATTATATCTTTGTTCAGAAGGAGTTCTTGCTCGAGAGAGTTTAGGTCGGCATCAGACTTGTAAATTACGGCATGAGGTAGTATCCCCAGAACACGTTGCCTCAACTCGCGCTCAAAGCCACTCATTACTGATAGAACAATAATCAAAACACCTACAGCGATGACGAGGCTCAATCCAGATATTATAGTAGTATGCGAGGTGAGCCTATCTCCTCCGCTTGCAACAAGATAGCGGAACGCGATCATGAGACGCCAGTCTTCTAACAATTTTGACCCTCCCAGGCTGGACGAACCATTATATTGAGGAAGGGGAAAGTCATTGGCGATTCCACCTCGAGATTATCGAGTGCGCGATCTAATTTACACTAATCATTGAAGTTCTGCGGATATGATGGAGAGGATTTATTAGTTAGCTCTTTCTCCCTACACCGGCCTACATCACCGCCGCATATCTCACAACCTCCATCAACACCCATAGAGTTGAGGCCACCACATGAGCCTGCTATTGGCGGGCGACCTCGGATAACGCCAACTGACATAATAGTTACCACTGTCAGCAGCACCAAGAAAGCAAGAATTAATTCAATCATAGGGTCTTCACTTTTTCTTTAAATCCGCTAAATATTTTTCCAGTTCTGGAGAGCGTTGCTCTGAAAATCCGGAATCCACTTTTATTATAAACAATACTGCATACTTCTGCTCCACAGCTATCTTCATAGCCTCTTTATAATTCAAGACGCTTAATCCTGTAGCTAGACCATCAGCAAAAGCAGTTGAGGGGTTTAGAACTGTTACTGAAACTAATTGATGAGTGATAGGCATACCTGTCCGCGGATCGATTAAGTGCGAATAACGTTGGCCATTAATTTCCCGATAATTCCGATAATCACCTGATGTTGCGATGCCAAGATTATTCAACGGAAGTGTTCTAAATATAGACCTTTGGAGAACTTCGGGTTTTTCTATGGCTATAGACCATGGCTTACCCTCTCCATTATTACCCCCAACTTTTAGTTCTCCTCCAATCTCTACGAGGTAATCAGCATAACTATGTTCTTTAATTAACGCAGCAACTCTATCAACCGCAAATCCCTTTGCAATTCCTGACAGATCGATATAAATATCGTCCATACGATAAGCTGTCTGTCCTTCTAATTGTAATTGGTTAAATCCAATACGTTGCATCTGTTGAGCTATCTCTTTGGGCGTGGGAATATCGCGAGCATCTCCTTCAGGCCCAAATCCCCATAGGTTAACTAATGGTCCCACCGTTACATCAAACGCACCATCTGTTAACTTATATATGTCGTGACTAAGCGAGAGTAATTCAGTTAAATCCTCAGAAATTTGAATTGAATTACCAACGGGAGATTTATTTAAAAGGGAAAGTTCTGAGCTTTTGATATAAGTAGACATAATTGTATTAATTCTTTTGAGCTCAAACTTTATTTTCTCATGCAAAGACTCTAGGTCGTTATTAGTTATTATCTTTACGGTGTAAGTCGTACCCATGGTTTGACCATTGAGCAGTTGAACCGACCCGCTATTACAACCTATTAAAAAGAAGACAATTAGGAAACGAGCGTAACGATAAAAGAGATTATTCATTTGGACTATAATAGCATTGTGTGAATTCTGTCAGTAACAACTATAACTTGATTAGTATCTAATTGACCTTAGTTTGTTGTTTAATAACGGTTTTAATAATTTACTATTATTGGATCGTGATATTTAATCCTCCCCGACTAGAATTGGCGCGACTGCCAACACCACTCCAGCCACTTGATCGGATCTCTGAGATTGCTGGAGGGCCTAGAATTTGGATTAAAAGAGATGATCTAACTGATACAATAGCCTCAGGAAATAAACTCCGCAAGTTAGAGTTTACCGTAGCCCGAGCGCTTTCGGAGGGTGCGGATCTGTTGGTAACCTGTGGCGGCATCCAATCAAATCATTGCCGAGCAACGGCTTGGGTGGCCAGTAAATTAGGAATACGTTGTCATTTGATTCTAAGGGGTGAGCCTCCAGCTGTAGCGGATGGTAATTTGTTACTTGATTATATGCTAGGAGCGAAAATCAGTTATGCGCCCAATAATGCATTTGCAAATTTGGATAAAACCATTGGCGAGATCAAGCAAAGATATCCAGACAAGTTAGCATACTTTATCCCAATAGGAGCTAGTGACTCGACTGGGTTATGGGGTTACATAGACTGCTGTTCTGAACTAAAAAAGGATTTTGCACGGGAAAAGATACATCCTGAATACATCATCTCAGCGACTGGATCAGGCGGTACGCTTGGTGGTTTGATCATCGGGATAGAACTACATCGTTTATCCGCAAAAACAATAGCCTTTAATGTGTGTGACGATGAGGCTTACTTCCTAAAAAAAATCTCTGACGATTTTGTTGATTGGGAGAAGCGCTATCCTGATATCCTAGAAACCAGTAAATTGCCAATAAATATTATCGACGGCTATGTCGGTCCAGGATATGGCCGTGCGGAAAAACCGGTTTTCGAAACAATTAAAAAAGTTGCGCAATTAGAGGGTGTCATCTTGGATCCGGTTTATACAGGCAAAGCATTCCATGCAATGCTCCAAGAAATTGCCTCAGGACGATTTGGTAAGTCAAACAATATTGTATTTATTCATACAGGAGGGCTCTATGGTAATTTTCCACATAGAGATGAATTCCAATTTCGAATATAAGGAAACTTGTGAACAGAGATTTAAACTAGTTAAATCTCTAGGAACAAAACTTCCTGAGCAGGTAAGTCTTTCTTGGGTTATTGAATTGCCCAGCTTCAGGTATGCACCTAGTTAGAAAAAATGAAGTAGGGATCTGATTTCAAAGTGAATCAAAAGTTGGGCAGAGGTTCCAAAAGTACTATTATAAAAATTGCAATTAGAACGGGGTTTGGATCGCTAGTTGGAGAGTGGAAATGGGAAAACTATCATCATCGAATCACAAGGAAAGAAGTCTATGGAGGAATCCACCGTTCTTTGGTCAAGAAAACCCATCACGATCGGTGAGATGGAGTTAAGTGATAACCATATAGAACGATCCGTTTCTATATTCGATGATGAGGATGGCATCGCCGGTGTTATTAGCGGATCCCTAGGTAGTTATACTGTTCAGCGAATTACGAAGGATAGTAAAATGTTTTATGAGGCAAGATCCTGGTTCGTGTTACTAACAGGTATTTGTGAGGATACTGCTACCGTGCTAAAAGAGAATACTAGGCTTCTCAAAATCGAGGCAATTACACCAAGCCAATGGATGAGAAAGGTTGTTTCGCTGCCAAATGCTAGCAGGCTTGCAACAAGCTCGGCTCTACTATGAAAAGCTTCGAGAAAACCAATCGACCGCCATCCATAGACGCGCTATTAAAAAACGGTATTATTCGTCAGCTTTCGGACCGTTATGGGCGCAACGAAGTTGCTACAACAATTCGAGGCAATCTCGATGCTTGGCGACAAAAATACTATGGTGGGGACCTGTCTAACTTTTCTTTTGAAAAATTAATTAAAGATGTTAAAGAAAATCTAGAGGCCGATGGAAGGTTTTCTTTAAAATCCGTATTTAATCTTTCTGGTATCGTCCTCCACACTAATCTTGGCCGAGCCTTATTACCACCCTCTGCCATCAGCACAATAGTCAAGGTTGCAAGTTCACCAACCAATCTTGAATATGACCTCGATACAGGCGGTCGAGGTGACCGTGATGATCATATTGAGAGTCTAATATGCGAGCTAACTGGAGCTGAAGCAGCGACTGTTGTAAATAACAACGCCGCCGCGTTAATGCTTACTTTGAACAGCTTAGCCCTAGGGAAAGAAGTGCCTTTATCACGAGGAGAATTAGTTGAGATAGGGGGCTCCTTTCGTATTCCAGAAATAATAGTCCGCTCCGGTTGTACCTTGCGTGAAGTGGGCTCTACAAATCGTACTCATTTGCATGATTATCAGAATGCCATAAATCACCAAACTGCAGTATTAATGAAAGTTTATACAAGTAACTATGAGATTCGTGGATACGTTAGCGAAGTAGCGACATCAGATCTGGCGCATCTAGCACAGGAAAATAACCTTCCACTCGTTGTCGACCTCGGCAGTGGGAACCTAATCAATATGGCTGATTATGGACTACCTTATGAGCCTTTAGTCATTGATGCCATCGGGGCGGGAGCTGATGCAGTTACATTTAGCTGCGATAAGCTTCTTGGAGGTCCTCAAGCAGGGATTATTATAGGTAAGAAACCTTTGATTCAAAAGATTAAAGAAAATCCAATGAAACGAGCGCTCAGAGTCGATAAAATGACTATAGCAGGTCTTTACGAAGTACTACTGCTATACAAAAACCCCGATAAGTTGCGCGAACTACTACCTACACTCCGCTTGCTCACCCGTGAGATAGAGGAGCTTGAAGAATTAGCCTTTACCATAGTTGACTCAATAGGCAAGGTGTTAGAAGGATTTGCAGAAACAAGTGTAGTCAATGTGGACAGTCAGATCGGTAGTGGTTCCCTTCCTCTAGAACGTCTTCCAAGTAAGGCCATATCTATCACGACCACAAATGATATTTTACTACGTAAAATCGCTAGTGCATTCCGACGCTTACCTCAGCCAGTGATAGGCCGTATTCATGATGGTTCGCTATTGTTCGATATGAGAACTCTTGAGGATAAGGAAGGATTCCTAAGCCAATTAGGACAGTTAGACCTGACAGAAATTACCGGATGATTATAGCTACTGCGGGACATGTTGATCACGGCAAAACGATGCTAGTTCGGGCTCTGACAGGGGTTGATACTGACACACTCAGTGAAGAAAAAAACAGGGGTTTGACCATAGATCTTGGCTTTGCATATGTCGATTCTCCGAATGGGAGCAGACTGGGATTTGTAGATGTGCCAGGACACATAAAATTCATCAATAACATGATTGCTGGCGTTTGTGCTGTGGATTTTGCGCTTCTCGTTATTGCCGCTGACGATGGTCCAATGCCTCAAACAAGAGAACACCTGGCAATATTGGATCTATTAGGGGTGAAAAAGGGAGCTATCGCACTAACGAAGATAGATCGAGTCGATGAAGAACGAAAAGCACTGGTAAAAAAAGAGATCAGAGCTTTAATGATCTCGAGCTCTCTAGAAAATGCAGAAATTTTTCCGGTGTCAGCATTAACGAATGCGGGTATGGAAGGCCTCATGAAAGCCTTAGAAGAGGCTGCGAAATTAATAGAAAAAAATAATCTACAAGGATATTTCCGTCTTGGCATTGACCGCTGCTTTAGCATAAAGGGTTCAGGTATAGTCGTCACCGGATCTGTCTTTTCTGGGATAGTTTCCCAGGGGGATCACTTAACTCTTCAACCAAGTAATCGGCCTGTTCGCGTTCGTGGAATACGTACCCAGGACAGACAGAGTATTTCAGCTCAATCAGGCGACCGATGTGCGCTTAATATTGTCGGCAACAACTTGTCGAAATCAATGATTCATCGAGGTGATTGGTTGTCCGGCAATACAATCGATCGTCCTAGCGATCGTTTTGATATGAGTTTGAGTATTCTGAGATCTGAGATCGCCCCAATCTCTCACTGGTCACCAGTGCATGTGCATACTGCAGCAAACCATTTTGTGGGACGAGTTGCGTTAACCAACCAGAAAAAATTAACACCTGGTACTACTTCTTTTGTACAAATTGTCTCCTCAAGTCGGATAAATTTGTGCATCGGTGACAGTGTCATTATCCGTGATCAATCTGCCGAGAGGACCATAGGTGGTGGTCAGGTGTTAGATCCTGAGGCATCCGGCAGGGGTCGGGCTAAAGCAGATCGCATGGTTTTACTAAAAGCTATTGCTACCCGTCTTAGTAGGGATAATCATGAGAGAGAAATATTAGAATATATGATTGCAGAATCAGCAGAGGGGATTGATATTAACTACTGGAGTAACTCTTTAAATATACCAGTTACTCAAATAAGGCAGTGGCTACCAGATGCCATCGACAAAGAAGGTTTAGCTATTTCGAGAGAATGGTTCAATAAACAAAGCGATGGAATTTTAACTTCCCTTGATCTTTGGCATAAAGAAAATCCTAGCAAGGTGAGTATAGCATTACCTGCACTAGCCAAAATTTCTCGACTAAAGAGCAATATCCTTGTAACAGAGATCGTTGCTCGACTAATAAGCAGTGGTGACTTAAAGAAGCAGGAAGGTGGTTACGCGTTGCAATCTGTAACGATTGATTTAGCTAAAGAGGAGCAAGAGATCTGGGAACAAATTAGATCCGTATTAACTTTGGATAAGTTAAGACCGCCGGCGATCAGCGATTTGTCAAAACAATTAGGGCTTCCTACAAAAACGGTGGAGAAAATATCGGTCCGGTTGGTAAAAACCGGCCGGCTAGTGCGGCTCACAAGGAATCGGTTTTTTCTTCCAGAAGGATTAGAAGGGCTCGAAAGGATACTGCGACAGACAGCTGAGGCAAAAAATGGAATTACGGTCAGTCAGTATCGAGACGCCACCGGAATTGGAAGAAACCTTGCGATTGAAATACTTGAGTACTTTGATCGCCGCGGGATTACGAAGAGATTGGGAGACACACGTGAGCTTCTAAGAAAGTCCTAGTTAGAAGCCGCTTAAAAGATTAACCTCTTACACTAATATAAGGATATCGGAAAGTATTATGAAGAACATGTTACTTTTTTTACTGAGCTTCATCTCAAACTCTCTTTACGCGGGGCCACAAGTAGGAGAGCCTGCTCCAGATTTCCGTCTTCAGGCTTCCGATGGAAGGACCTATACGTTGTCTGAGTTTCAGGAGAAACAGTATGTCGTTATAGCGTTCTTTCCAAAAGCCTTTACCGGAGGCTGAACCATCGAATGCAAAGCGCTGCGTGACAGCGATAAAGAAATCAGAAACTATGATGTTGCCTACTTCATGGCAAGCACTGACAGTCTCGAAAATAATACCAAGTTTGCTGAGAAGAATCAGGCGACATTCCCTATTTTAGCAGATCCTGAGAAGGATATGAGCCAAGAGTATGGCGTTCTATCTCCAATCGGATTCGCAAAACGGTGGACATTCTATATAGATAATAATGGTATTATCAAAAAAATTGATAAGCAGATCGATGTGCGACTCGCTGGACAAGAACTCGTCAGTAATATGGACGAGTTAGGGTTTCCAAGAGCGAACTATTGAAAGAGTAAGCATTATAGTCTCTTGATGATTCCCGCTTGCGATATAGCCTTCTCTTTAATCTTAAGATAACGCTTTTAGCCGTTCCCAACCGTATTATCTTCTTGGTATATTGCTCCCCCCTACGAAAAGGAATCGAACCTTTGAATATAACCACCTCAGAAACTATTAATGCCGTAAGGGTGGTCACCCTGAACAGACCGAATGCGCTGAATGCGTTCAATCAGGATCTTTTTGATGCTTTATGTGAAGATTTTCTAGAAGCCGCTGAAGATAACAGCGTCAAAGTGTTAGTCCTGACTGGCGCAGGACGCGCATTTTCAGCAGGCGCAGACTTAAAGGCCCGAGCTGCAGGAGAAAAAGCGAATCCAAAGCATGGTTTAGAAGGGATGCTTGAAGCTATTATTCACTTCCCTAAGCCATTTATTATTGCCGCTAATGGTTTAGGCGTTGGTATAGGTTGTACTCTCTTAGGTTTGGCAGATATGACCTTTGTCTCTGAGAGCAGCCGTTTCCGTGCCCCTTTCTCAGCACTGGGTATTACAGCGGAGGGTTCTAGTACCTATACATTCTCTCGATTAGTTGGCCACCAACAAGCTAGCTGGATACTCTTATCATCAGAATGGATTAGTGCCCAGGATTGCGTTTCTGCAGGCTTAGCTCTTAAGGTGTATCCGGATGAAAACTTCCTTGGAGAGGTGATGACACATGCTACTATCCTCGCAAGGCTTCCTCTAGCATCATTAATACAAACCAAGGAATTAATGATGGCCCCTCACCGAGATGCCATGTTGACATCTGTTCGTGCAGAGAATAGTGCGTTGGATAATCTGAGGGGCGCGCCTGCAAATCAGGAGGCGATGTCTGCCTTTATGGAAAAAAGAGATCCAGATTTTTCGAAACTTTAATCAAATATTCGGCCAGGATTGAGTAGATTTTTTGGACCGAGCATATTTTTCATTGCACGTATTAGATTCACTTCAGTCTCGGACCTGCTCTGAGAAAGCCACTGCTTTTTCTCTATACCGATTCCATGTTCAGCAGATATTGAACCATTGTTATGTTTGAGTCCCTCGTACAGCAAAGCATCACAAGACTCATGCAAACTTGAAGAATCTGACTCAACATTTGGCTGCACAAAAAAATGTATATTCCCATCGCTGATATGTCCGAGAGCATAGACGTTACTTAAAGCCCATTTTTCGGCTATCGCTTCGGTCGTATCGTTAACATATTCCTCCATCGTGCCGATAGGAAGACTAACATTGTAAAAAAAACGGGTTCATCTTTTTGAATTACGTCGAAATCTTCCCGTATTCTCCGAAGGTCAAGCCTTTGCGACTTCGATTTTGATACCAAGGCATCTTTAATAGCATTTTCCATATAGAGATTTTCTAAAGTCCCTTGAAAAATCATCTCATCGCTCTGGAGATCACTCCCCTCCGCTTCCAGTAACACATAGAATTTATGCTCCCTAAACATTGGTATATTGGTGATCTGCTTCCGAGTCCACGGCGTGGAAATAAGATCCCCACATGACTTCAAAAGTGCTTAATGCGCCGGCTAGTGCACGCCGATATTCTTTGAGCATTTTAATCACATTAGGAAAATGAGTGTTTCCGATTGGCGCTGTTTGACAGCTCAAGGGCTTTGGAAAAGTTTTAGAATGATTTTGGTCACGGTAACAAGCGTTCCCTCACTTCTTATAAATAGCTGCTTCAAGTCATAGGCAGTATTATTTTTTAGCATCTGATTCATTGAAGACACAATAGCTCCATCTGCTAACACAACTCCAAGACCAAGTACTAAACCTCTCATCATGCCGTAACGTAACACGATAATTACCCGGCGTTTGTCGAACCGTTACCACCTATCGTGCAGCTACCTCCTGCGCCCAAGTCCAAGGGAAGTAACATATTTTTATGCAGACAGGCTTTCTATAATGTCTGCAAGACAACGTCAGCACTGACTGAAGCTATCCCATCCACGCCATCTATTGATTCTATTTAATTTTTTGGTTGAAAGGATAATTTTTCTGGATTTGGTTTAGCGGACTGAACACAATTCGTCTTACCCCCTAAGTGGCCGGCTGCTTGTACTTATGACAGGTTCTCATTACCTCGCTTACCTCTGAGATATCATTTTGCATCACAAGCGCCGAAGCGCTTGCCGACCGTGAGCCCCAATAGCTAGTAACCCTATCAATATTGCATCCCAAGATAATTGAATTTTTCTTTAGCACGGAGGACAGTTCTGCTAAGCAAGAGGCAGATAGACTCATATCACTATCGACGCTATCTAGTAGGGATCAACACTACTTCCAAAATCTTTCGGATTTCATCCAGGTTCTGACTGGATACTCCTCGCCAGTGAGCCCATCTGAAGCGGGCGATGCCAGGAATACAGCCAAATCGGCTACGTTCTCTGGTGTCGGGCATACGGTTAATTTTGGGACCGGGTTGCCGTCTTCGTCTTCTGTTTTTGGGATAATGTTATAGGACTTTAACTCATCCGTAGCAATTAGACCCGGCAAGATAGCATTAACGTTGATGTTGTCTTTTGACCACATCATGGCGAGGTTGCTGGTTAGGCTTAGCACGGCGGCCTTGGCTGCTGAATAATGCAGTTGACCTGGGTTGCCTTTACTACCTGCGGTAGAAGAGACATTGATAATTTTACCGCTCTGCTGTTTAAGCATTTGACGACCAGCAGACATACAGCAGATGAAACACCCTGTGAGGCAGTTTTCGATTATGTCGTTCCAGTCATCTAGCGAGGTGTCTTCTGCAGCACCACCTTTACCCCAGCGTCCAGCATTATTAACGATAACATCCAAAGAGCCAAAATGACTGACCACCTGTTCTACCATACTATCAACTTCTGCTGGTTTAGTATGATCAACAGCAATAGCGAGGGCCTTACCACCCGTTTCATTTACTTCCCCTGCGATTGTTTCACAATTCGCTAGGGTGCGGCTTGCCACAACAACATTTGCCCCGGCCTCAGCATACTGCTTAACCATCGATCGCCCTAAGCCCCCTGCTCCACCGGTAATAATTGCTGTCTTCCCATCAAGTCTAAAGCTAGACATTTAGATTACCCTTACCAAATAAAATAGGGACTAGAACACAGGTTTCGAGGTTTTGCAAAATAATTTTTGAGCCTATTAATTCGTTCTAATAAAGCGGGGTGGCGGGAGAGCGGTGTGTAGTTTAACTTCTTAACACGTAAATTTACCTGCTCAACTATTTTTATCGAAACAAAAAAATATTAGTAAGGTCTATTGTTAAATTGTAGCTATAAAATACTGATTGTATGAACATTTTTAGGGAAAGCGCAGTATGAAAAACGAACTTGCACCCTACTGCACCTAGACGCTGTTAGAATCTCAGTTATACTAAACGAATATGGAAGCCAAAATGATTACGGTGTACCACAACCCTAACTGCAGCAAATCGCGGGGAGTCTTGGCTATCTTACAAGAGCGACATGTCCCTTTTGATTCCGTCGAATATCTAAAAGCACCGCCTTCTAGGCATGACTTGGAAAACATTCTCGATCTCTTGCTTGACGCACCGAACGAATTGGTTCGGAAAGACAGGTTGTTCAGAGAGTTGGCCCTTAATGAGGATGACTGCAAGACCAAAGAGCAGATCGTTACCCTACTTCTTCGTCATCCAAAGCTAATGGAGCGGCCAGTTGTAGTCAAAGGGCGTAAAGCTATTATCGCTCGACCCTCTAAGCGTATAGAAGAGTTTCTTTAAACAAAATATGTGTACCTTTTCCTGGTATTACCTGCCTTTATCGAATCTAAATTCCCAGCCATAAATAAACCCAATTTATGTTTTTATGACGTGGAATTAGATCACTCCGCTTGCTTGTAAATTATCGATCTGCTCGTCACTCAGGCCAAGCCACTCAGAGTATATTTTATTGTTATGAGCGCCAGCGTCAGAGAACAATGTTAGGTCTGGCGAATCGTAATCCGAATATCTAATGGGACTAGATGGTAGGATCAGCTCCCCCATAATTTCGTGTTCCATATGCTGGAGCATCCCCCGCTCATGGAGGTGCGGGTTGCTTCTCACCTCTTCCAAATCTCTCACAGGGGCGACAGGAACTCTCGCTTCACGGAATGCTAGATATGCTTCCTCCCGACTTATTCTTTGGGTGAAAGCTTCAATAAATTCGTTTACCGCGTCTTCTGCTTGGAGTCGTTGTCTCACTGTTAAAAAGTTTGGATTATTGATTAATTCCTCGCGACCAATGACCTTACAGATGCTTTGCCAATGTCGTTCTGAAACGCTAATAAGCGCAAGATATCCATCTCGACATTTGTATCGACCGTAAGGACATGAGCCTGCTGGCGAACGCGCACTGTTACGGACGGGAAATTTTCCATTCTTGTGGTAACTGGTTAGCTCCGAACAGAGCATAAAGTACATTGACTCTAGCATCGATACCTCTACCAACGTGCCCTTACCGGTATTTTGTCGCCCCACAAGCGCAGAAAGAACTCCAGCATACATGTGTATTCCACTCATGATATCCGCTGGCGCTCCTCCAGCCCGAGAAGGTGGCTGGCCAGCATCCCCTGTGACGCTCATAATACCGCTAGCTGCCTGTATTGTATGATCCATTGCAAGCGTATCGCGATCTGGACCAGTTAAGCCATAACCCGTTCCTGAACCGTAAATTAATTTAGGATTGATCTCCTTAAGCGATCCCCAGCCGACACCTAAGCGGTCCATGACGCCCGGGGCAAAATTTTCTAGGAGAACATCGCCCTGTTCCACAAGTTTTCCTAAAATTTCTTTACCCTTTTTCTTTTTCAGATTCAATGTGACGCATTTCTTATTTGAATTTAGCATCATGAATGCCATAGGCGTTGGTGTTCCTCCATGTCCTCGGAGATGCTCGCCGCCGATTGGCTCTACTTTAATGACCTCAGCACCTGCCCTAGCCATAAGAAATGATGCATATGGACCCTGATAAATCTGTGTTAGGTCTATAACCTTGATGCCGAATAATGGCCCTTTAGACATATGTTATTTCCATGATGAAACTTTATGGGATTCTTATCCCGCCAAAAGTAATCCTGAACGGCCTCCTAACACGTTTTTTACCGGTGTAAATAAATAGTCTCGGCCATGATCTTTACTTTCAACCCTATGTGGATTACTCGTTAACATCCAGCGAGTATTTCCTGACAAGAATTTGGACCTCCGGCACATTTGGCGCAAACGACTGTAACATACCTAGTGGTAAGAGAATTTCTTCTTCACGCCCTAGTTTCTCCAAATAGTTCACGAGAGTCATAAGAAGGTTTAATTGATTGGGCCAAGTCTCTATTATATCGAATAAAAATTCGACAGACTTTTCGGTTTTCCCCATAGAGTCTAGTGCTATTGCGTAAATATAAGCGAAACGGGGCTGACCGTTTGCCAACTGGGCTCCTTTTTCAAGGTAACTCAGTGCTTCTCCATATCTCTGCTCTCGTACTAGCAATAGGCCATAACTATGATTTACCGCTGCACTATCTGGCGCTACTCGAAGAGCCCTTAACAACATATTTTCTCCTTTGCTTTCTAACCCACTTCCCCGATAAAAGTCAGCGAGATTAACAAGGGTCGCAACATGATTTCTATCAATTTTTAGGGCCTGCTGGTAGCTTAAAAGCGCCGCCCCTCGATTCTCCATATTGACCTCGAGGCTAGCAAGCTCTAGTTGACCGCTCGGGGTATCTCCATGTAATTTTAGAAACTCCCTATACTCCGCCAATGGTTTAATCATCTCCGTTCGTCTATGTTTGGGGAGATCTCGGATTAATGGCGCTAAAACACGTATCGTTTGCATTCTCACAGACTTAGATTCATCACGCAGCATGGGTGATAACGCGCGCCAGCGAATCTCTTCGGGACTGGTGCGCAAGGCTTCTACGGCGGCGCGGCGCACTAACGGACTATCATCATTTAAATTAATCAATACCGCCTCTATTGCCTTAGGGGCACTAAAGGCTGCTAAATTCTCGACTAACGTTGCGCGAGTAATATCAGCTATTCCAATATCATTTGCATACCTTATCAAATCATCCAAGGTCGAAAGGTTTAGGCGGTTCGCCTGAAAATGACTAAATGCCCAGTGGTCTGTTTTGCTCTCTATACCCCATTTTTTGAATATTGAAGCTGACCACGAAGTAGCCTGATCGCTATGACATGTTAAACAAATGTCTGGCGCCCCTGTCTCTGCTGAAATCAGAGGGTTAGGGATTACAAAACTATGATCACGCCTATCATCAACCTGCATATAGGTTCGCGCTGGCATATGGCAATTCACACATGCTGCGCCTTCACTATCCGCGATATGCCTATGGTGACTTGGACTATCAAATACTGACGGGGCATGACATTGGCTACAAAGCCCATTACCTTCTATCTTAAGTTTTGAGGAATGAGGATCATGACAATTCGAGCAAGTCACCCCCGCACGATACATTTTACTTTGTAGAAAAGATCCAAGTACAAATACCTCATCTTTTATCTGGCCGTCAGCAAAGTAAAGATCTTGGCTCAAAGTTTCGATAGCATAATGATTATGAAAATTATCGAGAGGCATCGCCTTATCGATTTGTATGCGCCTTGAGTGGCATGCGCCACACATGTTAACTTCTCGTTGAGATACCAAGCCCTTTGGTCTTGCAATCGGTTGGCCTGCGTCATGGATCCAAGAAATTGGAGAATTCTTGTCCCCATCAAATCCTTTATTTTTTAATACCTGGCCATGTTTAGCCCAGCTCAAATGTTTACTAGCCGGTCCATGACAAGCTTCACATGCGACATTAATTTCCGAAAATGAGGTTGCATACTCGTTCGTCGAACTATCGTAATTTTTATTCAGGTTTGTGCTATGGCACTCCGCGCAACGGCTGTTCCAATTAGCGAAGTGATTTGACCAATGGAACGGATGCTCAGGAGTTATGTCTTCATGCGGGTGAAGATGAAACCAACGTTGACCTCCTTCAACTTCGGGCCTTGAATCCCAGGCAATATTGAGCGCCTGTAGTTTACCATCTTCGGCTTTTACGAGATATTGCTGTAATGGATAGAATCCAAACGTGTGAACAATTTTAAAGTCCTGATAAGCGGACTCACTATCCAGAGTATTAATGAAATACTCCTTGTTACGTTTAAAAAGTTTATGAGTAATATCATGGGAAACTAGCGTTTGATTATCAAAGTTCCCGAGCACAGTCTCGTCTGTCACTATTTGCATAGATTTGTAGTGGTGAGAACTTTCCCATTTTTGAGATATATCTAAATGGCAATTTTTACATTGATCAGAACCAATAAACTGAGCTGTCGAATTTTGGTCCGCCAAAGAAAGAATAGGAATCAAAAGAAGACACGTTAGCTTCAGCCACCAGGCTAATTCCATCTCTATCTTTGACCAAATCATAATTTACAATCCCTACCAACGCATGAGGATGTGAATTTTCTCTAACAAATTAAAAACCCATGCAGGAGTATTATTCTTTCGCCACTGGCTTGCTGCATATTTATTCATTTCCGAAAATGTTGGATAAATATGAATTGTCCCCATGACTTTCTTGAGACCGATCCCTTCTTTCATTGCCAATGTATACTCACTAATTACCTCACCCGCGTGTTCTGCAACAATCGTTACCCCAAGAATTTTATCGCTCCCTCGTTGTGTGAGAATTTTCACTAGACCACGATCCTCGTCGTCGGCAATAGCTCTATCTAAACTAGAGACATCAAACTTTACGATATCATAAGGAATCCCTTGCTGAATTGCTTCGTTCTCGCTTAAACCTACACGAGCGACCTCGGGGCTCGAAAAAGTGCACCAAGGGATAACGGAGTAATCAATTTTGGATTTCCAAAACCGACCAAACAATGCATTAACCGTAGCATACCAAGCCATATGTGATGCAGTGTGAGTGAATTGATAAGGCCCTGCCACATCACCGATAGCGTAAATATTGGGTAACGTTGTTCTCAGGTAGTCATCAACAGCAATAGTTCCTCTTGGTGTCATTTTAATATTCAGTTTTTCTAAGCCTAACGTATCAACTTTTGCTTTTCTTCCCACCGCCAAAATAAGGTTATCAAATGCAATTACAGTCTCGTGTTTTTTCTCAGACTGGCAAACGATGTTGTAACTATCGCCACTTTCCTGGATAGATACGGCTCGATGATTCGTAAAAATCTTGACCCCGTCCAATTCAAGTGCCCTTCGCACAAAGGCTGAAATATCGGAATCTTCGCGATTCATGATTAAAGGGGACTCTTCAATTAGAGTGACGTCTGAGGATAAACGAGAAAATGTCTGAGCTAACTCAATACCTATGGGTCCGCCGCCTAGAACAACAAGACGTTCCGGTAGCTTCTTAAGTTCCCATACCGTTTTACTCGTAAGATAAGGAACCTTATCTATTCCTGGTATTGATGGGACGAAAGGCTCTGCCCCCGTTGCGATAATTATTTGTCTGGCACTTATTTTCTGATCATTAACAAGCACCTCCCAGGGAGAAATGAGCTTACCAATTCCCAAGTGAACATCGACCCCAAGACTCCTATATCGCTCAGCTGAATCGTGAGGCTCGATTTTTCCTATAATCCTGTTTACGCGTTCCATCAATTCAACAAAGTCAAAAGAAGCCGTCATGGGTTTAAAACCAAAGACGACAGATCGTCGAAGATCAGAAGCTAATCGAGCTGAACGAATAAGTGCTTTACTTGGGATACAACCAGTATTTAAGCAGTCCCCTCCCATCTCTCCTTTCTCAATTAAGGTTACTTTTGCTCTAGCAGTCGCAGCTACTAAGGCAGAGACAAGTCCACCCGAACCCGCTCCTATAACGATTAAATCACTATCGAAGGTTTTAGGTTTCTTAAAGTTTGAATAAGCTTTTTTTACCCTAAACAATTCAAGCATCTTCTTACTCAGCAGAGGAATCATCCCGACAAGTAAAAAAGCTAAAACTATTTCCAAAGAAACCACATCACTAAGGTTAGTAATCTGGCTAAGTTGTTTCCCTGCATTCACGTAAACTGCAGTTCCGGCAAGCATGCCAATTTGACTAACTAGAAAAAAAGTTGTGACTTTAATCTTTGTAAGCCCCATTACCAGATTAATTAAAAAGAAAGGAATAATCGGCACCAATCGGAGTGCAAACAAATACATACCGCCTTCTCTCTCAATCCCTTCATTAAGGCCCTTTAACTCATTTCGATAACGTTCCTGAATAAGATCTCGCAGGATGAATCGAGCCAGTAACATCGATAATGTCGCCCCAATTGTTGATGCAAATGATACCAAAGCCAGAGCAACCCAGAATCCAAATAGAGCGCCTCCCAGAACAGTTATTACCAGAGCACCAGGGAAAGCAAACGCAGCAAGGAACACGTAAATTATAAAGTAGATGCCAGCAGCAAAAAGGGGGCGATCAGCAACGAAATTCTCAATATGAACTTGCTCACTTTGTATTCGTTCAAGCGAAAAATACTGATTCAAATCAGAGACAAGTAATAAAATTACTAGCAAAAAAACCAGAACGGTCGATAGCAAACGTTTATTCTTCAATTATTAAGTAGCCGTCCCAAAACTCATCCAAGGATCGTTTTTTATTAGAAAATAAGTCTTAAAGTTTAGACTAGAGTAGCCGACAGGGAACCACTTATTTTAGGGAATTATGTCATGTGATGATGACGCTTTCAGCAATTAATGATTATCAAATTTCATTAGACACTGTAAAGGAATGGAACTAAAAGTTCTTAAAACTTGATAATGTCCTTAAGGTGGGGGGTATAATCATCAAAGTGAATATTAAAACTCAATACAAGGCTTCAGCTAACAGGCACTGGAAAAAGCTCGATAAGCTATCTAAATCTGCCTCGACAGATACTATTGAAAATTACTTCTTGAAAGATACTGAGCGCGTATCAAAGTACAGCATTGCGTTAAAAGAATTGTATGTCGATTTCTCTAAAAACCTCATAAGCGATGAAATATTTAGAGAGTTGAATTATCTCGCTGCAACCTCCCCTCTTTTAGAACGCAGAGATTCAATGTTTAAAGGCGAGTTAATTAATTTATCGGAATGTCGATCTGTTCTTCACACGGCTTTAAGAGATCCTGCATTTCAGGATAAAAATATTTCAGAACAGATTGCCACACAGCTGGATAAGGTTACAAAAATTGCCGGTCAAGTGCGGTCGGGTGAATGGATAGGCTCACAGGGTCAGATTATTAATAATATCGTAAATATCGGAATTGGAGGGTCTGATATTGGGCCCAAAATGGCCTGCGAAGCACTAAAAGAGTTTGCACACCCACGATTGAAATTATACTTTATCTCCAATCTTGACGATGAACCTATTCGTTCATTACTTAACAGGTTGGATCCTCGTTCAACTTTGTTTGTAATCTCTAGCAAAACATTTACGACGCAGGAAACGATAATTAATACTCAAGTTGCTGTGGATTGGATTGAGGAAAAGCTTGGTATTACTGACCCTCTCAATAGTCCGCACTTTGTTGCAATAACAGCGTCTCCAAAACTTGCTATAAAACACGGTGTAGCTCCGGATCAGATTCTAGAGTTTTGGGAATGGGTTGGGGGTCGTTTTAGTCTATGGTCCTCCGCAGGTTTTGCGATATGTCTGTGTATTGGACCCGACAACTTTCGAAGGTTTCTCGCAGGTGCTAAAAAGGCAGATGAGCACTTTCAGCACACGCCTCTAAAGGAAAATCTACCGGTTCAGTTGGCGCTAATCAGCATCTGGTATAATAATTTTCTCCATGTTCAATCAAATGCGATTGTCCCTTATTGCGAGCGGCTTAGTCATCTTCCTTCATTCTTACAACAACTCGAGATGGAGAGTAATGGGAAGCGTGTGGACATCGATGGCTTACCAATAGATTATGATTCGGCTTCAGTCACCTGGGGTCAGACCGGTACAAATGCGCAACATGCCTTCTTCCAAATGTTGCATCAAGGGACTTGCTATGTTCCCGTGGACTTTATAGGTATAGCTAAAGATTCTCTTAGCGAGGCCAAGCAACATCGTATGCTCCTCGCTAATATGTTGGCCCAAGGAGCGGCCTTGATGTCGGGATCACATCATGATGACTCTTTTCGAGACTACCCGGGTAATCGACCGAGTACGACTTTTATCTTAGATGAACTAACACCCGAAACTCTGGGCTTATTTATTTCTGTCCATGAGCATAGAGTCTTTTGTGAAGGCGCTATTTGGAATATTAATTCCTTTGATCAATGGGGCGTGGAACTCGGCAAGCAATTAACCCTAGAACTACTAGAAAAGGGCGTTACTCCAACTTTTGATGCGTCTACGAGTTCTTTATTCAAGCGCTTGAATACAACGGTAGATTAGCTTTTACGAGTACGGCGTGCTGCAAAGCTATCTCGAGATCTTGTTGGTTGAGCCCATTATCTTTCTCTAAACGCACATTGTGATAGGCAGCATCTCCAGGGAACAAATCAAGATAGTACAGTAACCATTTTTGCGTCTCTTCCCGCTCAGTAGTAGCTTCTGCGAGATACATCCTCTCCTCCCTCTTTATGTTCAATTTCACCTCAGCCCCTCCTTGGAGATTACGCCACCATCTGTTTTCTGAAGAGCTAAAGCACAATATTAAATTTTCATAGCGGATATAACGAACTGGTGTCGTGAATTTTCTACCGCTTATCCTTCCTTTGAACGTGATTAGCATAAGGCTATCGCTAAACAGACCATGCATAGGTGATCTCAAAAGAAACTTGATTATGGGATTAATAAAAAGGAATAGCTTTTCCGGTATTTTCACTTTCCACCTCTAGGGACAGTTACGCAAGCATTCTTATTTCAGATGATTTCACGGTTTTATGATTACACATCGTCAGGTACGATGTGATCTGACATCTTTTCGAACAGATCCATGTTACGACTTATTCAATCCAACCATATGGATATTCTGGCTCAACTATTTTGTAAACAAAGTCAAATGTCTAAAGACCCCCTTCTCTCTAGGACAGTTGTGGTTCAAAGTCATTCTCTCGGACAGTGGCTAAAACTCCGATTGGCTGAACAACAAGGAATAGCTGCTAATATTGAGTGCATTCTGCCAGCCGCTTATATTTGGCGTAGCTATCAAACTCTTTTACCGAGGATTGATCTACCCAATGAATCCCCTTTCGATCGTGAGCGCCTGACATGGCGGCTGATGAGGGTCATCCCTCGTTTAAAGCAAGAAGTACTACAAAGGTACCTTAAAGTTCCTGGGGATAAAGATATTCGACTTTTTCAACTCAGTCGTCAAATCGCTGGTCTGTATGATCAATACCTTATTTACAGACCAGATTGGCTTATCCAATGGGAAAGAAATGAGCCAGCAAGTATTTCTAAAATCTCACCGGAAAACTACTGGCAAGTTGAGTTATGGCGTGAGTTGATTAAAGACTGTGGTGAGTTAGCAAATACCCATAGGGCCAGATTACATGCTTTTTTTACCCAGGCGATCGAACATAATCAAATAGCCAATTCAGAATTTTCTAGCCCCCTTAGTATATTCGGTATTTCCTCTATGGCGCCGTTACACTTAGAGACATTCCGAAACTTATCTAAAATCATAGATATTGATGTATATTTCCTTAATCCATGTGAACACTATTGGGGAGATATATTAGCACCGAAGGAGCTTGCAAAACGCTCCGTGAGAGAATTATCTCGAGATCAATCAAGTCTTTCTGATGAAGATCATTTAACCATTGGGAACCCGTTGCTCGGGTCTTTAGGTAAGGAGGGTCGAGAGTATCTAGACCTTTTACTTGGACTACAAAACACTGTGACACATGAGTTATTTGTCGAAAACTCAAACGACTCGATGCTAGGATTTATTAAAAACGATATATTAAAACTCGAGTATGGCGGCACATTTGACTACAAACCTGCGCCGCGAGCATTAAGCGATTCAGACAAAAGCATTCAAGTTCACTCAGCGCATGGTCGGATGCGCGAGGTGGAGATACTAAAGGACAACTTGCTTGGTATTTTTAGCGAGCATGATTATATTAACCCAAGAGATGTTCTCGTTATGGCGCCGGATATTAACGAATATGCGCCATATATTAGGGCAGTTTTTGACGAAAATATTCGCTATGGGATAGCCGGTCGATCAAATTATGAGGATTCTAGACTAATTTCTGGTTTCCTGAAAATCCTTGCGCTACCCTCCTCAAGATTAACCAATATTGAAGTTATTGACCTCCTTGAAATTCCCAGTGTTTCGCGGCGCTTTAATTTAAACGAAGACGCCCTAAAGAAAGTAATAAAGTGGATCCGAGATACTGAAATTCGTTGGGAATACAACGGCGAGGAAAAGTTATCCCGTTGGGGTTTGCCTGCGGAAAATTTCAATACGTGGCAATTTGGCCTTGATCGACTAATGCTCGGATATGCGATAGAAACAGGACTTTATGCTAATCATCTAGCTCATCCGATAAACGAAAGTGATAGCGAGGTCTTAGGGTCATTCTGTCACTTTATCAACTCAATAGCGGAGAGCCGCAGGACTCTCTCAAAAAGGCATAGTGCATCTGTCTGGGGTGATGTGCTGCGCAATACACTGTCCACATTTTTTCTAGCGGAAGATCAAGAGATACTAGAGCTTGAGGAACTACATAGCGCGGTAGAAGAAATAGTCTCCGATTCAGTCGCTAGTAATTTCAGTGGTTGTTTTACTAACCGCGTTATTATTGATTGGTTTGAGCAACGACTGTCCGAAGCACGTCAAGGTCCCGGAGTTGTTAGAGGCGGAATTACATTCGCGACCCTTATCTCCATGAAAAGTATTCCATTTAAGATCGTTTGTCTTATTGGCCTGAATGACTCAGATTTCCCAAGAAAACAAAAACCACTATCATTCGATTTGATGCAGATAACGGATACTCGTAAGGGCGATCGTTCTCGTCGCAGCGAAGACCGTTACCTATTTTTGGAGGCCATACTTTCGGCTCAGGAGACACTTTATTTGAGCTTCAAAGGGAAAAGTTCCAGAGATGACCAGGAACGCCCACCATCATCAGTGCTAAGCGAATTACTTGACTATATCAATAATATTTTTCCAGAATTTGAGACCACACAGCATCCACTGCAGCCCTTTAGTCGAAAATATTACGACGGAAGCTTAGTGTCTTATCAGCAAGTGTGGTTTGATGCCCTTAATCGAAATATAAAGCCCTCCTCGTTTATTGATAAGCCACTTGAAATAGTTCAAGAAGCTCGAGCGGTAGATATGAATCAGCTCATTGCATTTTTTGCGCATCCTGCGAAATATTTTTTTAATAGTCGACTAGATGTTTTTCTGGGGAATGAAGAAATACAACTCGAGGAATCAGAATCTTTCGAACTGAGTAATCTCGAACGGTACCAACTGAAAAATCTAGCTTTACAATCAATGATCAAAGGTCGGGATGAGAAGCAATTGCGAAAGGAATTAGCCGCCAGTGGTAGGGTTTTAAATAATAGCCACGGAGCTAAGGTATTGGACCAAGAAATCGAAGTAGCTAGAAGTGTATATAACGAACTAGCTACTTCGATTTCTAAAGAAGGGCCAATCTCTATTTCGGAGGAAATTTCTCTTGAAGACAGAATGTTATCATTCTCGATATCAAACATATATGGTGATCAGCACATCGATATACGTCCTAGTAAATTACAAAAGCGTCAGCTCCTCGGCATTTGGGTAAAACACCTTTGTTTATGTTCAATAGGACAAGGTCTCGAAACAAAAACCATCTCGTTTGATAAAGACAGAACGCAAATTTCAGTGTTTGATGCCATTAGTGCTTCTGAAGCAAAAAGCACTTTGCAAAAGCTTACCTCGATACATGATCAAGGAACTTGCTATCCAGTACATTTTTTTCCGCAATATAGTTATGATTTTATTGAAGATGTGAGAAAAGGTATGTCACATTTAGACGCACTGAATAAGATTACTGCTAGTTGGCGTACTGGGCGTTCTGGAAGCGAAGCAGACGATGCTTACTGGAAACGAATAAGTTATTCCAGCCATTTGTTCGACGAGTCGTTCACACAAATATCCCATGAAATATATTCACCTCTATTGAAGGCGTGGCGAAAGATATGAGCGACTTCAGTTCTAATGACATTCCACTCCTAGGTCGCCAGTTTATTGAAGCTAGCGCCGGTACAGGAAAAACGTTCGCGATAACTAATCTTTATATTAGAGCGCTATTAGGACGAGGTATAAGTGCACCGATTAATGTTGAAAAAATTCTCGTTCTGACCTTCACCAATGCGGCAACGGACGAATTGAATAACCGTATAAGGAAGCGCACCATTGAAGCTAAACGCGTTTTTAGTGGCGCCAAAACAGACGATGAATTTCTAATCGAGCTGAGAAATACTAGCGACGATCGGGAAGCTGACCTCAAGCTGCTAACGGCCGCCAGTCTGCTTATGGATAACGCCTCTATTCTTACGATCCATGCTTTCTGCGCGCGCGTTTTAAACGAACTATCTCTCGAGACAGGTAAACTATTTAACCAGAAAAGAGAGACAGCTATCGACGATCTTTTAATCCAGGCGGCTGAAGATACCTTCCGAAAAATGATTCTTCGGCTTCCTTCATTTGAGCAGAAACTAGCATTGAAAATCTGGGCAAATCCAGCTGCTCTCGTAAGATTAATGAGACCCTTTCTATTTAGAACCAAGGTTATTTTTGAGCCCCCAATGGTAAATTTTACTGTTGAATTTAATAGAATTGTCGGAGTGATAGAACAGATCAAGAACCTTTGGGTTGAGGCTAATATCGCAGAACAAATCTCTCAATCTGGTTTCAGGAAGGGTAGCAAACCACTAACAAGACTCGATTCAGTAACCTATTTATGTGGCAGTGAAGAGACTATAGAGATTGATCATGAGATGTGGGGAATTTACAACACGGACAAGTTAAATAAACTTTTAACGAAGAGCGGCGAACTCCCGAAGCACTCAATTTTTAGCCTGATTGATGATGTCTGGGAGGCCAGAACTATCATTAATCAAATTAAAATAAATTTGTGGCATCGTGCTGCTAAGTCGATGAAAACAATAATCGCGGACATAAAAACTCAAACTAATGAACTTAGTCTTGATGATTTACTAACTGAGCTTTGGACTGCCATCGCGACGTCAGAGGGGCTACCAAAATTGCTTGTAAAAAAATGGCCAATTGCTTTGATTGACGAGTTTCAGGATACGGACAACTTACAATACGATATCTTTTCAAGAATATATCAAACCGAGAGTCCCAGTTGTCTTTTATTCATTGGCGATCCAAAACAGGCGATTTATCAATTTCGAAGCGCAGATATCTACACATACCTAAATGCGAAACAAGCCGCCAATAATATTCATACGCTTTCAACCAACTGGAGAGCTTCTGAGCCTTTGGTAAAAACGATTAATTATCTTTTTGGCCAAAACCAAATATTTGGGGAAAAAGAGATTAGCTACCAGGCAAATGATTGTCCTAAAAAAGCCTCTACAATGAAGGTCATGATAGGGGGGAAAACGACCGTTCCGTGTCAAATCAGATTGTTTGAGAATAAAGAGCCCCTGACTAAGCAAAGAGCCGTAGAGCTCTGCATGGCAGATGCAGCAGAAAATATCGTAAGCCTATTAAATCCCTCCGAAAAGAAGAAGGCTACAATAAACCAAAAACCCATTAGTGCAGGTCAAATTGCCATACTCGTGAGGTCTCGGAACGAGGCTATCGCTGCTCAAGCAGCTTTATCTCTTCGCGGCGTGAAAAGCGTTTATCTGACCCAAGATTCAGTATTTTTACAAGAGACTGCCCAAGATTTGAGTTTAATTCTGGAAGCTGTAATTGATCCCTCTAACGAAAGAAGCATAAAGGTAGCTTTAGCCACAAGATTGCTCAGTATTTCAGCTAAAGAAATTGATGAAATTAATAAGCATTCTGATGCCCAACAGCGTTTACATACAGAATTTAAGGAATATCAAGAAATATGGGCCTCTCAAGGTATTGCATCGATGATTCATGCGTTGATTGAACGTCGGCAAATTGCGGAACAATGGTTGCATCGACCAAATGGAGAACGGGAGCTCACGAATCTTCGACACCTCGCGGAATTGCTGCAGCAGCGCTCCTCATTAGTACCGGGAATGTCACTTCTTTTAGGCTGGTTTAAACGGGAAAAAATTGGTTCAGAATTACGCTCAGAGCAAGATAATCAAATACGTTTAGAAAGTGATGAAGATTTAGTCAAGATCGTGACAATTCACGCGGCCAAGGGTCTCGAATACGATGTTGTAATGATCCCTTTCGCGACTTTTAAGTCATCAGAAAGGAAAAATGAACCTGCTTTGTATCACCAAAAAGATTCCTCGGGTTATATCACTCGCCTAAATTTTACGCCTACTAATCAAGTTCTCGCATTAGCCGAAAAAGAAAAACATGAGGAGGATATGCGACTGCTTTATGTGGCAATCACCCGAGCACGGTATTTGGTATATCTTGGGATCCCCTACATTAAGAATGTAGCTTCAACAGCTGCTGGACAACTATTTAAACTGAGTAGCTGCGATAATAGTCATTTCGTAGGAATCAAAGATAAACTGCCTAAAGCTCTATTTCATGTTTGTTCATTAATCGATAGTCCAATCACATACCTGCGTCGTGCAGTTGATGGCGCGGAGCTTAAAAGGCCACCAAGACCTCCGATCTTGAATGATAGCTGGCTGATACACAGCTACACGGGGATCAACCGACGTTTCAATCGGCAAGATGATATTAACGAAGAGTCGGCTATGGTTGGATATAGCGATGACGAGCATATGACCCACATTTCTGCAAAGGATGCGATTGTCGATACCTTCACTTTCCCAAGGGGTAAGCATATTGGTATTGCTCTGCATGGCCTGCTTGAAGAGATAGATTTTTCATCTTCAGATAAAGTGATTGGAACCGTTTGCCGACGCTATGCTGTTCGTTTAGGACTCTCTCAAGAACAATGTGACGGGATGTTAGTGTCCTGGATTAGAAATATTTTAATGACTCCTTTGGGGTGCGGCTTTTCTCTGAGCGAGATCAATGGAAAAGATCGAATTAGTGAAATGGAGTTCCATTTCCCTTTTGTAATGAACACCGAACTTGTTGATTTGGTAAAAAAGCGAGGTTATCTAGCAAACGCAAAAAGTGACCAGAATATTGACTTATCTGGCGTAATGACTGGGCTTATTGATCTAATAGTACGCTTTAAT
>NZGG01000003.1 GCA_002690865.1 Gammaproteobacteria bacterium | reverse complement strand
CCATGTCGCTCCTTCTTCGGTTGGCCCAAAGACTAAGCCCGCAACAATCAATAGACACAATATTATGGGTAGGTCCAAAAACCCTTTGTCTGCGAATAAAAAGTTTTTACTAAATTTTGCTTTATAGAGTTTTGAGAGGACAAAACCTGCTACCAACCAGCTAGGAACAAGTATTTTGAAGTAATCTTGTATGAAATTAAGTATCAGGTCCATAAGGTCAGCCCCAAGGTTAAAAGAGAATTAAGATTCACTTAGCAAAGTTTTTTGGCCAAAGCTAAAGTATGCAAGTAGGGGGTTAAATTTGCGTATTCGAAAAAAATAGTTGGGTATATACAGTAGGTATCTACAGCTATTTATATTCCCAAAACTGGCCTGTAGACCGCATAAACCCTCACTTCTAATCCGTCTTTCAAGACCGGTGCATTCAACCGCTCTGCCACCCCTCCGTCGAAAGCAGAATATACGCGATAAGAATTCGCTTGTTAAGATGATTTATCAGTTGAGTTTCAGGACCCAAGAGAGAATCCAAATGAAGATTTAATTAAAAGACATGCGAGAACAACGTTTATTGATCCTAAGTCTGTCTTATTTCTGTTTTTATTATTCGACAGATCTTATTTATTAACTGTTTAATTCCGACTATTTTTTACAAGGTAGTTGTCGTTAAGCTGAAAGCTAGCCAAGATATAATTGGCTGACTAGCCAAGCCATAGAAAAATGATACTGAAGATGGGGTGACCCTGTTTCTGACACTCACGATTTATTAGGTAGACTGACTGCGATGGAAATCTTTGTCATTATTTTGATTGGAGCGTTAATGCTTTATTGGCGTGCGGCTGGGCTCGCTAAAGAAATTGCGGTTAATGCTGCCCGAAGAGCATGTAATTACCACAGTGTTCAGCTATTAGATCAGACGGTTATATTGATTAAATTATCTGCAAGTCGTAATGAAATGGATCGTTGGCGTATGTGGCGCGAGTACCGTTTTGAGTATGCAGTTCAAGGAGACGATCGCTTCAAGGGAAGATTAGTTCTCTTGGGTCAGTCGGTATCTCGAATAGAGATGGATACATTTGGGCCAATTATTCATTAGTGTCTGTCGGAGTGAAAACCTTTTGTTAGTCTTTAAAGAGGAATTTATGAGTCTCTTGATTAGAGAGTTTGCCAGTTTAACTAGGACTGATTAAATTTCGGTATGTTTTGAGATGCTTCAATGCTTCAGAGTGCTCCCCGACAAGCTCGTAAAGCCTTGATAAATTATAATGAGCATCGGCGAAAGCTGGTGCCTGTTTGTAAGCAGATATAGCATCATCAATACGTCCCATATCTTCCAGCAAGGTGCCTAAATTGAAGGCGGCTAGAACATTGTCCGGTTCTACGTCTAATGCCTGATAATAATGTGCTTCGGCTCTTTCGTATTCCCCAGATTCTTGCATAAGACGCCCGATGTTTACATGTGCATCGCTATGGGTTGGGTCCAGCTCTAATGCTCGTAAATAAGCTGCTGGTGCATCCTCAGGGCTAACTGCCTCAAGATCGACACCCAAATCAAACCAGTCATCACTCGTCAGGTGATCACTTGATTCAGCCTGTTCTGCTGCTTTTTTCGCAAGCGGTGCTAAGGTTCCAGCTAATTCTGCAATTGCAAAATTAAAATGTATTTGTCCAGATTCGGCATTATACATTTGCTCATCCTGACAGATTACAACTGCACCTCCATCACCAGCAATTCGCATTGAGGACAGGGAGCGCTCGGCCGGTAATCGTTGTTTTAGCTCAAGTAGCGATTTGTTAAGGCGAGCTTTACGCAC
Organism: Gammaproteobacteria bacterium; assembly: GCA_002690865.1. Classification (GTDB taxonomy): domain Bacteria; phylum Pseudomonadota; class Gammaproteobacteria; order Pseudomonadales; family Azotimanducaceae; genus UBA7455. Next base: position 6,609 of record NZGG01000003.1, on the reverse strand, counting down.
TCCAGCATCCAGTAATTCTTTCGCAGTACGGAGTATGACGATGTCTTGGAAACTAAAGCGGTAGTGATTACCACCAGTTCTTTCAGGGTCAAGCACGCCAGAGCGAGCGATCTCGCGGATTATCTCTGAGTTTATGCCTAGTAATTCAGCGACGTTATTCGTCGAATATCCCTTCATATTCCATACCAAGCCTGAGGGTTATTACATCGCCGCTTTGCTTAATACCCATTCAATTACCTTGTGGCTAGTTACGGCTCGTGCGAGCTTACCTATTGAATTAGTCAAAATGGGTAAGCCTTTCAGCTTATAATGATATCAATTTTTTTAGAGTCTATAGAAGCTTATCGGAGTGATTTTTTCGAAATTAACGATTTATTTCGTTGAACTATACGAATTGCATTGTTGACTGATATAGATTTGGTTTACGATCGTAATAGGTCGAGCAGCAACAGTGATTTATAGCGGTAAGCTCAAGTATAGTATTGATATATGGGCGAACGAGTGATGTGCTTCAATAGGGCATAAGGTTCGTGTTTTTAAAAAGAGTGTTCAGTAATTTTAAGTGTGAGGAGTTATATGACTGATTTTAAATGGGATGATCCCTTTTTTTTAGACGATCAATTAACTGAGGATGAGAGATTAATTCGAGATACCGCGCATGACTATGCGCAGGATAAGCTAATGTCGCGAGTTCTAATCGCTAATCGAGAGGAGCATTTCCATAGAGAAATCATGAATGAGATGGGTGAGCTAGGTTTGCTAGGAGCCACTCTCCCAGAGAAATATGGTTGTTCAAATGTAAATCATGTGTCCTACGGGCTTGTTGCTCGTGAAGTAGAGCGTGTTGATAGTGGTTATAGATCTGCCATGAGTGTTCAGTCATCTCTTGTAATGCATCCGATATACGCATTTGGTAGTGAAGCGCAAAGAAACAAATATTTACCTAAACTTGCAACAGGAGAGTGGGTAGGATGTTTTGGGCTTACGGAGCCAGATCATGGCTCAGACCCCGGTGGAATGATTACTAGAGCTGAGAAAATCTCTGATGGATACATACTAAATGGCGCAAAAATGTGGATTTCTAATTCACCCATTGCGGATTTAGCAGTTGTTTGGGCGAAGCTCGACGGTGTAATTCGAGGTTTTATAGTCGAGCGAGATATGACGGGTTTTTCCACGCCAAAAATCGAAGGTAAATTTAGTTTGCGAGCATCGATTACGGGTGAGATTGTGCTCGATAATGTGGAGGTTCCAGAAGAAAATTTGTTACCCAATATCTCGGGGCTTGGTGGCCCCTTTGGCTGTCTCAATAAAGCGCGGTTCGGTATTGCTTGGGGCGCGATGGGAGCTGCTGAGTTTTGTTGGCATGCAGCACGAACTTACACGCTTGATAGACACCAGTTTGGCCGTCCATTGGCAGCCAATCAGCTAATTCAGAAAAAATTAGCGGACATGCAGACCGAAATAACACTGGGTCTTCAGGGTGCTCTTCGACTGGGTCGTTTGATGGATGATCAAAATTGTCCAGTAGAAAACATATCCCTTATGAAGCGTAACAATTGTGGTAAGGCGCTTGATGTGGCGAGAATGGCTCGAGACATGCATGGTGGGAACGGTATTTCTGACGAGTATCACGTGATGCGGCATGTCATGAACCTAGAAACAGTTAATACCTACGAGGGTACCCATGATATTCACGCGTTAATTTTAGGGAGAGCGCAAACTGGTTTGCAGGCATTTACTGGACGCTAGATTAAAGCGTTTTTTAGACTTCGTCAGAAGTTAAATTGCAGTGGACTCTCTGTTTGGGATTTACCTAGGACCAAGTCGTTATGGTAGGTAAACTAACGGTAGCTCTCTATTATTAGTGATCGGTTGTGATCAAACGCTTAAAGCAATGCCAGCGTTGCGCTCGATTTAAAAGGCAATTTATTAGGTTGCGGGATTCACATCCCGATTATTGGAATAGGCCTGTTGCAGCGTCCGGTAGTCCCGAGGCGCCACTGGCTATTGTTGGTTTAGCACCTGGAATGCATGGGGCTAATCGAACCGGAGTACCTTTTAGGGGAGATGCGTCTGGCAAATTACTTTTTGCAACGCTGGAAAAGTTATCCCTTACGAAGTTCGTTATGATTACCAACGCAGTGAAATGTCTACCTATTAGCAATAAGCCAAACGGCATGGAAATTGATAATTGTCAGGTATATCTAAAGCGAGAGTTGCTCCCTCAGGTTGGAAACACAGTAATACTGGCACTTGGACGTGTTGCTCATATTGCCGTGCTTAAGGCCTTTGATTTGCAATTATCGCGTTTTAAATTTGCGCATGGAGCGCAGCATCGTGTTGGTGAGAGTCGTTTGCTGGTTGATTCCTTCCATTGCAGCCGATATAACATTCACACAAAGCGTCTTACCACCACAATGTTTGAACAGGTCGTGTCTCACGCGGCGACAATTGCAGGAATTAAACTGACTAAACGGATTACAAGTGACAACTTTTGATGCTTCAGCTTTCCTTAGCAACCTTACGAGCCGGCCTGGCGTTTATCGTATGCTCGATATCGAAAGACAAGTGCTATATGTTGGTAAGGCTAAAAATTTAAAGAATCGAGTATCAAACTACTTTAGGGCAAATGGGCTAGACTCTAAGACGATTGCTTTAGTCGGACGGATTGCAGATATAGAAATTACGATTACGGCAAGCGAAACAGAAGCACTGTTGCTTGAACAGTCGCTAATCAAGGAGTTTAAGCCTCCTTACAACATTTTGTTTCGAGATGATAAATCGTATCCGTTAATACACCTTTCGAGTGAGGATGAATATCCTCGGCTCACGTTCCATCGTGGAGCCAAAAGTAAGAAGGGGCGTTATTTTGGACCATTCCCCAATTCCTTTTCTGTCCGGAATAGCCTTAGTATTCTGCAGAAAGTTTTTCGGGTCAGACAATGCGAAGATACTTTCTTTAGGAACCGGACTAGACCGTGCTTGCAATATCAAATCAACAGATGTTCTGGTCCGTGTTGCGGTCTTGTTTCTGTTGAGAAATATGCAGACGATGTTGCTCATGCGGAGATGTTTCTCGATGGGAAGAGCGATGCGGTGATTAAGGATTACGCGGATAAAATGGAAACAGCATCCAGTAAGCTTGATTTTGAGCAAGCAGCTTATTGTAGAGACCAAATCTCGCATTTAAGAAAGGTTCAGGAGCAGCAGCACGTCGTGGGTGGTGCTGGAGATGTTGACGTGATGGCTGCGGTACAAAGTAATGGTGTCGCTTGCCTTCTCGTAATGTTTATTAGGGATGGTCGTTTGTTAGGTAATAAAACGTTCTTCCCGAAAATAAAGTTAGACGAAAATGCGGGAGCATTAGTTTCAGCATTTGTTCCACAATTTTATTTGTCTTCGCAGAAATCAAAGGATGTGCCGAGTGAGATAGTTGTGAATGCCAAGCTTGCAGATAAAGCTGTGCTGCAGGAAGCGCTATCTGAGCAATCTGGACGAAAAGTCTTACTGTCTGATTCTGTTCGTAGTCAGAAAAGACGGTGGTTAGATATGGCTGAGACGAATGCTGAGCAGTCATTGGGTGTCCATTTATCGAATCGTAATAATCTCAACCGAAGGTTTGAGGCTCTCCAAGAAGCATTTGGTTTTGATTCGCCACCGGAAAGATTAGAGTGTTTCGATATCAGTCATAGTTCTGGCGAGGCTACAGTCGCTTCTTGCGTGGTTTTTGATAAGAATGGACCGGTAAAATCGGACTATCGGCGCTTCAATATCGCAGATATTACGCCCGGCGATGACTACGCAGCTATGAGGCAGGCCCTTGAAAGACGCTATACACGAATAAAAAAGGGTGAGGGTAGGTTGCCTGATATTTTGTTTGTAGATGGAGGAAAAGGTCAGCTTGCAGAGGCTCAAAAAATCCTTGAGGAGCTGCAAATAGTTGGTGTGACCATAGTTGGTGTTGCTAAGGGTCCTCAAAGGAAAGCAGGACAGGAGCGACTATTTTTAATCGAGGGTCCGGAACTTGCTCTTTCTGCTGATAATCCAGGATTACACTTAATTCAGCATATTAGAGATGAGAGCCATCGATTTGCCATCACGGCACATCGTAATAGACGAGCAAAAAAGCGGAAAACTTCTGCGCTAGAGGGTATCGAAGGGGTTGGTCCTAAACGAAGGAGGTCCCTACTCAGGCACTTTGGAGGTGCTAAGCAGATTCATAGTGCCAGCTTGCAAGAGATTGCTAAAGTTGATGGAATTAGTAGCGCAATTGCTGAACAGATTTATGCAGCGCTACATAACGGTTAGAATAAAGGCAATAAGAGTATTGAATTCAAAATGAAATTTCGACTGAGCTTACCAAACGTTCTCACTAGCATGCGTATTGTCATGATCCCAGTTTTGGTTGTCTTGTTTTATTTTCTTGATGTGGAGTGGCGTTATATAGCCGCGGCAGTAGTTTTTACGATTGCTTCTATCACTGATTGGCTGGATGGGTATCTGGCAAGAAAATTAGGGCAAACAACGGCTTTTGGTGCTTTTCTTGATCCCGTCGCAGATAAGCTAATTGTTGCTGTAGCTTTGGTACTCTTGGTGGAGATACATGCGAGTGCTGTTCTTGCGATTCCTGCGATTGTAATTGTAAGTAGAGAAATTGTCGTTTCCGCTCTTCGGGAGTGGATGGCTAAATATAGTAGCATGCGTAGCGTAGCTGTATCGCTATTAGGTAAGGTTAAAACTGGATTCCAGATGACTGCAATTGTCATTTTGCTTGGGTGTGGGCCAGCAGGTTTCGATAACCCTGCGGTCATTCTTGGCTACATTCTTCTTTATGCCGCAGCTATCCTTACTATTTGGTCAATGTGTGAATACTTGAAGATTGCGTGGCCTGATCTCTCTAAAGGTATGAATATGCCCACGCAGGACAATGACGAATAGAATGTAGGAAATATATTCGATAATCTTCAGTTTTAACTTCATTATTTAGTTATCATATGACCTAGGCTTTTCTATCTTGACTTGGATTTTAGCGAAGTAAGAAATAGGGCGCTTTAATGGCTGGGTGGCAGAGTGGTTATGCAGCGGTCTGCAACATCGTTTACGCCGGTTCGATTCCGACCCCAGCCTCCAACATCCTCTCCGGTACCGTCCGGTCTGGGTTGAGTGGATAAATAAAAGCCAATAAAATCAGTAATTAATAGCAATATCCTATATCACTTTGTCCGATATAAAGTACTTGTGTTTGGAATAAAGTGGCTGAGGGGGGGCAGTGCTGCAGTGCAGGCCACTTAACTACTGCAAGTCGATATAAGCGTTAGTTCGGTTAATGGCGTTCTGACGGATATTCGCCCAAAACAAACTGTAGTCATAACCATGCAGATTACGTGAAAATAATGACCAAATGCCCTGCGGTTTGAGTCTTTCGCTGCGGTCGCCATTGATCATCAACCAGTTTGAATGACCTGAATTTTGGCAAAAAGCGCTGACTGTTCCCACCATTAAATCACCCAGCGATTGTTCGAATCGTGCACCGCCCTTTGTTTCAAGGAGGCTGCCAAGATGCTCTTTTGGCTTACTAATTGAGGAATCTGTTCGCCAGTTAATTGGGTTAACGCAGATGTTTTGGCCGAGACCAAAGCCGGAATAGCTCTCACCATTCCAAAGGTCCTTTTCTTCATCCTCACTCCAAGCGGACGGTTGTCTGTCGGCTTCATGTGCATCCCAGCTAATAAAACAGCCCGTCTGCAAGGAGGACTGACAGATGTCGATATCCAGATAGCCCCTGTCGACAAGTGCTTGTGGTAATGAATGCCCGATAGCATAAGCCGCAATTAAACGATCTGAAAGCGGTGTAGCATCGACTTCTTCCATAATAAGTCGGATCAAATGAAAGGTTCCCTGACTGTGACTTGCCAGTATAAAAGGCTGATCTGGTCCAATTTCATTGAGAAAATAGTTGAACGCCGCCCTAATGTCCTGATATGCGAGATTAAAAATTGATGGTAGGTCCTGACCTTGTTGATAGCCTGCAGTATTCGACTGCCGAAACCGCGGCGCATAGACGTTACAGCAACCATTAAACGCAGAGGCTTGAGTTGAGATCGTGCCAAAGTCAGTGTCTCGAATCGTGTTCTGATCATCCATCGGTTGTACCCAATGGTTTTTGCTGAAGAAGGTAGTCGGGTGCAAGAAAAAGGCTGCGGCCTTTCGCTGGGACACCGGCACTCGTGTCACGCCGGTTGGCAGCCGCTCTGCCGGACTGGTGCTATCAGGCCAGGCTGCCCAATGCATTCTTCGGTTGTAGTCTGGGGCAGTCGGCACAGGCTTGTCGCCAAAACGATGGTCGGGAGAAGTCATATCGCTAAAGATTTTCGGGCCAGCCATTAGGATCAGGACCAGCAAAACAACTACGCTTAACACCAACCAAAAAATTATATTTACATATCGTTTCACCAAATCATCCCTTAGAACTTTTATTCCCTTGTCACTGCTCACATTTTTTTGTGACTGGTTTACCTCAACCTAACCTAGGGCACTCTGACCAGACTAGCAATTGTTTCCTTCCATACCGTATAACCCGCGCCGAGGAGATGCAACTCATCGTTG
>NZGG01000002.1 GCA_002690865.1 Gammaproteobacteria bacterium | reverse complement strand
GGTCGAGCAACTATACGAAGGTCTACCTCAAGATATCGAATGGGCTTTTTCTAAAGGAAAACTACACTTATTACAATCAAGACCAATTACTAATCTTCCAGTTCAACCAGTCGAGGCTGAGTGGATTCCAACCCCGCCTGCAAAAACACTAGTGCGAAGACAAATTGTGGAGAATATGCCTGACCCTGTTTGCCCCTTGTTTGAGCAACTGTATCTAACAGAAGGACTAGAGATGCCTCGCCCAAAAAGTGTCATGGTAGGCGGCGGCCCTATATTTGTTACCATGAACGGATACGCTTACCAACGAGCTGATTGGCCTCAGCTACAGCCAAAAAAGAACGAAACCGAAGAAGTAACCGAAGCTGACCTTGAGGCAGCGGAAAATGCTGCTGCAGCTGGCGGGTCGAAAAAAACTGCAGAGGAACGCGGTAAGGAAATGATTGAAGGCGCCTCAGAAAAAACAATCCCAGAGCAAGAAGAAGATGATTTAGAACAGATGGTTGCCGATCTCGTCGATAAAGATCGCATCGCATTCCAAGAATTTGCAGAGTCTCAAAACATCCCCGATCTAGCACATCAAGTTACTATGCCGAAGACAAACACCAGTGTTTATGCGTTCGCTAGCAAGACGGCCTTTAACAATAAACAGCTCGCTGAATGGCATAATGAGACAATGCCCAGGCTTAAGGGCATTGGCGAAAAATGGGCTAAACTGGATCTCAAGAGCGCGAGTGACGAGGAACTCCTCGCAGGTATATGCGAAATGGGTCGTGAGGAGGGCAACTACTGGAGCAGTAATGGCAGTCACTCCTTCGGAGTAGCTAAATCAACCGATTCGCATCTACAAGATTTTTTAGAAACCCACTTGCCAGAACACAACTATATCAGTGGTCAATTTCTGTCTGGTATCGCCTCAAAAACCATGCAAGCGAACGCCGATCTTTTTGAGATTGCTAAGTTAATTCGCGCAAGTGATACGCTTACTTACCTCATAACAGTAACACCTGCCCAATTCCTCATGCAAAACCTGAGGGAGAATGACGAGGCAAAAACGGTTGTAGACGGTATCGACAAATACCTCCATAACTATGGACATCAGGGCTACAGCATGGATTTTGTAGAACCTACTCAGATAGAGGACCCGTCAGCACTTTTCGCAACAATTAAAGCGATGGTCCAAGATAAAGACTATGATCCAAAAAATCAGGAAATCAAAGCAAAAGCCATACGTGATAAGAAGTTCACCGAGGTAGCAGACCTGTTAACGGGCCTTGAATATTGGCAGTTTCAGTATCGGTTATGGCTAGGCCGAAAATATAATTATATCCGTGAAGAGGTAGCTTTTTATTTCGGATATACCTGGAAGGTCCTTCGCCCGATGGCCTCAGAACTTGGACGTCGTATGGTAGAGGCCGGCACTTTTAAAATACCAGAGGACACTTACTTTTTAGTCACGGATGAAATTGAGCAAGCTATAGCAGCGCGAAAATCAGGAAAAGCTTTACCGGAATTTGGGAATCTAGCAGCAGAACGACGGGAGCTACGAGAGGCTCGCAAACGTCATCATCCACCAGGTACAGTGCCGGAAGAGGCAAGTAATGTGCCTGGTATTAGATTCAAGGAAACACAGATAAAGAACGATGAAAATAGCGATACTATGCGTGGTTTCGCTGTAAGTTCAGGCAGACTGACGGCACCAGCGAGCGTTATTCTGGGACCGACCGAATTCGACAAGATGGTACCAGGCACAATTCTTGTGTCTCCATTAACAACACCGGCATGGACGCAACTTTTTGCCCACGCTGTAGGCCTCGTTACTGATATGGGTAGTATCCTCGCGCATGGGTCGATCGTTGCGCGGGAATATGGGATTCCTGCGGTCTTGGGAGTAGGGAATGGGACCAAGCGTATCATTCATGGTCAGATGATCACGATTGATGGAGATGCTGGGACAGTGATTATCCATGAAAACATTGAAGCAGAAGCTTAATCTGTAAATACCTAATCAAATAAAAGAAATGTAGATGTCGGATGTTTTGAACATAAATATTACAGATGAGCAAAAACGCTTTTACCAGGAAAATGGTTTCCTGAGCATCGCGCGTATTACGACTGACGAAGAAATAGAATGGTTAAAGACCATCTATGGCAAATTATTCGAAGGACGTACTGGAGAAGAAAAAGGGTTTTTTTATGACCTGGCCAGACCCCGTGGACACGAGGGTCGTGATGAACTTCCTCAGGTGCTGGGTCCAGACATCACTATCCCGGAACTCCGGGAAAGTATCTATTACAAGAATGCGAAGAGACTAAGTAGTCAACTACTCGCTGTCGATGAAAAGATTAACGTGGGTGGACACATGATCTATAAACCCGCGAAATATGGAGCTGAGACGCCATGGCATCAGGATGAGGCTTACTGGAATCCAGAGGTTTTTTCCAATGGCCTCAGTGTCTGGATGCCCTTGGATTCAGTAACGACAGAAAGTGGGTGTATGCAGTTCATCCCAGGCTCGCATAAAGAGAACGTTAGGTGGCACCGTCATATCAATGATGACCCATTAATTCATGGTCTAATGACGGATGACGTCGATTCTACTGAAGCCATAGCCTGTCCACTTCACCCCGGTGGAGCAACCTTTCATCATACCCGCACTCTCCACTATACGGCGCCAAATACAACAGATAATCCTCGGCGCGCGTACATCTTAGTCTGCTCGGGTCCAGAAAAGAAACGAGATAAACCAGCGTATCGACCTTGGCAAGATGAGGAAAGAGAGGCCATGAAAGCCGCCGAGATTGACGTAGAGTATCTATGACCTTTAATTCTATTTATCTAGTTTGAGGAAGCTATACTGCGCACTGGAAACATCGCTCTATTCTTCATCACCCTCTGGTTTGGGCATTCTTTCGCGAGTGAGCCAAGTCATGCTTTCGCCTACTTTGGAGGGCCAAAGTACCCTGAAAATATGGAGCATTTCGATTATGTTAACCCTGAAGCTCCAAAGGGAGGAACTACCCGAGTCTCCGCCATTGGCGCATTCAATAACCTTAATCATCTCGTAGACAAAGGGACCCTTGCGCTTTATATCGATCCGCGCTATTTCTCTATGATCCACGACCAGTTGATGGTGCCATCAGAAGATGAGCTTGCAACTTACTATGGTCGATTAGCTAAAACTATTGAAGTCGCTGATGACTATAGCTGGGTTACTTATACGTTAAGGCAAACCGCACGTTGGCATGACGGCGCACCGGTTACTATGGAAGATATTCTATGGAGTTTTGACGTCTATAAAAATAAAGCTTCGTTTGGCTGGCAAGCAGCTTTCCGGGACATTAAAAGTGTAGAGCAAATCGGACCTTGGCAATTTAAATTCCATTTCGTCGAAACGGCAGAAAAATCCGCTCAACTGATTGTCCAAACGGCAAGGTTTACGCCGCTCCCCAAGCACTATTATGCAAACCACAGGTTTGATCAAACAACCTTGGAACCGCCGCTTACCAATGGTCCTTACCAAATAGTAGGGGTCGATCCTGGACGTAAGTTAATTTTGGAACGAGTGAACGATTACTGGGCAAAAAATCTTGCTAATACCAAAGGAATGTACAATTTCGACCGGCTTGAGCTCACTTACTTTTTTGATACAAGTGTCATGCTCCAAGCATTTCGAGCCGGAGTATTTGATTACTATGGGGAACAAGATGAGAGAAAATTCCACACCGAGTATAACTTTGCGGGGCGACGGGAAGGTCTTTTCAAAGCCGAGACTTATACTGGAGGACGCGCCTATGGCATGTTTGAAGGCATCATCCTTAATACACGGAAACCGATCTTCCAAGATATCCGCGTCCGCGAAGCACTCACTCTTGCCTACAACTTTGAATGGGCAAACCGCGTTTTGTGGTATGAGGGCCTAGCGCGTAATAATTCTTTTTTTATGCGGTCCAGCTTACAAGCAAAGGATTTACCATCGAAAGATGAGCTTATACTTTTAGAGCCCTTCCGTACCCAGTTACCTGCGAGAGTTTTTAGCCAACAAGTGCCGTTACCATTAAATCAACCTCTAGGTCGCAACCGAGATACTTTGGCTGCAGCAGATGCTCTACTTCGTGAAGCAGGGTGGGTGGTCAAAAATTTTGTACGCGTTAATAAACAGAGTGGGAAGCCCCTGACTTTCGATTTCATTATCTCAAGCAGCGAGTACGAAATGATGCTGCTTCCTTTTGTCGATAATCTAAAACGACTAGGAATCTACACTACTATTCGCAAGATCGAAAAAAATCTAATGGTGAATCGATTGAGGAGCTATGACTTTGATTCAACTATCCGAAGGATCTATACGTTTGACGTGCCGTTAGCCGATCGTCTGCGAAGCCAGTACACGTCAGAATACGCAGACCCTCCCAATATGCAGAATTACCCTGGAATCAAAAATCCAGTTATCGATTTTCTCGTAGAGAAGATTGCTCAGGCTAAGACAGAAAAAGAAATGAATGCAGCAGGAAGAGCTCTCGATCGAGTATTACTTTGGAACTTTTATGTCATTCCTGATGGTCACCCTAAAGGTCGACACTCAGTTTATTGGGACCGTTTCGGTCATCCACCCTACGGTGCTCCTCATATGCATTGGGCTGGTTTCCCTAATATGTGGTGGTTTGACCCAGCGAAGAGTGCGCGCGTTGATGCGGGTATCTTAAAAGTTAACAACGACTAGGATGTCAGTCGATAATCGCATCTTCCGCAGCCCTTACAATTTTCCCCGCTAGAGTAGAAGGTTTCTGCACCATGTATACTATGGTCAATATTTAAAGGGCGTGGTTCAGAACATAGTGCTACAAGCTCGCCCCAGTTATCTGTACTTACTATGCTTTCACCTCGTGCTAAATCTTGATCTAAAGCAATGCCAGTGTTGTGTCCATACTCCAGAACTAGAACTTTCCCAGAAGCAGTACTGAAAATATACCAACCTGATTGATCGTCACCATTTCTAAAGTTTCTGGCTTAAGAATTTTCTAACCGAATAAAGTTCCTTTATTCACTAACATTTGTTGGAAACGCAAATAACCCTCAGTTGTGCTAAACACGCCAATTCCATCGGAATAGAAGCTTACAGCCTGATCTGAGGTGGCCGAGGCACATGGTCAGCGATTGATTGATTCATTTATTGCTTCTGCAAATCCATCTCCATGTTCTTGCTGCAACATCAAGACTCCCACTAGTTCATTCTCGGGATCAGCCCAAGAAGAGGTTCCACCCATTCCACCCCATCCAAAAGATCCTTTCCCACGACTATTATTTGCTGCTACCGGATCTAAGGTTACAGAAACCATAAAGCCAAAACCCATACCTGTTGGCCCTTTATCCATCCTTGAAAACAGATCCCCAACATGATCAGCACTAATCATTCTGACACTCTCCTGGCTGAGGACTCTTCGACCAAAGAGTTCCCCTTCGTTCAGAAGCATTTGATTAAAATGCAAGTAATCCTCAGCTGTACTAGCAACACCCTTGCTCTCAAAATATTTATCGAGGGCCTCTTTCTGATACTTCCCTCGCAAAACCATTCGTTTCGAAGCCTTCGATTTTGGAAGACCAAAGTAAGTGTTGTTCATCTCAAGAGGCTTGAATAATTTTTCAGACATAAATTCATCTAGTCTCATTCCTGAAGCAACCTCGATGACTCTCCCAATCACATCTAGCGCATCATTACTATAACCCCATTGTGTCCCGGGCTGAAAAACTAATGGTGAAGATGCGATTCTATCGACACGATCAGCAAGATCATCAGAACCCTTTTTACTGCTTTTTTTCGCAAGTGTGCTCAAGCTAAACCATGGTATCCCCGAAGTATGAGTGAGCAGATGATAAATTGTTACCGACTTATCAGCAGAAACAAGGCGGTAGTTATCACTTATTTTCCCTTTGCCCTTGGAATAAACATCTTTAGATGATTTGAGAGGGATCGCAACCTTGATCTCCGCAAACCTAGGAATGTACTTCGATACCGGTTCCTCTAGACTTATCAAGCCTTCATCAACCAAAACCATTGCTGCAGCGGCGTATAATGGTTTACTGGAAGATGCCATAAGAAAACTTGTATCGGGCTCCATTGCCCGATCATTATCTACATCCATTTTCCCATGAGTTGAGAAGTGAACCACCTTCCCTTGCCTGGCAACAATCGTTACACCACCTTGTATAAGCCCTGCATCAATCTTATCGTTAAAAAGCTTATCGATCTCCGCTAAACCCTCGCTCGACATTGCCACAGATTCTGCTGTTGCTAAAGGCATGTTAGATGGCTTATGCATTGGATTGGCCGATGCCCCCAAGACTACCATGCCAAAAAGCAGTGAAGCCATGATGCAAAGGGGGGGTGTATTGAATATTGATGAGCTATCCATTCTTGATATTTCCTTCCTTTTAACATTTAGTTTTATGAGAATACATGGTTTGAGCTTTATCCGGAATTTTTAGCTTATTCCACTAAACCAGATTTTGCTCACAGAGCTGTGCCAATTGATGATTTCAAGATAATACAGAAATTGGTAGGATTTCGCGCTAATCGCTAAGTTTAAAAAAGAGCTAGCTCATTGCAATCAAGATACAAAAGGTACTTGAATATGTTCATCAGATGAAGCGCAATCCTTGATAAACAATAAATGTAAAGGAAAGATATATGGCCAATAGTCCAAACATAATCTTCATTATGGCCGACGATATGGGGTATGGAGATGTCGGATGTTACAACCCTGATACGAAGATTCCGACCCCCAACATGGATAGACTTGCGGCTCAAGGCGTTAGGTTCACTGATGCTCATTCCCCTTCGGCCGTGTGTACCCCATCGCGTTATGGTGTCCTAACCGGGCGATACTGTTGGCGATCACGACTAAAGCGTTCTGTGCTCTTTGGCTATGAGCCACCTCTGATAGAAAAAGAACGACTCACTGTAGCTAAAGTATTAAAGAATGTTGGTTACCATACAGCTGCTGTGGGGAAATGGCATGTTGGGCTTGGCTATTCGACTAAGCCACAGAAAAAAATGGACTTCAGCGCGCCTCTTCCCTGGCCAGAGGCGACGCGAGAAGAAGAAGAAAGTATTGATTTTAACCAGCCACTAAGCGGTGGGCCGACAGCACTCGGCTTTGATTATTTTTTCGGGACTTCGGGCTGCGCAACAGCACAGCCTCCCTATGGCTTCATAGAAAATGACCGTTTTATTGAACCTCCAAGCGTCTATCGCGCAGATAGACTGTGGGGAAGCCGACGCCCGGGGATGACCTCAAAAGGCTGGGAAGATAGTGAGCCAGATCCAATATTTGCCAGGAAAGCAGTGGGATATATTGAAGAACGAGCGACAGATGAAAAGCCATTTTTTTTGTACCTATGCCCCTCCTCTCCTCATGACCCCTGCGTTGATGAAGTCGTTCCTGAATTTGCTAGGAATAAGAGTAAAGCCGGGCCTCGTGGTGACATGGTCTGGCTAGTAGACTGGATGGTTGGCGAAGTGATGAATGCCTTGGACAAAACCGGAAAGGCAGATAATACGCTGATATTAGTGACTAGTGACAACGGTGCGTTACCGGGCGATCTAATGCCACAACCCAGAGTTTCAGATACAGCTATGGTTGACGGCGAATTGGAGGCACCTTGGATTATGGAAACGGACCGTGTCAATCTGCCCTTCAATCTCTATGGGCACAAATCTTGCGGGAACTTACGTGGTTACAAAGGCCATATCTGGGAGGGTGGGCATCGTGAACCACTAATTGCAAGATGGCCAGGAAAAACCAAACCAAATACAGTGTGTGACGAACTTGTAGGTTTGACAGACCTATTAGCGACTTGTGCGGCAATAAATAACACTCCACTAACCAAGGACATACCTGAGGACAGTGTAAGTATCCTACCTCTTCTTCTTGGAGAAGAGGTCACGGAACCAGTCCGCAGTGATTTGATCCACCATTCCGGAGCGGGGTTTTTTTCAGTTCGCAAGGGGCCATGGAAATGCATCTTTAATACAAAGGGACATGGATGGTTTACTTCACCTCCGATATCAAACTCAGTAGGACAGCTTTATAATATTGAGGATGATCCCACAGAGCAGCACGATATGTGGGATGAACGTTCGGATATCGTTACAAGCCTTGCTCAATTATTAAAGCTTCGTCAAAGTCAATCCGTTCATCAAGATAGTCCATAAAAGGAGTTTTCTCATGACAGACCAATTCATCGTCGCCTTAGACAGCAGTGAGGATTCTCTCGAAGTTGTCGGAGGGAAAGGTCGGTCCCTCGCAAAGATGACAAATGCGGGCTTTCATGTTCCGGGAGGTTTCCAAGTCACTACCTCGGCC
>NZGG01000001.1 GCA_002690865.1 Gammaproteobacteria bacterium | reverse complement strand
TAGGTTCAATCTCGACCCTCCGATTGAGAGGGTCAATCTTTTCTTCCTCATAAATCTGGGAAACTTGGTTTTTCCCATGACTGGAGTACCAACGGAAGTGGTTTTTTGTTTAAGAATAGATCCTGATCTTTGCGATTTAAGTCATAGTGAGTTGTATTTTTTACTGACTCAAATTCACCACGATAAAATCCTGCCGGTAGCCCACTACTATTTCCTTCTTCTTCATCTATATAGGTAAAGAGCATTTGATTAAAATAGTCACCATAATCTTTTGTTGCCTTATAGATAGCAACCTCCCTGCTGAGCACAGCAACGTCTCTGCCAAAGACAGTTTTTATTTCAAAAGTAGCTGGAGGTTGCACTACCCAACCTGGAGGCCTTGGAGTTATAGGATCGTGCCAACTCACAGTGCCTTTACTTGTTTCTTCATCAAAACTTATAAAGTGAATACGCGTTTCGCAGGTCTTCGGAAAGTTTGAAACAATGGTTTTGTTAGCACAGCCATTCCTAGGGTACCCAACGTTTATGGTATCTAAATTAAACTCGCCTAGCCCGGCTTCCGGGTTGCGTGCACCAGTAAGTTGATTAATACAACTTCGCAGAGAGGTGCAGTTGAAATCCCCTACTGTAGGGGTGTGCGTTGATTTGTAAATCTCTACTTTATCAGCTGTTCTGGTAAAGTGGACGTCATAACCAGAAGCTCCCTCCGGAAAAGCTTCTTCAGGACAATCATCAGGACAAGCTTTTGGGAAAGCCTTTTCTAGGTTTATTTCATTACTTAAGTTTATTTCAGTTAAGCAAAAGCGCTCTTTTATAGAGCTATCTTCTGTTAAATCAGCGACGATGCAATTATCTACGAAGCTATAGTTTTGTCCAAAATCCCGCTCTGGAACATACCCTGACTCGCTAAGAACATAGGTGTCCTCCTGATCGAAAATATCTTCATCACATGCCGGTTCCCAAGAATCGCCGCTATGAAAACGTTCTAGTAGGTTGAAGAGGCCATCTATTGCAGTTGCAAATTCAATCCGCCATGTTGTTTCACTCTTTGTGCAGACTCCATTAATGTCCCTTGGGAAACGTTTTTGAGAGATTATTACTACACCTTTCTCGCCGATTTCCTCAATCGTTTTAACTTCCCCTTTGCCATTGATCGCAGCAGCAACAACATTTGCCACGGTGTCAGTGTTCGTCGACGAAATCGACTCAACGGTTTCCTCGGAGACCGTATCAATACGCGGATCTAAATCATTACTAAATAAAGTCATTTCTTTTGCGGTAGTAACAGCCGATGAGATCGCCTCAGCAGCAACTTCGGTAGCAGCCTCTACTCCTGTTTCCGCGAGTGCTTCTTGTGCGCTAACTATTAAAGGCTCCTGTATTTCCTGCAGGATAGTCACGAAATTCTCTGCGGCTTTTTGTGCGCCTGCATCATTCTCGGCTATATAGTCGACACCCATAGGGTCAACTAAACCAGTTGTTAGTTCTATAACCGCTTCTATCGAATTTAATGTGTCTTCTGTTCTCGGCAGCGATGGGGATTCATAAAGATTAATCGCCGCAACTGTCGTATAGACGGTTATATTATTTTCTGTTTGGCCTTCTTTTACAAAAGCCGGTGCTGCTAATGTGTAGGCTTTAGTTACTTCACCTCTATCTAAATCCTCCGTTTCTCCTGGGATCGCTTCGGCAATTAATGTGTAAGGAGCTGGGTCGTAATTAACGCTTAGGGTGTAGGCACCATTTGCATCAGTGAAGGCAGAGTCTTCATCGGCATCACAAAGAAGATTATCGTTTTTATCAATACAGACTTTTGCGTTGGCGAGGTAGCCATCAATGACTCGACCACTAATTGTGGTGTCATTAGTCTGAGGTGTTGTTGGTGAAGATAAATCAGGAGAAGTAGCGCTATTTTCAGCACCACCGCCACCTCCTCCTCCACAGGAGGTTAAGAACACAATAGATAATAATAGTGCAGAAATTGAGAGTGGGTTGGGTTTTAACATGGAAACGTTGTCCTTAATGTCTCTATTTATTAGTTTGTTCTGTCTTGTACTTAAAAATATATTTTAAGTACATCATCTTTTTAAAGATCCATAGCTCCAAGGAAGTCATGTCTTGATTAATTCCCCGCTATCAAGCTTAGCTTGGCTAGAGGTTAATATATTAGCCTCTGTAAGATCGTGCGTCACTAACAAGACTGCTACGTTCCGTTCATCAAATATTCTGATCAACTCAGCGTACAGCTCTTCTTTTAATTCTTGGTTAAGAGCGCTAAATGGCTCATCCAGCATCAAGAGTTCCGGTTCGGGTGCTAATGATCTCGCAAAAGCGACTCTCTGTTGTTCTCCTCCCGATATTTCACTTGGAAATTTATCAAGAATACTTGTGATTTTAAACAATTTAGCTAGGTCAGCTACGATCCTATTTTTGCTAGAAACTTTATCGATGCCAAACATAATGTTGTTTTTGACGGTTAGATGAGGGAAAAGGGCTCTCTCTTGTAAAACCATCCCTAAATTTCTATCTTCTGTTGGGACGTTAAGGATATGATCGGACACGATCCGTCCATTTAGCACGATTTTGCCTTGATTAATCCTTTCAAATCCAGCGATACATCTCAATAGTGTACTTTTCCCAGAACCTGATTCACCCAGGATTGCTGTCCTTTCGCCTGAATTTAAATCGAGATAGATATTTTTTAATACCTCCTCATTTCTGTAGGCATGCCATAAGCCTTCAATCTTAAGAACATTATCACTCATCATTAAGTTGACCTAGAAGACCTTATCATTTTCGTTAAAAATATTAGCGGGATCAATCCAATGAGCACTATCGCTATGGCAGGTCCTGTCGCCTGATACATTCTCTCTTCTGCAGCATACATATATGTTGTTACCGCAAGTGTCTCAAAATTGAAAGGCCTTAAGACTAAAGTAGCGGGAAGTTCTTTTACGACTTCTGAAATTACTAATAATACAGCGGTTAAAAAACTTGTTTTCATCAAAGGGAAATGGATCTTGCATAGAAGTCTCCATCCTGAAGAGCCTAATAGTTGTGCAGAGTTATCAATAGAAGTGCTTATTCTTGTGTAGCCTGATTCAATTGCAGAGTTAGCAAGTGCGTAAGCCTTTATTATGTAGGCTAGTAGCAGACCAACCAGTGATCCCGTTATTACAAATCCGAATTCAGAAACAAAACTTCTATCCAAATACACGAACAATTTCATTATTCCGACCGCGAGAACAAGTCCCGGAAGTGCATACCCAATAGACAGAAAAGATTTAAGACTAGTTAGTAGGTCACTATTATTTAAACGAACTGAAAAATTAATTACTAGCGCGAGACAGGCGCAAATAATCCCTGAGGATACTGCTAGAATAATTGTATTGAGCGAGGTTGAAAGAAATCTGGCAGTTAATAAATTCATATTAGTCTCAATTGCCCAAATGATCAGTTGTGTGATGGGCAAAACAAAGCCTATGAAAATTGGGATAAAACAAATAAGAAACGGGATAAATGCTTTTAAACCTTTAATTTCGACCTCTGCTGAAGTTGTAAATGTGGAATTATTAGTTGTATGTTTTATATCTTTCGTCATTCTGCGTTCAATAAAGTAAAACATAGCAATTACTAAAAGTAATAGTGAAGATAACTGCATCGCTGTATCTAGATCATATAGGCCATACCACGTTCTAAAAATTCCCGTTGTGAATGTCTGGACTGCAAAATGATCGACTGCTCCAAAGTCGGACAGAGTTTCCATTATGACTAACATTAGTCCACCTATAAAAGCAGGGCGTGCCAAAGGCAGTGCGATTTTATAAAAGACCTGAAATTGATTGAGCCCCAGCAGTCTTCCAGCTTCTTTTAAGGACCTGGATTGATTTAGAAATGAGTTTCGTGTGACGAGATAAACGTAAGGGTATAACGTAAAAGCGAAAACTATTATGGCACCTGAGATATTCCTAACGTTTGGAAAAAATATATAAGTTTCCTCTAAATCAAAGATATTCCTTATTAGATTATTTGCGTCTCCATAAGAGTCAAACAAACCAGTAAATGTATATGCAAGAATATAAGGGGGGATAGCTAACGGGAGAATTAAGGCCCACTCAAAGACAGCTTTCCCACTGAAGTTGTAGTTAGTTACCACCCATGCCGTTGATATTCCTATTGAAAGTGCCAATAAGGCGACTCCTCCAGCAAGATATAAGGATGTAGATACATAGTCTAGGAGGACGTAATCAACTAAGTGCTGCCAGTTTTCCGAGTAAGGTCCCAGTACACTAAAGAAAACAATAACGATTGGCGCGATAAAGATGCTCGCCATAAAAAAGGGCAGAATCTTCCAATGGATTCGTGGATGAGATTTCAAAGGAATGCTAGACAATTAGAAGAAGCAAAAGTTTAATTATTTCCAGCCCACCCTATCCATAAGTCTTATGGCGTCTGGATTCAAATCCCCAAATACCTTCACAGATGTAGCATCTTCTTTGAAATCAAGTCCAAAAGCGGATATTTCTTTACTCACTGCAACATTAACTATTGGATACTCATAAGATCTGTTCACCATATATTCTTGAACTTTCTCTGATAGTAAAAACTCTAGGAATAAATTTGCATTTTTTGCATTTGGTGCATATTTAAGAATTCCAGCACCGCTTATATTAATATGCGCCCCGCTTCCTTGTTGATTCGGAAATACCATTTGAACTTTTTTCGCTGCTTCCAGGTGCTCTTTACCTGCAGCTCCAGATAGCATAATACCGATATAGTAACTATTAGCGACCGCTATATCTGCTTCACCATTTGCAACCGCGATTATTTGTGCCCTATCATTTCCTTGCGGTTTGCGAGCAAGGTTTTTAACTAAACTCTTTCCCCAAGCCTCTGTTTCTTTCTCGCCATTTTTCGCGATTAACGATGCAACGAGAGATTGGTTATACATATTGCTTGAGCTTCTAATAGCAATCCTACCACGCCATTGTTCATTAGCTAATGATTCATACGAGATATTGGCGATCTCGTTTTCTGAAACGGAACTTGGATTATAAAACATCACTCGAGCCCGTTTAGCAATTGCGGTCCATTCGTTCTTTGGACCTCTGAGGTTCGAGGGCACGGTGGCAAGGACCTTAGGAGAAACTATTGATTGGAAAAGACCTTCTTTTTGAACCTTCCAAAGATTACCAGCATCTACAGTAAAGAATATATCTGCAGGTGAGTTTTTACCTTCTGCTTTCAATCTTTCTAGTAAAGCACCACCCTTCCCAGAAAGAATATTAACTTTGATGTTCGTACTCTGAGTAAATTCCTCATACAACTCATAATCAGAATCATAATGTCTAGAGGTGTAAATATTGACGTCTTGTGCGAATAAAAAGCTGTCTATGCAAAAGGAAAGTAAGAATACCGATAAGATTGTCTTGAACATGCTTAATGTTTATCCAAATGAGAATAGTTCTCATTATAAATCTTGTATAGTTTCTGTCATTATCTTTATGCAATTTTTAAAAATGGGCTGGAATCTTTTACTGCGTTGAGTTGTTTATAAAGTTTTTCTGTGTGAAAAGAGCTAAGTAGTAGCGACTCTATGCGAAGAAAGTCCTATTTATGTCAGAATACTCCCTACAAGACGAATAAGAGAATAATGATGGAATTTTCCGATCTCATCGATTTAGCTAAGCAAACGGCTGCTGACGTAAAAGATAAGGTTAGCGACCCTTCTGGTAAGGTCAGCGATGCCGTCTCAGATATCGTAAGTAAGTTAAATGAGGCTCTACCGTATCTAGCAAAGGCAGGATATACGATGGATTGTTTGGAAATTGAAGTTGGGGTACCGCC
Organism: Gammaproteobacteria bacterium; assembly: GCA_002690865.1. Taxonomy (GTDB): domain Bacteria; phylum Pseudomonadota; class Gammaproteobacteria; order Pseudomonadales; family Azotimanducaceae; genus UBA7455. The sequence continues at coordinate 94,838 of NZGG01000001.1, read as the reverse complement.
TAAATTAATACCTCATTTCTCTGTGGCCGAAGTTCTTGCCGAAACTATAGAACTTTCATTGGCAGAGCTAGAAGGTAACACCATGGGATACGCTTTGTTGAAAGCTCTTCTGCGTGCAACAGATCTCCAACAAAAAGTAGAAATAGAGGGAATGAGCTTTGACCGGATAGAAATTGAAGTTGGCCTGCTTCCAGCCGTTCGACTTTCGTATAAGACGACAAACCCTTTAGAACAATTATGACATCATGGATGATATTCAGTTCTGAGGTCCTCACCCGGGGTTTTTTAACCTCTACTGAGTATTAAGTCGAAGGGCCTAACTTAGACCTTAGACTGCATACTTAGGTCCCAAGTGACTTTATTCCCTGCTTAAACTTGTTTTACTGCCATTTCTTCCAGCTGTTCGCGAAGCTTTTCCGCCTCTGCAGTGAGAAAAGAATATTGTCTTATATTACCATTACGTTGTGCGTGTAAGGCCTCTTCTAGCTTCGCGTGATATTGTTTGCGTAGTTGTTTCTCCGGATTCCTTTTCAGCCAACCGAACATGATATTTCCTCTATTTCATTCTAACGCGGTACGCCGAAGAGAATAAATTGGACTTCACAGCGCTTGGTCAGAATACCAGGCTATTTCTCTGAATCATTAATTGAACCAAAGAATTTCTGGAGCGTGCCAGAACCATATTGATATCGCTAAGGAGTTAGACTCCATCGAGCCTAAATTCAGCTTCTGATACGAATATAATGCTCTGAAATTTCGGTGTATTTGACATGATTGATTGAAAGCTCCTTAAAGTCCATCAATTACATGTACAATGGATGGAGCTAATATTTAACGCTCTAACATAATGAGGAACACCCTATATGGGCTGGTCTATCAATAGGCCTACCGGTCTTACTTGGCATAACGGTAATCTATCCACCAAAGGCTACACGTTGCTGACACCGCATGGTGATAGTCAATCCTATCTCATTGATATACAAGGAAGAATTGTCCATGTCTGGAAATTTTCTGATATTAAACCAGGCTATGGACGTTTGCTTAGTAACGGCAATCTGCTAATTACTGGTTCCGATATCAATTTACCCGAACCGCCGAAAAACGAGCCGACAAAACCACCTCCACCATTCGAACAGCACATTACGCGTTTGGGTGGTTATCATACGACCCTGCGAGAGGTTTCCTGGGAGGGCGATACCGTTTGGGAGTATGTTAATCGTGCTCAGCACCATGACTTTCATCGACTTGCTAACGGTAATACCATGGTGCCAGAATGGATTGAGCTGCCTGAAGACCTTCATAAACGCGTGAAGGGAGGGTTCAGGCATTACAGGGAACGTCTTCCAAGACTGCTTGGTGATGATCTAGTGGAGGTGAACCCGGCAGGAGAAGAAGTGCGCCGTATTCACACCTGGCAAATGCTGGACCCGATTAAAGACCCTATCCGTCCGGATAAGCGCCGTTGGGAATGGACCCATCTGAACGGATTAGACATAAATGATAGCGGGGAAATTGTTATCTCCTGTCGATGCAATGATAGGGTTTGTGTAATCAATTCAGACGGTGATCTAGTGTGGAAATGGGATGAAACACATGGACAACATAATCCGACCTGGCTGGAAAATGGCAATATCCTAATTTTTGATAATGGCGATTCTAGCTCCCGTGTGATTGAAGTGGATACGTCCAACAACGAGGTTGTATGGCAGTATACGGGTAAGCCGGTACACCAGTTCTACAGCGGACATATCTCTGGTGCTAGTTCGCTGGACTCAGGAAATATTCTGATTTGCGAAGGAACCAGCGGACGATTGTTTGAGGTCAACCGTAATGAGGAAGTGGTCTGGGAGTGGATTAATCCTTTCCTTAATAACAATAAGCGGGGCGAACCCACTGTAAGCATCTATAGAGCTCATCGATACTCAGCGGATCACCAGGCGCTCGTAAACCGTGATCTAAATCCGGACAGCTACAGTAACCTTAATCGTTCACATGGCCTTATGTGACTGGACACCAAATGATGGGTGGCGCCCTGAGCAGGATTCGAACCTGCGACCCTCCGCTTAGGAGGCGGATGCTCTATCCTGCTGAGCTACCAGGGCTTAGGATAATTATATCAAAATCTAAGACATACCTTCATCATCACTATCTGGTGTACACTCTCAGAACCTTTTAGATAACAAAGATTTTATGCAGGATACACGACCACTGTTGCTGAAAACAGATTTTCCAGCTGTTCAGAGAGATGCTCTTCAGACGCTCCAAGTTAACTTAGGGTATCTTTGTAATCTCAGTTGTACCCACTGCCATGTCAATGCAGGGCCTGCACGCACGGAGTTGATGGATCGCGATACTGTTGATTTGGTTTTAGATTATTTGTCAATGAAGGGTATTGGTACGTTAGATCTGACCGGTGGTTCTCCAGAAATGAATCCACACTTTCGTTATCTTGTAGAGGCGGCCACAAAAATGGGTGTAACGGTTATGGATCGTTGTAATCCTACTATTCTAGTAGAGGAAGGCTATGAATATCTGGCAGAGTTTCTCGCACAACATCATGTGATTGTGATCGCATCGATGCCATGTCATTCGGAGCAGAATGTCGACCAACAACGCGGTAAGGGAGTATATCGTGACAGTATTCTAGGTTTAAAGAGATTAAATTCATTGGGCTATGGGAAACGAGATTCGGATTTGAAACTCAATCTAGTTTATAACCCAGATACACCCGCGCTGCCTCCTCCACAGGAGGAATTAGCAAAGGACTATAAACGGATCCTTTGGGCTGATCACGAGATTGAATTTAATGAACTCTTTGCGCTGGCTAATATGCCCATCAGTCGATTCGGCGCGCGTTTGTTGGCAAAAGGTGATTATGTTGAATACATGAATTTACTGCGCGGATCTTTTTCTCAGGCGAACCTAGAGACGGTCATGTGTCGTTCTTTGATCAGTGTAGATTATCAAGGTTATGTCTATGACTGCGATTTTAATCAAATGTTGATGATACCGCTCGTCGCAACGGATAAGCCGCGAACGCATTTGAGTGAACTACTGAGGGTCGATCTGACAGGGATGGAAGTAGCGATAGGTGAGCACTGCTACGGTTGCACAGCAGGACAGGGAAGTAGCTGTGGCGGTGCTTTAAATTAGTACTTGATAGCCGTGCATATCACTATTGTTATTCCCGTTCTAAATGAGGCAGATCATATTGAAGAAATACTTAGGTCATTGGTAGGCTACGACGTGATTGTTGTAGATGGTGGTAGTACCGATTCAACGTTGGATATCGCTCGTAAATTTGACGTAAAAATATTGCCTTATCCCAAGGGCCGTGCAGCTCAAATGAATGCAGGGGCAGAATTTGCTAAGGGAGAGCAATTATTGTTTTTACATGCTGACACAACCCTGCCTCCCGATTGGAGTTTGGTGATAGCTAATGCTAATAAAGTTTGGGGTCGTTTCGATATTGGTTTCGATGAAAGCTCTTTTCCATTTTATATTATCGCGAAGATGATGAATTGTCGCTCCCGATTGACGGGTATTTGTACAGGTGATCAGGCCATATTTGTGAAGCGCACCATTTTCGCTGAGATAGGTGGCTTTGCTAACATCCCATTGATGGAGGATATAGAGTTAAGCAAGCGACTTAATCGATTTTCGAAGCCCTACTGTTCTAGGCGAAAAGTAATCACTTCTGCTCGGCGTTGGCGAAAAAATGGCATATATCCAACAGTTTTTTTGATGTGGTGGTTACGTCTTTTATACTTTTTTGGTGTGTCTCCACAACGCTTGGTAAAACAGTATTATCAATATTACGAATGAAGTACGAAGACACATCTATTCTGATTTTTTGCAAGGCACCGATTTCAGGGAGCGTTAAAACAAGGCTTATACCAACTCTTGGTGAAGATGGAGCTTGTGCGCTGCATAGGGCTTTGGCAGAAAGACTTATTAATGAGGTTATAGCATCTAATCTTGCTGAGGTAGTGCTGTATTGTTGGCCAGATATCTCACACGAGTTCTTTACTTCATTTAAGAAGATTAAGCGAATTGTCCAGAAGGGTGATAACTTAGGGGAGCGTATGCATCATGCGTTTAATGAAGTGTTATCTGTCAAGGACAACGTCATTCTTATAGGGACGGATTGCCCCTCTATTAATGCCGGTTATTTGGATAGGGCAATTGTGAAGCTTCTAAATCATGATGCGGTATTAGGTCCCGCTGAGGATGGGGGCTATGGACTAATTGGTTTGCATGAATCACATTGGAATTACTTTAAAAACCTTGTTTGGGGTTCCAGTCAGATTTGTTCTGAGACCTGTCGTCGCTTTAATCAAGCCCGCCTAGAATGGTCCTTGATGCCTTTGATCTGGGATGTAGATCGACCTGAAGATGTCGGTCGCTACTTCTCTTCGGAGAGCGATTCTTAAACGTTTTTGTTTGGAAGGTAATGTTTATACTCATTACCATGCGTTATATCGATATGAATAATTGATTCTTCCTGAGCGCTACATTTCTAGGTACCCTTACCATCGATTTTTTATGAAGCTATAGCATGGAAAAGAATTTCAATAATTTATTTGTTCTCGTGATCATCGCCTGCATCACGACTTTTTTGTTGGTGCCTTGGTTGGGCTGACAAAATTATCCCCGGTTAGGTCATGAGTCGATGCCATTGTTTGTCTAGCTGCTCGAATAACTCTTCCTCACTCTCATTGTTGGATAGCACAACATCGGCATGCTGTCTTCTTTCTTTATTCGAAATCTGTGCATCGAGGCGATTGAGTATTGCCTCCCTTTCAAGTCCATCTCTAGAAATGCATCGCTGTATCGCTACCTCTCTCTCAACAACAACGACCCAAATTTCATCACCCATATCTTGCCAGCCCGCTTCGATCAAAACTGCTGCTTCTAAAACTACAATCTCATTATCCTCAAAGGCATTTAGTTTTTTCTGCGCTAGCCTGCGAATTTCAGGCCAGACTATATTGGTGAGCTTTTTTAGTTTCAGGGGGTCACTGAACACCTTCTTCCCAAGCAGTCTTCGGTCTATAGAGCCATCTTCAGTGATCAAATCTTCTCCAAAGGTTTTAATCACTTCCTGGTGCGCTATAGTTCCTCTGTCATAAGCATGATGTCCTAATATATCGGCGTCGATGATGCTTGCACCTTGCTCCGATAAATATTGTGCGGCTGTCGATTTTCCCGATGCAAGACCGCCAGTTAGACAGATTTTTTTCATAGACTAATCTTTTAGGTTTACAGCCTCAAATTCCAAGCCTTTGAGATTATCAATTAAGTCGTGCATGCCATTTATCTTCCTATAAAAACGAGTGGCACAACGTCCAATATGACTAACTATGTGCGAATCGCTTCCGCCAATCCCACGATAGCCATGAACTTCAGCGTTATCTATTGCAATCTGGTCCTCATTTTCGCGGCTGCCCCCGTTATATATTTCTACAATACGAACTCCCTTGGGGATCCCATATTCCTCTGTATGAGCAAACATTCCCACTTTCGGTCTACCAGGATGGCAGGGAACAGCGATTGCTCCATGATGTTCACACGTTGCTATTACTTCTTCGAGGGGAAGGTCAATACTACTAAAATCAAATGCTTTCATTAAAGGTTTATTCACACCAAATACTAGGACATGGCCATACTCCGTTTCAATCTCACTACCCTTTAGGATAACTAAACCAAACTCTTCGGCGAGATCCGAGTAGTTAGATTCCAGGTCGAACTGGCGATGTTCTGTGAGAACGAAACCATCGATAGGTAAAGCTTTTGACTTTATCCACTTGCAATAGTTATCGACTTTTGCTCGTCCATCATCTGATTTGATGGAATGGGTATGCAGATCAATAAGCACGGTAGTCCTTTATAGCTTGTAATATTGATACAGTAAACTAACGAAATAAAAGTTATTAAACTCTATTGTTAACTTATAGTAATCCAACGGAAATCTAATTCAATCATTTGACACTCTTAATGGTAAATCAAAACTAGTTAAGACATTATTACTAGTGCGATACGGAAAATAAAGGGGGCACAAACGGATGGGAAACTGGATTAATCGATGTGCATTTCCGCCTTTTGGAGCGCTAACTAGTTTTGTTTTTCTAGCCTGTCCTGGCAAAGCATCTGCTGAGCGAATGAATTCCCAAATCCGGAGTGTTATACGAGATATTAAGCTTAGTCAAAATGGACTTAAAATCTCAAATGTATCTTTTTTTTAGAGTATTACGTGATGATCTAGATTGTGTTTATCTTGTCATCAAAAAAGAGATTGGAGTAAGGCATACGAGTAAAGATACTATGGAGAAACTGCAAAAGTCTCCGGAAACCGAAAAGTTTGTCATACGACGGGGTCCCATTTCGAAATTCGTGTACATACATCATCTATATGGCCGGTCTGTATGGACGCACTTATCAATTACTGAGTTACTAGAGAATTTTAGGGAGAAATTAAGTGCATATTCATCTTGATTTAGTTGGTGGACTATCTGGTGATATGTTCATTAGTGCAATGCTTGATTATTTTCCAGAAAGTAAATCGAAGCTTTCTAGTCTGATGATTGATGCGGGTTTTGCCGATCTCGTTCTTCTTGATTGTAAACTGCATAATGATGGGGTGCTCGCAGGAACTCGTTTTCATGTTGTGGCGGATAAGACGGCGCATAGCCATCGGCAATATATGGAAATAAAAAAGATCCTAAATAATTCAAAATTAGATAGCGCCACGTGTGGAGCCGCCCTTGAGATTTTTGAGATTATAGCAATCGCTGAGGCAGAAATTCATGGTAAAGAAGTAGATATGATCTCTTTCCATGAGATTGGTGCTTGGGATTCAATAGCAGATGTAATTTGTGCAGCATACTTGATCACTCAAAGTGGCGTTAGTAGCTGGAGTGTTTCCTCGATTCCTATTGGGCGTGGGCAAGTAAGGACGGCACATGGAATGCTACCGGTTCCAGCACCTGCTACTGCTTTAATTCTTAAAGGATTCTCTTTTTTTGATGATGGGGTCGAAGGGGAACGCGTTACTCCAACTGGGGCAGCAATTCTGAAGTACCTAAACCCTGGAAGACGAATTCCTCCAGGTTTAGTGCTACAAGGTTCGGCTACAGGATTTGGCTCTAAAGTTTTTTCGGGCCTTTCTAATGTGGTTCGCGCATTAGTTTTCCTTCCAACCCAAGCTATTGATTGGGATACAGATGAGATAATACAGATAGAATTCGAGATAGATGACCAGACCCCAGAAGCTTTAGCAGTGGCTTTAGAGAATATTCGCGCAGAGCAGGGTGTCCTTGATGTGCTGCAGATCGGGTATACGGGAAAGAAAGGTCGTCAAGGTGCGAGTATCCGGATTTTAGCGTTACCTGAAGCAGTAGGAGAAATTACTGAAAGATGTTTTCTTGAAAGTACAACTTTAGGTATCCGAAAGCAGAATCTTACCCGTTCGAAACTATCACGCGAGCAATTGGTAGTGAACCATGCTGGTCGAGACTTCCGAATAAAAATTGCAGACCGACCTGGAGGTAGGACGGCTAAGGTTGAGATGGATGACTTGCAAGCGGTTGACACTAGTTTGCGAGAAAAGACAAAGCAAAGCCTGGAAAATAAGGTTCTTAGTGCACAAAATAAAAGCCTGAAGTATTCAAACAGAGATGAGTAAGCTAGATTTACTTGAAAAGCATTTATTGGATAGGGGCCCTTTAGCCATAGCGGTAAGTGGTGGAGTAGATAGCATGACTCTCGCCGTCGTGGCGCATCGCGCAAGTCTCGACACAGAAATGTATCATGCGATTTCCCCCGCTGTGCCGTTGGAATCCACAGCGCTCGTTCGGCGTTATGCTGAAGACGAGGGATGGAATCTTACGATCGTGACAGCTGGGGAAATTGAGGACCCACAATATCTAGCCAATCCTGCAAATCGATGCTATTACTGTAAGACAAACCTTTATGCTACGTTGTCTCAGCAGACTGAATTAACTATTGCATCAGGCACAAATATGGATGATCTAGGAGACTACCGGCCTGGTCTTGAAGCAGCAAAGGAACATCGCGTTGTGCATCCATATGTAGAAACTGGTATTTCTAAAACACAGTTAAGAGATATCGCAAAGTCCTTGTCCTTAACCGACTTACAGGACTTGCCTTCTTCCCCATGTTTGTCTAGTAGGGTGACGACCGGTATTGCAATTGATGCAACCCTACTACCAGTGATTAATCTGGTAGAGAGGGAGCTCTGGACTACTCTAATCTCATATTTACCTCTTCAAGCTGTTCGTTGCAGGATTTTGCCAGATTCTGTCACTATTCAGATTGATTCGACTGAGGTTTTAGATCCGAATAGTGAATATAATGCAGAAGTAAAAAAGATAGTACGAAGAATTTTTAAGGTTAACGGGTTTGATTCGTACTCGAACAATATTTCAATAGAACCTTATAAGCGTGGTAGTGCTTTTTTGATAGAGACGCTTACAGTGCAGTAATGTAAACATGGACATTTCGTCACTGCGCCCGTAGCTCAGCCGGATAGAGTGTTGGCCTCCGAAGCCAAAGGTCGTGCGTTCGAATCGCACCGGGTGCGCCATTATATTATTTGATTGAGAACACGAATAGCAGCACAGGCTGCGCCAAAGCCATTATTAATATTTACCACAGTGATTCCTGGGGCACAGCTTACTAACAATGAACTAAGTGCGGTTTGGCCATTTCTGGCCATGCCATAGCCAACGGAGGTAGGAACCGCGATCATAACTCCTGGAACGAGACCTGCTAATACCGTCGGTAGGGCTGCATCCATACCCGCTATACAGATAATGATTTTTCTTTGTCTCAGTTCGTCCAGGTGACGCGTAATCCGCCATAGTCCGGCGACACCTACATCGTCAATTTCTAGACTGGCATAGCCGTAGTAAGCTAATGTTCTAGATGCCTCACGTGCTACGGGTATATCTGAACTTCCTCCGGTAACAATAGCAACAAGATCTTTATCTTTTATGGGTGCTGGGGAGTGATATGCCGTTTTCGATATTGGATCATAATTTAATAGATCAGGTGACTTCTTATCGATCTCAAGGAATTGCTTTTTAGATAGATGCGTAAACAGCATTGGCTTATCGTTTTCTTGGATATTCTGAATTATGCTCTTTAGTTGCGAGCTGCTTTTACCACTACAAAAAATAGCTTCGGCGAGGCCTGTTCGGTTTTCTCTATCAAAATCCAGATTAATCTCCTGATCTATCACAGCTTCTCTAGGCCTCTCAAAAATAATGCCAGACGTTCTGTGCACCAATCAGTGCGATGGGGGGCCATGATATCGCCTACGAAAACATGTTCGATCGAATTTTCGTTTAAAGTTACCGGGATGAGTTCTTTTTGATTTGAGCCCCACTCTTCGTGTACTTTGATTGCGGCGTAGGAATCAATAGTAGGATCATTTTTCATGTACATTGTGCAGAGTGGGATATCGAGCCTGCCGTAGTCAACCGTGCGTGACCAGTCTACTGTTTTTTGCATTTCTATCAGTGCCTTTACCGAATAACCATGAGTGGAGAATTGTTCTTCAAGGTCATTTTGAAAATTGAGTTCACGGCGTTTCCCCAATAATAAGGGTATCCAGTATTCGGACCAAGGCCAAGTCAATATAGACGAAATAGAAAAAATCGGAGTATCCAGTGAGTGGCGAGCCCTAAAGTTAGGGGCTAAAAAAATAGCTGCATAAATCCTTTCTGTTGTTAACAACTGATTAGCGAGCCACACTGTTAAGGTTGCTCCCGTCGAAGTAGCTATGATTACAACGTTCTCACCAATTTGCTGAGCTATATCCCATGAATCTACGATGCTTTGAAGCCATTCTTCTGCAGTTGCATCGATATCGTTTTTTATGCCATGGCCTGCAAGTCGAGCGTGCATATAATTCGCGGAAAAGCGATCCGATATCTGTTCCGTCAAAGGCGAGGTTTCCCTAGGCGTTGCAGAAAAACCATGAATATAAAGGAAACATAGCTTCGTTCGCTGAGGATTAGAGGGTTCTGCCCAGGTGATATTGGCTTCTACTTCAGGCATAAGGCAAGAAACTTCCGTTTCCCTGCTCTTAAGCCAACTTTTTAGTTCCATTAATGACAGGTGTTTGGGTACGTTCGATTTTGGTGATTCGGGTTCAAGACGAGGCTTACCGATGCGCCAAAAGCAAAAGCTTACTGCGAGAAGAACGCAAATCATGATTATTGTTGAGCTGCTAGACATTTTGGGGTCAGTTCAAGAAAAATTGCTTAATAAAGTTACATTTTTATCTTATTTACACCTTGAATTTATAATAGAATCATCCGACTTTATACTAGTTTTTAGTCGAAAAGTCGTGAGGTAGCGAAAAAGCAAATGCGTTTGCAGGCAATTAAGCTCTCAGGTTTTAAGTCCTTTGTAGATCCTACAACAGTCCCGTTTCCTAGTAATCTTTGCGCCGTCGTAGGTCCAAACGGTTGCGGAAAGTCAAATATTATCGATGCGGTTAGGTGGGTGATGGGTGAGTCGTCAGCCAAGACACTGCGTGGAGAGTCTATGGCCGACGTAATCTTCAATGGTTCAACTGCACGGAAACCAGTTGGTCAAGCCAGTATTGAGTTGCAGTTTGATAACTCAGATGGTCGTTTGGTAGGAGAATATGCTGAGTACAGTGAAATATCTATTAAGAGACAAGTTGGTCGCGATGGTCAATCAAACTATTTTTTGAACGGAGTAAAGTGCCGGCGAAAAGATATTACTGATATTTTTCTTGGTACTGGTCTTGGTCCAAGAAGTTACTCAATTATTGAGCAGGGAATGATTAGTCAGTTAATAGAAGCTAAACCAGAAGATCTGCGAGTATATTTGGAAGAGGCGGCAGGTATCTCTAAGTATAAAGAGCGCAGAAGAGAGACAGAACGCAGAATTCGCCATACGCGTGACAATCTAGACCGGTTAACCGATTTGCGCGAAGAGCTTGAACGTAATCTTCATTATTTAGAAGGGCAGGCAAATGCCGCCGTGCGTTACAAGGAATATCGTCAGGAGGAGCGGGAGATAAGGGCTGAGCTTCATGTAATAAGATGGTCTTCTATTGGAGAAGAGGCCAAAGTTGTGAATGAAACTATTGATCGTTTTACGACGATACGGGAGGCTACTGTTGCAGATCAACGTCGATTGGATGCAGAGCTTGAAAAGCTTCGAGACGAACTCGTAGATCTGGAAGAGATGAGAGATCAAATACAACAACAATATTATTCTTTTGGAACCGAGATCGCTCGTTTAGAGGATGGTATTCAATACCAGAATGAGAGAGTAGAGCAGCTTCACGTCGATATGGAACAAGTTAGTCTAGACCTTAGTAAAGTTGAGATCGATTTGACTGGTGATGTAAAGGCTGTCGCTGAACTTACTCATGAGTTGAAAGAAACTCAACCAAAACATTTGCGATTGCGTGGTCTGGAAGAACTTTCAGGCGAGGACTTGTTGTCGGCACAAAAAGATATGGAGACTTGGCAAAGATCTTGGGATGCATTTAACCAAGGTGCCGCTGAATCTCGACAGAAAAGTGGAGTCCAACAGTCAAGAATTGAACACCTTGAACAGTCGATTCAAAGACAAAATGATCGCATGAAATCGTTACGAGATGATGTCGATCGAATGTCTCAGGCAGCTGATGAGCAGGAAATAGAACCCCTGGAGACTATGCTTGGTGCTCAGAAAGAACAGATGCAGCGTATTGAAGTTGAATTAGAAAATATTACGGGGCATATAGAGCGCCAGCGTGAAGGTAATGCGCGTCAAGGCGAAGAACTTGATAAAAGACGAAGTGATTTGCAGTTAATGCTAGGACGAAAAGCTTCTCTTGAAGCACTTCAGCAAGCCGCACTTGGTCAGAGTGATGACTCAGAGTCAGCATGGCTTACAAGTCATGGTTTAGGAGAAAATCTTAGGCTGGTTGAGCAAATTACTGTTGAAGATGAATGGGTACTAGCAGTAGAGACTGTGCTGGGTGAAAGTCTGCAGTCCGTTTGTTTGCCCAATCTGGATGATGTAGATCATTTGCTAACTGATTTTTCAAAAGGATCTGTTAAATTAATCTCAAGCGAACTACCAGTCCACGTACCAGAAGATCGACTGGCCTCTCATGTAGGAGGAAACATTGATGTTTCAAATTTGCTCCATGGAATCTATACGGCGGAGTCATTAAACGATGCCCTTTATCGCCGTTTCAGATTGTCCGAGGGAGAATCAATTATCACCAAGGATGGTATTTGGGTAGGTAAAAATTGGGTACGGGTGCATAAAGATCCGGATGAAGAGGAGAGCGTCATTCGTCGTCAAGCCGAACTTGATCGACTGAATGTTGAGACGCAAAAGCTTAAGGAATCCGTTGATGATGGGGCGACTGAGCTTGATTCTAATTTCATGGCTTTAACTCAGGCAGAGGCCGATAGAGATTTGGTGCATACAAGATTGGCGAAGCAACAGGAAATGTTTTCTGAAACTCGTGCCCAGCTTGGGGCTAAACGATTCCAAGTAGAACAGCTTAAAGAAGATATATATCGTGCAGAACAAGATATGCTGTTTTGTGAAGACGAAACTAAGCTGGACAAAGACTCGCTGCTTCAAGCTAAAAACGAGTTGCAAATTGCAAGTGATAAAATAGAAGAGGACATATCACTGAAATTAAAGCTAAGTGATGCGCGAGAAACAATTCAAGTGCGTTTTGATGAAGCTCAAGAAAAAGCTGAGACTCATAGAGAGTCTGCTCACGAATTAGCTCTAAAAGTAGAGTCTCTAGAAACCCAGATAGCCTCTGCTAAAAGAGGAATGGTTCGTCTGACAGATCAAAAGATGGCACTCGAACAAAAACATGATGAGCTTTCTAGCAATATCAAAGACAGTGAGTTACCTCAAAAAAATCTGAGAGAGGAGCTTGATGGATATCTAGCAAAACGACTTGAGGTAGAAAAAGAGCTGGCGAGGGTTCGTAGGGAATCAGAGGCAATTGACTATAGGCTTCGTGATTTAGAAAAGGAACGGAATCAATTGGATCAGACTTTGGATATAAATCGAGCTAAGCTTGAGGAGGCTCGTCTAAATTATCAGACATTAGAGGTTCGTCGAACTTCTATACAGGAACAGATGACCGAAGATAGAATGGATTTAGATAGCGTGCTTCAAAAGCTTCCAGAGTTAGCAAATGAGACAGAGTGGGAAAATAAACTTCGTCTTGTGGGTAATCGAATACAGAAACTAGGAAATCCTAACCTTGCAGCTATAGATGACTTCAAAGTGCAGTCTGAGAGGAAACATTATCTGGATGCACAGAATGATGATTTAGAGAAGGCCCTGATAACTTTAGAAAATGCCATTCGAAAGATTGATGTCGAGACACGCGCTCGATTTAAGGAAACTTTCGATCAAGTAAATAAGAAGTTGCAGCAATTGTTTCCGAAACTGTTTGGTGGTGGGCAAGCTTACTTAGAGATGACGGGAGATGATTTGCTGAACACTGGCGTTGGTTTAATGGCGAGACCACCGGGTAAGCGTAACAGTAGTATTCATCTGCTATCAGGAGGAGAAAAAGCCCTTACCGCGATCGCTTTAGTATTCTCAATATTTTCTTTGAATCCTGCTCCTTTTTGTTTGTTAGATGAGGTTGATGCGCCGCTAGATGATGCAAATGTAGGTCGTTATTCTGAGTTGGTGAAAGAGATGTCACGTACCGTGCAGTTTATTTATATAACTCATAACAAGATTGCTATGGAGATGGGCGAGCAGTTAATGGGGGTTACTATGCATGAGCCTGGTGTATCCCGTTTGGTGTCTGTAAATATGGATGAAGCTGTGGCTATGGCAGCCGTTTAAGGTAAGTTGAGTATGGAATACGATTTAAGACAGTGGTTATTTGTTCTTGGTCCCGTATTAATCATTGCAATTCTATTGCATGGCTATTGGCGGATGCTCAACGGTAGAAACGATCTTAAAATGGGCCTCGATAAAAAGTTCGTTTCTAAGGTGGGAGAGGAACTTGCTGCCGACGACCTGATCACGCTTACGGCAGAACTTCCTAACGGAGGCGCTCGCTTCAAAAAAGTGAGTAGCTATAACTCCTCCGAGGAAAATCCGGAATTAGGAGAAATTCTTAAGCCAAGGGCGATTGATCACAAAGTTTACAGGCAACTCGGGAAGGACTCTTTAGAAGGCATACAGAAGACTAGATCGATAGAAGATTCTGCTCAGTTGGAAAAGAGTGTGATTTTAAACGTTTTTTCGTCAGGTGATTTTTTTGATGGCCAGCAGCTTCTTGAAATATTGGTAAATCTCAATATGACCTTTGGTGAAAGGAATATTTTTCATCGGTGTAGTGAGGATGGAGATCCCGTTTTTAGTTTGGCTAGTGCAATCGAGCCCGGTACTTTTGATTTAGTTGATCTGGAGAGTCAGAAAATTCCGGGCGTAACAATGTTTATGCATGTGCATAAACTGGTCGATCCGGAGGATGCTTACGATAAAATGCTTGAGGTCGCAGAAACGATTGCAAAAGATCTGGATGGTTTGATAAAAGACGAGACTAGAAGCGTTGTTACAGCACAAACGATAGAGCATTGTCGTCAAGAAATTAGGGACTTTCAATTTCGTTATTCGGCCTGAATTATGGTTAGTCGAGCTAGTTTAAAAATCAAGATTGAAAAACTGAAAGAAGAAATAAATAAACATAATTACCTTTATCATTCCCAAGATGAACCAGAAATTACCGATGTCCAATTTGACCTGCTATTTCGGGATTTACAGCAGCTTGAGATAGATAATCCTGAATTTTTAACTTCCGATTCGCCAACACAGCGGATTGGGGCTTCACCCCTAAAATCTCATACTAAGATTGTTCATGATTTGCCTATGCTGTCACTTGATAATGCTTTTAGTGAAGAAGATTTGGCTGATTTTGAAGCAAGAATTTGTGGGCGTTTGAAGACAAAAAATATCATCTGCTACTCCTGTGAGCCTAAGATTGATGGCGTCGCTATAAGTCTCATCTATGAGGATGGCAAGTTGGTCCGCGGTGCTACTCGAGGTGACGGAACTACTGGCGAGGACGTTACTCAAAATGTACGTGCTATCGAGGCAATCCCCTTGCGCCTTTGCGGAACTGAGTATCCACGACGTCTTGAAGTTCGTGGAGAAGTTTATTTTCCTCGCTCAGCATTTAAAGCGGCGAATCAATTGGCCGTCAGATTAGGTGAAAGGACCTTTGCTAATCCTCGTAATGCAGCAGCTGGTAGTTTGCGACAATTAGATGCGAGATTAACAGCACAAAGAAAGCTGTCAATGTTCTGTTATAGCGTTGGCCTTGTAGAGGGAGGCTCCTTACCTGGGAAGCATAGTGAAATTCTGTTTAAATTGAAGACGTGGGGCTTAAGAGTAAATCCTCTTGTCGAAGTAAGAGCGGGAGTTAAGGGTTGCGTTGATTTTTTTGGAAAAATTTTGACGAAGCGGGCTGCGCTAGATTATGACATCGATGGTGTTGTCTTCAAGGTTGATCGTTTAGATCTCCAGAGCGAACTGGGATTTTTAAGTCGCACACCGAGGTGGGCAATCGCCCATAAATTTCCTCCGGAACAAGGTGTTTCAATAGTTAAAGATGTAGCGTTTCAGGTCGGTCGTACAGGAGCGTTAACACCTGTTGCTAGAATAGAGCCGGTGAAGATAGGAGGCGTAACTATTAGTAATGTGACTCTGCATAACATGGAGGAAATTGCGCGACTAAATTTAATGATTGGTGACAATGTCCTTGTCCATCGGGCAGGAGATGTTATCCCAAAAATTGTTTCAGTAATTGGAAAAGGAAGATCTTCCAATATGCATAAGATTGAACTACCCTCCTCTTGTCCAGCTTGTGGCTCGACTATTATAAATAATGATGTCATCGCTAAATGCACTCGTGGTTACGAGTGCCCCGATCAGCGCAAAGAGAATATTCGTCACTTTTCATCTCGTCTAGCTATGGATATTGAAGGGCTTGGAGAAAAAATTATTGATCAACTTATACAAACCTCATTGGTAAAGTCTCCCGCTGATTTATACAAGGTGTCTAGAGAGCAATTTAGCGAGCTTGATCGATTAGGCCCGAAATCAGCCGAAAATCTGATATCTGCATTAGCGATAAGTAAAAAGACAACGCTGTCAAAATTCATATATTCGCTTGGTATTGAAGAAGTAGGTGAATACACATCATCTATATTGGCTCGCTATTTCGGTGCTTTAGACCCGCTGCGTGAGGCGACTATCGAAAATCTTCTCGCAATACCCGATATTGGACCTGTTGTTGCAAACAACATACACGAGTTTTTTCGAGAAAAGGATAATCAATTGTTAATCGACGATTTGATGGAATTAGGTATACATTGGGAAATCGAAGAATCCTCAAAAAAAAACGAAGTATTGCAGGGTGAAGTATGGGTACTCACTGGATCTCTTTTGAATGTAACTCGTAACGATGCGAAATTACGGTTGCAAGCTCTTGGTGCTAAAGTTTCTAGCTCAGTATCATCTAAGACTGATTGTATTGTTGCGGGAGATTCGGCTGGCTCTAAGTTAATGAAGGCTCAGTCACTCAATATTCGAGTTATTCATGAAGATGAATTATTAGATTTATTTAGTAAATATTATGAATAAAGTAAGTATTATAATTACAGCACTTTTTATCTTAGGAGGATGTTCCTCTACTCCTCCTAAGAATCAGAGTAATCTATGTGCCATTTTTGCAGAAAAGAAAAGTTGGTATAAGCAAGCGCATAAGGCATCTAAACGTTGGGGGACCTCGATCCCTGTCATGATGGCGTTTGCACAACAGGAGTCTGGCTTTCGTGCTAAGGCAAAGCCACCGCGCAAGAGAATTTTATGGATATTTCCAGGACCTAGGCCGGCCAGTGCGTTTGGATTTGCTCAGGCTATCGATAGTACCTGGAGAGCGTATAAACAATCTACCGGAAGAAGAGGCGCAGATCGTGACGATTTTGAGGACGCAATGGATTTTATTGGTTGGTATAATGACCAGAGCCAACGCATCAACAAAATATCAAAGACTGATGCCTATCACTTATACCTCGCTTACCACGAAGGTCATGGTGGATTTAAAAGGGGGTCTTTTACCGGAAAGCACTGGCTGCAAGATGTGGCACAGAAAGTATCCTCACGAAGTGATTTGTACGCGCAACAGCTCCAAACCTGCGAGAGAAAGCTAAATAAAGGATTTCTTCGGGGTCTGCTGAGTCGAGGATAGCCGTTGCATTTAGTCTTATTAAGATAAGTGTTTTAGGATGCTCGCCTCAAAATTCCTGAGTGAGTTCACTACCCGATCGCAGCGTAAGGGTATTCTTGTTGAGCATATTCCGAGTTACTACGAGGCTGTTTTACATATTGCGCAGACTGCAGCAAGATGTTTGCAGGGTGATATGGTGACACTCGGAATTGGGGGAGGTCAAGGTACTGGGAAATCCACAATTTCTCATATGGTCAAGGATGTTTTATACCACGTATTTTCAATCTCGGCCGAGGTTCTATCTATTGATGACTATTATTTAACCCGCAATGAAAGGATTGAATTAGCGGCTAAGACACATCCTTTGCTTGCTGTAAGAGGTGTGCCAGGAACGCACGACATGTATTGGATGCATTCGACGATAGCATCTCTGAGGGGTCGCGAAGCGTGCAAAGTGCCAGTTTTTAGTAAGGGTGAAGATGATCGTTTGCGTGATGATCTAATGAAATATCCGCCTGAAGTCCTGATTCTTGAAGGATGGTGCTGGGGTGCAAGGCCTGTAACAGATAAAGAACTACAAAACCCAGTGAATGATTTGGAGGCAAATCAAGATTCGGAGTTGATTTGGCGAAGATTTGTAAATCAAGCTTTAGCGTCGGATATCTATCAAAAATGCTTCTCTACTGACCTGCAGGTGTTTTTGGATGCCCCCGATATGGAAGCAATTTTCCGTTGGAGGTTACAACAAGAGTCGCAGCTAGTTGCGGGACGCCGTATAATGACGGAGAAGGAACTTCTAGAATTTATGATGCATTATCAGAGAATTACTGAGCGTATGCTCAAGCAATATACTGCAGATATCTCCGTTATTTTGGGTAATGATCATGGAGTAGCTGAAATAAAGGACCGCCTGAATTATATAAGATAGAACCGCTCAAAATATAAGTAGGGATTGGGATGTCGGATATACCAGATTGGTTTGGGTGGTCAGTTGATATTGAAGCTAAGAGGGGATGCGTTGAAGTTTCTAACGGTGATATTCGATACTGTTTCTGGAGTGATGCTGGAAAACCAGGTCTACTATTTGTCCATGGCCATAGCGCTCATTCGCGTTGGTGGGATTTTATTGCACCTCACTATAAAAATGGATATCAGGTGGCAGCTTTAGATCTTTCTGGTATGGGAGATAGTGATCATAGAGACAATTACAGCACAGATATGTTTGCTGACGAAATAATCGCGACTGCAGATGCCTTGAAGATGCCTGAAAACACTATCGTTGTAGCACACAGTTTTGGAGGGATTATTGCACTGCGGGTGATGGTTCAAAAATCTTCGCGTTTTAAAGGACTTATTCTCGTAGATTCTGGGGTTAAATATCCCAATGATGAAAAAGCTGAGAGCACGAAACCTTGGTCCAAACAGAAGGTATATCCTAGTCAAGAGATAGCGATTAAGCGCTTTCGGCTATTACCCCCTCAGGAGTGCGATAACCAATACTTGGTAAGGTATATAGCTCAGCATTCTCTTGATGCTATCGATGAGGGATTTGTATGGAAGTTCGACAGAGAACTTATTAGCCGCATGCACAGAACGGGCGATACTTAGAAGATCTTAGATCATTAACAAATAGATGTGCTTTAATTTATGGTGAATGAAGTAAATCTTTTGGTCCGAAGAGTGCAGCATATATGAAAGCGCAAAAGCCAGAACTTGAGCTTCATGAGATCCCGAATGCTCAACATCAGATTTTCCTTGATCAGCCGGTGATGTTCATGGATCGGCTTTCCTTAATACTTGATGAGTGGGAATGATCGCCCTTAATAAGTTGCTGAAACTAGACTCACTCGTTTCTGAGTTTTCCCAAACAAAAAAGGGAGCCATGCTGGACTCCCTGAAATTTGCTAATAAATCAGTTGCTAGCAGGCCTCAAATAAACCTGCGGCTCCCATTCCTCCTCCGATACACATACTCACAATTCCGTATCGTTTTTCCCGGCGCTTTAGTTCGCGAATTATATGCCCTGTTAGCCGAGAACCAGTCATACCAAAGGGATGGCCAATAGAAATTGAACCACCATTAACATTGTATATTGCTGGATCGATCTCTAACGTATCGCGACAATATACGCATTGAGAAGCGAATGCTTCATTGAGCTCCACTAGATCAATATCGTTTATTGTCATACCTTTGTTTTTAAGTAGCTTCGGGATAGCGAATACTGGCCCAATACCCATTTCATCTGGTTCACAGCCAGCTACGAACCAACCTCGGAAATAGGCTTTTGGAGTTAAGCCAAGTTGAGCAGCTCGCTCTGCGCTCATAAGCAGCGTCATGGAAGCTCCATCAGAAAGTTGGGAAGCATTTCCTGCGGTGACTGTGCCATTTTCTTCAAATGCAGGTGGAAGTTTCGCTAAACCCTCTAGGGTTGTTCCCGGACGGTTACACTCGTCACTATCGCATTCACCATCAATGATCTCTGTTTCCCCTGTTTCTTTATCTATAACTTTTTGCCATTTGACTTTCATAGGGACTATTTCGTCATCGTATAGACCTGCCTGTTGAGCTGCTGCAGTTCTCTTCTGACTCTCACATGAAAATTCGTCCTGATACTCTCGCGTGATATTGTAACGTCGAGCGACTACTTCGGCTGTATTACCCATAGCCATAAAGATATCAGGAGACATGTCTCTTATTGTAGAATGACTCTCTGATTTCCCAGGAGTTCCCCGAGCTCCTGCGGTAATCGATTCAACGCCCCCGGCAATCATAATTTCACTACAGCCACTGGCAATTTGGTTAGCAGCAAATGCGATAGAGTTTAGTCCAGAGGAGCATGCTCGGCTTATGGTCGACCCCGCTGTCGTTATGGGTAGTTTGGAGAGAACCACTGCTAGGCGTGCTAAATTCCCTCCTTGTTCTCCAGTTTGACCAGCGCAGCCTACGATCACGTCCTCTACTTCTACTGGATCTAGCTGCGAATTGCGATCCAATAGCGAATTAATACAATGCGCTACCATATCATCTGGTCGGGTTAGGTTAAATGTTCCCCGGTGGGACTTCGCTAGCCCAGTTCTTACACTATCAACTACTACAACGTCGCGCATTATCTCTCTCTCCGTAAAATATACTTAGGTGCTTTCGAAACGCTTTATTGTGCACCTTTTGTCAATCTAGATAAAGTAGAAAACACTTTGCTCACAAGCATTTTTCTGATTGATATAAGAAAGAATTGCTCTCAGCTAACCCCCCTAGACGATTTCTCATTTTCCACAATATACGATGCCGAGCGATGATATCTCGCATGGTCTTTTTTGGATCTCTAGCATGATTACCATAACCTCTAAATAATGCTAGCCTATCTAGACTATGTATAGCCATACATAAGGCATTACTTAATTCATTGCTAACGAGAGTTGTTGGCATCACATCTATTTCTTCGAACAGTTCCCATAGTTGTTGTTGGAGGACTCCAAGCTGCTCCTCAGTAAGTTTTTTGGAAAATATCGTTTCTTTCCGCATATCCCAAAACAGCAAGTGGTTAAAGATACTAGCATTTCTTAACCCAACATCAATGCCGTCTGGTATTTCACCCAATTGGACAAGAAGCGTTGAGAGTTTCTCTTGCTCTGGTAACCAGATCCGATGAATGGCATCCGGCAATGTAATACATCTTGCAGCTTTATGATTCCACGCGTGACAGGCTCCACTCGTTAGACCTCCAAAGCTAATGGGTAGATATTGATGATGCCCATGATCACCCCAATCAGTAATTAGATAGCCTTTCGCTCCATATTTAAAACCGTTGACGGCTGCACTATTCAGGTTTTTTGTAGCATTAGTTTGACGTCCGGTGATGCTATTCCAGCTAGATGTTCCTGGGCAAACATAAAAAGATAGATCTCTACTAGCTATCTGTTTGCATTCTTGCTCGAAAGGATGGTCGGCCTCGTATCCCCAAACTAAAGCTGTTAAATCTTCAGATAGAATTTTTATAGATTCAGGGTATTTCAAAACTATATCTGCCCAAAACATAGTCTGCTTTCCATATTTCTCTACCATATGTTTTATTTTATGCATGAATGAGACATAAACTTGAGCGGTCCCTTTTTGTTCGCACTGTTTTGCGCTCCAGCCGTGTCCAAGCTCCCAAGGTTCATCACCACCTACGTTAAAGTATTGGCTATCGAAAATGGGCAGGTATTCATCGTAAAGACCTGCGATGAGTTTAAGACTTTTTTGGTTGGGTTTGAGCGTGCTTCCGAAAGGAACGCGCTTATCGGTTAAAGGGTGTACAAATCCATCCGGACATTCTGCATATTTTCGGTATTCTGGATGCCTTAGCCAGCGTTCGAAGTGACCAAACGAATTAAGATTGGGGACTAGTTCGATAAACCGATCGTAGCAGTAGTCCCTAATTTCGCTTAGCTGACCTGCTGTCAAAGGGGATGAGTTTTTCCATACTGTCCGATGTTGTTTGAAAGCAAATGTATGTTCTACATAAAGCTGTAGTTGGTTAATTTTTAGTGCTGCTAAGTTGTCGATGATCATGAAAAGAGTATTCATCTTGGGTACTTTGCAACGGCTTATATCCAGCATGACAGCTCGGCACTCAAAATCGGGTTGGTCCTGAATAGTGAAGCATTGGAGGCGTGAGCCTGAGTAAGTGATGAACTGATCTAGCGTAGCTAAACCGTAAAAAATACCGTCGTCATTTGCTGCTTCTAGAGTTATTCCTTTGTTTGTATTTTTTAGGCTATAAGATTGCGGAGAAGCATTTACACGATTAATAGTGACTAATACATTCCTGCCTTGAATTTTTTCGGCTAACTCCAGATGATGTTTTTGACAAAAAGAATTAATAGCTCTTCGTAATCTGGGGGATATAGAATATGAGACGTGAACGAGTCGTGAATCAGTTGCTGTCCAACAGTCATGAAGCCGAAACGCTTTTGGCGGGGGGTAGATATTCATCTTTTACTCACGTGATGATTCTCCGAATTTTTATTGTCTCAGCCGTTTAAGGATAAATCTATGCATAATATGCATATCGGGTATTAATCGAGAGCGTCTATGGCTACTAATATACTTGCCTTGGATCAGGGGACCAGCAGTACACGTGCAGTAGTATTTAATGAGACATGCGCTATTCTGGATATGGCTCAAAAAGAAATAACGCAATTTTTTCCAAAAGATGGCTGGGTTGAGCATGATCCAGAAGAAATTTGGACATCTTCCTTGGAAGTCATTAAATCCGTGGTGGATTTTACTGGGTCTATTTTAGCGATAGGTATTACTAATCAGCGAGAGACAACTATTGTCTGGGATCTTAAAACAGGTGAGCCGATCTATCCTGCCATTGTGTGGCAGGATAGACGAACAGCCGATTATTGCGATGTTTTGAGGAGGCAGGGATTCGAATCAACTGTGACGAGTAAGACAGGCCTGTTACTGGATCCTTATTTTTCTGCCACAAAATTGAAATGGATTCTAGATCACGTTGAGGGGGCCCGTGATAAAGCACGTAAAGGGTGTTTATTATTCGGTACGGTTGATAGTTTTTTACTATGGAGATTGACTAAGGGTAGATCCCATAAGACTGACGCGACTAATGCATCGCGAACAATGTTGTTCAATATTCATCAGCAAGTTTGGGATAAAGAACTTCTTGAGCTTTTTGATATTCCCTTGCAGATGTTGCCTGAAGTTTGTGACTGCAGTAGTTTTTTCGGTTCTACCTCGTTTTTTGGCGGTGAAATACCCATTACGGGGATAGCAGGTGATCAGCAGTCTTCTCTGATTGGACAATGTTGTTTCTATCCTGGGATGTTGAAGAGTACATATGGAACTGGTTGCTTTGCTATTCTAAATACGGGCAAAAAGCCTGTAAGGTCGAACAACAAACTGCTGACTACAGTCGGCTATCGCTTAAATGGAGAAGTTACTTATGCTTTAGAAGGTAGCATTTTTATAGCGGGTGCTGCAGTGCAGTGGTTAAGGGATGGTTTGGGTTTGATCAAGGATGCAGATTCGACGGAGGGCATTGCAAAATCAAATCCTGATACAGGGGGGGTATATTTAGTTCCCGCATTTACAGGACTTGGCGCGCCCTACTGGGATGCTAGGGCACGCGGTGCTGTTTTAGGACTGACTAGGGATACCAAGTCCGAGGATCTAGTGACGGCAACATTACAATCAGTATGTTTTCAAACCCGGGATTTATTGAGTGCGATGCATCATGATAGAGCTGAACTAAGTGTGATTCGGGTGGATGGAGGAATGGCCACTAATAATTGGGTTGTCCAACAACTTGCGGATATCACACAGATGCCAGTAGATCGTCCAGTGGTTGTGGAAACAACCTCATTAGGAGCAGCCTTCTTGGCTGGTCTCCAAGTGGGGATATTTAAGTCGTTGCGAGATCTTGAGTCATGTTGGCGTAAAGATCGAAGGTTTTTCGTGGAACTTGATAGATCTCGTAGTGATAAATTGTATGCAGGATGGCAAGAAGCTGTATCCCGTGTTCGTACAACATAGTTTTTGACTACGTGGGGCCTCTAACAATGACGAATATTGAACTTGCAATTTTTATCAAACGTGTTGAGGCCATATGTCACGAAATGGGTCTTGTGCTTCGCCAAGCAGCTTTTTCTACCAATATTAAGGATCGTTTGGACTTTTCTTGCGCGTTATTTGATAGTCAAGGGGCATTATTCGCTCAAGCGGCACATATTCCTGTGCATCTTGGTAGTATGGCTTTTGCATTGCGGGATGTTGTTGGTAGTGTTTCGTGGTGTGAAGGTGATCTCTTGATTTTTAACGATCCCTTTCTGGGGGGAACTCATTTACCTGATGTGACATTTATATCGCCATTTTTTTCCGATCATGGAATATTAGGATTTGTTGTGAATAGAGCTCATCATGCAAATATTGGTTCCATATCCCCAGGTTCTATGCCTATTTCACGAGCACTAGAAGAAGAGGGCGAAATTATTCCGCCAACCTTCCTCGTTCGCGAGGGCAAAATAAATGAAGTTTTGTTGGAGAGGCTAACCAAAATTGGCGGTAGCGCGGCCAAGGGGGATTTTGCAGCGCAGCGAAGTGCTAATGATATTGGATTAAATCGGCTCTCGGATCTTGTGAAAACCATTGGTCTTGAAAGATTCCAAATTGGTATAGAACAGGTTAATGCATATGGATCCCGATTAGCTTTAGCGGCGCTCTCGACTATACCCAAGGGACGTTTTAGTTTCGGGGACGTCATTGATGATGATGGACAAGGAACACTTGATCTAGCGATTAGATGCTATGTCGATATTAGTTCAAAGTGTCTGGCTATTAATTTCGAAGGTACTACCGCGCAGGTTGCAGGAAATGTTAATTGTCCGCTTCCGGTTACGGCTGCAGCTGCATTTTATGTTTTCCGTTGTCTATTGCCGGAATACACACCCTCTTGTGCAGGGGTTTTCCAGCATTTAAGAATCTCTGCACCCGAAGGATCTTTAGTAAATGCGACAAGACCAGCTGCAGTAGCTGCAGGCAACGTTGAAACTTCTATGCGAATCGTGGATGCAATTCTGGGAGCGCTTCATCAGGCACTTCCAGAAGAAATACCGGCAGCTAGCCAAGGAACAATGAATAATATAGCTATGGGAAATCATCGCTCGAAGCAACCATGGGATTATTATGAAACTATAGGCGGTGGATGTGGTGCCCACCCATTAGGTGAGGGAGTCAGTGCTGTGCAATCGCATATGACAAATACACTCAATACTCCAATTGAAAGCTTTGAATCACATTATCCAGTCCGTGTTAAGAGCTACGCGATTAGGCATGGTTCAGGAGGATCAGGTAAATATGATGGCGGTGATGGTCTTGTACGCGAATTGGTTTTTCTTGAAGAAACGGAAGTAACATTACTAACTGATCGTCGAAATCATCGGCCGTGGGGATTGGAAGGTGGTCTTTCCGGTCTACCAGGGATTAATTCTCTGGATGGTAGAATCCTTCCAGCCAAATGCCAAATTTCTGTGAAACCTGGTCAGGTTTTGAGAATTGAAACTCCTGGAGGAGGTGGTTTTGGCCTTAGTAATGAATAATATATTGCGTTTTCCACTCTCCTTTGGATTCTTAAGTCTGCTAAACTACGTCTAAATTTGTTTGTGAAGATTTAAAACATGGAGACACTCGAAGAAATTAAAACGCAGGTAAAGGACAATCCTATACTGCTTTATATGAAAGGATCGCCAGAGGCACCTCAGTGTGGATTTTCAGCGCAGGCATCGCAGGTTCTTATGGCTTGCGGAGAAAAATTCGCGTATATCGATATATTGGCAAATCCTGAGATCCGAGCTAACCTTCCCAATTTCTCAGAATGGCCGACATTTCCGCAGTTATTCATTGATGGAGAGCTGGTTGGTGGTTGTGACATCATCACCGAGTTGCATAACAGTGGCGAATTGGAACCCATGATAAAGTCGGCTGCTGCAGCTGTATAATTCGGTGCTTGTAGATTTGAAATGGCATCCATATTATAAGTGAAGGCGTAGAATAACTAGTCAAGGTGAATCTAACTCAGTAGTTAAGGAGAATAAAGATGGATTTGAAAGGTAGTAGCACAGAGAAAAATTTGAAAGATGCATTTGCGGGCGAGTCACAAGCAAATCGACGATATTTGTACTTCGCATCGAAGGCAGATGTTGAGGGCTATAATGACGTTTCGGCAGTCTTCAGATCGACCGCAGAAGGTGAAACTGGCCATGCGCATGGCCATCTGGAATATTTGGAACTGACTGGCGATCCGGCAACAGGTATGCCAATTGGATCGACATCGAATAATCTTGCTGCGGCCATAGCAGGCGAGACTCACGAATACACTGATATGTATCCTGGGATGGCGAAAACGGCCCGTGACGAGGGCTTTGATGAGATAGCAGATTGGATGGAGACGCTCGCTAAAGCAGAACGTTCACATGCTAACAGGTTCCAAAAAGCTCTCGATAACCTAGAGATCTAGGTTACGGCTTTTGTGGGAAAGCTGGATTATTATTGCTCAGGTTAAGAGCAGAAATTGGTGAGGCCTCGCCACTTGTTCACGACATGACAGAAAATCTCTGCTGTTTTCTCACAATCGTAGATGGCGCTATGAGCTTCCTTTTTGTTGAAGGCTATCCCAGCAGTTTCGCAGGCTCTAGCCAGAACAGTCTGTCCGAAAGCAAGCCCGCTTAAGGAGACTGTGTCGAGTGTGGAAAACGGGTGAAACGGATTGCGTTTCAGGCTACACCTTTCAGAAACCGCATTAATAAAGCTCAAGTCGAATGAAGCGTTGTGAGCTACCATAATTGCTCTCTGGCAGTCGGTATGCCGAATTTCTGTACGGATGGCACGAAATATTTCCGCCAATGCATCGTTTTCAGAAACTGCTCTGCGTAAGGGGTTATATGGATCAATTCCAGTAAAGTCTAAGGAAGATTGTTCAATATTCGCTCCGTCAAACGGATGTACATTAAAAAATAATTTTTCCCCAGGCGCTATCTCGCCTGAATCGTCCATTTTTATAATAATGGTTGCAACTTCAAGCAATGCGTCAGTTTCTGGGTTAAATCCACCAGTCTCCAGATCAATAACCACTGGTAGAAACCCGCGGAATCGATTTGCTATAGATGACTTTTGCACTCGCAATTTTTATTATCCTACTACTGTCCAGAAAACTGATTCTCCAGCTCTAATTGGAACTAGGCTATCCTTACCGAAAGTGTAATAAGGGGGTACTTCCCATGATTTGTCCACTAATGTTATTCGATCGGTGTTGCGTGGTAGGCCATAAAAATCTGGACCATTATGACTCGCGAAAGCCTCTAGGTGATCTAGACGATCTGCTCTATCAAATATTTCAGTGTATAGCTCAATAGCTGCATGCGATGTGTAAGCGCCCGCAGCACATCCGCATGCGGATTCTTTGGCGAACCTCGGGTGGGGGGCAGAGTCGGTACCAAGAAAGAAATGAGCATCTCCTGAAGTAGCAGCTTTAATGAGGCCTTGTTGATGGGTATCTCTTTTCAAAACCGGCAAGCAATAATAGGCAGGCTTTAGGTTCTCCGAGAGTAGATGATTCCGATTGAATAATAGGTGGTGTGCTGTAATAGTTGCACCTATATTACTAGTTGATTCGGCTACAAAAGTGGCTGCATCATTGGTACTTATATGTTCGAAAACTACTCGTAGGTTTGGGAATGTTTTGCAGATACGTACTAGATGTCTGTCGATAAAAGCTTTCTCACGATCGAATATATCTATACTGTGGTCAGTGACCTCACCATGAATCGCCAGCACCAAATTTTCTTTTTCCATTATCTCTAGAAGATGAAAGATATTTTCTATAGATTTCACTCCAGCATCTGAGTTAGTTGTGGCACCTGCCGGGTAAAACTTCATCGCCTGAATGAAACCAGATCTTTTCGCGTCACGTATCACTTGTGGTCTGGTTTGGTCAGTAAGATATAGGGTCATCAAGGGTTTAAAGTCAGAAACCCCTTCAATCAAAGCGTTAATTCTAACCATATAGTTTTTTGCGTCTTGCACTGAGGTGATCGGTGGGGTCAGGTTTGGCATCACGATTGCTCTACCAAAATATCTACTAACATCTTTAACGGTAGCAGCGAGATACTCGCCATCGCGTAAGTGTATATGCCAGTCATCCGGACGTGTTATTGATATACTACGCATTTAAAAAAATCTAACTCCACAAAAACTTTATCATAACATGATCTGCAGTGGCTTCCTTTAATCTTCCTTTATCCAAGCAGTGCACTACGAAACTTCTATAGAACGGAGTACCATAGTGTTTCGCCTTATTTTCGCTATCTAAATTTATGGTCAATATAAATAAAGTAGTACTTGCATACTCCGGTGGTCTTGATACCTCGGTAATTCTGAAGTGGCTGCAAGAAACTTATGCTTGCGACGTTGTTACCTATACTGCTGATCTTGGTCAAGGAGGCGAGGTCGAGCCAGCTCGTATTAAAGCAGCGAGTATGGGGGTAAAAGAGATTTTTGTAGACGACGTCCGAGAAGAATTCGCACGCGATTTTGTATTCCCTATGTTTCGATGCAATGCCCTATATGAAGGGGAGTATCTGCTTGGAACATCGATTGCTAGACCATTAATAGCGAAGAGACTAGTGGAGATTGCAAATGAAACGAATTCTGATGCTATTGCACATGGTGCGACTGGCAAAGGAAATGATCAGGTAAGGTTTGAGCTTGGTATCTCTGCGCTTCAACCAGATGTTCAGATCATTGCTCCTTGGCGAGAGTGGAATCTCTCATCGAGAGAATCGTTGATTTCTTTTTGTGAGAAACATCAAATTCAGGTAGATAATAGACATGAAGGTGAGAAATCTCCTTATTCGATGGACGCAAATTTGCTTCATATATCTTACGAGGGGGGGGTTTTAGAGGATCCTGCTACAGAGCCAGAGGAGTCGATGTGGCTATGGTCGGTAGCTCCAGAGGTGGCTCCCGATACTCCAACTTATGTTGAGTTGACTTTTCGCCAAGGGGACGTAGTTGCTGTTGACGGAGAAATAATGTCTCCCGGGGCGGTATTGGCGCGCCTTAATAGCCTGGGTGGTGAGAACGGCATCGGTCGCATTGATATTGTAGAGAATCGTTATGTAGGAATGAAGGCAAGGGGTTGTTATGAGACCCCAGGTGGTACCATTTTGCTAAAGGCACATCGGGCGATAGAGTCTGTTACTTTGGACAGAGAACTCTCTCATCTGAAAGATGAGCTTATGCCTCGTTATG
Source organism: Gammaproteobacteria bacterium (assembly GCA_002690865.1). GTDB lineage: Bacteria > Pseudomonadota > Gammaproteobacteria > Pseudomonadales > Azotimanducaceae > UBA7455. Next base: position 65,743 of record NZGG01000001.1, on the reverse strand, counting down.
CGAAGCTTATATATAATGGATATTGGTGGTCTCCGGAACGTCAGGCATTACAGCGATTGATCGATTATTCGCAACAACACGTTAACGGTAAAGTTGTTCTCAAGCTATTTAAAGGGAATGTGATTATCGTTGGTAGGAATTCTGACAGTGATAGTCTTTACGATGATGATATTGTGACTTTCGAAGACGATGCAGGTGCCTATGATCAATCAGATGCTTCAGGGTTCATTACATTAAATGCTCTTCGAATGAAGATTGCTGCTAAAAAGGGCCGAGATATTACCTAATTATTTTAGCTAATTTGCTACGGACGGTTTTCCCTTAAATTCGCAGAGTTCGCGAACTGAGCAGTCACTGCATCGCGGTTTGCGAGCGGTGCAGACATAACGGCCATGAAGTATTAACCAGTGGTGAGCATCTATAATGAACTCATCTGAGATTACTTTGAGTAATTTTTTTTCTACCTGGAGAACGGTTTTTCCGGGAGCAAAGTTTGTTCGATTAGCAATGCGAAAGATGTGAGTATCTACAGCCATAGTAGGTGCCCCAAAAGCTGTATTCAGTATGACATTCGCGGTTTTCCTACCTACCCCAGGCAGTTCCTCTAATTCTGCACGAGTTTGTGGTACTACAGAGTCGTGTTGTTCAACCAGAATTTTGCAGGTCTTAATAATATTTTTTGCCTTGCTATTATATAAACCGATAGTCTTAATATAGCTTCTGAGCTTGTTCTCACCTAAAGCATAGATTTTTTCCGGCGAGTTTGCGATCCCATAAAGTGTCTTGGTTGCTTTATTTACTGAAACATCGGTTGCTTGTGCTGAAAGTATGACCGAAATTAGTAATTCAAATGTAGAGGTATATTCGAGTTCTGTACGAGGAGAAGGATTGTCCAGCTTAAGTCGCGCTAGAAATTTATGCCGTTTTTCCGCATTCATATTATTCCTGATTGTTAAATAAATAATTTTTCGAGGCGATGAGTAAACCGAGCGTGATGAAGGCTCCTGGTGGTAACACAAGAAGTAAAAAACCCTTAGTACTAAAAGTGATCTCGAGGTTTTCACCAATTGGTCCAAGAAGCAGGTGCATATTACTAAATAAAGTTCCAGAACCAAGAGTTTCGCGAATTGATCCCATTAAAACTAGTACCCAGAGAAATCCTAAGCCCATCATAAAACCATCTAATGCAGAATTAGCAATAGGGTTGCGGGTAGTAAAAATTTCAGCTCTACCAAGTAAAGTGCAGTTCGTAAATATCAAAGCAAGAAAGAGCCCGATTCGGTGATGTAACTCGAAGTACCAGGCTTGCAAAACAATATCTGAGAGGGTAACGAAAGTGGCTATGACGATAATTTGCGTGGGCATTCTCATTGCATCATGCAGCAGTAAACGAATTATACTGATAACAATATTAGAAGCTGTTAATACAAATAGCGTAATTACCCCGAGACTGAATGCGGTCACGAAGGACGTTGAAACTGCAAGTAGTGGACATAAGCCAAGTAATTGGACGAGTACTGGATTCTGGCGCCAAATTCCATCGCAAGCTATCTGTGAAAATCTGTTCATTCGGTCTCTACTTTTAGTGCATCGAAAACTGCTTTTGTAACGGCGCGAGTCGTAATTGTGGCTCCTGATACGTGGTCAATATCTGAATTATCATATGTCCAATTATTTTTAAGTGACATCCCAATGAATTGATGTATCCAGTCCGACACTTCAATATCAATCAGATCGCCAATCCCAGATGTTTCTTTATGTTCTAAAACTCGAACACCTCGAATGTATCCTGCGCTATTCGTCGCAATCCATAGGATAATTTCACCGTTGTATCCGGATGGCGTCCTAATTTTAAATACTGCTCCATCATAGGCATTTTGATACTTTATGGCATATCTTTCGTCATTAATTTGAACTAATGAAAACTGCTTTTGGTTAACTAGTTGTTTTATTGTTCTTAGAGCGAACTCTTTGCGATTATATTCGATTTGTTCACTTTTAAATGTGTGTAAGCCAGTAATACTGATACCACATATTAGTGTGAGTACCACAAACGTAAATAGTTTGAGACTCATTTATGGAGCACTAAGTAGTTGATTAGTGGCGTTGCTCCATTCATTAGCAACACAGCGAACGCTATCCCTTCTGGATAGGCTCCAATTGTCCTAATAGAGAACGTCAAAATAGCGATTCCAATCCCAAAGATTATTTGACCCACGGATGTGTTAGGAGACGTGACTGGGTCAGAGAGAATAAAAAATGCGCCGAGCATTGTAGCCCCCGAGAATAAATGAAATAGTGGAGAGCCAAGGCTAGCGGAACTTCCCCCATCATAGAAAATAGTAGATAGCAAAGTAAGCGTGCTCAACATGGCAATTGGAGCATGCCATTTGCAAAGTCCCTTATATAGGAGATACGCTCCTGACAATAAGTAAACTAAATTAATTAAGGCCCATACCCTCCAGTTTTTGGTCCTATTAGGATCCCAATATTCTTCGGTCGTTACTTTCTCACGAAACTTGAATTCGTCAAGTGGCGTAGCACTTGTGGTTCCATCTATTTTTGGGCTTCCTATCTTGATTTCTAGAGTTTTTGCTAAGTTCATATCTACGAAGGGTGCACTCCATTTAGACATAGCCATGGGAAACGAAACAACGAGCACTGCAAAACCGGCCATCGCTGGATTAAATAGGTTATTCCCTAGTCCTCCGTAGGCATGTTTAACTATAAGAATTGAAAAGATACTCCCAAGTATAACCATCCAGGTAGGGAGCAGCGGTGGCAGAGTTAAGCCGAGTAAAAGACCTGTTGCAACAGCGCTTCCGTCTAGAATATTTCTTTTAGGTAGCGCTCTTACTTTGAATACAAGATATTCGCAGAGCACAACAGTAGCGACCACAGTTGTAACATTGATTAATACCCCAAAACCAAAAATATAAATCATTACTAAGCACCCCGGAACGAGAGCTAAATTAAATTCATACATTATTCGATTGGTCTGAGATCTTTTCATTTCTATGTTTAGGTTTTTAAATAGGCTACCAGAGCTGCACTATCTTTTAGTTGGTCAAGTACCTTTCAAGTATATTTATGACTTCTCCATACGTATTAATGCTTGCGAGGGAAGCGATAGTATTTGCGCTGCCTAGCGAACATTGGTTGATTGGTGCATAGTAATCCAGCTAATGTGGACACCAAGATCTCTATAATCATTAGCTTATTCCTGTAAATCCCATGAAAGCTAGAGATAATAAACCTGCTGTAATCATACTAATTGCAGCGCCTCGAAATACCCTAGGTATGGCGCTGTTCCTTTGCTGTCCTTGGATGGCTGTAAATATTATTAATACTAGGGAATAACCAATCGCTGCGCCAAAGCCAAAAACAACGGAATTTATAAATGAATTAGTTTCCCTGATATTAATCAAGGCAACTCCTAGCACAGCGCAATTTGTGGTTATTAGGGGAACAAATGTCACTAGCATCGCGTGCAGTCGGGGGTGTGTAGTCCGGATAATAAGTTCGAAAAATTGTACCAGAGATGCAATTATTATTATGAGAACGATAATACGCAGGTATTGCAAATCGAGGGGTCTAAGGATGTAGCTTTCAACTGTAAAGCTTGCCGCAGATGCGAGTGTTAGAACAAAAGTCGTTGCGAACATCATTCCAGTGGCGCTATCGATTTTTTGACTTGCTCCAAGCAGAGGACGAATTCCAAGAAATTGGATTGTAACGAAGTTGTTGACGAATATTGTCGTCAGTAATATTGCTACCGCTTCATTCACGCGTCTAGGTAACTTGCATACCTGGTGCGGCACCGGGATCAGGCTCTAGCAGAAAAATCTCTTGATCACCATTCCCAGCCGCAAGGACCATACCTTCGGATATTCCAAAACGCATCTTTCTAGGCTCTAGATTTGCCACTAGAATAGTTAATTTACCTATAAGGTCATCAGTTGTATAAGCCGATTTTATGCCTGCGAATATTATACGCTGCTCTTCACCAAGGTCTAAGGTTAGTCGGAGGAGTTTATTTGCTTCCGGGATAGACTCAGCTTTTAATATGCGAGCAACACGCAAGTCCAGCTTGGCAAAATCTTCATATTTTATCGTTTCTATTACATTTTTATTTTCTTGAACATCTTCATTCGCGTTATTAGATTCGGCTCGGCTAGTTTCAACTATTGCGTCTATGGCAGTCATCTCAATACGAGTTAGTAGCGGTGTGAATGGATTAATTTGATGATCGACTAGTATATTTTGACATGATGTCCAGTTTAATTCGTCAACACCTAGGAACGTTTCCGCTTTTTTTGCAAGGGAAGGGATAACTGGCTGCAGATAGATCATGATGATTCTGAACAAATTGATCCCATCAGAACAAACCTGTTGTACTTTTTCCCGATGATCTGGTTCCTTTATCATAATCCAAGGTTTTTGCTCATCTATGTATCGGTTTGCTTGATCTGCTAATGACATGATTTCACGTACAGCTTTACTATAATCTCCCGCCTCGTAGAAACTTGCTATTTGCTTGCCCTTAGCGATCGATGATTCGACTAGAGCGGTGCTAACGTGTTCCGATAGTTTTCCATCGAACTGTTTATTTATGAAACCTGCACATCGGCTCGCAATATTGATTACCTTACCGACAAGGTCTGAATTTACTCGTTGAACGAAATCCTCTAAAGAAATATCAAGATCATCGACATTACCATTTATCTTTGCAGCGAAATAATAGCGAAGATATTCTGGGTTTAGGTGATTTAGGTAAGTTCTTGCATTAATGAACGTACCACGTGATTTTGACATTTTGTGGCCGTTAACAGTGACGAAGCCGTGCGCGTGAATTTTTGTTGGTGTTCGAAAGTCAGCAGCCTTTAGCATCGCCGGCCAAAATAATGCGTGGAAATTGACTATATCTTTACCTATGAAGTGATGTACCTCACATCTAGAGTTAGTTGCCCAAAAGTCGGTAAAGTCTAGACTTTTGAGATCACAATAATGTTTGAAGCTTGCTAGATAACCTATTGGTGCGTCCAACCAAACGTAGAAATACTTCCCGGGAGCATCAGGGATTTCAAATCCAAAATAAGGTGCATCACGACTAATATCCCAATCCTGAAGTCCTGAATCTAGCCATTCCGCTAGTTTATTTGCAATTTGTTCCTGTAGTGTCCCACTCTTAGTCCATTTGCGTAAGAAGTCATCGAATTGGGATAAGGTGAAAAAAAAGTGGGTTGATTCTTTTAATATAGGTTTCTCGCCTGATAGTTTTGATCGAGGATTAATAAGGTCGGTAGCATCGTATGTTGCTCCACAATTTTCGCAGTTATCACCATATTGATCATTTGCTTTGCAGCGTGGGCAGATACCAACTATAAACCGATCAGCTAGAAACATCTTCTTTTGTGGATCGTAGAGCTGTGCGACAGACCGCACCTCAATTTGCCCATTTGCTTTGAGCCTTTCGAAAATAAAGTTGGCATATTGTTTATTTTCTTCCGAATGAGTTGTGTAGTAGTTATCGTGACTTATCAAAAAGTCTGAGAAATCTTTTGTATGCTCTGATCTAATCTCTTCTATCAAGGTTTCAGGGGAAATGCCTTTTTCATCGGCTCTGAGCATAATGGCAGTGCCGTGTGCGTCATCTGCACAGACGTAAATACACTCATTCCCAACAGAACGCTGAAAGCGAACCCATATGTCGGTTTGAATATGTTCCATTAGATGCCCAAGATGAATGGAGCCGTTAGCATTCGGTAAAGCACTTGTTACCAGTATTCTTCTCGTTTCCATATTCACAACGACCTTTTCGGAATGATAACTATATTTTCTGGTCTACCAGTGTTCAAGATATTTTCTTACGAATAATAAATTCGGAGTTTATTTCTATCATCCGAAGTTGACCTTCAGCGAGCATAGTGTGACTCTATTAATGATAATCAATAGGAGGAAAATATTAGTAAAACCATACAAAAATTAGAACTACCGGGAATCATTGAAATTGTCGCGGTCGCTTCTGGAAAAGGTGGCGTAGGGAAGTCTACTGTCGCAGCAAATCTCGCTATAGCTCTTGCGAATAGTGGTCATAATGTGGGTTTGTTAGATGCAGATATCTATGGCCCTAGTCAATGTCATATGATGGGTGTTTCAGAAATCAAGCCAGAATTGAGAGGCAAACAATTAATGCCGGTGACAGCACATGGCGTAAAGTGCATGTCTATGGGTTTCCTGATGTCTTTAAATACTCCGGCCATCTGGCGAGGACCTATGGCTAGTGGTGCCTTGCAGCAGTTATTAATGGATACAGAGTGGGGAGATCTGGACATTTTACTTATCGATATGCCGCCTGGGACCGGTGATATTCAACTAACCCTTTCTCAACGTGTACCTCTTAGTGGAGCTGTGATTGTCACTACACCTCAGGATATTGCATTGTTGGATGCCCGGAAAGCGATGGAGATGTTTACTAAAGTCGAAGTGCCAACACTTGGTATTATTGAGAATATGAGCACTCATATCTGTTGTAACTGTGGACACGAGGAGGCAATATTCGGTAGCAATGGTGGTGAACATGTTGCACTGGAATATGAAACTGAAGTTTTAGCACAGTTGCCGCTAGCGCTCTCTATTCGTCAGCAGTCTGATAGGGGAATACCAATTGTAGTGTCTGATCCAGACAGCAAAATATCAAAATCACTGTGTTTTGCAGCTAGAAAGTTGATGTGTTTGCTCGCGGGCTTAGTGTCAAGTGATCCGGAAATTGATATTATAGATGACTAAATGCAGCGACGTATTAACGAATTCGCGCAAGAAAATGAAACCAATCAATCAAGAGCATCCCATACTGTGGCGATTAAGTCAGACAAATGGATACGCCGTATGGCCGTCGAATATGGCTTGATCGAGCCTTTCGAACCTGAACAGGTTAGTCAAAATGAAAATCGACGAGTAATTTCCTATGGCACTTCGAGTTACGGATATGACGTTAGGTGTTCAGATGAATTTAAGGTCTTCACGAATATTCATTCGGCAGTGGTGGATCCAAAGGCCTTTGATGCAAAGAGTTTTGTTGATTATAAGGGTGATGTATGTGTTATCCCGCCAAACTCATTTGCATTGGCGCGTACTGTGGAGTTCTTCCGTATTCCAAGAAGTATACTTACTATATGTCTGGGTAAATCTACGTATGCTCGGTGTGGTATCATAGTGAATGTTACGCCACTTGAGCCAGAGTGGGAGGGCCATGTAACCCTAGAGTTTTCGAATACCACTACTCTACCAGCAAAAATTTATTCCAATGAAGGCGTGGCACAAATGCTTTTTTTTGAATCAGATGAGATATGCGAAACATCGTACGCGGATCGTGGGGGTAAATACCAAGGCCAAACTGGCGTAACTTTGCCAAAAGCCTAAGTCGTTAACTGCCTGTTATTGGGCGCCCATTTATCTCAGCTTTTTTTAATAAAAGCTCAAAAGTTTGCCCTGGCTCGCGTTGTCGCAATTTTATAAGTAAGAAATTGTATTCGAGCGCTAACCAGAAGGTCGTCTTTCTATCTGATTTATCTCTGATACGGTCTATCTTTATAGTTTTGAATTTACCAATTGAAGTCTGCAAATATTGTTCCTCCAAGATAGCAAAGTTATACTTTTTTAACTGGTTTCCTTCTGTTACTAAATAATCCATTATCGGCCGATGGGTAGCGTCTACTTTTGCTAGGTCTTGTCGCAATTGCAGTTGGTAAGCAAGTCTGTCGATTACACCAGATTGGATAATATAGCTTTGGCCATTATAGTTGGCGATATTGTTTTCCCAATTAAACGTTATAAGGGTGCTTTTATCTTTACCTAATCCTTGACGAACGTATTTATATTCAATGGGGATGATGCTCTCATTCCAACTAAATAGTGATGTTTCCTTAATTGAAGTAAAGAAAGTGCTAGCGGAAGAAGAGAATACAAACTTATTTCTACCTATCTCACGAAGTTCACGTATGCCTGTAGCGTTAATTGGCAGGCCCTTGTAGTTGGCTTGGTAAAGGGCTCGAAATGGAATTGGTTTCGCCGTAGCGAGTTCCATGCCGAATATTATTCCCAATAAACATAATATTTTCATCGAATCGTTCTTGTAAATGACCTAACAGTTTATGACAATCTCAAGTAGCCGCGCGCTGCGGAAAAAATGAAATTGAGAGACTAACGTTATTATCAATAAACATTAAGGATATATATTATTAGGAAAAGTTCCCAAGTTTTCATATTTTTTCTTTTTCTCCAGTTATCTCAGGTAATGGCGCTACCGCTCGATGATCTTTATGTCGCGGAGGTGCTAGTTGCAGATGAGGGCGAATCACAGTTGCTCCTTGGGGGACGTGCTGGTTTATTGCAAGTTCTCGTTCGAGTTTCTGGAACTTCATCTGTTGAGGCTAGTAGCGTTATAGCGGCGGCGTTACGTAATCCTTCATCATACTACTCGCAGTATAGTTATAGTTCTTCCGAAAAGTTACTCTTCCTTGATGATGTTCCAACTTCAGCGAGACGACTAAGACTTCATTTTGATCCGAGTGCTGTAGCCCGTCTGCTAAGAAGTGCAGCGTTTCCCGTGTGGGGAAGTAATCGTCCTAGTGTGCTAGTTTGGATTGCGGTTAGCGATAAACGTGGACGACGAATTCTTGGAGAATCTGAAAGCGGTGACTTCAATAAGTACCTGAATGATCAGGCTGGCTTGCGAGGACTCCCATTATTGTTCCCTCTACTTGATTTAGAGGATGCTGAGGCTATTTCAACCGCAGAGGTATGGGGGGCTTTTCTAGGGCGTGTAGAAACTGCTTCAGCGCGCTATAGTCCTGATTCAATAATCTCTGGGCGTCTTTACATGGAGGGCCCAGAACGTTGGGTTGCGAGCTGGTCCTACTTAATAGAAGAACGCTGGTATACGCTTGATGATGTGGCCTTTAGTAGCAGGGAAATACTTCAAAGAGTTGTTGATCATTTAGCTAACGATCTTGCAAGTCAATACGCTTTAGATTCTAGTCGAGGAGAGGTTCGCATGCGCATCGATTCGGTCGATACGCTTAGTGACTATTCGGCTTTAAGCCTGTACCTCGAGTCTTTGACTCCTGTTGTTAATAGCTTTCTTCTCAGCCTTGAAAGCGGTCAAGCTGATTTTCGGTTGGATATTGAGGGGCAGCGCATCCAACTGATTGAAACTATTGAACTAGATGAGAAGATGGTGCTTATCAAACCACTTGGAGATAAAAATCAATTACATTATCTCTGGCTTCAGTAAGCTGCTATGGGTTTAATGTTTTTTATCGTTTGAGGATTGTAGTGATGACAGCTTTCCAAAAATATTTGGTTTCGATAGTTACGGTGATCATACTAATCGCCATCTATCACCTTAAGTCTATCCTGACTCCATTTCTTGTGGGAGTTATTTTAGCCTATTTGGGAGATCCACTGGTCGATCGTTTAGAGGATTATAAGGTCAAACGCACTTTAGGTGTTTTGTTAGTATTCACTGTATTTCTTTTAATATTATTTGGTTTAGCTTTGGTCGTGATTCCTATACTAGTAAATGAAGTGTCAAGTTTAGTTCGTGATATTCCAGTGATCTTCAGCTGGTTGCAGGTGTCGGCAAGTCCATACTTAGTATCAACGTTTGATATAGATCCTTTTGATGTGAGTCTTGAGCGACTGAAACAATCTATATTAGATAATTGGCAGCAAGCAGGTGGTTTTGTAGGGCACTTTGTACAAGAGGTTACTGCTTCAGGGATAGCGATGCTCAACGCATTGATTAGTATGACCCTAGTGCCAGTGGTGGCATTTTATCTTCTGCGTGATTGGGATGACGTTATCGAGAAAATACGCCAAATGATCCCGCTACATATGGAAACAAAAGTCGTTACATTAACGAAAGAATGCGATGATGTTCTTAGTCAGTTTGTACGGGGTCAGCTACTTATTATGTTTTTGCTGGGATGTGTCTATGCTTTAGGACTTACTATTATAGGTTTAGATTTAGCCATACTTATTGGTTTGGTGGCAGGGTTAGCGAGTATTGTCCCTTATTTGGGTTTTGTAGTCGGCATTCTTGCTGCAGTATTGGCAGCTTTATTTCAATTCCAGGATCTTATGCCACTTGTTTATGTGTTACTTGTATTTCTTGTAGGGCAAGGCCTCGAAGGTATGATCTTAACACCATTATTAGTGGGTGACCGTATCGGTTTACATCCAGTTGCAGTAATTTTTGCTGTACTCGCTGGGGGACAGTTATTTGGTTTTTTTGGTGTTCTGCTCGCTTTGCCAATTGCCGCGGTAATGATGGTTTTCATAAGAGATTTTAGAGCTACTTATCTTCGTAGCCAGGTTTATGATGGATCTAATGAGGATAAATGACAGGACAATTAGCCCTCAAATTCCCTCTTACAAGCGATGCAACTTTTGGTAATTACATTGGTCATGCAGCTTCAAAGATCCGTACGATCAAGACGCTGGCATATCTTTGGGGTCCTACTCAAAGTGGGCGTAGCCATCTATTACAAGCTCTTTGTCACGAGGCTAATGACAATAAAAGGTCTGCAATTTACCTAGAAAGCCTATGGGAATATGAGGCGGAGTTGTTTAACGGTCTCGAATCTATGTCTGTCATTGCCGTCGACGATATTGATACGGTGATCGGTGCTTCGGATTGGGAACTTGCATTATTTCATCTGATAAATGCTGTTAGCGATAAGCAAGGGTTGCTTGTGGTAAGTGCAAAGGTCCCTGCTAATCAGCTAGCTGTTGATTTGAATGATCTTCGCTCCAGATTGAGTAGTGCAGTAGCGGTGCATACTGATTGGTTGAGTGACCAGGAGAAGTTACAAGCTTTGCAAAAGCGAGCTAAATTTCGAGGCTTCACTTTGGATGATGATGTTGGACATTTTTTACTTGATCGGGTGCCGAGAAACATGGGGTCTCTTATGGAAGTATTAGGTCGGATTGAGCTTGAGACACTGAACCAGCAGAGAAAAGCAACTATTCCTCTAGTGAAAAGAATGCTTGGTTTATGAAGAAGTTCAAAATAATGTTTTCGGGCGGAGGAACGGCGGGCCACGTAACTCCGAACATAGCACTTATTGAGTATTTCCAGAAGGCTGGTTGGAATGTGGTTTATGTTGGTTCATTCTCTGGGATTGAGAAAGAAATTATCAGTAATATTGGTGTTCGGTATCTGGGAATAGCCTCGGGTAAGCTTCGAAGATACTTTTCCTGGGCAAACTTTATCGATCCAGTGCGAATTTTCTGGGGTTTTTTACAGAGTATAAGTATTGTTATTAGAGAACGTCCAAATATTCTTTTTTCGAAGGGTGGATTTGTCACAGTCCCACTAGTAGGCGCTGCCTGGCTGCTCCGTATTCCGGTAATTAGCCATGAGTCTGACGTAACTCCTGGTTTGGCTAATAGACTTTGTTATCCGTTCGTTAGAAAACTCTGTTTAAATTTTTCAGAGACGAAAAACTATTTAAGTGGTGATAAAGCAGTAGTAACTGGGACGCCTGTTCGTGATAGCTTGCTCGAAGGAAAGAGCGAGAGAGGTTGCGAGCTGCTCGGTTTTTCGGGAGCCAGGCCAATTGTCCTTTTTTTTGGGGGCAGTCTAGGTGCACGGAGTATCAATAAGATAGTTCGTCAGAACATTGAACAATTGCTGAACCGGTATCATGTTGTCCACGTCGTGGGGCCTGGGAACCTAGATAGAAGTTTGGATCAATCTGGTTACGTTCAAAGAGAATTCCTTCACGAAGATTTTGGCGATATCCTTGCAGCAGCAAATGTTGTAGTTGCTAGAGCAGGTGCAAATTCAATTTATGAATTGTTGATAACCCGTAAGCCTCATATCTTGGTGCCTCTCTCGTTTAAGGCAAGTCGAGGGGATCAGCTTGTGAACGCTCAGACTTTTGCTGAAAAGGGATATAGCAGGGTGCTTATAGAGTCCGCTGTAAATAATGTTAACCTAATTGAACTCATCGACGATGTTTATCGAAATAGAAAAAGTATAGTTCAGCAGATTGAAAGATTTCAAATTATTGATAGTGTGGGTGTCATTGCTGGTTTGATAAAAGCAATAGTAAAGGAGCGCTGATGGCATTTAAAAATATTCTTCATCCTCTCTATAATATTAGAGCCATTTGCTTTTTGAGGACATATTTTTCGGACGATCTTACCCCTTAGGTAACGAGGTCTGGTAAAGAATGTCACTAGTGTTAAGATGCCCGTTTTCCTCTTGGGACGTTAAAAGTGCATAAAATCCGAACCATTAATAATATTTCTAGCAAAGGTTTGGAAAGATTTCCTAATCATGACTTTAAGGTGGGATCAGACATTACTGATCCGGATGCTATATTAGTGCGCAGTCAAATTTTGACGGTAGACGATGTTACACCCAAGCTTCGTGCTGTTGGAAGGGCAGGGGCTGGAGTAAATAATATCCCTGTCTCGGCGTACACAGAGAAGGGCATTGTTGTTTTTAATACACCAGGCGCCAATGCCAATGCCGTTAAAGAACTAGTGATGGCGGCTTTGTTAATTTCTGCTCGAGATATTGTGGGCGGTATAGACTATGTACGTAATCTATCGGGGATATCTGATAAAGTGGAACTAAATAAGCTCATTGAGGCCAACAAAAAAAATTATGGCGGGCAAGAACTCAAGGGGAAAACGCTTGGTGTGCTGGGACTAGGCGCTATTGGTTCCATGGTCGCTGAGATGGCCCTTCAGATGGATATGAATGTTTTGGGGTATGACCCAGCTTTATCCGTTGATGCGGCTTGGAGGATATCGCGGCGTGTCCAAAAGATGGAAAATATGCAGTCGTTGTTTTCGAAGTCTGATATCGTAACTCTTCATGTGCCTGTCTTGGACTCGACTCGAGGGATGATAAATGGTGATTCTCTAGCACAATTTAAGCACGGGGCCGTAATCATAAATTTTGCTCGGGAAGAGATTGTTGACCAGCAGGCAATAAGTGTGTCACTTGATAGCGGTAAAATTAGGCAATATATCTCTGATTTTCCTACGCCAGATCTAATTGAAAAATCTGGTGTTATAGCGACTCCGCATTTAGGAGCAAGCACCAGAGAGGCTGAAGAAAACTGTGCCGTTATGGTTTGTGAACAAATTCTCGATTTTCTCCGTAATGGAAATATTAATAATTCTGTAAATTTCCCGAACTTATCGTTGGAGAGAGGAGATGGTTATCGAATCGCGATAGTCAATCAAAATGTTCCAAGAATTCTTGGTAGCGTATTGTCGATATTGGCCGATAGAAATATTAATGTCATAGATATGCTGAATAAGAGTCTCGATGACGTGGCTTACAACTTGATAGATATAGAAACGAAACCGACAACCGGTTTGTTGGCAGATATAGAGAATATTCAAGGAATCATTAATGTTCGTGTGTTCGACGAGTAATTAGTTGGAGTTTCTGAGTAGAAATCTTTTTGGTTCTAGAGCTTTCTGCATGGATATTCCTAGAACAGAGGGTTCCTGAGTGATTAAAGTTGTGATGTATTCTGCGCATAGGCGTGCTGTCGTCGCGCCATGAGATCCTAAACCTTGGAGTAAATATAAGCCAGCTTGATCAGGTTCATTCGGGTCAGACCAACTAGGCACGACGCCGCAAAGTGGTAATCGGTCTCTAGTCGTTGAGCGATATCCGATGTCTGCTGATAGTATCTCGTGAGAGATTTCAATATCTCCAAGTAATTCATTGATATGGTATTCGGTAACTGTTGCTAAATCGCGATCATATAATCCTGAAACTGTGGAACAGTTATTTAATGGCGGAAATATAGAGCTATGCCCGGTAGTGACCTGTGAGATAGGATTCTTTAGATGAACTGAAAGTACAAGACCAGGGATGACATCGACAATTGAAGGCATCGAGATTGGTGATATTTGCGCACCATTAGCGAGTATCACAGCATCTGCTATGAAGCACCCGTTTTTGTGCGTAAGTAGCCACCCCTCGCTGGTCCATGAAATTTTCTTTATGTGTTGATTGGTGGCAGGTGTGTCTTCAAGTAGTTTTCGTGATGCTAGCCATCCGGCCGAGGGGAAACATACGCGATTGTTTCGATAAAATAGAAAATCATCCGGAAATTTCGCAGATATCTTAGTCCATCTGTCGCGTTCTTTTTCATTTTTGGGGGAGAAAATAATTCCTGTTTGGTGATAATACGTATTATCTTGTGTGGCGTACTCGAATGCGGATAGAGAAAAACGATACCGGAGTTCATTATTTATAGCCAGAGAAGGATAAATAGCTAGTTGAGGAACTATAGAAGAAGTGGCTTCCCCATCATCGAATATCGTTATATCCATTGATCTGCGTTGCAAAGCTTCATAAAGATAGGCGCCTGCTATGCCTCTCCCTACGATAGCCACTTTACAGGCTATATGATTAGTGGGAATCCATTCTCCGCGTGCTGCAGCAAATAGCATCTCGCGCTTTTTGCCATAGCCAACCTTGCGCCCTACCCTAAAACCGGAATTAGTTAGACCTCTGCGAACCTTTCCAGCCGCCGAGTACGTGCTTACTGTTGCTCCCGGTTTGGAAAGACGGAACATTTGGCTAAAAACACGTTCGTTCCAAATATTGGTGTTTTTGCTCGGGGTAAAACCATCCAAATACCAAGCATCTATTTTAGCTGACGTATCTTTCAGTGCATTAAGGGCATCATCAAACATTAGAATAAGTTTAATATTGGATGCAAACCAAATTATATGGTGTCCATGGAGTGGGAGTGGGTAGTGCTTAAGTAAATTACTAACTGGTAGCTGTGGCATTAACCTGCCAAGTATTGCTATGTCACTAGGCGAGACTGGACGATTTTCATAAGCAATATAATTGAGGAATCCTTCAAAACCATTTTTTTTCCATTTCTCTGCAGTTAGCATAAAGTTTAAGCCAAAACCAAAACCTATTTCCCCAATGGTAAAGACATTACCTGGTTTAAGTTTTTCCCAGCGAACCTGCATCGGATCAGTGAAAACGTGCGTCTTCTCGGCAATTGCTGCTTCGCGGCTCCAATAGGTATCACTAAAATCGTCGGAGCATGCTGTTTTACCCTGCCAATTGATGGTTGCCTCAGTAAGCAAATAGTCTTTCATACGGTTAAGTTACTATGGTGTCTACCTAAATTGTCCAAATAGATATATGCAATTAGCAGGGTTGTACGACATTTTGGAATGATTATTATCCTCCAGAGATTTTTACTTTATAACCCATAGACTCTAATTGTTGTTTAAGTAGGTCTCTTTTATCGCCTTGGATTATTATGGTATTTCTATCTACTGCTCCACCAACACCACATTTCGATTTTAGTTTTCTTGCGATTTTCTTTAGCCCAGGTCTATCGTGCGGAAGTCCACTTATGATTACCACAGGTTTCCCTCTGCGACCTTTTATTTGGCGTTCCAGGTAGACATTTGCTTCTTGCTCAATGTTTTTAAGATTGGCGCATATACAGCGAGTTGATGGATGACTGCATTCCTTGCAGTGTTCACCGTGCTCTGTCGAGTAAACTCTAACCATATATTTATTTCTCTTAGGTTTCAGATAAAAGAAATATGCCTAGGTCTGTCTCGTTAGTCGCGATCTGACAAAAGTGGATTAGGCTGAATAAAAAATCGTTTGGATCAGTGTCGTCCGAAGTGATTTCTTCTAGGTCTTTTGTCGCTAGCCAATCTTTCATAATTAGTTCTGCAGTATTCTCATCAATCTGTGAGATTGTAGACACAAGGTTAACGTCGAGCTGATAATATGCTGGATTCGTCTCATAAGAGGCGAGTAGCGGTATTTCCATTTTATAAGAATCGTCTAGTCGGCTCGAAGTGAGTAATGAATAGAGCTGAACTCGAGCGTCCACGGAAATACCATTGCATTGCATTGATGGTAAATCCTCCGCTAGAATTCCTTCAGTGAGATCTTTCGCTAGGCTTGTATCAGCGATAAAAAAATATTCACGCATTTATTATACGGTTATAACTTCATCGGCTTGCAGTCCCTTATCTCCATCTATAACGACGAAGCTGACACGTTCTCCCTCGCTTATAAATCGTCGTCCACTTCCTTCGATGTTTTTATAGTGCACGAAAATATCATCGCCTTGGTCTCGCGTTATAAAGCCATAACCCTTCTTCACGTTAAACCATTTCACCGTGCCAGTCTCCCTGTAGTCGTTTTCTTCTTCTAAGCATGCTTCGCGTGTTTTAGAGACAAAAAACGTAGATATAAAGATCGCGATGCAAATGACAATAACTTCACTGTATTCGGATTTGTTAGCAGGAATTTGTATAAGGTCGTTTCGTAGAAGACCTAGAACAATGTATGTTGTGAAGCCAAGGAAAACAGAGATAATGATGTTTTTTATGAATGTAAGCATAATTCGTCAGCGAAGTTTAATAAGACTATGATACCGGTTAGGTCAAGCCGGTGCTAGGTGGTCCAAAATTCTTAGGTAGCGCTTGATTGTTTCTTCGAGACCTAGCCATAATGCGTCAACTATGATGGCGTGGCCAATAGAAACTTCGTGAATTGGTGTTACGGCCTTGCAGAATTCAGCGAGATTTTCCAAATTGAGGTCGTGTCCGGCGTTAACGCCAATTGTAAGAAAATTTGCAAACTCTGCAGCCCTACTGAAAGTATTGAGAATTTTTATTCTTTCTGCTGTAGCATAGTAGCTTGCGTAGGGACCGGTAAAAAACTCAACTCGATCTGTACCAAGTTTCGACGCCATCTCAACTTGTTCTTCTTTTGGGTCAATAAAAAGGCTTACCCGTATATTTCGCTCTTGTAAACGATGGACTATCGGGAACAATCTATCATGGTTTGTAGCTAGATCCCATCCATGGTCCGATGTTAACTGTGTCGTTGTGTCGGGGACTAGTGTGCATTGCTCAGGCGCGGCTTGTCCGACTAGTTCTATGAAGCCTGGAAACCCATTTCTATGAGGCCCGGCATAAGGATTACCTTCAATATTTAATTCAATATGTTGATATTGTTCTCTACCTAAGAGTTCAGAAAGTTCGTACACATCTTCAGGGCGTATATGTCGCATATCTGGTCGAGGGTGAACTGTTATTCCATTAGCGCCAGCACTTATCGCAGTTTGAGCTGCTTCAATCACACTTGGAATCTGAGTATTACGAGAATTTCTAATAAGTGCAATTTTATTAAGGTTAAAACTTAGCGAAGTTCTCATGCCCAGCCGCCGGAATTATTGTTGTGGTAGATTCTTCTCGCTAACCAGAAGCCAAAAATGATTGCTATCGATACAACGCCAGCTCCATAAAGGAACCACTGCCGCTTAGAGTCATCTTCAAGTGCTTTATAAGCTGAGTCCAAAGCATCAACGTTAGCTATTAGTGATTCTCGTTCAATTAGTAATTGACTATTTTCCTCCTTAATCTTGATGGCATTAGCGGATAGTTGGGTAATTGTATCTAGCTTCTCTTGTATATCTATATTTTTCGCCTTGAGAGACTCCTCAGTAAGAGTGTTTCTAGCAAGGATATTCTCGAGTTCTTCGATTCGAAGTAAATCTGCTCGATGTTCTTGATCAAGTGCTTTCAACCGTCGTTCTCTTTGGTCAAGCAAATCAGCTGCTATGGGCTGACTGACAAGATATTGATTTGGTATCCAACCTTCCTTCCCAGTTTCTGTTCGTACTCGACTATAGCCGGACTCGGTATTCTCTTCGACGAGTTCTAGCCTGGTTCCACTACGAAGTCCATTGTGCAGTATTCTGTGCTCGCTGGATTGTCCTCCGCGAAGAGGCACATAAATTACATCTCGAATGTAGACAGTTTGCGCATTGGTGACACTTATACCCAATAGAAAAAGTGTAAGGGCTATTTGGATTTTATTTATGGGAGTACTCTCTTAAATGGTTTTACCACTGTTTTTTTGTACACTTCTTGAGTCCGATAAGGATCTGCATCAGCCCAAATTTTGGCGGCTTCTATCGAATCAAATTCAGCAATTATTAGACTACCTGTAAAACCATCATCCCCAGGGTCTTCGTTATCTATGGCGGGATGAGGTCCAGCGATAACAAGTCGGCCAGCCTCGTATAATTTTTGAAGCCTCTCCAAGTGGGCCGGACGCGCCTTTACTCTTAGCGATTGTGTGCCTGCCTTATCTTCACTAATAAATGCATATAACATTAATATACCTCATCCTTCTGAGTCTGAGATTTCTTTTTCTCTGAGATAACCGCCTTTTGAGAGGTAAATTATCGTGATGATTATATAAATCAGTGTAATTATGAACCCTCCAAAAAGTTTATAACTAACCCAAAAATCTAAAGTAAAGTTATAAGCGACAAACAGATTTAACAGTCCCGCAAAAAAGAAGCCAGCAGCCCAGCCAATTGCTAAAACTCGCCAGATTCCATCAGGCAGGATTATCTGTGATCCAAGCATTTTTTTTAAAAGGTTGTCTTTTGCCAGGTATTGGCTTGTAATTAATACGGTACAAAATAGCCAATTCACGATGGTTGGTTTCCACTGAATGAATTCTTCATTTCGAAAAAACAACGTGGCACCCCCAAAAATCATTGCTACCCAGAAAATAATTTGTGTTTGCTTACTTACTTTTTTATTCTTGCCATACTCGAATCCTACTTGCAGACACATACCACCCATTAATAGTGATGTGCTTAAGTAGATATCTTTAGTAAAGAAATAAACAGCTACAAATAGCGCTACTGGTAAAAGTTCTACAAATTGTTTCATAGGTGTTTGTCCGGGTCGATCCATGATCATAATGCATTCTACGTATTATTTTTAGAGAAAGATTATTGATGAACTTAATTTTGAGAGAAGTTTCATTAGAAACAAGGTGCTCCTGGAGTCCTTATAGAATGAACGTAATATTTTGTTTGCTACCTCTCCTCCTGTAAACTTAAGGAAATCAAACTTGGTTCTCCTTTTGATAAAGTCCAGATTTTCTTCGTTTGAGTCATCCCTAGTGAGTAGGTGCTAGCTTGAGTTTTATTGATTCTCAAAAACGTGTTCTCTCGGGTATGCGTCCTACAGGACGGCTGCATCTTGGCCACTATCATGGAGTGTTGAAAAACTGGCTCACGTTGCAGCATGAATACGATTGCATGTTTTTTGTGGCTGATTGGCATGCCTTAACTACCCATTATGACGAACCTGAAGTAATTCAGGAGAATGTCTGGCAGATGGTTGTCGACTGGCTTGCTGCTGGGGTTAATCCCGGGTCGAGCTCCTTGTTTATCCAGTCTAGAGTTCCAGAGCATGCTGAACTGCACCTTCTTTTGTCGATGATTACTCCATTAAGCTGGGTCGAAAGAGTACCTAGTTATAAAGATATGTTAACTAAAAATAAGGAACGAGAACTCGCAACCTACGGTTTTCTGGGTTATCCGGTACTGCAGAGCGCTGATATATTGATATATCAGGCAGGTAATGTGCCGGTTGGAGCTGATCAGGTTCCGCATGTAGAAATGACGCGCGAGATTGCCAGAAGATTCAATCATATCTATGGGCGGGATTTAGGCTTTGAAGATATCGCGGAGGGAGCAATTAGAAAGCTGGGCAGGAAAAATGCTAAGTTATACCGCGGTTTACGGCGGGATTATATGGAGAGGGGTAATCAGGAGGCTTTGGAAACCGCGACGGCACTTGTGTCTGATCAGCAAAACATTCCATTAAGCGATAGAGATAGATTATTCGGTTACTTAGAGGGTGGGGGGAAAGTAATACTTCCGGAACCTCAGGCGCTTTTGACGGATGCTTCTGTGATGCCGGGCCTGGATGGATATAAGATGTCTAAATCCTATGACAATACAATTTCTCTGCGCGAAGAACCGGATTCAGTCGATAAAAAGATAAAGACTATGACTACCGACCCCGCGCGCGTTAGGCGCAATGATCCCGGTGATCCTAGCAAGTGTCCCGTTTTTGCTTTGCATAAGATTTATTCTGAGTCTGACCAACAGGAGTGGGTCATACAAGGCTGTAGGAGCGGAACTATTGGATGTATTGACTGTAAAAAGCCTCTTATTGAAGCGGTCTTGGAAGAACAACAACCTATGCGTGAACGGGCGAAACAGTATGAGTCAAACCCAGATTTGGTGAAGAGTATTGTTTCGGAAGGATGTGAAAAGGCGAGAGTTATCGCTAAATCTACTTTAGAAGAAGTCAGATCCGCGATGGGCTTGGAGTATAGATAAGCTTCTTCTCGTATAATTATTGATAATCGACTAGAAAAAAATGCGAGAGAAAGATCATTTAGGAAGCCCTGATGGGCAACAGAAAATTCCGTTAGCGTTGGTCGGAGGTGCCCCAGTATCTGAAATCCCTTCGGACCTTTACATCCCGCCAGATGCTTTGGAGGTGATTCTTGAGGCATTCGAAGGCCCGCTCGACTTATTACTTTACCTCATAAGGCGTCAGAACTTAGATATATTGGAGATCAAAGTTGCAGATATTACCAAGCAATATATGGACTATATTGGCTTTATGGAAGAGCTCAAGTTCGAACTTGCTGCAGAATATTTGCTTATGGCCGCAGTTCTCACTGAGGTTAAATCTAGAATGCTACTCCCCAGACATGAAGAGGAAGAAGAGGTTGATGATGACCCAAGGGCAGAATTGATAAGAAAACTTCAGGAATATGAGCGTTTTAAGCAAGCAGCGCTAGATTTAAATGCTATTGCAAGAATGAATCGAGATATTTGGGTCGCCAAAGCTCCTATTACTTTGGAGGATAAGCCGAGGCCGATTCCTCAACTGCAATTGCAAGAAATACTTTTAGCATTAGCATCAGTTTTGAAACGCGCAGAGAATTTTTCAAGTCACCACATCGCTTTGGAACCACTCTCAACTAGGGAGCGAATGTCAGATATTTTAGAAAAAGTGAGTAAGGCCGGGGGCCAATTTGTACTATTTGCCTCACTTTTTTCGCTAGAGGAAGGCAAAGCAGGCGTGGTTGTGACTTTCATAGCAATATTAGAGCTAATTAAGGAGTCCGACTTGCAAGTAATTCAGACTGGGCCCTATGCTCCAATTCATGTCAAAATCTCATCGGGGCGAGTAATAGATAATGAATGACCTTTCTTCGTTACGTCAGATTATTGAAGGTGCCATACTCGCAGCAGACTGCCCTTTAAATCTAGATAAGATAATTGGACTATTCGATGGTGAGCAGCCTACTAGAACCCAGATTCTTGAAGCTTTAGAACAGATAGAAGAAAGTTGTAGCGGGAGAGGATTTGAATTGAAGCAAGTTGCAAGTGGTTATCGATTCCAAGTTCGTCAAGAATATAGTGAATGGGTCAGTAGACTTTGGGATGAGAAACCGCAACGTTACTCGCGAGCATTACTAGAAACCTTAGCTTTGATCGCATACAAGCAACCAATAACTCGCGGTGATATAGAGAATGTGAGGGGTGTTGCCGTAAGTACGAATATTATGCGAACTCTTATAGAGAGAGAGTGGGTTCGAGTCGTTGGCTATCGTGATGTTCCGGGGCGACCCGCCACATATGCGACCACAAAAAACTTCTTAGATTATTTTAATCTTTCCGGTTTAGGCGAATTACCGGACTTATCAGAGGCAGATGAGGTGGGTAAAGTAAATGAAGAACTAGATTTTTCAGAGCTTGTCGAAGAGGCAAATCATAATGAGCAAGGGACGGCGCTGGCTGCCGAAACTGCAACCAAACAAACGCTTGAAGAGGCCTCTGCTGAGGCGAGAGCTATCGACTATAATATACACTCGTTGTTCCCAGTCGATGGGTATACTCAGTCAGGGAGAGACGATGAAAAAGAACAGGTTGAGAGAGATAATGATGCCGTGTTAGATAATGATATAAAGACCAGTCCGCTGCCACAGGTCTCTGAGAAGTCATCTAGCAACGCTGATGTTTTTTCAATAGATGATCTTGATCGTGAAGATTAGATCGTTTGCTTTTATGCGAGCTGCCAAGTAGAGCCTTCCCCGTCCGAGCTGCTATCTCTTATGTCACAGAAATTACAGAAAACTTTAGCGAATGCTGGACTCGGTAGTCGAAGGGCTATGGAGAATTGGATTGGTGCAGGTCGTATAAAAGTTAATGGAACAATTGCTAAACTGGGAGATAGGGTTCTCGAGAGCGACACAATACAAGTCGATGGGCATATCCTAGCTCCCAGGAAGGCTGCCCACCGCCATCTTTTATATAACAAGCCCGCAGGAGAAATTTGTTCTCGAGATGACCCGGAGGGTAGGCATACGGTATTCAGAAATCTACCAAAGTTAAAGAATCAACGCTGGATATCTATCGGACGCCTTGATTTTAATACAAGTGGATTGTTGTTATTTACTACTGATGGAGAGTTGGCTAATAAGTTGGCGCATCCATCAAGTTGTATTGATAGGGAGTATGCCGTAAGAGTCTTAGGTAATGTAACTGATGAAAATTTAAGAAATTTACGAGAGGGAGTAACGCTTGAAGATGGACTGGCAAGGTTCACTGATATTAAAAGACCCTTGGGTTCTGTCGGCGCTAATCACTGGTATTATGTTGTACTAATGGAGGGAAGAAATCGTGAGGTTCGACGTCTGTGGGAGTCTCAAGGTTTAACCGTCAGCCGATTAAAGCGTGTTCGATTCGGCAGTTTTTTTGTGCCTTCGCGCGTAAAGGTTGGCAGATTCTTGGAATTGGGGAAGAAAGAAACCGATGATCTCTATGATTTAGCTAGAGTTCGAAAGGACTAGGTACGTATTTTGTGGAAACTTTGTAAGCACATATCCTATTTGTCCTGAAATAAAATAATCTCCCATTGTTTGAGTAGTCGACTCTAAGAGTTCAAAACTGAGGTTTCTATGAATCATCCATTGAAAGTTTGACCATTCTCTTTATTGTTAGGGTCTACTAAATAAAGATAAAGGTTCATTAATTCCTCTGGCGTCTTTAATGTCAGTGGGTCCTCATTGGGGTAGGCTGTTGCCCGCATCTTTGTTCTCGTAGCACCGGGATTTACGATATTAACTCGAATTGTTGACGTATTCTCTAACTCATCGGCAAGTAATAGGGCAAAACCCTCGATTGCGTATTTAGATACACAATACGCTCCCCAATATGCTCTCGGTGTTCTGCCGACAGCAGAACTTGTAAAGACTAGCGATGCGGATGACGACCTCTGTAGCAAAGGAAGTAATGATCGGGTGAGAAGAACTGCCCCACTAAAATTGATCTGCATTACTCTTTCCCACTCTTCTGTATCGCTATATTCCACCGGGGTTTTTTGCCCAATTACACCAGCGTTATGGAGTAGGCTGTCGAGTCGACCATAGTTCGCAGTAATATTATCCGAAAGTTCGGTAAGGGTTACCATTTCAAGATTACCAAGATCAAGAGGTATTATTGCTGGCTCTGGATGATTTTCACTTATAATTTCATCATAGACTTTCTCAAGCTTGCTGACTGTGCGACCCATCAATAAAACAGTCGCACCAAAGCTTGCGTAAGTTTTCGCAACATTTCGACCAATACCGTCTCCAGCACCTGTAATGAGAATAATCTGTTTTTCTAAAAGGCATGGATTAGGTTTATAACTGGATATTGGCATCAAAAAGCTTTCCCTTTATTTACTGAAATAATGGTTTCCGGATGGTTCACTTGAATAGCTCTTTGACAGATTAAATCAGATTTAAATAGAGATTGTGAATTCGAAAGACCTTTTGCTATGCCCATTAGTGACGCATGGGATTTCCAAATTGAAAGCATTACGCGGGGCAGCTAAATCTACAAACTAGGTTTTTTTGCATGGACTATATAGTTCACATCTACATCCCTGCTGAGTTTATAGCGTTTCGTTATAGGATTGTAAGTCATGCCAGTTAAATCATTTAGATTCAGGTTATGAGTGCGTATAGATTCCCCCACTTCTGCTGGGGTTATAAACTTGCTGTAGCTATGCGTGCCTTTGGGTAATAATCTAAGCAAGTATTCGGCACCGAGCACCATGAATAAGTAAGATTTTGGGTTCCTATTGATTGTAGATAGAAAAAGGTCTCCTGAGGGTTTGAGTAGATGAGAACATGTCTGGATGATCGAGTCCGGATCTGGAACGTGCTCTAGCATCTCAAGACACGTTATCACATCATAGGGTTCTGGATGCTGGTTTGCCAATGCTTCAATGGTTAGTTGCATATAATCAATATCATATCCTGACTCGACCTGATGCAGTTTCGCGACTGAAATTGGCGCGGCTCCTGCATCAATTCCGGTGACTTTGGCCTCTGCCTCACATAAAGCTTCGCTAAGTATGCCCCCTCCGCAGCCCACATCCAACACTCTTTTCCCACGAAGATTTGTGCGTTCCGTGATATAAGCTAATCTTAACGGGTTAATATCATGCAGAGGCTTGAATTCGCTGCAGGGATCCCACCAGCGTCTTGCGATAATTTCGAACTTGTCGATTTCCTTTTGGTCTATGTTGTCTTTGATCAAAGATGTCCTCCTATTTTTT
Organism: Gammaproteobacteria bacterium; assembly: GCA_002690865.1. Lineage (GTDB taxonomy): Bacteria > Pseudomonadota > Gammaproteobacteria > Pseudomonadales > Azotimanducaceae > UBA7455. The sequence goes on along the minus strand of NZGG01000001.1, from coordinate 41,200 downwards.
TTCTCCAATTTTCGACCCTTTCCTTAAGGTCGGTGAGATCGATCTGGGTATAAAGCTTGTTTCGATAGACGCATGTACCATTGATCCAAGTATGTGTGACATGTTGCCCATTAGCCGTATAGATTAACTGAGAAATTGGATTATATATGGGCTGAAAATTAATACCGGAAAAGTCGAATGCTATGATATCTGCACGCTTACCAATTTCAAGACTACCGATCTTATTATCAAGTCCCAAAAGCCGTGCGCCATTTATGGTAGCCATTGAAAGGGCATCTTCTGCAGTTATGGCTGTCGGGCTGTTAGTAATAACCTTCGATAGGAATGCTGCTGCGCGAGCCTCTGCTAGAATATCTAAATTATTATTACTAGCGGCACCATCCGTACCTAACGCAACGTTAACGCCATTTTCTATCAAAGTATTTATTGGGCATATGCCACTCGCTAGTTTCATATTTGATTCGGGACAGTGGGCTACGTGTATTTGATGCTTAGAAAGACTTTGAACTTCCTCATCATTTATTTCAGTCATATGAACTGTTTGCAGATGAGCGTTTAAAAGCCCGAGCTCCTGTATACGTGTATATGGTCTACGATTGTTTTGAGTGCTTGCTGTTTCTACCTCTTGCTTGGTTTCGTGCAGATGCAGATGTATTGGGATGTCTAGATTTATTGCATGCTTGAGAACTTGACGGAAGCCGTCGTCCGAGACGGTATAAGGGGCATGAGGTGAAAATGCTGCTGAGATAAGAGAGCTTGTCTTTATGTTTTCGAAAAACTCCAGCCCCTTGGTTAGGTGCTCTTCCTCGGAGTCTGCCCAAGCGTTTGAAAATTGTATGACGGGGATGCCAACCTGGGCTCGAAAATGATTCTCTTCGCAGACTTCAGCGATCGCTTCGGGAAAAAAGTATGTATCGGCAGCGCATGTGGTCCCGCCGGCAATCATCTCCGCTACGGCGAGTGATGTTCCATCGCGCACAAACTCTCTATTAACGAACTTTGCTTCTGCTGGCCAGATATAATTATTTAACCATTCTGAAAGAGGTAAGTCATCTGCATATCCCCTAAATAAGGTCATAGCAGAGTGAACATGAGCATTTATGAACCCGGCCGTTACAAGATGATCTGGTAAGTTTGTTGTCTGGTATGAACGATATTTCTTATCTAGATCTCCGGTGGGTAAAATTTTAATGATATGACCAGCTTCAATAACAATGCTGTGGTGCTCCAGCACTATGCCTTTTGGAACGATCGGTACAATCCAGCGCGCATTTATTACATGATTAGCAGGTGCTACTGACATCTTATGATTAATCCTCGGGATGCGCTTCCCCTTAATTATACACGAGCACGCTATTTTACTTTTCGGAAGTAGATATATGGAGGCTCATATGTATAAACTAAATATAAATCAATTAGTTATAGATTTAGAAGATCGTTCCTAGTGGTGGGTTTACTTTGTCGCTTGTGATATACTTTCACTTTGTAACATTTGGTTTGCAAAGCTGCTTTCGCAAAGTTCAAACGAGTAATAAATTTGGGACCATCCTTGCTAGGGTGTCGCATGATCGCGATAGGTGATGGTCATCATTTAATCACCTTAAAAGAAAAGTAAACGAGGGGAAATGTCTGAGTTTGATGGCGATATAGCCGATATCAATATTGAGGATGAGCTTCGAGATTCGTTCATGGAATATGCCATGAGTGTCATTGTTTCTCGAGCATTGCCAGATGTGCGGGATGGGCTCAAGCCAGTTCATAGGCGCGTTCTGTTCGCTATGAGCGAACTCAACAATATATACAATCGCCCGACTTTGAAATCCGCGCGCGTTGTTGGAGATATAATCGGTAAGTATCATCCGCATGGGGATAATGCAGCCTACGACACAATTGTTCGGATGGCGCAGGACTTTAATATGCGGTATCCGTTAATTGATGGGCAAGGTAATTTTGGTTCTCTTGATGGAGATAGTGCGGCGGCGCAGCGTTATACCGAAGTGAGAATGCAAAAAATCGCACAGGAAATTCTTTCGGATCTTGATAAAGAGACAGTTAACTTCGTAGAGAATTACGATGCTACGCTGACTATGCCGGAGGTTCTCCCTTCTAGAGTACCTAACCTTTTGGTGAATGGATCGACAGGTATCGCAGTGGGAATGGCCACGAATATCCCGCCGCACAATCTTACAGAAGTTATCAATGCATGTGTTGCCTTGATAGATGATTCAAATCTTGATGTTGATCAGCTCATGCAATTCGTCAAGGGACCAGATTTTCCAACAGGAGCAATTATTAATGGTCGAGCAGGAATTGTTCAGGCTTATCGCACTGGACGGGGCCGAATTTTTATACGTTCCCGGTGCGAAATCGAGATAAATGAAAAAACGGGTAGAGAGACGATTGTAGTCAAGGAAATTCCTTTCCAGGTCAACCGTGCCAGGTTGATAGAGAGAATTGCTGAGCTCGTCAAAGATAAAAAGATTGATGGTATCAGTGAGCTGCGGGATGAGTCTGCGAAAGATACTCGCATTGTGATTGAGTTGCGGCGAGGAGAGGTTGGCGAAGTCATATTGAATAATCTTTATGCGCAAACTCAATTACAAAGTGCCTTTGGGATAAATATTGTAGCATTAGTGGAGAATGAGCCGAAGATACTGAACCTCAAACAGGTGCTTGAGGCGTTTATCTTGCATCGTCGAGAGGTAGTAACAAGGCGATCAATATTTGAGTTAAGACGAGTGCGCGCACGAGGACACACCCTTGAGGGATTGGTGGTCGCATTGACGAATATCGATCCTGTTATTCAGCTTATCAAGACCTCTGAGTCAACTGCCATGGCTAAAGAGAGGTTAGTGCATCAAGCTTGGCCTTCGGAAAGTGTCGTGACAATGCTGAAGCGTGCTGGACCTAATGCCGCAAAACCGGAAGGATTGGATAGTCGTTATGGTTTGCAAGATGGTGGAGTCTATAAACTAACAGAAGACCAGGCGCAGGCCATCTTAGATATGCGGCTTAATAGCTTAACTAGTATGCAACAGGATCGGCTGCTAGAGGAGTATGCGGAGATAATAAATGCGATCGAACAGCTATTAAATATTTTAGGAAATCCTGAAAACTTAATGCAGGTCGTAAGAGACGAGTTATTGGTTGTACGTGATGACTATGGTGATGATCGTTTGACAGAGATCATTGAGTCTCAGGAAGATCTTACTATGGAGGATCTTATCCAGGAGCAGGACATGGTTGTGACTCTTTCGAAGGGCGGCTACGCGAAGACTCAACCTATTGATACTTATCGAGCGCAGCGACGGGGCGGTCGCGGCAAGATGGCCAGTTCGCTGAAGGATGAGGATTTTATCGAAAGGCTGATGGTAGCTAATACCCATGATACTATCTTGTGTTTTACGAATCTCGGCAAGGTCTTTTGGTTGCGAGTATTTCAAATCCCTCCTTCAGGAAGGGCTGCCCGGGGGAGACCGTTAGTAAATATTTTACCACTAGATGATTTAGAGCGTATCACAGCTATGCTACCTCTTGATGAGTATCGAGATGATAAGTACATCTTTATGGCAACTTCTAATGGAACAGTAAAAAAGACTCCTTTGATGGAGTTTTCGCGAAAACGAAGTACTGGCCTAATTGCTATTGAATTAGAGAATGATAATACACTGATTGGTGCTGCAATTACTGATGGTACAAAAGACGTGATGCTTTTTGGCAGTCACGGAAAAGTAATCCGTTTCAAAGAGTCAGATGTTAGAGCGATGGGGCGCACAGCTAGAGGGGTCCGAGGCATTAAGTTACCCTCCAAACAAAAAGTAATTTCTTTGATGATACCGGATGAGGACGGCAAAATTTTGATTTCTAGCCGAAATGGATTTGGAAAAAGAAGTAACTTCGGTGATTTTTCTGTGATTGGTCGAGGAGGGCAGGGCATGATTGGTATGAAAATGTCTGCGCGAAATGGTGAAGTTGTTGCGGCCACTCAGGTGTTCGATGGGGATGAGGCAATCTTTATAAGCGATAGAGGCACTTTGGTGCGAATACGTGCGGAGGATGTTTCGCTTCAGGGGAGAAATACACAAGGGGTGCGGTTGATTAACCTGTCTAACGACGAATATTTAGTAGGTATGGCTCAGGTGCATGAACCTAAGCAAGACGAGAGTGAGGGTTAGTGTTTTTCATCAAGTAATTATGTGGCTGCGATAAAGAGTGATAAATAAAGAATTAGGACTAGAAGAGCTTCGTGAGCGTATTGATTCTTTAGATGAAAGATTACTTCAGTTATTGAATGAGAGAGCCCAGTGCGCACAAGACATTGCAAAAGTGAAGCAGATAGAATCAGTAGAAGAAGAACCTGTTTTTTATCGTCCTGAAAGAGAAGCAAAGGTATTGCGTCATTTGGTAGAGCGTAATAGTGGTCCGTTAACAGGTGAGAAGGTGAGTCAAATATTTCGGCAGATAATGTCTGCTTGTCTGGCCTTGGAGCAACCACTTAAAATTGCCTATTTAGGGCCAGAGGGCACCTTCACTCATATCGCTAGTAGAAAGAACTTTGGAGATTCAGTCCTAGGATTACCAATGGCTACTCAGGATGAAGTTTTTCGAGAGGTGGAATCTGAATCTTGCAATTATGGCGTTGTACCTGTCGAAAATTCAACTGAAGGTTTCGTTAGCCATACTTTGGATAACTTCCTTGAGTCAAAGCTTAAGATCTGCGGAGAGGTGGAGTTGCGTGTAAATCATAATCTTATGGTGACTGAACGTTATTGTGATTTAGGAATAGAGAAAATTTACGCGCATCAACAAACTCTTGGGCAATGTAGGCGTTGGTTAGATAGTAATTTCCCTGAAGTCCCAAAAATTGCCGTTACAAGCAACGGCGAGGCAGCTAGGCGTATTGTCGATGAGAAAGGGGCTGCTGCTATCGCACCGGACGTATGCGCTGATATCTATAATCTTCAGATATTGTCTAGTAGTATCGAAGATTTTACCGATAACACCACGCGTTTCATTATCATTGGTCGAGAGAATGTAGGTGCGAGTGGTACTGATAAGACCTCTATCATGGTCTCGACTAAGAATGAGCCTGGCGCCTTATATAAGCTCCTTGGGCCTTTTCACCGAAATGGTGTGTCCTTAACCTCTATCGAAACTCGGCCCTCGCGTGTAGGTGTTTGGTCGTATGTTTTCTTTATAGATTTTGAGGGACATAGGGATGATCCGGCCGTTATTGAGGTATTAAATGACATCGATAAAGATGCTTTGGAAGTGAAAATACTTGGTAGCTATCCCAAAGCATTGACCACTTAATTAGGACTACCATAGCGATTATGACAGACTTTATTGGTTTGGCTTTGCCAGGAATTAAAGGGCTTCAGCCCTATCAGCCAGGAAAGCCAATAGAAGAATTAGAACGTGAATTGGGGCTTATCGATGCGGTCAAGCTGGCCAGTAATGAAAATCCTCTAGGGGCGAGTGAGTCAGTAAGAGAACTTCTCCAAGCTGCCTTTTCGCAGTTGGCACGTTACCCTGATGGAAGTGCTTATGAGTTGAAAAATCGATTAGCGAAGTTTCTTGGTGTGTCTACCGAAATGATCACCGTGGGTAATGGATCTAATGATGTGCTGGAGCTACTTGGGAGAGTTTTCCTACAACCTAGTAATGAGGCCATAGTGTCGCAACATTCTTTTGTGGTGTATCCGCTTGTGACTAAAGCTGTAGGAGCTAAGCTGACTGTCATACCTGCAAAGAACTACAGGCAAGATCTCAGGGCCACATTGAAATCTATCCAGAGCGAAACACGAATGGTGTTTATAGCTAATCCTAATAATCCTACGGGAACGTGGGTTTCAGAGGCGGAACTTATCGAATTTCTAGAAAATATTCCCGAGGATGTGCTTGTCGTCTTAGATGAGGCTTATTTCGAATATGTGGATGAAGTCGGGTACCCTGATGGGATCGGGTTAGTGAAAAAATTTCCTAATCTAATTGTAACTCGCACTTTTTCTAAAGTTTATGGTCTGGCTGCGCTGCGGATTGGATACGCCGTTAGTCATCCCGATATTGCTGATTTATTAAATCGAGTTAGACAGCCATTCAATGTTAACTCTATGTCCTTAGTCGCCGCCTGTGCTGCGTTAGATGATCAAACACACGTGCAGAAATCTGTTGATCTGAATTGCTCAGGCCTCGAGTATTTTATGGAGAGCTGTAATGAAATGGGGGTGTCGTATATTCCATCAGTGGCTAACTTCCTTACGATCGATTTGGAGAGGGATGTGATGTCAGTATATGAGAGACTATTAAGGATGGGTGTTATTGTTCGGCCTATTGGTGTTTATGGATTACCGAATCACTTGCGAGTCACGACGGGCCTTGCGACAGAGAACGAGCGGTTCATTAATGCACTAAAGAAATTAGTAGTTTAGTTAAATGAAGCGGATAGGGATTATTGGTCTTGGATTGATTGGTGGTTCTATCGCGTCTGGTTTGCGGCGGCGCAATTTGGCTGAGCATATCGTTGCATATGATATAAATTCCTCTAGTTTGGCATCAGCGCTTGGCGAAGGAATTATTGATAGTGTTGCGTCTTCAATAATCGAAGCTGCTACAGGAGTGGATCTTGTAATAATATCTGTTCCAGTATTGGGCACTCAAAGTATCCTAGAGCAAATTCCATTCAATACACTAATTACTGACGTGGGGAGCGTCAAGGCTCCGATTATTGAAGCAAGCAAGTTGGCTTACGGTAAGGTTCCTGCGAAGCTTGTTCCAGGACACCCTATTGCTGGCTCGGAGAAACAAGGGTTTGGCGCTGCTAACCCGGACCTTTTTGAAAACCATAAAGTTATACTAACACCATTAGAATTTACTGATAAAAATGCAACAAACTCAGTTTGTAGTCTGTGGAAGTCTCTCGGCGCAAGCGTTATTGAAATGAGTGTAAAAGGTCACGATAGTATTCTTGCGCAAACCAGTCATTTGCCACACTTGTTGGCTTATGCGCTAATTGAAACCGTCTCTTCGCGGGGTGATACCATGGAGGTCTTGAAGTTTGCAGCGGGTGGATTTAGAGACTTTTCTCGAATTGCTGCTTCAGACCCAGTGATTTGGCGGGATATCTTTCAAGCCAATGCTCCGGAGTTAATAGGGGTGCTAGATCGCTTCCTTGGGGAAATATCTGATCTTAGAAAAATGATTCGGGACGGCGATTCGGACGGGATGGAACAGGTATTCACACGAGCAAGGCATGCTCGAAATTACTATCTTGAACAGACCAAAGAGTATGATTCTTAGTGGGGTAATAGAGTTTGGCTAAGCCGATTCCTGTTATAGCAATTGATGGGCCTAGTGGGGCTGGGAAAGGTGTTATTACCCAGAGACTCGCCATGTTTCAGGGTTATAATATTCTTGATAGTGGTGCGCTCTATCGGCTGATTGGACTTGCCGCTCGTAGAGAGGGCGTAGATTTTGGCAACCGACCTAAGCTCGTAAAGTTAGCTCAAGGGCTAGATATTAGCTTCTTTGGTACTGGAGATCCGGAAAACCCTTTGTCCATAAGACTTGCAAACGAGGATGTTACTAGAGAATTGCGCGCCGATGAGGCTGGTGTAGACGCATCAAAGATAGCCACTATCGGTGAGTTACGTGACGCTATCAGGGGTTTACAGCGTTCTTTCAAGCAACCGCCTGGTTTGGTTGCAGATGGAAGAGATATGGGAACTGTCGTATTTCAGGAAGCCGAAGTTAAAATATTCCTTACTGCAAGTCCCGAAGCTAGAGCCGAAAGGCGCTATAAGCAGTTGAAAGATAAGGGTATTGATGTTACCCTCTCGGCCCTTTCCTTGAGTATCCATGAAAGAGATAAGAGGGATATGGGTCGTGAAATTGCCCCGCTGGAGCCCTCTACGGACGCAGTGATTATTGACAGTTCAGCCATGACGATAGATCAAGTTTTCTATCGAGTGCTTGCTGTCGTAGAAGAAAGACTGGACTAATACCAGAGCCAACGGCTATCGAATTTTGGTTGACGTCAAAATCAATTGGACCCATCTTGGTTGGAGGTGGTTTGAAATTTTGGGAAGATATATAGCTATGAGCGAAAGTTTTGCGGAGTTATTTGAAGAAAGTTTGAAAACAATCGATATGCAGTCTGGTTCCATAATAACTGGAGTCGTGGTTGATATTGATAATGAATGGATCACCGTCCATGCGGGTTTGAAATCCGAAGGAGTGATTCCAAGGTCCCAGTTTCTTAATGAAAGTGGAGACGTTGATGTCAAAATTGGAGATACCGTTAAAGTCTCGATGGATGCGGTGGATGATGGATTTGGTGAGACAAGACTTTCACGAGAGAAAGCTAAGCGGGCTGAGTCTTGGGACCATCTGGAACAAGTTTATGGGTCTCAGGAAGTTATAACAGGTTTAATAAGTGGCCGAGTTAAGGGTGGATTTACAGTAGAAATTCGTGACGTTAGGGCATTTTTACCTGGTTCCTTAGTCGATGTGCGACCATTGCGTGAGAACGAGCAATTGGAGGGACGAGAGCTAGAATTTAAGGTTATTAAACTTGACCAGAAAAGAAATAATGTAGTGGTTTCCCGTCGTGCAGTTCTGGAGCAAGAGAATAGCGCTGAGCGCGAGGCACTACTCGAAAATTTACAAGAAGGGCAGGAAGTAAAAGGTATTGTTAAGAACCTTACTGATTACGGTGCATTTGTAGATCTTGGTGGTGTTGATGGTCTGCTGCATATTACAGACATGGCATGGAAGAGAATTAAGCATCCTGGGGAGATCGTCGCAGTAGGTGATGAGATACTCGTCAAAGTGCTTAAGTTTGATAGAGAGCGTAATCGCGTCTCACTCGGGTTAAAACAGTTGGGAGAAGATCCCTGGGTTGCTATCACACAGCGTTACCCTGAAACGACTCGCACTATCGCTCGGGTTACAAATCTTACTGATTACGGATGTTTTGCTGAACTTGAGGAAGGTGTTGAGGGGTTGGTCCACGTATCTGAAATGGACTGGACTAATCGGAATATTCATCCTTCGAAAGTGGTGCAGGTCGGTGACGAGGTCGAGGTAATGGTCCTAGATATTGACGAGGAGCGCCGCCGTATTTCTCTTGGTATAAAACAGTGCCAAGGAAACCCTTGGGAGGCTTTTGCTGGTCTTCATGCAAAAGGAGACCATATCAAAGGCTATATTAAGTCGATTACGGACTTCGGTATATTTATTGGCTTAGATGGAAACATCGATGGTCTTGTGCACTTGTCAGATATTTCTTGGAACGAAACAGGTGAACAAGCAGTGCGTCGGTTTACGAAGGGTGATGAAATAGAGACCATTATCCTATCTATTGATGCGGAGCGAGAAAGAATCTCATTAGGCTTGAAACATTTGGGAGACGACCCTTTCAGTAATTATCTTGTTGAAAATGATAGAGGTTCGGTTGTAAATGGCAAGGTTAAGGAGGTTGATGTTAAGCAGGCTATTATAAGTCTTACCGATGAGGTTGAAGCAGTCCTCAAAGCTTCCGAGATTAGCTTCGACCGAGTTGAAGATGCGCGAAATGCTATATCCGTTGATGATGAAGTGGAAGTTAAGATAATAAGTGTAGATCGAAAAAGCCGAGCGATTGCTGTCTCAATTAAGGCTAAAGATATGCAAGAAGAGGAGGAGGCAATAAAGGAACATCGAGAGAAAGAAGCCGATGTAAGCCCTACTACTCTAGGAGACCTTATAAAACAAAAGATGGACGCAGATATGGATACGCAAGATGAATCTCTCGATCAACGATCAGATGATGCCTAGAACTGTAATATGTGTCTAAAGCGATGACTAAATCTGAGCTCATTGAGAAAATAGCTGCTGTTCAGAACCAGTTATCGTCGAAAGACGTAGAACTAGCGGTGAAAACCATGCTAGATCACATGTCTGATGCTCTTGCCGAGGGAGAACGCATTGAAATTCGAGGATTTGGTAGTTTTTCACTTAACTACAGGGCTGCGCGCATAGGACGTAATCCGAAGACGGGTGAGGAAGTTAATCTGGTTGGTAAATATGTGCCTCATTTCAAACCGGGTAAAGAATTGCGAGAGCGAGTGAACTTGGGATTGGCTGCTAGCAGCTTGACATAGTAATTCTTCGGATGTTTAGGCATAGACAGCTTAAGTTCTAAGATATTAGGTGCTTTAATTGGATGATGGCTTTCATCAAAAAGTGGATATTTCGGCTGATTCTATTATTGGTATGTCTCCTAGCTATGGTGCTTGCATCAGAAAATAGTGCGGAAGTTGTAATTACTATCTTAAATTATCCAACGCCACCTTTGCCTGTATCTTGGTGGGTCATTCTTGCTTTCGTGATTGGGTTCGCTACAGCTAGCATATCAAATCTAGTTTCTAACGCTCGATCACGTTTAAAGTATCGCGAGTTAGACAAAGAGGTTTTAGTGATCAAGCATGAATTGGACCAAGTCAAGGCCGCTCGCTCTGAGTGATAAAGCTCAAAAAAGTCGAAGAAAAGACTGATAAACTAACAGTCTTAATTTAGGTGACTAATTCGGCTTACACTAGTATCTGCTCATATGGATGATAGGCTGTTATATATATTAGTAGTCTTTGCTATGGCCATTGGTTGGTTATTAAGAGGTGACCAAAGACTTAAACGATCTGAAATATTGGGGCCAAATTATTACGATGCTGTCAATCATCTGTTGAACGAAGACTCTGATCGCGCTGTTGCTGCTTTTATAGAGGAACTTAAGGTTAATCCAGATACATTAGAGACTCACTTGGCCTTGGGCGGGTTGATGCGTCGTCAAGGAGAGTTCGAGAAAGCGGTAATTGTACATGAAAATATTTTGGCCAACTCGCGTTTGGAAAGGGAAGTAATACTCAATGTTCAATTGGAACTCGCGCGTGATTATCTTTTAGCCGGACTTCTCGATAGGGCAGAGCAATTATCGGTTAAGTTATCCGGCGAGAAGGGTCAAGTGCTTGAACAAAGTCGTAAGATTATGCTCGAAGTCTATGAAACGGAGAAGGAGTGGGAGCAGGCAATTGCTGTAGGTCAGCAGCTCGCGCATGGCGACAATACAGAAAAGTATGAGAAGGCAATATCTCATTACTATTGTGAGATTGCTTGTGCCTCCATGGAGATTAAGAATTTCGACACTGCGAGGTACGCCATAAGTGAGGCTGTCGGTCATTATGCTAATAATGCCCGTGCAACGCTCGTTCACGGTAAAATTGATCTTGCTGAGGGAAAATATCAGGAGGCGATTTCTATTCTTACTCGAATTAGAGATCAAGAAACTGTATACGTCCCCGAATCTCTAAAGTCACTTTCATTAGCTTACTCGAAAGCTGGCTTGCCGATGGATGGACTATGCCAATATCTTGAGTCTTGTCTCGAGATCATTCCGTCAATATCTATTGCTCTTGCTCTGGCAACACTGAAACGTGATCAAATGGGTGATGAGGCGATGGCTAAATATATTGCCGATTACCTGAAACGCAATCCAACCATTCGAGGGCTAACTCAGTTAATTGATCTGCATATCGATAATACTCGCGGGATCGCGAAGCAGAACCTTACAATCCTAAGAAGCTTCGCGGAGGCCTTAGTAGCAGATAAGCCAGCTTATCAATGTCAAGCCTGTGGTTTCCAACTAAAGAGAATGGCTTGGCGCTGCCCAAGTTGCAAAGATTGGTCTACCGTTAAGCCTATCTTCGGGCTCGAGGGTGAGTGACTAATATCATTTTTAGCAAGATTTTTAGAGTGAAGGCCTGAAGTCACTTACTTTATTTTGGTTAGTGAAACAATACCTTATTAGATTTGGCTCCCCGACCTGGGCTCGAACCAGGGACCCAATGATTAACAGTCATTTGCTCTACCAACTGAGCTATCGGGGATCGTCAAGAAAAGGTGATTGTAATTCTGCCTACCTGTTTACGTCAACCTATCGGGGGCGTATTGTTCATTACTTCACTATTATTTTGGTAGACTTATCTGGGGGTGGAGTTTTGGATTAAAGCTAGGAGTTCCAAAATTAAACGAGAGTCCTTGAAGATCTATTCAGATTATCGACCTGCAGGCGATCAGCCAAATGCAATCGTTAAGCTTACCGATGGCATAGAGAACGGCCTAGTTGCACAAACTTTGCTAGGTGTTACGGGGTCCGGGAAAACATTCACTATAGCCAATGTGATTGAGAATCTTCAGCGGCCTGCACTCATTATGGCTCCTAATAAAACTTTGGCCGCCCAGTTATATGGTGAATTTAAAGATTTTTTCCCAAACAATGCTGTTGAATATTTCGTTTCCTATTACGACTATTATCAGCCAGAAGCTTATGTTCCTGCGTCCGATACCTATATCGAAAAAGATTCGGCAATAAACGAACATATTGAGCAAATGCGGTTGTCTGCAACCAAAGCACTATTAGAACGTGAAGATGCCATCGTAGTGGCGTCAGTTTCTTCTATCTATGGATTAGGAGACCCAAAGGCCTATTTGCAAATGGTCATGCATCTGGACCGGGGAGACAAAGTCGATCAGCGCTGGGTTCTTCGTCGACTTGCAGAATTACAATATACCCGCAATGAATTGGAACTTCGACGTGCTACCTATCGTGTTCGTGGTGATGTGATCGATATATTCCCTGCAGAGTCTGAGAAGGAGGCCATAAGACTAGAGCTCTTTGATGATGAAATTGAGAGCATTTGCTTGTTTGATCCATTGACGGGAGAGCTTATTCGTCGTATTCCAAGAGTCACCATTTTCCCTAAGTCCCATTATGTGACGCCTAGAGAGACTATCGAGAGGGCGCTGGATGAAATTCGTAAAGAATTACGCGATCGTTTGAAGGTATTGAAACATAACAATAAGCTAGTAGAGGCGCAACGGTTAGAACAGCGCACCCACTTTGATCTAGAGATGATAAAGGAACTCGGTTATTGTACGGGCATTGAAAATTACTCTCGCTATTTGTCTGGAAGATCTGCGGGTGAGGCTCCTCCCACGTTGTATGATTATCTTCCTGATAATGCATTGTTAGTCATTGATGAATCGCATGTGGGTGTCCCTCAATTGGGTGCCATGTATAAAGGTGACCGTTCACGTAAACAAACTTTAGTTGATTTCGGTTTTCGGTTGCCTTCAGCGCTCGATAATCGTCCTCTAAGATTTGATGAGTGGGAGAGATTAGCTCCACAGATGATCTTTGTTTCTGCGACACCTGGTCCTTATGAGAAGGAAAAAGCCGGTCAGATTATTGACCAAGTTGTGAGGCCGACAGGTTTAGTCGATCCCGAAATTGAGGTTCGTTCTGCTCGAACTCAGGTCGACAATGTTTTGGCTGAAATTAATGTGCGTGTAGCCACGGACGAGCGTGTACTTATTACTACACTCACTAAACGGATGGCTGAAGATTTGACTGAGTATCTTGATGAGCATGGTGTGAGAGTGCGTTATCTGCACTCAGATATCGATACCGTAGAGCGTACAGAAATTATCCGTGACTTCAGGCTTGGTGCATTTGATGTTCTTGTGGGTATTAATTTATTGCGGGAAGGGCTTGATATGCCGGAAGTCTCGCTGGTAGCGATACTAGATGCTGATAAAGAAGGCTTCCTTAGGTCTGACCGTTCGCTGATCCAGACTATCGGACGCGCAGCGCGCAATATCAAGGGGAAGGCTATCATGTATGCAGATAAAGTGACGGACTCCATGCAGAGAGCTATCGATGAGACCGATCGACGACGCGAGAAGCAGATCGAATATAACAAGAAACACAATATCATCCCTAAGAGCATTAAGAGGGATGTTTCGGATATCATGGAGGGCGCTCGTAGTGTTCGATTGCAAGGAAAAAATAAAGGTAGTGGGAGAGCTGCTGACCAAGAGAAACTTCTAAACAAACCGATAAACCAAGAAGAATTTAAAAAGCAAATAGAGACCTTGGAGAAACAGATGTTCGAATATGCGAGGAATTTGGCATTTGAAGAAGCTGCTGGAGTTCGTGATCAAATTGAGGGGCTTCGTAGTCAATTCGTTGGAACGCATGACCACATATCTTAAAAAGGCATGATTAGTTGATATTTGTTTTGCCGAAGTATCCGCAATGCCGTATTGATAGTAATGATTTTCTTTTTTTTATCGAAAATTCTTTTGCCATTATATGGTGCAAATTTTAAAAGTTATAATCCAAATTAGGGCAGTAGCGTCTTGCCCTAAATGTGTAAATCTGTATAACCCCTGATTTATCTGGCCTCAAAGATTTTGGCATTACCTTTGCTTACAACGATGATAACAATAATGTGATTTGAGCGGGGACCTTTATGGAACAGATATACGAACTTCAATATGCAATGGACACCTTCTATTTTTTGGTGTGCGGAGCTTTAGTAATGTGGATGGCGGCGGGCTTTGCAATGCTCGAAGCCGGCTTGGTCCGTCAGAAAAATACGTCAACGATTCTGGCGAAAAACATTGTGCTATTTTCTATCTCCTGTGTGATGTATTTGGTGTGTGGCTACGCAATCATGTATGGCGGAAACGTTTTACTAGAGGGCATCGCGCTGGATGGGGCGGCAACATCCGACGGATTAACGGCTGCTGTTATAGCGGAATCAGTTGAGGCAGGTTTCGACGGTGGTTCCGTCTATGCAAATGCTTCTGATTTCTTTTTTCAGGTGGTTTTCGTCGCGACAGCAATGTCAATTATTTCAGGAGCTGTTGCTGAGAGGATGAAGATATGGGCTTTCTTTGCCTTTGCTGTCGTCATGACGGGATTCATTTACCCTATGGAGGGGTCTTGGACTTGGAATGGAGCTGATGTTTTCGGACTATACAATCTCGGTGATCTGGGTTTCTCTGACTTTGCAGGATCTGGGATTGTTCACATGGCAGGTGCAGCAGCGGCTTTATCCGGAGTTCTGCTTCTAGGAGCAAGAACAGGGAAATTTGGTCCCAACGGAGAGGTAAATGCAATTGGCGGAGCTAATATGCCATTAGCGACGCTTGGCGTCTTTATCCTCTGGCTCGGCTGGTTCGGTTTTAACGGAGGATCTGTGCTTAAGTTAGGGGATGCGGCCAGTGCAAACGCAGTGGCAATGGTGTTTCTTAACACGAATACGGCGGCGGCAGGGGGTGCCATAGCGGCCTTACTAATCTCCAAACTATTATACGGAAAATCAGATCTTACTATGGTTCTGAACGGTGCTTTAGCGGGGCTAGTGGCGATTACTGCAGAGCCGTCTACTCCAACGCCTATTTTGGCAACTGTTTTTGGCGCAATGGGCGGCGTCCTAGTTGTCTTCTCGATAATGTTCTTAGACAAGATTAAAATTGATGACCCTGTTGGAGCAATATCGGTTCATGGAACTTGCGGTTTGTTAGGATTGCTTCTAGTTCCTCTGACCAATGATGGTGCGACATTTTCCGGACAGATTATAGGTGCGCTCACAATTTTTGTCTGGGTCTTTGTTGCCAGCGGAGTAATTTGGTTTGTCCTTAAGGCTCTCATAGGAATTCGAGTTTCGGAAGCTGAAGAGCTAGAAGGTCTTGATGCGACCGAGATGACACCAGCGGCCTATCCAGAGTTCAAAGGTTAAGTTCCCCTAGGGAGAGGTCCTCTTCTGGGGGCTTCTCCCGCCCTTATCTCTCTTTAGCCCTCAGTTATGAGGGCTTTTTTTTTCCAATTTAAGTGTTTCTAACTTAGATAATTATGCAAAGAATCTCTTAATTGATAACTTTGCTATTATTGATTTTATCTTGTGTATATGATTTCGCTATGACATTGGCGAGGAAGAGCTTTTTAGCTAAAATACATTTGCGTTTTCTTCATTAGTAAAAAATTGAACTGAAGTGCAATTGTTATCATAACGATAGGAATGTAGCTCAGTTGGTTAGAGCATCGCCTCGACAAGGCGAGGGTCGTCGGTTCGAATCCGACCATTCCTACCATGGTTATTCAGTCAAGGTTTGAAGAAAAAGTAGAAACTTAAATTTATGTCTAAGAGAAATAATTAGAAATGTTTTGTGTAACACTGCCTGATGGAAATAAGAAAGAATTCGACACGTCACTGTCCGTGTATGATTTAGCAAAATCTATCGGGCCGGGATTAGCAAAGGCGACAATTGCAGGAGAAGTGAATGGTTCCTTGTGCGATGCGAGTGATTTAATTGAGTGTGATTCAACTGTCCGAATCATAACATCCAAAGATAAGGAAGGCGTTGATATCATAAGGCACTCCTGCGCTCATTTGATAGGTCATGCGGTAAAGCAACTTTATCCTAGTGCGAAGATGGTAATTGGTCCCGTTATAGAAGATGGATTCTATTACGACATTGCCATAGACACCCCTTTCTCAACCGAAGATCTGCATAAGATTGAAGAGAGGATGAACCTCTTGATATCTACGGAATACGATATCGTCAAGGAAATTACAGCTAGAGATGAAGTAATTGCTAAATTTGTGGAACGGGAGGAAGAATACAAGTTAAGACTTATAGACGATATGCCGGAAGAAACAGAAATGGGATTATACTATCACCAAGAATACTTGGATATGTGCATCGGTCCGCACGTCCCAAATACTAGATTCTTACCGCACTTTAAGCTTACGAAAGTTTCTGGTGCTTATTGGCGAGGCGACTCCCAGAACGAGATGCTTCAGCGTATTTATGGTACTGCTTGGGGTGATAAAAAAAGCTTAAAAAATCACCTCAAGAAAGTTGAAGAATCTGAAAAACGTGATCATCGAAAATTAGGGCGAAAACTTGACCTGTTTCACTTCAGTGATGAAGCTCCAGGTTCTGTGTTTTGGCACCCGAAAGGCTGGACCTTATTTCTTGAACTTTTAGAGTATATGCGCAAACGTCAGAAGGCGGTTGGCTACGTTGAGGTAAATACTCCGGATGTTATGGATAGACGTTTGTGGGAAACCTCTGGTCATTGGTTTAACTACCGTGAGCATATGTTTTCGACCCAAACTGAGGACGAGCGTATCTTTGCGCTGAAACCGATGAATTGTCCAGGCTCCGTATCGATGTTTTCTCAGGGGCTTAAGAGTTATCGAGATCTGCCTTTGCGTATGGCTGAATTTGGCAAGGTGCATCGGTACGAGCCATCCGGAGCGTTGCATGGACTAATGCGGGTGCGTCATTTTACCCAAGATGACGCACACATTTACTGTACTGAACAGCAAATGGAGGCAGAGTGTATCGATGTGGTCGCTCTTGTACTGGATATCTACAAGGATTTTGGTTTTGAGGAGATTGTGATTAAGCTATCTACTCGACCCAAAAAACGAATCGGAAGTGACGAAGTCTGGGATAAGCTTGAAGGCGCCCTAATTAACGCACTTGATGTCATGGGTTTGGATTACGTTCTTTATCCGGGGGAAGGTGCTTTTTATGGTCCTAAATTAGAGTTTGTACTTCGCGATGCCATTGGGCGTGACTGGCAGTGTGGCACGCTTCAAGTTGATATGAATTTACCGGAAAGGTTTGACATCACATATGTTGATGAGCAGGGTAATCGTGATAGGCGTCCGGTGATGCTTCATCGCGCTTTGTTTGGCTCGCTGGAGCGATTTATAGGTATATTGATCGAGCACTACACCGGTGATTTCCCTGTTTGGCTGGCCCCGACCCAGGCGATGCTCTGCAATATCTCTGAGAGTCAAAAAGACTATGTCTCTGATGTTGCAACAATGTTGAGACAACAAGGCTTTCGAGTAGAGACAGATCTCAGGAATGAGAAGGTCGGTTTTAAGATTCGGGAGCATACTCTTCAGAAAGTACCTTACTTGCTTGTTGTTGGAGATCGGGAGATGGAAAATAATACATTAGCGGTGCGTTCCAGAAACGGGTTGGATTTAGGAGTAATGCTTATTGATGATTTTATGGATCTTTTGAAATCTGAGGTAGAAAAACGGGGAAGAATCGTTTGAGTTTGCTATAATACCGGCCCTAAATTGGAAGGGGTGGGTCCCAGGATACCGCCGAATTAGAGGAGCAAGTGTATTAAAGAGTCAAAGAGAGCTCGGATAAACGAGGAAATCGATGCTGAAAATGTCCGATTGATCGCGGCCGATAGCAAACAGGTCGGTATTGTCCCTATTGCAGAGGCACTTAAAGCAGCTGCAGAAGCGGGTTTAGATCTTGTAGAAATTGCTCCGGACGGGGATCCGATAGTTTGCAAGATCCTAGATTATGGTAAGCAGTTATTTGAGAGTAAGAAAGATAAGGCAGCAGCCAAGAAGAAACAGAAGCGGATGCATGTTAAAGAAATGAAGTTTCGCCCTGGTACTGAGGAAGGGGACTATCAGGTTAAACTCCGTAACCTAACGCGTTTTTTAAACGATGGTGACAAAGCGAAAGTTACTCTTAGGTTTAGAGGGCGCGAGATGGCGCATCAAGAACTGGGCATGGATCTTCTAAAGCGCATTGAGGTTGACTTGGCAGAGATAGGCACAGTGGAGGCACATCCAAAAATGGAAGGTCGTCAGCTCACCATGGTTCTCGCTCCAAATAGTAAAAAGAAGGGTAAACAGGCAACAGCTTGAGATAGAAAAAAATAATGGGATCAATTAACGTCATGATAGTGTCCCCCAATACAGATCGCGGTGAAACGCTATAATGCGGAGGTTAGATATGCCGAAAATGAAAAGTAGTAGTGGTGCAGCGAAGCGGTTTAAGAAAACCGCGAATGGTTATAAGCACCGACAGTCACATAGGAGTCATATCCTGACCAAAAAAAGTACAAAAAGAAAAAGGCAGCTTCGAGCAATGCAAGACGTTGCCAAGAGTGATGTGTCACTAATCCGACGCTTGCTAGGCGATTAAGGTAGGAGAAAAAAATGCCAAGAGTGAAAAGAGGTGTAACGGCTCACCGTAAACATAAGAAAGTTCTGAAAAAGGCTAAGGGCTACTATGGGGCTCGCAGTAGAGTCTTTCGTGTAGCCAAGCAGGCAGTTACTAAAGCGGGTCAGTACGCTTATCGTGACCGAAAAGTCCGTAAGAGGATGTTTCGCGGTTTATGGATACAGCGCATCAATGCAGCAGCTCGCGAAAATGGATTATCTTATAGTCGAATGATCAACGGACTCAAACAGAAGAATGTTGAAATCGACCGGCGTGTTCTCGCAGATCTCGCAGTTAATGAAAAAGAGGCTTTTGCAGCGTTGGCTGAGAAGGCGAAGGAAGTATTAGCTGCCTAATTTGTCTGGCTTAACTTTCAGGTTGGCCGCTTCATCCCTATGGAAAATAAGGTGCTGGCATGCGCGAACTTATTGCAATCACCAAAACTGCCCAGCAGGCTATAGAAATTGCTAAAGATATGACCGCACTCGAGGTTGTAAGAGTGCAGTATCTAGGAAAAAAGGGTGAGTTGACCGCCTTGCTAAGGGGGTTGGGTAAGCTTTCTAACGAGGAACGCCCTCGTGCAGGAGCTGAGATTAATAAAGGTAAAAGTCTAATTGAGGATTTGATCCAGGCACGTAAAGAAGAGTTCGAAGAGATTGCGTTGCGGGAGAAATTGAATGCTGAATCTATAGATGTAACGCTTAGAGGACGTGATGGAGACATTGGTGGGCTTCATCCTGTCACCATTGTGCTTGATCGAATGGAAAGTTTTTTTCGTAGCGTTGGCTATGATGTGATTGAAGGCCCTGAGATAGAGGATGATTACCATAATTTTGAGGCTTTAAACTTGCCCGAGCACCATCCAGCGCGAGCAATGCATGATACCTTCTATTTCAATCCGAATCTTTTACTCCGCACACACACATCACCCGCGCAGGTGAGGACTATGGAGGCTAATGATCCTCCTATCAAAGTGATTTGTCCGGGTCGCTGTTACAGAGTTGATCCACCAGATCCTTCGCACCTACCGATGTTCCATCAGTTGGAGGGTCTGGTAGTTGATAGGGATATTAGCTTCGCTGATCTCAAAGGTACTGTTATAGGGTTTTTGAGAGTTTTTTTTGAAGATGAAAATCTAAAGGTTCGCTTTCGCCCTTCCTATTTTCCCTTCACAGAACCCTCTGCAGAAGTTGATGTGCAATGTGTCCATTGCCTTGGCAAGGGATGTAGAGTCTGCAGTCACACCGGGTGGCTAGAGGTTATGGGCTCCGGTATGGTTCATCCGAAAGTGCTTGAATACTCAGGAATTGACTCGGAAAAATATACTGGTTTCGCCTTTGGTATGGGACCAGATCGTTTGGCGATGCTGCGATATGGAGTAGATGACCTTCGTCATTATTTAGATAATGACTTACGATTTCTCGAGCAATTCAGGTAGTTTATTTTGGGCCTAAGAATTCACCTGTTATTACTGGGATTTCGGTGTTCGCTCAACCCTTGCCTTATTTTAGCTGGGAAAGAATTATGAAATTTAGTGAAGCTTGGTTAAGAGAGTTTGTTGATCCACCTATAACTACAGAGGAACTTGTTCACCAACTGACAATGGCTGGTCTAGAGGTGGATGGTTTTGCGCCTGTGGCCAGTAAATTTAGCAAGGTTATTATTGGTGAGATAGTGCAGACTGATAGACATCCAGATGCAGAGAAACTTTTAGTTTGCAAAGTGAATAGTGGCTCTGAAGAGTTACAGGTGGTTTGCGGTGCACCTAACGCTAGGACTGGTATTAAAGTACCCTTTGCTCTCGTTGGAGCAAAGCTTGGCAAAGAAAAGATCAAAAAAGCTAAGCTTAGAGGTGTAGATTCTTTTGGCATGCTCTGCTCAGAGCGTGAATTGGGAATTAGTGATTTTCACGAAGGCTTGATGGAATTTCCCTTTGATGCTCCAGTTGGCGAAGATGTGCGTCATTTCCTCAATTTAGACGATAATGTTATCGATCTTGATCTTACACCGAATCGAAGTGACTGCCTTGGAATTGTTGGTTTAGCGCGAGAGACAGGGCTTATAAATAAGATTGATGTTTCCTACCCTGAAGATCGTTGTATCGCTCCTGTTGTTGAAGATATCTTTCCAGTAGAGCTTGGCCATCCGGAGACATGCCCCCGTTTTGTGAGTCGAGTATTACGTAATATTAATATAAATGCATTAACCCCGCTGAGGATAAAGGAGAAGCTTAGACGAAGTGGCATAAGAAGTATTGACCCTGTAGTCGATGTTACCAATTACGTAATGTTAGAGCTAAATCAGCCCATGCATGCGTATGACCTAAATCAATTGAAAGAAAAAATTGTAGTTAGACAATCTGACGAAGGGGAGCGAATTACGCTTTTAAATGGCCAAGATGTTATTTTAACTGAGGAAACATTATTGATCACCGACGGTAATGGTCCTGTCGGAATCGGGGGTGTGATGGGAGGATTAACCACGTCGGTAACCTCGAGCACAAAAAATATCCTTCTTGAAAGTGCCTGGTTCGCACCTTCTGCTATTGCCGGGCGTGCTCGCTCTTATGGTTTGAGCTCGGATGCGGCTCATCGTTTTGAGCGTGGTGTAGATTGGCAAGGCCAGATTTCTGCGATGGAGCGCGCGACAGAATTACTAATAGCGATTGTTGGAGGAGAAGCGGGACCTTTGAACGATTGCGCACAAACTCAATATTTACCTGAGATGGAAGAAGTTAAATTGCGGGCTAGTCGTGTGGAGAAATTGCTAGGCGTTGCAATTGACGCCAGTACGATTGAAGGTATTTTGGAGCGCTTGGGCTTTGGGTTCAGATGTTCAGAAGCTGGAAATAACACATACTGGATAGTCAAGGCACCTTCACATCGCTTTGATATCTCTATTGAAGCAGATCTTATTGAGGAAATCAGTAGGGTCTACGGTTACAACTCGCTGCCCGTTAGAACTCCCATTACCTCACTTAAGATGCGCAGTAACGACGAAAGTGAAATTCCCTTAGGGCGTATTCGAAGTCAATTGGTTGCTAGAGGTTACCAGGAAACTATTAACTATAGCTTTGTTGATCCCGAGATCGAGACGTTACTTGATCCAGAGAAGGACCCTCTGAAACTGGCGAACCCGCTCTCCTTGGATATGTCGGTAATGCGAACGACATTGTGGACAGGGTTGCTTAAATCCCTAATCTACAATCTTAATCGGCAACATGACAGAGTCCGATTGTTTGAAGTAGGATTGCGTTTTGAGCAGGCTAAAGGTATTTCTGAGATTGGTTTTACAAATATCCTGCAAGAAAAAACTGTTGGGGGAGTAGCCTGTGGCTCACGTCGGGCAGAAAATTGGGCAAATGATCGAAATATGATTGATTTTTATGACGTAAAGGGAGATCTAGAAAGTATTTTGGCGCTTACTTCTGCGAAGTTCGAATTGATGCCAGTTTCGCACCCCGGATTGCAGGCTGGCCAGGCCGCAGAAATTAGAAGAGATGAAGAATTAGTAGGATATCTGGGGCTATTAGATCCTAGAGTGCAGAAAGCCTTAGTTATTCGCAGCCCTGTTTATCTTTTTGAGTTAAAAGTGGAAGCAATTACTAATAAAGTGGTCCCGAAGGTAGAGTTATTGTCTAAGTTCCCTGAAGTCCGAAGAGATGTCGCCATCATCGTGGATCAGAGTGTGACTGCTGAGAATTTGATAACATGTATTTATTCCGTAAACGATGAGAGTCTCGTAAACCTAAAGTTATTTGATGTTTATCAAGGCAAAGGCATTGATACTAATAGAAAAAGTATTGCAATGGGCTTGACCTTCCGTCATGGTTCCCGCACTCTTAATGATGAGGAAATTAACCAATCCATTAGCAAGATCGTTTCCTCCTTAAAATCGAAACTAGGAGCTAGCTTAAGGGACTGATTATGGTCGCGTTAACAAAGGCCGAAATGGCAGAAAAGTTGTTTGACGAGCTTGGCTTAAATAAGCGAGAAGCCAAGGAAGTTGTCGATTTATTTTTTGAGGAAATGAGAATCTCTTTAGAGGGCAATGAGCACATCAAATTATCTGGATTTGGTAATTTTGATCTTAGAGATAAGAGTCAGCGGCCGGGTCGTAATCCAAAGACTGGAGAGGAGATTCCGGTTTCGGCGCGAAGAGTAGTTACATTTAGGCCGGGCCAGAAGTTAAAAGCCAGAGTTGAAGCATATGCAGGATCTCGACAATAACGCAGAGTTACCGCCGATTCCAGGAAAGATATACTTCACTATCGGCGAAGTCAGTAGTCTTTGTGCCGTAAAACCTCATGTGCTGCGCTATTGGGAACAAGAGTTCCTTCAGCTAAAACCAATCAAGAGACGAGGAAATCGCCGTTACTATCAGCGACAGGACGTCTTGATGATTCGGCAGATTAGGTCATTGCTTTATGATCAAGGGTTCACCATCGGAGGGGCTAAACAGCGCTTGTCTGGTGAAGATCATAGAAAAGATAGTACTCAATATAAGCAGCTAATCCATCAGATGGTGAGTGAGCTAGAAGACCTTCTAAAGGGTTTAAAACCATAACGATACTTGAATGTAAGAGAAGTTTTCATCCTCCCTTGTTTACCCAACCGTCAAAAACTGATGTTTACGAGTAATGAAAATTTTAATTGTCACGCTCATTCTCATTCTAATCTTACTCAGTGCTGGATTTGCGTGGTTAAGTATTGGGTCATGGGGTGCATTTAATGGGTTAAGTTCCCCTGATTCATTAGTTAGTGAATGGGTATCTAATTCCAGATCACTTAATGACTCGGGAAGAAAACTACAAATTCAAACAAGAGCACCTCTGGTGATGTGGTCTGTAATTGAAGGAGATTATATTCCAGAGATACGGGGTTACCAGGGCAATGTTGAGGGTGCAATACCACTAGCGCTTAAAATAAAATGGTCTTGGGAAATAACCGTAGGGGAAAATATAACGATTTTTATTCCGCAGATAGACTCCCATTTTACGGTCACTGTTACACAAGTAAAAAGCCAACTACGTGGAATCAAAGTAATTACTGCGACTAGTGTTGACGATGCTGTTGAGTTATTACTGACTCTCGGTCAGAACAGTACCTTTGCTAACTTGGGTACCCCGCAGGGAAGCTATGAGCTCGTGGGTACTGCTTCCTATGGATGGCTGGTACCTTCAAAAAATATGGATCAGCACATTGATTATGTAAAGTCAGATTATGTCTTAGAAAAAATACGAGAGCCCTCTTTTAAGAAGCAAGATATAAGAGGAGAGGCTAATGATTAGGTTATATTATAGTTTCTCCATTCTCCTGTTCTGTATGCTTGCGAGTCAGAAAGCGCAAGGAGAGGTAGAGTTTATTTGCCCTTGTGTCTATAAAAGTGGGAGTCCTACTTCAGCCATTATGCAAGGGGGTATCAGAAATCTCGGCCCTGAGGTGACTGGTGACATTAGGGTATTGGTCATTGCTCAGAAGCAAGGCTCGGACTATTTTCTGGGAGAAGCATATTTTCCTAATCGATTAGGTGTAGGAGAAATGCTCCCCACTGATTATTCAATTCAGTTCCCTTTCTGGGAATATAATCTTGAAGGAGATTACGAAATTCGTGGTTATCTTCAAGAGACTGTAGATGGTTCTTGGGTGACTCAAGATGAAATGCGATTTGTGCCGGAGGTGTTTTTAGATGAAGCTACTGGGGGCAGCGGTTATGTTGGGTTATATCTTGATGGAATCGCTACTGCAACTTTTTCCAGTGGAATGGATGAGGTCACAATTAATCTGCCTGCCATCAAGAACACCTCGCCTACTGATACAGTACCCCCTTTATCTGTTCATTTAGGTTTATTTGCAACGCAAGAATATTGGGCAGGTTACTATCGATTGTGGGAGTATCCTTTGGAGTATTCTTTGGAGCCCTATGAGGAGAGTGAAGCGGTTTCGATTACTATGCCCTTTGGTACCATTACCGATTATGAATATGTTCATTTATCTCTTAAGGGAACTGACGATGCGCAACATTACCTATGGCAAAACGTCTCTGCACCCATCCCTGTGCAACATCGGGATTTTCAGGTTAATTCAATTGATACCCTTAAAGATACCGACTCCGATGGTGTCAGTGACTTTAATGAGTCATTAATGCAGACCAATCCAGGTGATGCCGCTAGCAGGCCTGACAGCAGTATTCTTGATGTGATGGTCCTCTATACTCCAGGAGTGAAGGACTTATATGCAGATTTAGAGGCGCGTATTATTCACGTTCTGGAATATGGGAACTCAGCCCTTGAGGACAGCGGCGTTGATGCAGTATTTCGACTTGTGCATCTAGAGGAAGTCCAATTCAGTGAGTTAGTTCAAGATGACATAGTCCTAGATGCCATGATTGAGCAAGAAGGCGTATTTTCTGACCTTTATGCTCTCAGATCTTCTGTTGGAGCTGATCTCGTTATTTTATACCGGCCCTTATTTGACGAAGCAGATAGTTGTGGCATAGGTAACCTGACGAGATTAGGTTTTGAGGGCGATTTCAAAGATGCTTGGAAACCATTCTCTACTGCATATATTGATTGTCACAGTTCTGTCACTAGCCATGAATTCGGTCATAACATGGGCCTTGCGCACGATAAGCTTGAAGTAAGCGATAGAGGAACTTTTTTTTGGTCACGTGGACACGGGATCGACGGAGAATTTGTAACGATTATGAGCTATGCAGATGGCTTTTCATGGGCTCCTACCTTGCGTAAATTCTCGACGCCAAACATGCTATGCGTCGGGAATAGTGGTGCTTCCTACGATTGTGGCACTGATAGGATGGACCTTGAATCTGGGGCTGACGCTGCGCTCTCCTTAAATACGGTCCGATTTCAAGTCGCGAACTGGGCATCGGATCCACCTGATTCGGATTCTGATGGGCTAATAAATTTCGAAGATCTAGATGATGATAACGATGGAGTCCTTGATGATGAAGATGCATTCCCACTTGACCTAAATGAATCCCTCGATACTGACCTAGACGGCATTGGTAATAACGCTGACGCGGATGATGATAATGATGGAATGCCTGATGTGTTCGAGTTGAATTATGGATTTAATCCGCTAGATGAAAATGATGCAAATATCGATGGTGATGGTGATGGTGAGACTAATTTATTCGAGTTTAATAATGGGACTGACCCTAGTGATTCTGCGAGTGTTTCGAATGTTTGTTTGAAGCCAGATAGAGTTGCACCGTTACCGACTGATTCAAGCTTGCAGCACGAACAGTCAGTTTACTTTGTTAATCCAGGTAGCAATCTTAATCAGCAGACTTTCCTGCGGTTTGTAAATAACAATGCTACCCAGACCGATATTGAACTCTACGCGATTGACGATAGAGGCAATCGCAGTAAAAGAGATCCCATTACCTTTACTCTGCCTGCCCAAGGCGCTAAGCAGATAAATAGTCAGGATATCGAAACCGGCAATATGAGTAAAGGTATTGACAATAGGTTATGCGATGGCCAGGGTAAATGGCAACTCGCGGTCCGCTCGAGCAATCCAATTAAAGTCATGGGACTTATACGAACAACAGATGGATTTTTGACGAGTCTCAATGATGTCGTACCGGAAGAGGATGGCAGCAATATTATCTACTTTGCTAACCCTGCGAGTAATACCAATCAGCAAACCTTCATTCGTGTAGTCAATACTACCGAGAATAGCGGTACGGTAACGATTACGGGCATCGATGATATCGGGATTACGTCTGCTGGTTCTGTGAGCTTTACTCTTGATGCAAACCAAGCAAAACAAATGACTGCTCAGGATCTGGAGAAAGGAAATCTCGGTAAAGGTTTGATCGGTAGCCTTGGTGATGGCACAGGTAAGTGGAGACTGACTGTAGCGTCATCGCTCGACCTTAAAGTGATGAGTTTGATTAGAACACAGGATGGCTTCTTGACAAATTTATCAGGGATGGTTGGTACTGCGTTAAATGGAAGTCATGAGATTCACTTTGCTAATCCTGCAAGTCAGATAGATAGACAAACTTTCTTAAGGATCATCAATAAAGATAATGCTGTTGGTACGGTCACTATCTCTGCGATTGATGACAATGGCAATATTGCACCCGGTGGTGATGTAATGTTTACGCTTCGTCCTTTCGCATCAAAACAGATGGTATCTGGAGACCTAGAGAATGGTAATTTAAATAAAGGACTAAGTGGGTTGTTAGGTTCAGGGAATGGTCGCTGGCAACTGACGGTGAGCTCATCTCTTGATCTTGAAGTAATGAGTCTGGTGCGCACCCCGGATGGCTTTTTGACGAACCTAAGCAGAACGGTTCCGGTAGCCTCTGGACTCAGCGATGTTTTCATTTTCAACCCAGCGAGTAATACTAATCAGCGTAGTTCTCTGCGTATTGTTAATACCTCATCACAGCAAGGATCAGTCATGGTGACGGGATTTGATGACGGGGGTTCAGAGAGTGGCGAAGTAAACTTCAATATCATGGGTAGTAGTGCAATCTCAATTTCCTCTGAGGAACTAGAGAAGGGTAGTGAAAAGTTCGTTGGTGCCCTCGGTGATGGTGCAGGGAAATGGCGTCTACAGATTACATCGGATACTACATTGCAGGTACAAAGCTTACTTGATACCCCTGCAGGGTTTTTAACTAATTTGAGCCGAGTGTCTGAATAGACTTAATTCTAGTCTCCGCAGGGAGTACAATGATTTCCTCGGGGCGTAGCGCAGTCTGGTAGCGCACCACACTGGGGGTGTGGTGGTCGTTGGTTCAAATCCAGCCGTCCCGACCAGTTATTTTTTGTGATGCTTGGCCTTTTTAGCCTCAAAAAAATGAAAAATACACCGATTAAATGTGATTATTTAGATGGAGAATAATAATGAATAAGCTGCCCCTTTTATCGAAAGAAGATGTAACCGATCCTGCGCTAAAAGAAAAATGGGAAAGCTATTCATTTGATTTGGCTCTTTTCCATGCTTGGGCTCATACTCCTGAAGCATTTGTAGCTTATACCGGCTTTAATCGCACAGTTTGGACTGAGACAGAAGGAGGTATGCCGCTGTTACTAAAAGAAATCGCTGTAGTTCAGGCTAGTGTACTTGCTAAGTCTTCTTACGAGTGGGGTAACCACGGTAGAGGAATGATCCGGCGTGGGGGGAATCAGAAACAATTAGATGCGTTAATTGCAGGAGACACAGAGTCTGATTTGTTTAGTAGTGTAGAGAAGCTGGTGATCCAGTTTACGACCGAGGTTACGGTAGATGCGAAACCGACAGATAAAACGCTTGCAGTGATGGCTGATCTCTTTACAAGTAAACAAATCATGGATCTTACCTTTGCTATTGGTGCGTATATGTTGAATTCTCGATGTGCCAACCTCTGTGGGTTAGAGAATGGTGATGACAAGGCATATAATTAAAAAAAGAGATTAAGATAGAAAGCAAAAAATAAATCGTTCGGCGCTCAGTTGCTTTGTAATCAAGGACAGTCTTTTGCTTGACTCCTTCCGCTCTATTTCAAGAATGAATATTGATTACTCTATCTTGGTCAGATTTTGAGTGCTGCTTTAATGCTGCTCTTCTTACTCGCCACAATTTTCATACTCACTTGGTTGAGTTGTTTTTTTTATCGATCATTCGCAAATCGATATGGCTTGCTAGACCATCCCGATGTTAGGAGTGCACATGTAGAGCCGACTCCAACAGGTGCTGGCATTGTTCTAGTACTCTGGTTTTATATTGGATTTGCTTTCTTGTGGTATATGGGTCTTGTGCATACCCATATTTTTATGTCATCGCTTGCAGGTTTGCCCGTTGGCCTAGTTGGCTTTATTGATGATGTGAAAAAGTTACGATGGGAAATTCGAGCAAGTATTCATGGGGTGTGTGCAGGTTGGTGTATCTACTGGATTGATTTTCCTGTCATTGAGTTATTTGGTTTTCTCGTAGAGCCGAATTTAATTACCTCAATTTTTGGTGCGATAGCCCTTTTATGGCTTATTAATCTATATAATTTTATGGATGGTATCGATGGCTTGGCTGCTTCTGAAGCAATATTCGTATGCGCTGCAGGGATTTTGTTAGTCGAGATACAGGGTAATGATTGGTATATGTTCAATTTATTGCTGGCTTCCGTATCGGTCGGGTTTCTGATGTTGAATTGGCCTCCTGCAAGATTATTTATGGGTGATGCGGGAAGTGGTTTTCTAGGACTTATGCTGGGTTTGATTATCTTATCCCACCATGATGTTTCTGTATGGAGCTGGATTATCCTCTCCGGATATTTTTTCACAGATGCCTGCTTGACTATCGTGACTCGTTTGTTGCGAGGAGAGAAAATCTACAATGCACATAGTCAGCACGCTTATCAGCATATGACACGGACCATTGGCGATAAAAAAACCCTGTATAGTATAATTGCGATTAATATTTTTTGGTTGTTACCTATCGCGTTTTTTGTACAATTTTTTCCTGAATACGGACCCCTTCTGGTATTATTGTCTTATCTACCGCTTTTACTAGTACAATTTCTGTGTGGTGCTGGTCAAAACAAGCCTCGTCTTACTAGCCTAGAGAACTGATGCAGGAAGATACTCAACACTCGGATCAGCAAAAGCGCTATTTTATGATGGTAGCTGATGCGCTTATTCTAGGTGCTGCTCTATGGTTGGCTATTGCCCTTCGGTATGGTGACTTCTACAAAGATATGAGTTCATTTTGGTGGTTATTCCCGGCTGTCTCTCTAGTTGGCGTAGTATCTTTTATTAAACTCGACTTGTACCGGGCAATAGTCAGATATATCGGTCCCAGTTCAATGTTACCAGTGATTCAAGGCGTAACCCTTTCTACCTTTGCTGTGTCAATAATTGCTTATATTTCTAACGCTGAAAGTTTCCCTCGATCTGCGCCAATGATTTATTGGTTTGTTGCAATAATGATGGTGGGGGGTGGACGGTTAATTGTGCGAGCCTATTTTTACGGGATTTTTAATAACTATCTCCAAAGAGAGCCCGTCGCTATTTATGGTGCTGGAGAGTCTGGAGCACAGCTGGCTATCACATTACTAAATAATGCAGAGTTCATACCAGTAGTATTCATTGACGATAATCAGTCATTACGAAGAAATACTATCCATGGCATCCGAGTCTATGAGCCAGCGTATTTAAGTCGTTTGGTTAAAGAGTTCGGTATTAAACGAATATTGCTTGCCATTCCTTCCGCGACGTTCGAACAGCGCGGGAGAATTCTCAATGAGCTATCAAGGTTGCCTATTCAGATCAGTACCGTGCCTGATATTAGTCAACTTATAACAGGACAAGCTGACGTTGCTCAAATCGAGGAGATTGATATCAGTGATCTTCTGGGCAGAGATATGGTGCCACCAGATGAGAATTTACTTCGCGATTCAATTGAAGGAAAGAGCGTTCTTGTTACGGGAGCAGGCGGTACTATTGGGAGCGAGCTCTGTCGCAAGATTCTTAAGGCTAATCCGAAGAGGTTGGTTTTATACGATAATTCAGAATTTGCTCTTTATTCTTTGGAACAGGAACTCTTAGAAAATGAGGTTAAAGTAGAGCTTGTTTTTCTACTAGGGTCTGTTCTTAACAAGGTTTATATCGCTAAGGTAATGGAAGACTTTTCTGTTAGTACTGTTTATCACGCCGCTGCTTATAAGCATGTGCCGATGGTGGAGCGAAATATTGTAGAAGGATTACGCAATAATGTTTTGGGTACTTGGTACGTTGCTCAAGCCGCGCACCAAAATGGAGTAGATAAACTCGTGCTGATTTCTACTGATAAAGCAGTGCGGGCGAGTAGTGTCATGGGTGTGAGCAAACGTCTTGCGGAACTGGTTATCCAGGGTTTTGCGGCTTTGGAATCTGAGACTCGATATTGCATGGTAAGGTTCGGAAATGTGCTTGGCTCATCGGGTTCAATACTGCCGCTCTTCAGGCATCAGATAGAAAAGGGTGGCCCCGTTACAGTGACGCATAAAGAAGCAGATCGATTTTTCATGACTACATCAGAGGCGGCTGAGCTTGTAATTCAGGCTGGTGCCATGGCGACGGACGGTGAGCTATTTTTGCTCGATATGGGAGACCCTGTTCGTATTTTGGATTTTGCTAAAAAGATGATTCATCTGCATGGTAAGCGAGTTGGTAAGCCAAATGGTTTAGAAAACCAAGATGATTTTATCGATATCGTTTATACGGGCCTTCGTCCGGGTGAAAAACTTAAGGAAGAGCTAATAATAGGCCAACTGGTGACGGGGACTGAGCATCCAAAAATAATGAAGGCCAGAGAGGAATGTTTATCCTTTAAAACCATAGAGGAAATTTGTGTATCATTAGAGCAGGCCTGTCAAAATAAAGATTATCTTTTGCTGCAAAAGCTGCTCAAACAAGCGGTGCCAGGTTACATCCTAGATCAAGAATCTGTTGACTCTGCTGTCAAAGTTGCAGAGATCAAGGGAGATAATGTGACGGTGATTAAGGGTTAATATTTTTGAAATCTTTGCAGATAAAAAGTTGGATAGTATTATTTTAAGGATGCTTTTAGCCTCGCCACTTCCTGATTAATTTGTTGTACAACGTGATCATATCTTCTACTAGAAGAGTTAGAGAATCGACGAAATACTATTTTAGGTAATAGTGATAAAGCTAAAAGAAAGGCCAACAAAAACTTCCAGTCTCCTATCAACGTTCGAGTAAATATTTGCTTCAAATATTGAGGTGATCTAGAAAGAAGTAGTCGTAGTATACCAAGATGAATCCAGTCAAAAATTAAACTATTCCTTCTCTGCATCAATTTTATCCTCCAGGAGGGTATTTCACTTTGGATGCTTCCTTTCCTCTGGTGTTCTACTGTTACTTTAGGATTAAAAAGAGAGCGCCATCCTCGCTTCCATGCTCTTGCCCCCAGGTCTTGGTCTTCGTAATAAAAGGGGTAAAAAATTGGATCAAAACCTTGCAGAGCTTGAAACATTTCTTTGCGCGCCATCATAGAGCCACCCGAAGAATAGAGGGTAGGTAGTTGATCTGTCTCTGCCAGTTTTTTAGCTGTCATCAAGTCCCACTTTTGGCGTGAGAGCTTTCCCCAAGCGAAGGCTCTTAAGTTCCAGGAGTAGTCATTAGGGTTGTTGTTTTCGTCAACTATTAGAGGGGATACGGAAAATATGTCTTTCTGGTGGAAGAAGGCCACAAGTTCAGTTACTGAGGTACTTCCTGGAGAAACATCAGAATTTAAGAGGAAGATGAGCTCACCAACTGCAGCTTTTACACCAGTATTAATAGCTTCACTAAAACCCTTATTAGTTTCGTGTTGGAGAAATATGACAGTTTTAAATGAAGATTTTATTTCCTCGAACCTTTCCTCAGTTGAAGCATCATCAATCACAATAACTTCGCTAATACCTGGATATTGATTCGAACATGTTAGAACTGAGGGGAGATTGCGTGAAAGTAGGTCGTGGCCATTGAAGTTTGGAATTAGTATGGAAACAGAAGGATGATTACTCATTAGCATGAACTCTTCTCATTATTACCCATACGCAGAAACCAGTCACAAAAGCGAGTGAGTAGGAGTTGTATTTTGATAATAGTGGTAAAGTTAAAAATCCAAATATAAAGACTGAGACCAGTAGCGCAATAGCTAACAAAAATATAATATCTTGAGAGGATCGATATTTTTTCTGGAGTTTCAATATAAGATGTATGAAACCTGTAAGAAAAATCAAGAGGGCAAGAATTCCGTTATTGTATAGAATCTCGAGGATAAAATTGTGGGGAAATACAAATGAAATAGTATTGTTAAAACTACTATGATCAGAGAAATTTTTCCTAAAGCCACCAAATCCATGTCCAAAAAACCAGTTTTCGCGACTTGACTCAAGCTGCATTTGCCAGCTATCTTTCCATATTATTAGGCGTTCATCAGTAATAGAAAACGAGTTACTATTTACGATGTTTTCGATCTCAGCGTTTCCACTTCGAGAGAAATCGACACTTAGTAGTACCCCTATTAAAAAAACTAGTAGACACCATGTAACAATATAAAAATTTCGATTACTTTTTGAAATTATCATTATAATTACTGAGCCTAGTAGTGAGCATAACCCAACCCAGGAAGAAAAATAAAAGAGTAATATAAGAGAGTTAAGTATTAAAAAGTATGCAACGTAGATCTCATGCTTTTTTGAGTTCGTAAGAAAATAATATACGCCTAATATAATTACCATAATTACGAACAAACAGGCGAGATGTGGATTGTTAAAGAAGCCAAAGGGAGATTTGAATACGATAATAGCAAAACTCTGCATTAGAGAAATAGACATTATCAAGAACAGGATTATCTGCCTAAGGATAGCCCCTAAGTGCGCCGACAAATTGAGAAACGGAATCAGGCCGGCTATAGCCATGAACGCAACTAAGTTTCGTTCAGACTCTTTGTGATGGTGCGTGTCGCTAACAAAATAGTGTAGCCCGAAAAAGATAATAGGTATGACAAGAACATACAGAATGAGAATGGGGATACTTTTTTTAGCGAACAAAGCATGTAGAAAATATAAGAGGAAACAGATCTCGACTAAAGCAAGGAATGGTTTGTAAGGACCTACGCCTAACGCTAGGCATAGAGCAAGTCCCAGCAAGGAAGTTATTGCTGCATAGCGCAGTGTTTGAAAGAAATACTCAGCATTTAAATTAGTCAAAAACTGCTCCTTCTCTAAAATCGATACTAAAGCCTGTAAGAGAGGTTTGCTAGAGGGTTATTAGCAAGTTTACAATCCATTACAATGGATATTAAAGACCAAATTACTAGAGGTCAGCGTTGAAAATTGTACCAGTAATTCTTTGCGGTGGCGCGGGCACGAGGCTCTGGCCAATGTCTCGAGAGCGATACCCTAAATATTTACTCTCGACAATGAACGGCAAATCATTGTTGCAAGATACTATTTTGCGTTTAAAGAGTCGGCCAGAGCTAGCAGATGCAATATTCGTCTGCAGTGAAGAAACTCGATTTTTAGTTGCTAGTCAGATAGAAGAAGTCGGTATAACCCCAGAAACAATTATTTTAGAGCCCGTTAGCAGAGATACAGCACCGGCTATCGCTCTTGCCGCCTACGCAAGATACATAAAAGGCAAAGATGATGAAATATTGATTGTCTTACCTTCTGATCATTTTATACGTGATCAAAATGCATTCTTTAATACCTTGGACAATGCCATTTCGTTGGCGGAGAAAGATTATTTAGTGACTCTTGGCGTAAGACCCACGAAGGCGGAAACTGGTTATGGTTACATCAAGATCGGAGATCCATTGGGTGCTGGTTACAGCGTTGAGGCTTTCATAGAAAAACCTAACCAGGAGAAGGCTAGAGTCTATTTAGGCTCAGATGAGTATTGCTGGAATAGTGGTATCTTTGTATTCAAAGCGATTAATTACTTAAGGGAGCTCACGAGACAGCGCCAAGCTATCGCAGTTGCAACAGAGGCGGCCATAAGAGGATCGGTTCGTGAGGATATCTTTATACGATTGAGAGGGGATGATTTTATTTCCTGCCCTAAAGAGTCGATAGATTATGCTGTTATGGAGGGAACTAAAAAAGCAGCAATGGTGACGCTATCCGCTGGCTGGGGTGATCTAGGTTCATGGCAGGCAATGTGGGAAGTAGCAGAGAAGGATCGAAACCATAATAGTGTTATTGGTGATGTGATCTTAGAGGATGTCAAGGATAGTTATATTAGAGCAGAACATCGACTAGTATCTGCAAGCGGTGTTGATAATATCGTTGTTGTTGAAACGGCAGATGCTGTTCTCGTTACTGCGCAAAATAACGCTCAAAGCGTTAAGAAAATTGTACATAAATTACAAGAGAATGGCCGAGAGGAATTCCGCAGTCACACCAAGATTTATAGGCCTTGGGGATATTATGAAAGTATAGGGAAAGGGCTTGGGCATCAGGTGAAACATATTATGGTTAATCCGGGTGCTAGCTTATCGCTCCAGAAGCATCGGCATCGGTCGGAGCATTGGATTGTCGTGGTGGGCACGGCTGCAGTAACGCTGGGTAAGTCCGAGTTAGTCCTTGCCGAAAACGAATCAACTTTTATCCCTGCGGGAACTATCCATCGTTTGGCAAATCATGGTACAACTCCCTTGGAGGTCATCGAAATCCAGTTTGGTAGCTACCTAGGAGAAGACGATATCCTAAGGTTTGCTGATCAATACGGAAGAAAATAGTATCAATATTGTAACCTATGTTGGAATAAGTAGCGGGAGATTCCCTTCAAGAAAACTTTTAATATAAGTATGAGTATGAGCTTAGCTTAAAGTTGATAAGGCCTAATTTTTGTGCTAATTGATTCTGAGCCCCAGCTCGTCACAGATGTTAAACTGAATGATCAAACTGAAGAAGTAGTCACTATGCTAAAAAAATGTCTATTCCCCGCAGCAGGTTATGGAACTAGGTTTCTACCAGCAACCAAGGCTATGCCCAAAGAGATGCTTCCAATCGTTAACAAGCCTTTGATCCAGTACGGAGTTGAGGAGGCAATCGAGGCAGGAATTACTGAGGTCGGCTTTGTTTCTGGACGGGGGAAACGAGCAATTGAAGATCATTTTGATATTTCTTACGAGCTAGAACACCAGATAGCCGGAAGTGATAAAGAATGCTTGCTAAGCGACATCCGAGATGTGATAGATCAATGTACTTTCTCTTACACTCGTCAGCTCGAGATGAAGGGTCTTGGTCATGCAATTCTCACAGGAGAAACTCTTGTTGGTAATGAGCCATTTGGAGTTATCTTGGCAGATGATTTTTGTGCGAACAGTGATAGCGGTGTATTCAAACAGATGGTTGAACTTTTTACTGAGTATCAATGCAGTATTGTTGCGATAGAAGAGGTGCCTGCTGACCAAACTGATAAGTATGGTATTGTGGAAGGGAAAGAAATCCAAGAGGGGTTATTCAAGGTTTCCAATATGATTGAGAAACCAGCGCCTGAGTTCGCGCCTACAAATCTTGCCATTATCGGAAGGTATATCCTCACCCCCGATATTTTTTCTATCATTCGTACTCTCAATCCTGGTGCCAATGGTGAAATTCAAATTACAGATGCTATTTGCGAGCAGGCAAAAAAAAGGATGGTCCTTGCTTATAAATTCAAGGGTAGACGGTTCGACTGCGGTAGTTTGGAGGGTTACGTTGGAGCAACAAATTACGTTTATGATGAATATCATCGTTAGGCTCGGTAAGTAGATGCATCTGACTATTATTGGGACAGGCTACGTGGGCCTTGTTACTGGCACTTGCTTTGCCGAAATGGGCAATGATGTTATCTGTATTGATATTGATAAAGCCAAGTTGACGCAATTACGTAAAGGCATTGTCCCAATTCATGAGCCAGGACTTGAGGCGTTGGTAAATGATAATTTGAGCGCGGGGCGTCTAGCCTTCTCAAATGACCTTGCAAGCGCGGTCAACAAATCAGAAGTAACTTTCATTGCTGTAGGAACCCCGCCCAAAGAAGATGGAAGTGCTGATTTAACTCACGTGGAAGCGGTTGCACGAAGGCTCGGTGAATGCATGGTTAATCCAACAGTCATCGTTAATAAATCTACTGTCCCCGTTGGTACGGGTGATAAAGTTCGAGATGTGATTACCAAAGCACTCAAGTATCGAGACCTTAGCGTAGAATTCGATGTGGTCAGTAATCCAGAGTTTTTACGAGAAGGAAATGCTATCAAGGATTTTATGTTTCCCGATCGTATTGTTGTTGGAACGAATAATCTGAAGAGTCAAAAGGTGATGGAAGAGTTATATGAGGCGTTCGCCAAAAAAGAAGATCGCATCCAGTATGTTGGTGTCCGCGATGCCGAAATGATCAAGTATGCTGCGAACGCTATGTTAGCCACCAAGATCTCTTTTATGAATGAGGTCTCACTTATGTGTGATGAATTCGGCATTGATGTCGAGAATGTTCGTAAGGGTATTGGCTCTGATAGTCGTATCGGACCGTCCTTCATTTATCCTGGTTGTGGTTATGGTGGCTCTTGTTTTCCAAAAGATGTTAAAGCAATGATCTCAATGGCGACAGACGCCGGTATTGACGGAGCAATTTTTCGAGCGGTTGAGTCCAGAAATAATCAACAAAAGAGATTGATCGTTCATAAGGTTTGCCGTCACTTTGGTGAAGATTTGGCTGGTTATTGTTTTGGATTTTGGGGTCTTTCTTTTAAGCCTGAGACCGATGACATCAGAGAAGCTCCCAGTCTCGTTATTATTGAGGAGCTAATAGCTCGAGGCGCTCAAATTAGGGCTTACGACCCTGAAGCCCTAGAGTCTAGCAGGGCAGCTTTGGGTGAACGGAATATTACCTATGTTGAAGATCCGTACAGTGCAGTGGATGATGCCGATGCATTAATCGTGGTCACGGAATGGCGAGAGTTCAAGCAACCAGACTTTCGACGCTTGTGTAATTCTCTTAAGAAAAAACTTATTTTTGATGGCCGCAATATCTATCATCCGGCCCGTGTTGCAGAATATGGATTAATCTGTGAGGGCATTGGACGAAACTCTGCATTATTTGGAATAGAATGAACGTTCTCGTCACTGGTGCTGCTGGTTTTATAGGTTTTCATATAAGTAAGCGGCTTCTTGAAAGTGGTTATAAAGTATACGGATTGGATAATTTCTCCTCTTTCTATAATGTCTGTCTCAAAAGGGATCGATTGAAAGAGTTGGAAGGGGTCCCTGGCGAACTCAATTTTGAAGAACTAGATCTTCTTGATACCGACGCCTTAAGTTCTTTTTTCAAATTGGCGAACCCAGATTGTATTATTCATTTGGCTGCACAAGCGAATGTACGTTACTCAATAGAGCATCCTGTAGATGTAATCAACAACAATATCTTATCGTTTATGCATTTACTGGAACAGGCCCGACTATTCAGCGTAGGACATCTCGTCTATGCATCTTCGAGTTCGGTTTACGGTAACAACAAGGATATTCCTTTCAAGACTACTGATAATGTTGATTATCCAGTATCGATGTATGCAGCGAGTAAAAAGTCGAATGAACTTATGGCTCATGTCTATAGTAGTTTATACAACATACCATCAACTGGATTGAGATTTTTTACAGTGTACGGTCCTTGGGGACGGCCAGATATGTCTACCTTTCTTTTCTCTAAGGCAATTTTTGAAGGAAAACCGATAAAACTATTTAATTATGGGAGGCATAGGAGAGATTTTACTTACATCAACGATGTGGTTGAAGGATTGGTTAAAGTACTCAATCAGCCTCCTGAAAGGAATGGTCAAGCTCCCTATGCGCTTTATAATATCGGGAATAATAAACCAGTCGAACTTTTAGCCTTTGTTCGTGTGCTTGAGGATATCATTGGGAAAAAGGCGCTAACTGAGGGTGTTCCAATGCAGCCGGGTGACGTTGCCGAGACCTATGCGGATATAAATGATTTGGTACGTGACTTCGATTACCGGCCAAGTACCAGTATTCAGTCTGGTATCAAAAAGTTCGTGACTTGGTATAAGGCTTATTATGGATACGAGTAGAGTATGCGGGTTTTAATATTCGGTTCAAGTGGTCAATTAGGTCAGGCATTACGCTTGACTGCGATAAGAGATACTGAAGTCACTTATGCGAGTCACAGCGATTGCGATATCAGTAATCAGCGATTAGTCGTACAATTCATGGATGCTGTTGAACCAGATTTCGTGATTAATTGCGCAGCTTACACTGCAGTTGATCGAGCAGAAGAAGAAGTTGAACATTGTTACCGTATAAACGCGCTAGCCCCTCAAATTATCGCTAAATGTTGTAGCCGTGTTCAGACGAGACGTCTAATTCATATCTCCACTGATTTTGTTTTCGACGGGGCTAAAAAAACGCCGTATAACGAGGAAGATACCCCTAATCCTGCGAGCGTGTATGGTGCTAGCAAACTAATGGGTGAAAATAAAATATTAGCAGAGATTCCCAACCAGGCAATGATTATAAGAACAGCATGGGTTTACCATGCAATAGGTTCAAACTTCGTCAATACGATGTTGCGATTAATGTCGCAAAGAAATGAATTGAATATAGTAGATGATCAAAAGGGTTCGCCTACGTTTGCTAGGTCGCTTGCCCAATTAATCTGGGATTTAATCCACGAGGGTAGATTTTTACCGGGTATCTATCATTGGACTGATGCTGGAGAAATTACCTGGTATGAGTTTGCGGAATCTATCTATGAAGAGGCCACAAGATATGGATTACTTTCGCAACCAGTAGTTATTAATCCGATTACGACTTCAGAATATCCTACGCTTGCTATCAGACCTTCTTACAGTGTCTTGGGCGGGGAGAAAATGGAAAGATTGATTAATCGAAAAAGGTCTTTTTGGAGAGATAATCTCCAATTGTTCTGTGAGGAATTACGGCAATGATAGGGAATCCGTACAGAGGTTTTACAATTTTTTTTACTGGCTTTTCAGGATCTGGGAAGTCCACAACAGGAAATTTACTAGTAAAGACCTTGGAAGATAGGCTCAGTCAACCTGTGACTATGTTAGACGGAGATGAAATAAGACAGCATTTATCTGCTGAATTGGGATTCTCGCAAAGAGATAGGAATATGAACGTTCGTCGTATTGGCTATGTGGCGAGCTTAATAACGAAACATGGTGGTATTGCTATCTGTGCACCAATCGCTCCGTATCGAGAAACTAGGCGTGAAGTTAGAGAAATGGTAGAGAAATATGGTGGCTTCATAGAGGTTCATATGGCGACTCCGCTTGAGGAATGCGAACGTCGAGATGTCAAAGGTCTTTATGCAAAAGCGAGATCCGGCGAGATAATTCAGTTTACCGGGATCAGTGATCCTTACGAAGTCCCCAACAAGGCTGAATTAAGTATTGATACTTCAGGAATCGCTCCTGAAAAGTCGTGCGAAATGGTAGTGGATAAACTGACACAGCTTGGTTATGTAAAAAAAAGCGATTGAATTCTTCTATCAACTGATTGTTAAGTGAATGCTAGTTAAGTTTTGACCAAGAAGCATTTGTATTAAAAAGCCCCTTTTGTTTCTAGAAATTCCATCAATCTTTCCACGCTTTCTTCAACCGTTATTTCATGGGTTGGTAGTATTAGATCTGCATCCTCTGGGACTTGATAGGGAAAACTTACTCCCGGAATCGTGCTGACATTCTCTGACTGATAAATTCCATTTGAATCTCTCTCACGACAAATCTCGAGTGGCGCACTAAGATAAACGAGAAGGAGATTGTCGCCGACGCTTTCCCGAGCCTTTTTTCTGACGAGTGAATTAGGTGCTACGAAGGAACAAATTGCGATAATTCCGTTATTGCTAATGATCTTTGCGATCTCAATTCCTCTCCTAATATTCTCAGATCGACTTTCTTCATCAAATCCTAAATCTTTGCTGGGACCAAGTCGCATAGTTTGTCCATCAAGCACCAGAGAAGTTCGTCCCAGTTCAAAGAGTTTCCGCTCTAGTGCGCAGGCTACAGTACTTTTACCGGCCCCGGTAAGTCCTGTCAGGAGAAGAACCTTTGGTTCTTGACCGAGACGCTTTTGGCGTTCTTCTCTTGTTATCAAACTTCGATTAGCACGAAGAAGACTAGTATCTTGTTCTGAATCCCAAGCTGCTTTTCTCTGATCGTTAGCGACGCCGATTATCATTCCTGCACCAATAGTGACGTTGCTTAATCTGTCAATGATAATGAATGAGCCAGTAGTTCGATTTTCTTTATACGTGTCAAATGCTATACGCTGAGCTAGAACTAATTCACAGCGTCCAATCTCATTTAGCTGTAAATTCTTTGTGGCCTCCTTTGCCAGTGTATTAATGTCAATTTTAAATTTAATGTCCTTCACTGAGCCAGTAGTTTTCTTAGCCGCCTGCTTGATTAGATACTGTTTTCCTATTTCCATGGGTTCCTCTGTCATCCATACAAGCTGCACTTCTAAACGATCAGTAAAGTGAGGGGTATGGGTACTATGAACCAACATATCGCCTCGGCTAATATCGATTTCGTCTTCGAGGGTCAATGTCACGGCCTGTGGAGGGAAGGCTTCCTCTAACTCTCCTTCAAACGTAATAATAGAACTAATTTTACTAGTTTTTTTTGAGGGTAAGGCCATAACCTCATCGCCCTTTCTGACGAGACCAGATGCTACCGTGCCGCAATAACCCCGAAAATCAAGATTCGGTCTATTGACGTACTGAACGGGAAATCGAAAGTCAGTCATGTTTCTATCCGATGAGATCTGGATACCTTCTAACATGGTCATC
>NZGG01000046.1 GCA_002690865.1 Gammaproteobacteria bacterium | reverse complement strand
TGAGTTGATTGCGCCGATAGCCATGGAAGAGGGCCAGCGTTTTGCTATTCGTGAAGGTGGCAGGACAGTTGGTGCAGGAGTTGTTACTAAGATTAGTAATTAGGTAAAGGGTAGCCGCAACGAAGTGATCTGCTCTTTGTTTCGCCTTCACTTTTGAGAATCATGGTAAAAACGTTAAATATGTCGCTCTGAACAGTGGTATTTCTTGGGGAGGGCATGTATCATCCATCGCCCTGTCTCGGATAGCTAACAGTGTTAATAACTGATTCGGGGCTTAGTGCTCGTCTTGCGGCGGGATACAGGACCTCAATTTGAGGTCGCGGGTAGCTTGGAATAGAGCATGACACCACACTTTCCCTAGTAGAAGGGAGGGTGGTTTTTGTCTTGTAGAATTGGCTCTTAGAGGATAGGTCATGCAGAATCAGAGAATCAGAATCAGGTTGAAGGCTTTCGATCACCGCTTGATTGACGCCTCGACACAGGAAATAGTAAATACGGC
Source organism: Gammaproteobacteria bacterium (assembly GCA_002690865.1). GTDB lineage: Bacteria > Pseudomonadota > Gammaproteobacteria > Pseudomonadales > Azotimanducaceae > UBA7455. The sequence continues at coordinate 165,589 of NZGG01000046.1, read as the reverse complement.
GAAACGCACCGGCGCTCAAGTTCAAGGCCCTATACCCTTGCCCACTCGAAGGGAAAAGTTTACGGTTTTGATATCTCCTCATGTTAATAAGGACGCTAGGGATCAGTACGAGATACGTACTCATAAGCGATTGTTAGACATACTGGAGCCTACTGAGAGAACAGTAGACGCGTTAACCAAGCTTGATTTAGCAGCTGGGGTTGAGGTGCAAATTAATCTAGCTTAGCTGGGTTGATTTTAGCAAAGGGCGAGGAGTTATAGATGGCAATAGGTATTGTGGGAATCAAAAGAGGGATGACGCGAGTGTTCGCTGAAGATGGCCGCTCTGTTCCAGTGACTGTTATAGAGGCAGAGCCAAATCATGTTACTCAGGTTAAGACCAGTGAGCGGGATGGATATACGGCTATTCAAGTTTCTTCAGGCGCTACCAAGTCGTCGAATATTACTAAGCCAGTGGCAGGACACTACAGTAAAGCGAAGGTCGAAGCCGGTAGAACTCTAACTGAGTTTCGATTTGTTGGTGATGCAGAATTTGTATTGGGCGATACTTTGAAGGTGTCTGGGTTCGAAGTAGGACAAAAAATAGATGTTACTGGAAAGTCGAAAGGTAAAGGTTTTGCTGGGGTAGTGAAGCGCCATAATTTTAAGATGCAGGATGCTACTCACGGAAATTCTATCTCTCACCGTGCGCCTGGCTCAATAGGACAGTGCCAGACGCCAGGTAGAGTATATAAGGGAAAAAAAATGGCTGGACATATGGGTGCGGTAACAATAACGACCCAGTCCTTAGAGGTCGTAAGTGTTGATGAAGATAATAATTTGTTACTTGTAAAGGGCGCGGTCCCTGGGGCAACAGGCGGTAGTGTTTTCGTGAGACCGTCAGTGAAGTTTAGAGCTTAGTGGAGTAGGAAATTGAATCTCAATATTTCGGACCGAGGGAAAGGACTTACAAAAGAAGCTATCGATATCTCTGAGGTAACGTTTGGACGCGAATATAATGAGGCATTGGTTCACCAAGTGGTTGTTGCTTATATGGCAACCCGCAGACAGGGTACGAAGTCCTTAAAGACAAGGTCAGAAGTAAGAGGAGGAGGCGCTAAGCCTTACCGGCAGAAAGGAACTGGCCGTGCAAGAGCGGGTACCATTAGAAGCCCTATTTGGCGCGGTGGTGGACAGACCTTTGCTGCGAAACCTCGAGATTATTCTCAGAAAGTTAATAGAAAGATGTACCGTGGTGCAATGAGGTCTATCCTGTCTGAGTTGGTTCGACAGGATCGGATCATCGTGACGAATAACTTCAGTGTGGAAGCTCCAAAGACGAAAGAGGTACAAAGTTTGTTAAAGGATTTTGCCCTCGAAAATGTTTTGGTCGTAGTTGAGGAGTTGGATCACAACCTTTACCTAGGCGCGCGTAACCTCAAGAATGTAGATGTTGTTGATGTGCAGGGAGTTGATCCCGTTACCTTGATAGGTAGTGAAAAAGTGCTTTTTACTGTCAGTGCCTTAAAGCGATTGGAGGAGGTGCTGGGATGAACAAGGATAGATTGTATAAGGTAGTTTTGGGCGCTCATATTTCAGAGAAAGCTACATTGATTGCTGATGAGACTAATCAAATCACCTTTAAGGTGGCTAAAGATGCAACGAGACCCGAAATTAAGGAAGCCATAGAAAAGATTTATGGCGTTGTGGTTAAAAACGTTACTGTACTTAATGTGAAGGGTAAGGTTAAACGTTCACTTCGTGGTATGTCAAAAAAACCAAACTGGAAGAAGGCATATGTCAGACTGGAATCAGGTCATGACATCGATTTTTCCGGAATAAACTAGCGAGAATTCAGATGCCTGTTGTAAAGACAAAGCCAACCTCACCGGGTCGTCGGTTCGTCGTTAAAGTTGTTCATCCAGAGCTTCATTCCGGCGAACCCTACAAATCTCTTACAGAAAAAAAGAACAAGAGTGGGGGCAGAAATAATTACGGACGGATCACCACTAGACATATAGGCGGCGGTCATAAGCAAAGATATCGAATTATAGACTTTAAACGGAATAAGAACGGTATAAGCGCGATAGTTGAGCGATTAGAGTATGACCCCAATAGGACGGCTAATATTGCATTATTGAAATATTCAGATGGTGAAAGGCGCTATATCATCGCACCAAAGGGTCTGTCTTTGGGGGATCAGCTTCAATCCGGTGATAATGTTGCCATTAGAACTGGTAATTCGATGCCGTTGCGTAACGTGCCGATGGGCGGTGTAGTTCATTGTATTGAGTTAAAGCCGGGTAAGGGTGCACAAATGGCTAGAAGCGCAGGAACATCGGCTCAGCTTGTGGCAAAAGAAGGACGATACGTGACGCTGAGGCTTCGTTCGGGAGAGATGCGGAAGGTGCTGGGTGAATGTAGGGCTACATTAGGTGAGGTCAGTAACTCAGAGCATAATCTGCGTTCTTTGGGAAAGGCAGGAGCCTCTCGGTGGCGCGGTATAAAGCCCACTGTGCGGGGAGTCGTTATGAATCCTGTTGATCACCCTCATGGCGGTGGTGAGGGTAAAACTTCGGGTGGGCGTCATCCTGTTTCGCCTTGGGGTCAGCCGACGAAAGGTCATAAGACTAGGAAGAACAAAAGAACTGATAAGATGATTGTTCGTCGACGATCTAAGACAAGGAGATAATTTGTGCCAAGAAGCTTGAAGAAAGGACCGTTTGTAGATCTCCATCTAATGAATAAGGTTACGAAGGCTCTAGAGTCCAATGATAAGAGGCCAATTCGAACTTGGTCCCGTCGTTCATTGATTACTCCAGACTTCGTTGGATTGACTATCCAGATCCATAATGGTCGCCAACATGTCCCAGTATTTATCAATGAGGATATGGTTGGTCACAAACTTGGAGAGTTTGCTATTACTCGAACTTTCCGTGGTCACGCTGGTGACAAGAAAGTTAAGCGATAAAAGGACTAATAATGGAAGTGTCAGCTAGTTTGAAAGGTGCTCGCATATCAGCTCAGAAGGCTCGGTTGATTGCAGACCAAATCAGAGGGAAGCAGGTTGGAGATGCTCTAGATTTGTTGAATTTTAGCACAAAGAAAGCGGCGCATCTTGTCATGAAGTTATTAGAGTCAGCGATTGCGAACGCAGAGCACAACGATGGCGCAGATGTGGATGACCTATCTGTGTCGAAGATATTTGTAGATGAAGGGACTACGATGAAGAGGATTCGGCCGAGAGCTAAGGGTCGGGCTGATCGTATTTTTAAAAGAAGTTGTCATATCACGCTAGCAGTAGCGGATAATTAGTCTGGTTTTAGGGAGTCAACCATGGGTCAAAAAGTAAATCCAACTGGTATGCGCTTAGGTATTGTAAAAGGACATACCTCGGTTTGGTATGCGAGCGGTCCTGCTTACAGATCTAATCTCCATGAGGACATGAGAGTCCGCGAATATATTCAAAAAAAGCTCTCCCAGGCATCCGTTAGCAGGATAGAAATTGCTAGGCCTGCGCAAACAGCGCGACTTACTATACATACTGCTCGTCCGGGTATTGTAATTGGTAAAAAGGGTGAAGATGTGGAAAAGCTCCGGTCAGAAGTTTCGCAAATGATGGGAGTGCCAGTTCATATAAACATTGAGGAGATCAAGAAGCCAGAATTGGATGCTTACCTTGTCGCTCATAATGTTGCCCAGCAACTGGAGAGGCGAGTTATGTTTAGACGTGCTATGAAGCGAGTGCAGCAAAACGCGATGCGTCTAGGTGCTGAAGGTATCAAGGTAAGAGTTGCTGGTCGCCTTGGAGGTGCCGAAATAGCAAGATCAGAGAGTTACTTAGAAGGACGAGTACCTCTGCATACTCTGCGGGCTGATATAGATTACGCAACGGCAGAGGCGCTGACCACATATGGGATTTTGGGCGTAAAAGTTTGGATATTTAAGGGCGAGATTCTTGGAGAGCGGGAAGACCTTGCGCAAACATCGTCAACTCAGAGTTTTGGGTAAAAAAGTATGTTACAGCCAAAGAGAACAAAGTTTAGAAAACAGCATAAGGGTCGAAATCGAGGTCTGGCTCATCGTGGTAGTGCCGTAAGTTTTGGAGAGTATGGTTTAAAAGCTATTGGTCGCGGTAGGTTGACTGCGCGTCAAATAGAGGCAGGTAGAAGAGCTATGACTAGGCGGGTTAAAAGAGGTGGTCAGATTTGGATTAGGGTATTCCCTGATAAGCCAATTACACAAAAACCTCTAGAAGTGCGTCAAGGTAAAGGTAAAGGGAATGTAGAATATTGGGTTGCCCAGATTAAGCCTGGGAAGGTTCTTTACGAGATGGAAGGTGTTACCGAAGAGACTGCGAGAGATGCTTTTAGGTTAGCTGCAGCGAAGCTTCCATTCCCAACAGCATTCGTTAAGCGGCAAGCAATGTAATGAGGTATTCATGGACTCCAATGAGATAAGAGCGAAATCCATCCAGGATTTGAATGAGGAGCTGCGGTCTTTAGAGAAAGAGCGCTTCACTCATAGGATGCAGCAATCTATAGGACAGCTGGCACAGACTCATTTATTGAAACAAGTGGCAAAAGATATCGCTAGAGTAAAAACAGTTTTAAACGAAAAATCTCGAGAGAGCGGATTTGAGGAAACTTAATGAGTGAAGAGAAAACATTAGCCAGAACGGCTACGGGGTCGGTGGTTAGTAATAAGATGGATAAAACAATTACCGTTTTGGTTGAGAGAAGAATAAAACACCCTCTTTACGGTAAGTATATTAGACGATCAAAAAAGTTTCATGCCGATGATCCCGAGAATAAGTGCCAAGAGGGAGATTTGGTTACGATAGTGGAAACTAAGCCCATGTCGAAAACTAAGACTTGGGTTTTAGAGAGCATTGATCGAGAAGTTACAGTAATTTAGTGGTTTTAACTACAAGAATTTGATGAGGTTAAAGAAATGATTCAGGCGCAGACTTACTTAGATATTGCCGATAATAGCGGTGCTCGCCGAGTCATGTGTATAAAAGTGCTAGGTGGTTCAAAACGTCGGTATGCTAATGTCGGTGATGTAATTAAGGTGACTGTAAAAGAGGCTATCCCCAGAGGGCGGGTTCGGAAAGGGCAAGTTCTAGACGCTGTGGTTGTTCGTACGAAAAAAGGCGTACGCAGGCCGGATGGGTCTCTAATTCGTTTTGACGGGAATGCGGCAGTATTGTTGAATGCCCAAAAACAGCCTATTGGTACAAGAATTTTTGGTCCAGTCACTAGAGAACTACGCGATGATAATTTCATGAGAATAATATCTCTTGCGCCAGAAGTATTATGAGGAAGCAGTATGCAGAAGATTAAGAGAGACGATCGAGTGATGGTCATTAGCGGTCGGGATCGCGGAAAGATAGGTACAGTGACGCGTTCGCTTGGGGATGGCAGATTATATGTGAGTGGAATAAATATGATAAAGCGACATACGAAAGGGAATCCTCAGGCAGGTCAGCCCGGTGGAATCATTGAAAAAGAGGCGCCCATTCAGGCGTCTAATGTTGCTATATATAACGGTGTAACAAATAAAGCAGATCGAGTTGGGTTCAAGATACTAGCGGATGGAAAAAAAGTTCGCATATTCAGATCCAGTGGTGACGAGATCGATAGTTAGCTTAGTGGAAAAAAAAATGACAGAGCTGAAAAAAAAATATCGCGAGGAAATCACACCCGCATTACAGAAAGAATTAAGTCTCGAGAATGTGATGGAAGTTCCGAGATTAATAAAAATTGTGCTAAATATGGGTGTAGGTGAGTCTATTGCAGATCGGAAACAACTGGATTCAGCGGTAGATAATATGGAGGCAATCGCTGGCCAAAAAGCTGTGGTTAATAATGCTAGAAAATCTATCGCGGGTTTTAAAGTTCGAGAGGGCTTTCCCATTGGTTGTAAGGTGACATTACGCCGGGAAAGAATGTACGAATTTTTAGACAGACTAATAAATATTGCGATTCCTCGTCAAAGAGATTTTAGAGGTATCAGTCCGCGTTCATTTGATGGACGGGGTAACTTTTCCATGGGGTTATCGGAGCAAATCGTATTTCCGGAAATTGATTACGATAAAATTGATAAAATTAGAGGTTTAGATATAGGCATTGTGACGACAGCAAAAACAGATGATCAGGCTCGGGCGTTGTTGCGAGCGTTTAATTTTCCATTTCGAGAAGCAAGTTAATAGGACTTTGTATGGCCAAAATGTCGATGATAAATCGTGAACTCAAGCGGCAGCGGACCGCAGCAAAATTCGCTGTTAAACGCGCTGGACTAAAGGAGATTATTCGCAATCCAGAGTCATCTCCAGATGATCGCTGGGATGCTCAGCTGGGTCTGCAGAAGTTGCCTCGGAATGCAAGTCCATGTAGGCAGGTGAGGAGATGCAGTTTAACGGGAAGGCCTCATGCAGTATATAGACGGTTTGGCTTGGCGCGAACTAAATTGCGGGAAGCTGCAATGCGTGGTGATGTGCCTGGTCTTGTTAAATCGAGTTGGTAAGGAGCTAGCGATGACGATGCAGGATCCTTTAGCAGACATGCTGACACGCATTCGTAATGCGCAGCAAGTGAAAATCAAAGAAGTTATGATGCCTTCTTCTTCTACCAAGATCTCGGTAGCCGAAGTTTTGCAGCAGGAAGGTTTTATTGAAGGTTTTGATATCACCAGAGATGAAGATGGTAAGGCTATTTTAACAGTGGTTCTGAAATATTTTGAGGGACGGCCTGTAATTGAAGAAATAAAGAGGTTGAGTCGGCCTGGATTACGTCAGTACAAACACAAAGACGAAATCCCTGAGGTAAGAGGGGGGCTAGGGATCGTCATACTGTCGACAAATAAAGGCGTAATGACTGATCGGTCTGCGCGGCAGCAAGGTGTGGGTGGAGAATTACTATGTTCAGTGTTCTAGTAAAGAAATGGATGAATGACTAATGTCTAGAATTGCCAACAATCCAGTAGGGGTCCCTTCTGGTGTAGAAGTGGTCCTTAATGACACTCAGCTGAAGGTCAAGGGTAGTAGAGGTACCTTAGAGCTTGCTCTTAACCATCAGGTAGAGATTAAACACGAAGATAAACATATCACCTTTAGCGCGACGAACAAAAGCAAAAAGTCAGGTGCTTTAGCAGGTACTTATCGTTCGTTAGTAAATAATATGGTGCTGGGTGTTAGTGAGGGATTTTCAAAGGCACTTCTTTTGCAGGGAGTGGGTTATCGGGCCCAAGCCCAGGGAAAGAAACTCAATCTTACCTTGGGTTTTTCGCATCCAATAGAGTATGAAATTCCCGACGGGATCGAGGTGGAGACACCTAGTCAAACTGAAGTGTTGGTGAAGGGTATTGATAAGCAGCTCGTGGGGCAGGTTTCTGCTGAGATTAGAGCTTTTCGTCCGCCGGAACCTTACAAGGGAAAAGGTGTGCGTTACGCCAATGAATACGTCAAGCGTAAAGAAGCTAAGAAGAAATAGTAGGAAAAAATGAATAAGAAGAAAACCGCAAGAATAAGAAGAGCGACAAAGGTTCGGGCCCATATACGGGAGTTAGATGTTCCTCGGCTAAGCGTATTCCGCTCGCCAAGACATATTTATGCTCAGGTAATTTCTTCGTCAGGTGGACGAATCGAAGCTGCGGCGTCGACCCTAGAGAGTGAGTTGAAGGGAAAAGGCTCTGGTAATTTAAAAGGTGCAACTGCAGTCGGTTCTCTGATAGCGGAACGGGCCAAGAGTAAGGGTATAGAAAAGGTGGCTTTTGATCGGTCGGGATATAGATATCACGGCCGTGTTAAAGCGTTAGCGGAAGCAGCTCGCGAGGGTGGGCTAAAGTTCTAAGTTTCGGGGATATTTTATGGCGTATAACGACCAAGAAAATGAGGAAGGTATACTAGAAAAGCTTGTGCAAGTGAACCGAGTCGCCAAGGTGGTAAAAGGAGGCAGGATCTTTGGATTTACCGCATTAACTGTGGTGGGCGATGGTAATGGTCGCGTAGGTTATGGCCGAGGAAAAGCGCGAGAGGTGCCCTTAGCGATTCAGAAAGCGATGGAGGCTGCCAGGCGCAATATGATACAAGTGGAGCTTAAGGGTTCTACAATTCAATACCCTATAACAGCGAGACATGGTGCTTCTAAAATTTATATGCAGCCAGCATCTGAGGGTACGGGTGTTATTGCCGGGAAGACGATGCGGGCTGTATTAGAAGTGGCAGGGGTCCACAATGTTCTGGCTAAGTGCTATGGATCGACTAGTCCAGTGAATGTTCTTCGGGCTACATTTAATGGACTGCAGAATATGCGATCACCTGAAAATATAGCAGAGAAACGTGGTTTGTCGGTTGACCAAATTAGAGGCTAGGTAAGGAATGTCTGATAAAAAAATAAAAGTAACCTTGGTCAAAAGTACAATAGGCAGACTTAAGAAGCACAAAGATTGTATAGCTGGTTTGGGCCTGCGTAAAATAAATCATAGTGTTGAGATCGCGGATACGCCTGCAAACAGGGGAATGATTAATAAAGTTTCCTACATGTTGAGTGTCGAAGATTAAAAGAGAGGGTTTTAATAGTGCACCTTAATTCATTGAGTTCTAGTAGAAGTGGAAAATCCTTGAGAAAACGCGTTGGTCGTGGCACGGGCAGTGGTTTCGGGAAGACAGCGGGTCGTGGACATAAAGGCCAGAAGTCGCGATCCGGAGGTAAGGTGCCAGCAGGCTTCGAGGGTGGCCAAATGCCTCTACAAATGCGCTTGCCTAAATTCGGTTTTAACTCGGCTCTGGCAAAAGTGACGGCAGAGATTAGGTTGTCTGATTTGGATAAAGTGTTAGCGGAAGTAATAGATATAGAGGCGCTGAAAGCAGCGAACGTTATCAATAATAGTATGAAACGTGTACGTGTTATCTCGTCCGGTAAAGTGAGTAAGGCGCTAGTTCTTAAAGGACTGGTTGTTACTGCTGGGGCGAGGGTTGCCATTGAAAAAGCTGGCGGGAAAATTGAGGAGATGCAGTAGGTCGCCTAATTGGTGACTTATTATTAGAATGGCTAGCGTGCTACCAAATCAGAGCAGTGGAGGGCTTGCAGAACTGCGGCAGAGATTGCTGTATGTTCTTCTCGCAATTATTGTTTATAGAATAGGTAGCCATATTCCTGTACCAGGTATTGATCCTGAACGGCTGAGGTCTTTGTTCGAACAGAATCAGGGTGGGATATTAGATTTATTTAACATGTTTTCTGGTGGTGCATTAGAACGTATGAGCATATTGGCATTGGGTATTATGCCTTATATTTCTGCCTCGATTATAGGAGAGTTATTGGTTGCAACAACACCCAGTTTGCAACAGCTCCGGAAAGAAGGCGAGTCAGGGCGTCGCAAAATCAATCAGTATAAGCGTTATGGCACGCTCCTCTTAGCAACCATACAAGGTTTCGCTTTTAGTAGTGGGCTTGCTTCTCAGGGGCTAGCTTATGAGGGCTCACTGTCTTTTCATTTTGTAGCTATCACCACCTTGGTGACGGGTGCCATGTTCATGATGTGGCTAGGTGAACAAGTAACCGAAAGAGGTGTCGGTAATGGAATTTCTATATTGATTTTTGCTGGGATCGTCGCAGGGTTGCCGAGTGCTTTAGGCCAATCCTTTGAGCAGGCTCGACAAGGTGAGATATCCCCCTTTGGCCTGTTAATTATAGCTTCTATTGCAGTCCTGGTGATTGCGTTTGTAGTGTTTGTTGAGCGCGGTCAACGACGTATCACAGTTAATTATGCTCGTCGTCAGCAGGGAAGGAAAATGTATGCAGGACAGACAAGCATGTTACCGCTAAAGGTTAATATGGCCGGGGTAATACCTGCTATCTTTGCCAGCAGCCTCCTATTGTTCCCTGCATCGTTGGGACAATGGTTTGGTCAGTCCGAAGGGATGGAATGGCTACAAGAGTTAAGCTTACAAATTGCACCAGGGCAACCGTTAAATATCATGCTCTTTGCAGCTGGCATTATTTTCTTCTGTTTTTGGTATACGGCGATTATGTTCAATTCAAAAGAGGTTGCCGATAATTTGAAGCGCTCGGGTGCGTTCATTCCTGGCTATCGTCCTGGTGAGCAGACAGCAAGATATATAGATTCAATATTGATGCGTCTTACTTTATTTGGGTCGCTTTACATGACATTAGTTTGTTTGCTTCCGCAGTTTTTTGTCGTGCAATTCAATGTCACTTTTCAGTTAGGGGGAACGGCTTTGCTAATTGTAGTAGTCGTTGTTATGGATTTTATGGCCCAAGTACAGACTCATTTAATGTCTCACCAGTATGATTCGTTGATGAAAAAATCGAACTTGCAAAATTTTGGTAGACGTTAGGAGTGGATTATGAAAGTTAGAGCGTCGGTTAGAAAGATGTGTCGAAATTGTCGAGTAATTAGACGAAAGGGCGCTGTACGTGTCATATGTATAGATCCAAAACATAAGCAGCGGCAAGGTTAACCTAGGAGTTTTTTATGGCGCGTTTAGCAGGAATAAACATCCCAGATAATAAGCAGGCGGGGGTTTCCTTAACTTACATTTATGGTATTGGTCGTAAGGTGGCTGGTGACCTCTGTGATGCAAGTGGAGTAGATCCTAAACTAAAAGTAGCAGATTTATCAGAAACAGACTTGGATAGTTTACGGAGTGAGATTGCTAAGCTAATAGTTGAAGGTGATTTAAGACGCGCGGAGCAGCTGAATGTTAAACGTCTTCTCGATCTTGGTTGTTTCAGAGGGATTCGTCATCGTCGTAATCTGCCGGTAAATGGACAACGTTCAAAAACAAACGCAAGAACACGCAAGGGTCCAAAGAGGCCAATTAGGAAATAAAATATGTCAGAAGTAGAATCATCATCAGAAGTAGTCACCCCTACTAAACGTAAGGGGAAGCGTCAAATTGCTGATGGGCTAGCACATATACACGCGTCCTTTAACAACACCATAATTACGATAACAGATCGTCAAGGGGGGGCATTATCTTGGGCAACTGCAGGGGGCTCTGGATTTCGAGGCGCTCGAAAAAGCACCCCATTTGCTGCTCAGGTAGCGGCGGAACGTGCGGGTAATGCGGCGCTAGAGTATGGACTGCAGAACCTAGAGGTTTTTGTAAAAGGTCCAGGGCCAGGTAGGGAGGCGGCAGTACGAGCTCTAAATGGTGTAGGTTTCCGCATAACAAATATTACTGATGTAACGCCGATACCGCATAATGGTTGTAGGCCACCAAAGAAACGAAGGGTTTAGGGAGAAAAGGAATCATGGCAAGATATCTCGGACCAAAACTAAAGCTTTCTAGAAGAGAGGGCACGGACCTTTACCTAAAGAGTGGTGTGAGGCCGCTTGAATCTAAATGTCGATCAGAAAGTGTGCCTGGTCAACATGGTCAAAGAAGAGGCCGACTGTCTGATTATGCCCTTCAGCTTAGAGAGAAACAAAAAGTTCGTCGTCTTTACGGAGTGTTAGAAAAGCAGTTTCGAAATTATTATAAAAAGGCTGATAGGCAGAAAGGTGCGACTGGAGAGAATCTCCTACGAATCCTAGAGCGCCGACTCGATAATGTTGTTTACAGGATGGGTTTTGGTTGTACTCGAGCAGAGTCCCGTCAGTTAGTCTCACATAAATCAATCTTAGTTAATGGATCTGTAGTGAATATCCCATCTTATCAAGTGGAAGAGGGTGACCTAGTATCTATCCGTGAGAAATCGAGAAGTCAGCTGCGTATTCAGGGAGCTTTGGCTTTGTCTGGTCAGAGAGCAGCTGTCGAATGGGTATCAGTAGACACAGGGAAACTGGAGGGATTGTTCAAGAGTTACCCTGAAAGAGATGAGTTACCAAAAGAAATCAATGAGAATTTAATCGTCGAGTTGTATTCAAAATAGGTAGAAACAGAGAAATATTAAATCTTTTATTGGAAGGTATTTTATGCCCCATGCATCATTAGAGTTTTTGACACCCAAGCATATTCAGGTTGATCAAAAGAGTAATACTCGAGCGACCGTAATACTCGAGCCCTTAGAACGAGGGTTTGGCCACACGCTAGGAAATGCATTAAGACGTATTCTATTATCGTCTATGCCTGGTTGTGCGATTACTGAAGTAGACATCGAAGGTGTATTGCACGAGTACAGCACTATAGAAGGTGTTCAGGAGGATGTTATAGAAATTCTCTTAAATCTTAAGGGTGTCGCTGTTAAGCTAAATACAGCCGATGAAGCTGAGTTATTGCTTGAGAAATCTGGGTCCGGCGTTGTTACAGCCGGTGACTTCCAACTAGATCATGATGTAGAAATTGCTAATCCAGAGCATGTAATTGCACATTTGAATGGATCGGGAAGCCTAAAAGTTCGGGCGACCGTTGGAAGAGGCCGAGGTTATGAGCCCGCTGACAGCCGAACCTCGGATGAGGAAGAGGGACGGGTGATAGGTAGTCTATTATTAGACGCTTCTTATAGTCCTATCCTGAGAGTCTCCTATAATGTTGATAACGCGAGAGTGGAGCAGCGTACAGATCTAGATAAATTGGTCATCGATTTAGAAAGTAATGGAACCCTTGATCCAGAAGAGGCCATTCGACGAGCAGCAACTATTCTCCAGCAGCAAGTTGCTATTTTTGTCGATCTGGAGAGAGAGAAAGAGCCAGAAGCTGAAGAACAAGAGGATGAAATTGATCCCATTCTTTTGCGTCCAGTCGATGATCTAGAGTTGACGGTACGATCCGCTAACTGCCTTAAGGCAGAAAATATTTATTATATTGGTGATTTGATTCGGCGCACAGAAGTAGAATTACTTAAGACCCCTAATCTGGGTAAGAAATCACTTACAGAAATAAAGGATGTTTTGGCATCTCGAGGTTTATCTCTGGGAATGCGTCTCGAAAACTGGCCGCCAGCAAGCTTGCGTGGCGACGAACGTCTTCTTGGCTAAAAATATTTGATTATTCAGGATTAATCGTTATGCGACATCGAAAAAGCGGGAGGCATCTCAATAGAGATAGCTCTCACAGAAAAGCCATGTTCCGAAATATGGCCTGCTCTCTTCTCGAGCATGAGGTTATAAGAACTACCGTACCAAAGGCAAAAGAGCTGAGAAAAGTTGCTGAACCCTTGATTACCTTAGCGAAAAGTGATTCGGTTGCTAATAGGCGGCTTGCTTTTGCGCGTACTGGTAGTAAAGAAGTAGTCGGTAAGTTGTTCACTGAACTTGGGCCTCGGTATCAAGATAGACCGGGAGGCTATACACGAATCCTTAAATGTGGTTTTCGTACCGGAGATTCAGCACCTATGGCATTTGTCGAGTTAGTCGATCGTCCAATGTTACCTGAAAACGATGTAGATTTTGAGAATGACGATGAGTAGGTTAAGGCGATTGAGCCACAAATCATAGGCTTCACTTTAAAACTGGTTTTAGAAATTCTCCAGTAAAGGAGTGGGCGCAGTTAGCCAACTCCTCAGGAGTGCCAACCGCTATTATTTCTCCACCACTATCGCCTCCTTCGGGGCCAAGATCAATGATCCAGTCGGCAGTTTTTATAACGTCAAGGTTGTGCTCTATAACTACAATAGTGTTTCCATGATCACGCAATCGATGTATGACTTCCAACAACTGTTGAATATCATGGAAATGTAGCCCTGTCGTTGGTTCATCTAGAATATATAGTGTATTTCCTGTATCTCTCTTGGATAGTTCTCTTGACAACTTCACTCTTTGTGCTTCGCCCCCAGAAAGCGTAGTCGCACTCTGTCCAAGTCTTATATAACCAAGCCCTACATCTAGTAAGGTCTGAAGTCGACGTGAAAGCATAGGTATTGCCGACAGAAATACGTGGGCCTCCACCACTGTCATTTCCAGAACTTCGTCAATAGATTTACCTTTGAATTGAATCTCTAATGTCTCGCGGTTATATCGTTTCCCTTTGCACTCGTCACAGGTTACGTATATATCTGGTAGAAAGTGCATTTCTACTTTGATCATACCGCCGCCTTGGCAGGCTTCGCAGCGACCACCTTTCACGTTAAAACTAAATCGTCCTGGTTTATAGCCTCGTGATCGTGCTTCTGAGGTAGAAGAAAAAAGTTCACGAATAGGTGTAAATATATTGGTATAAGTCGCAGGGTTGGATCTTGGAGTTCTTCCAATAGGGCTTTGGTCTATCTCTACAACTTTATCAAGATGCTTAAGTCCATCAACTGATTCGTAAGGGCCAGGGGAGACTGTTGTTGCGCCATTTAATGCGCGTGCGGCGATTGGGTATAGTGTGCGGTTGACCAGCGTCGACTTGCCCGATCCCGATACTCCAGTGATACACGTCATGAGACCAAGGGGGATACTCGCATCAATTTTCTTAAGATTGTTACCGACCATACCTCGAATATGGAGTATGCGCTTAGGATCCATGATGTGTCTTGTCTTGGGAACAGATATTTTTCTTTTACCTGTAAGGAATTGACCTGTGAGAGATTTTTCATTTGCAGTTATATCGTTAACAGAACCGTACGCGACGACTTCCCCCCCCTGGGATCCGGCACCAGGGCCAATATCAACGAGAAAATCCGCATTCCTAATGGATTCTTCATCATGCTCTACCACGATTACAGTGTTTCCAAGATCCCTGAGTCGGTATAGTGTTTTAAGTAGCCGCGCATTATCGCGTTGGTGTAGTCCTATCGAGGGTTCATCAAGGATATACATCACCCCTACTAAGCCTGCCCCTATTTGACTGGCCAACCGAATGCGTTGTGCTTCTCCACCTGATAGCGTTTCAGCACTTCGAGAAAGTGTAAGATAGTTAAGCCCGACATCTATCAGAAAGCTTAATCGAGAACTGATTTCGTTCTGTATTTTTTCCGCAACTTTACCTCTTTGCCCAGTTAACTGAAGAGATCTAAAATAGTTATATGCTTCTTGTATTGAAAGATCTGAAACTTCGGGCAGTGCTTTTTTATCTATGGTTACTGCACAGGCATCTCGATTAAGTCTCATACCCTTACATTCTGGACATATTTGGGTAGATAAAAATCGAGAGAGCTGTTCTCTCACTGTTTGAGAATCCGTATCTCTATATCGACGCTCCATATTAGGAATGATTCCCTCGAATGTATGAGCTTTTGAGTATTCATTCCCCCTTTCGTTAGCATAACGAAAGATAATCTTCTCATTTTTACTTCCATTTAAAATAATGTCTCGATAGCGTTCCTTAATCTCCATAAATGGCTTCGTTAAGTCGAAGTTATAGTGATTAGCAAGACTTTCTAACATTTGAAAATAATACATATTACGTCGATCCCAACCATAGATGGCCCCCTCTGAGAGGCTTAGCTCAACATTGTGGATGATATTTTGTGGATCAAAAAACTGTTTTAAACCTAGGCCATCACACGCTTTACACGCACCAGCAGGATTATTAAAAGAAAAGAAACGGGGCTCGAGTTCACTAATAGAATGTTGGCAAATAGGACAAGCAAATTTGGCAGAAAACAGAATATCCTCTTGGTCTTGATCGGTGAAGGCTATTGTTGCAAGTCCATTAGAAGTCTGGATGGCTGTTTCCAAGGAGTCAGCAAGTCTTACTTTAATATCATTTCTTGCTCGGAGACGATCTACTACGACTTCAATCGTATGTTGCTTATTCTTATCAAGATCTGGTAGATCATCTAAGTGGGTTATCGTTCCATCTATACGCGCCCTCACAAAACCTAGGGCGGCTAGTTCCTTTAATATGTGTAAATGTTCACCCCGACGACTCTGAATTATGGGTGCTAAGAGCATGAACCTAGTGCCTGGTTTGAGTTTAATCATTTGATCTACCATCTGGCTGATAGATTGGGCTTGAAGTTTTGTTCCATGCTCTGGGCAGTGTGGTTCCCCAACTCTAGCGAATAAAAGCCTAAGATAATCATGAATTTCTGTGATTGTGCCAACCGTGGATCGTGGATTATGGCTTGTAGATTTCTGCTCAATAGAAATAGCTGGTGAAAGGCCTTCGATATGATCCACGTCTGGCTTTTCCATCAATGATAAGAATTGACGGGCATATGCGGAGAGCGATTCTACGTAACGTCTTTGACCTTCAGCATAGAGCGTGTCGAAAGCAAGAGACGATTTTCCGGAGCCAGACAAACCAGTTATAACTATGAGTTTGTCTCTAGGTATCTCAAGGTCAATGTTCTTTAGATTGTGAGTTCGTGCTCCCCTAATGCTTATTTTACCCATCGCTGATTGTTCCAATATAGGGCCCTAATGGAGAGTCTGCTGAAGCGAATTGAAGTAAAAGAAACATGCAGAAATTATATTCTTGTCTATTAGATCTTGTGAGATTTGTTATCATTTGACCAGCTCATAATCGAAAGTCCTCTCTTAGTAGGGCGTACTGCCTTGGAGTAGGCAGATAATATAAGTTTGTTTTCTTCTAGGCAAAGCTCGTTAATGAATAAACAAGAAATACGTGCTGCGGTAGCTATAGCTGCTTTATTTTTAGTCCGGATGCTCGGTTTATTTATGATTTTACCGGTGCTTCCTCTGATTGGAGAGGAACTTAGAAATAGTACACCATTCCTCGTTGGTTTGGCTTTAGGTATTTATGGTCTTTCCCAGGCTGTTTTGCAGATTCCTTTTGGTATGGCGTCGGATTATTTCTCTAGGAAGTCTGTAATCACATTTGGCCTGATATTATTTATTTTTGGCTCTCTTATTGCTGCTGTTGGAGATGATATCTTTACAGTTATCCTGGGTAGATTCATTCAGGGCTGTGGTGCGATAGCGAGCACATTACTGGCTTTAATGTCTGACGTTACCAGAGTAGATCACAGATCTAAGGCGATGGGCATAATTGGCTCGGCTATAGGTATATCTTTCGGCTTATCTATTGTTCTAGGCCCTATAATATTCACTTATCTAGGATTATCGGGCATCTTTATTATTTCTGCAGTCCTTGGCACTCTGGGGCTGATTATTCTAGGGAAGTTGATTCCAACACCAATTTCTATCAAAACTAATCTCGACACAAAAGTGGTACTAGAAAAATTTTGGTTGATGTTATGTGACCAAAATTTGGTTCCAATTTACCTTGGTGTTTTTTTCTTGCACTACTTTTTGACCTCTAGTTTTATGGTTTTCCCTCTTATGTTGCGAGAAGCTGGTATAGGATATGAAGCACATTCTTTCTATTACTTCGGAGTATTTCTGATTTCGCTTTTTTTTATGGGTCCGTTTGTTTGGTTATCTGATCGGCAGGGAAAATCTGCTAGAGTCATGCGAGGTATGGTATTTTTTTTGATTATAGCAATGATCGGTCTTGCCAATGCCCTAAGCAGTTTGGTTATACTCGCGTATATGGTGGTTTTCTTTGTTGGATTTAATTTGTTAGAGATGCTTTTGCCTGCGCATATGAGCAGAATTGTTGCCGCGGGGACCAGGGGTACTGGGATGGGCATATATTCAACTTGCCAATTTTTGGGAACATTTGTTGGGGGTGTTTTAGCTGGATTGCTTCTGACTTATGCAGAGATCACTGCACTTTTATACGTCAATGCAAGTATTTGTGTGGTTTGGCTCTTGCTATGTCGCAACCTTCAAAGCTTAAATGGGATTGAGAGTAGAATCATTCATTTGAGGACATTCGATGGAATGTCCGCTAACACCTTATTAGGGTGTTTGTTGTCAGTTAATGGCGTAGTTGATGCAGTTTTGATTGAGGAGGAGCGTGTTGCTTATCTAAAGATAAAAAGTGATTTATTCGATGAGTCACAGCTGCAACAATTCACCAAAAATAAAATTTAGGAGACAGTTATGGCACGAGGAATCAATAAAGTAATTTTAGTAGGAAATCTGGGACGCGATCCTGAAACTCGATATATGCCTAGTGGAAACGCAGTAACTAATGTGTCGGTTGCTACTTCTAAGAGTTGGAAAGATCGAGATAGCGGCGAACAGAAAGATCGTACGGAATGGCATAGAGTTGTATTTTTCAATCGTCTAGCAGAGATTGCCAGTGAATACCTTAAGAGGGGGTCTAAGATTTATATTGAGGGGGAGTTACGCACTCGAGAATGGGAACGAGAGGGTCAAAAACACTACACCACCGAGGTTGTCGCAAATGAAATGCAAATGCTTGATAGTCGCGGTGATATGCCAGTTAATGATCGAAGTAATGCAGATATCCAATCCAGTAGTGCTGGGGATAACTTTGGACCACCTCCCTCCGAAGATTTAGATGATGATATTCCATTTTAGGCGATGAGATTTTTAAATCGCAAAAAATAATATGCTACCTAGAAGCAAACGGTATAAAACGAAGGGAAGGAAGCCAACGCGATCGATTAATTTAAGAAATAGAGCGATGCAGATAAATGCAGCGACTCCGGAGGTAAAAATACCAAGAATAATATCAGTCCATTGTACGGGTAATTCTCTAGTGGCTAGGTCAAAAAGTTTTATGAAACTTGCTCCAGCAATAGCGGGTATAGCCATCATAAATGAAATTCTTGATGCGGATTCTCGGTTGAAACCCAGAAAAAGAGCTGCGGTGATGGTTAATCCAGAACGCGAAGCACCAGGTATCAGTGCTAAGATTTGGGTAGCGCCAATAAAGATAGCCGAATATAAGTCCAATTCTTGATGCTTTCGTTTCTTGTTCCCAAAAAGATCTGCCGCAAGCAGTAGTGGCGCAAATAACACGGTGCTAATAATAATGATTTGAAGCGTTCGGAGGTTTATCTCTATCCAGTCTCTTCCAATTAGACCTAGAATAAGTAAGGGTAGACTTCCAATGAGCAAGTAATAAGCGAACTGACTGTTCTCGGTGTGGCGCCCGGTTCTTAGGTGCTGGGTCATTGCGACAAGTAACTTCCAAATATCTTTGCGGAAATAGCTTATGACGGCTAATAGAGAACCCAAGTGGACCGCTACGTCAAATGCCAAACCTTGATCTCCCCAATCAAATACATGATGTGGAATTAGCAGGTGTGCGGAGCTTGAAATGGGTAAAAACTCTGTAAAACCTTGAATTAAGGAAAGTACGATTACTTGTAAGAGTTCCAAGATATTCTTAAATTTGAGATGATCCCCAATCTTAAGCGGCGCTTCGTCTTTAGGAAAGCATTAAGAATAGTATTTAAAATTTAGTACCATTTATTTTATGAAAGAAATACCATTATTCCCCTTGCCTCTCGTACTCTTCCCTGGCGGTCGTTTACCTCTACAAATTTTTGAGGTGCGGTACCTTGATATGATTAAGTCTTGTATGCGAGAGAATTCTGGATTTGGTGTGGTAATGTTGGAGGTTGGTAATGAGGTTTATAATGATTCTCTGGCTACTATAGTTAATCAAGGAACTTACACTACAATTGTTGATTTTGATCAATTTTCTAATGGTATGTTAGGGATCACGGCAGAAGGGCAGTCAAAGTTTTTGATTCGGGAGAAATATGAACAAATAGATCATCTTTTAGTAGCTCGAGTGGAATTTTTTGACCGAGAAGAGGAGCTAGCTTTTCCTGTCGATAAGACCCATCTTGTCAAACTATTAAAGTCGTTGATGAAAGATGAAAGGGTAGCTGGTCTCAATTATAATGTCGACTTCGGTTCTGCCGGTGAAGTTGTAGCACGACTCGTAGAGCTGCTGCCACTACCTATTGAAGAAAAGCAAAGATTGTTTGAGATTAAACGCCCATTAGAACGGCTAAAGGAGCTGGACAAAGTAATCACGACTCTGCAATAGCTATATCCCTACCTATTCTCCTCTTGTAGAGCAGTATTAGTATGATCGGTATTTACGATAGTGCAGCGAGGGACATGTTTACTGCGTTCTAATATTTCGATCATGGTTAGCTAAACCAATAATTTTAGGGGTTTTATAGGTGTTTATTTATCATGTAAGCAGACACATATGTATAATAACGGTCTGATTATAGTCTCTCGGTTTCAAAGTCATGAATAAAATAAAGGCTTATATACATGGTCTTGGACTGGCGGCAAAAAATGCTGCAGCTGAAATTAGACGTGCTAAAACCGAGCAAAAAAATAAAGTACTTCTTGCTATCGGCGATGAAATTCTTCGGAGCCGATCTTATTTAATGGGTGAAAACGAGAAGGATCTTGTTGCCGGACGTAAGAATGGAATAGATGATGCGCTGCTTGACCGTTTGGCTTTCAATGAGGCTCGCTTTGACTTAATGGTGGAGGGCGTTCACCAAGTAATAAGTCTTAATGACCCGGTTGGAGAGATAGATGACATGGCCTATCGGCCGAATGGAATACAGGTTGGCAAATTACGAACGCCCCTCGGTGTAATTGGAATAATTTACGAGTCTAGACCTAACGTTACTGTTGATGCTGCAAGTTTGTGTATCAAGTCTGGTAATGCGGTAATTCTTCGAGGTGGTTCCGAATCACTTTGTTCTAACGTTGCGCTCGGTAAATGTATCTCGCAGGGATTAGTTCATGCGGGATTATCTCATGAGATTGTTCAGTTGGTGGGATACTCGGATAGGGCAGCTGTGGGCGAGCTAATTACAATGGATAAATTTGTTGACGTTTTAGTAGCAAGAGGTGGGAAGAGTCTCATAGAGAGGATCACAGAGGAAGCAACCGTATCCGTCATAAAACATTTAGATGGTGTTTGTCATGTATATGTCGATGATGAGGCTGATTACGAAAAGGCACTTTCGATAGCGTTCAATTCCAAGACTAATCGCTACGCAGTATGTAATGCTATGGAAACATTGTTGGTAGCAAAATCTGTTGCGCCGACATTTCTTCCTTCTTTAGCAAAAGATTACATTTCAGAGGGAGTTGAGCTGAGAGGATGTGAGCTATGTGTGGAGCAATTGGCTGGTATTTGCCCCATTAGTCCTGCCACTGAAGAGGATTGGTATGAGGAATATCTGGCGCCCGTTTTGGCTATCAGGATAGTGGATGGGGTGGAAGCTGCAGTGGAACATATCAATCGATACGGATCGAATCATACCGATACCATTGTTACGAAAAATTTCGACAACGCGCGCAGATTTGTCCAGGAAGTAGATTCTAGTTCCGTTATCGTGAATGCTTCCACTCGCTTTGCTGACGGTTTTGAGTATGGCCTTGGTGCTGAAATTGGAATATCAACAAACAAGCTTCATGCCCGAGGTCCGGTAGGGCTTGAAGGACTTACCTCGCAAAAATTTGTAGTTTTTGGGGATGGGCAAATTCGACGATGAAAAATGAGATCGCTGTTTTGGGAGGCACCTTTGATCCAATACATTTAGGACATCTTCTTTCAGCCCATCATGTAAAAAATATTTTGTCAGTAAAAGAAGTTAGGCTGGTACCATCTTCGCAACCGCCTCACAAGAAATTACCCGAGTCATCAGCAGACCATCGTCTCGCAATGCTTCGACTTGCCGTTGAGGGTTTCCCGGGTATTGTTATCGACGATCGAGAAATCTATCGAGAAGGTCCATCCTATTCAGTTGATACCCTAAATTCGCTGCGTAGAGAGGTTGGTTTAAGAGACGCTATTTATTTGGTTATGGGCATAGATGCATTTTCTCTATTTGACGATTGGTATAGATGTGATGATATCTGTCAGCTTTGTCATATTATTGTTTTAAAGAGGCCTGGATATGAAGTAAATTTTTCTGAGGAGATGAATGGTTGGATGAAAGATAGGATATGTTCGTTGGGCCAATTTAATGATCAGTCAGGAGGGAAAGTATGCCTCTTGGAATTGGAGCAAGTCGATATTTCCTCAACAGAAATTAGAGAAGCTTTTCACCGTGGTCTAAAACCCTCGATGCATTTAACATCTAAAGTTGAGAATTACATACAGCGTCATGGTTTGTACCGGGGGGCACATATTCATGCCTAATTTAGAGCTGAAGGATATGGTTATTCAGGCTTTGATTAATCGAAAGGGTGAAGATATTCAGTGTCTGGAAGTATTTGATCAGACCGATATAACGGATTATATGGTTGTTGCGAGCGGAACCTCAGTTCGGCAAGTCAAAGCCCTGGGAGAAAGCGTAATAGAGGAAGTGCGAAGAATCCATATAAAACCTATTGGTGTGGAAGGTATGTTAGAAGGGGAATGGGTATTAGTCGATCTTGCTGATGTTTTGGTCCACGTGATGCTCCCAAAAGTAAGGGAGTTTTACGACCTAGAGAGGTTGTGGAGTATGTCCCCGTCTCAAAGGGAACTTCAGGAGTAAGTAATGAAGTTGGAAGTTGTAACTGTGGGGAATAGACCTCCTTCTTGGTTACGTGATGGTTTAGATGAATATCGCCGACGCATTCCAAGGGAATGGGGATTATCTCTGAGAGAAATCCCCTTACCCAAGAGGACAAAGGGTGCGTTAACTCAGGCTCTCGTTAGGACCGAGTTTGAAAAAATAAGATCGATATCTGTACCTCATTCTCGCAAGGTTGTTATGGCGACAACGGGAAAAATTTGGTCTTCTGAGGATTTAACAAGTCATCTCAGAAATTGGTTAAAAGATTACCAAATGGTACAGTTTTTTGTAGGAGGCCCCGATGGGTTGGATAAAGCCTTACTTGATAGCGCAGATGATATCTGGTCTCTGTCGCGTTTAACCTTCCCTCATGCTTTCGTGCCTGTGTTAATACTTGAGCAGATTTATAGAGCTTGGACGATGATCAAACATCATCCTTATCACAGGTAGAGATACATGGGAGAGCCACTTGTCCTAAAAGACCACTCTGGCGAAAGCAAGATATTTTTTGAACGAGCCGTAATAGGATTTTTAGTTTTAATAGCGCTTACGTTGTTTCTTTTCGGACGCTTATTTTATTTGCAGATTATCCAGCACGATATATATACAACACTATCTGATAAAAATCGAATTCAGGTTAAGGCTATACCACCGGTACGAGGTCTTATATATGATCGGCATGGAGAACTGATTGCTCATAATATCCCCTCATTGAATCTCACTGTTATTAAGGAGATATCTCGTGATATTGAAGTAACGCTATCAAAAATAGATGAGCTAATTGGGTTGTCTGCAGAGGACCAGCAAGCATTTAAAAGAAGGCTCGCGCGAAGACAAAGACCCTACGAGCCAGTGCCAGTGATTTTTAGACTTTCAGCCGCAGATCATGCACGAATCGTTGTAAATAAAAATAGCTTGCCTGGGGTGCAGGTCGAGGCCAGGCTTGTAAGACACTATCCGCAGGGGGCTCTAATGGCTCATGCAGTAGGGTCAGTGAGGCGGATAAATGAGACTGATGCTAAACGTCTAGACCCAGTGGCATATTCTGGAACAAATCATATTGGAAAAATTGGGGTAGAAAAGCACTATGAGAATATCCTTTTGGGCACGGTAGGTTATAGACGGGTAGAAACAAATGCTAGAGGCGTAGTCATGAAGGAGCTGGATTCTGTCAATCCTAAGTTTGGCAGGGATATAACATTGCATGTCGATGCTGGTTTGCAAAGAGTTGCGAGCGCAGCACTAGCTGAACGACGCGGTACAGTGGTGGCTATTGAACCGAGTACAGGAGGTGTCCTCGCTTTAGTAAGCAAGCCTTCTTACGACCCTAATTTATTTGTAACAGGCATAGATCACGAGACCTATGCTGGCTTGCTCGAGTCTGTAGACGTACCACTGTTCAACAGAGCCTTGCAGGGTCAATATGAACCAGGTTCCACTATAAAACCATTGCTGGGTATTGCGGGGCTTGTGACTGGTACTATCAGTGCTGATGATGTTATCTCCGATCCAGGATGGTTCCGGTTGCCGAACGAAGATCGTTTGTATAGAGATTGGAATTGGCGTTTAGATGATACGGGCGGCCACGGTGAAGTAAGCCTGCAAAAAGCAATTTACAGATCTTGCAACGTTTACTTCTATAGTTTGGCGGTGAAACTTGGAATTAATCGTATTCATCAACATTTAGAACAATTCGGCTTTGGTCAGAATACTGCTTTAGATCTTCCAGAGGCAAGATCAGGATTGCTACCGTCGGTAGCATGGAAAAAGGAGTATCGAGGTTTGGCTTGGTTTCCAGGAGATACTGTAAATATAGGTATTGGTCAAGGAGATATGTTGGTCACTCCACTACAAATGGCAACAGCTGTTACGCTTATTGCAAATCGTGGTAAATGGAGATCTCCGAGGATGCTTAAGAGTGGTCATGAGCTTGATGAAGACGAGAGGTTTAATGATATTAATATAGTACCAGATTATATCTGGGATGAAATTATTGTAGCTATGGAAAAAGTTGTACATCGCGGGAACCAGGAGTTAGGGGAGAATGGCACAGCATGGGCTTATATTGGGAAAGACATAAGCTATAGGATGGCTGGAAAGTCTGGAACGGCTCAGGTAGTTAGTATCAAACAAGGAGAGGAGTACAATGAAAATGAACTTTCTGAACGACAACGCAAACATGCGTGGTTTATAGCGTTCGCCCCCATCGAAAAGCCTCAAATTGCTCTGGCAGTTTTAGTTGAAAATGGTGGAGGTGGTAGTGAAATTGCGGCGCCTGTTGCTCGTGAAGTTATAGATTATTATTTGAACAAACAAAACTCCACAACTGAGCTAAGTAAGTTATGACTCAGGATTTCGTTAGAAGATTGTCGGATACAGGTGATAGTTTTGAGCGGAGTTTAGGTATTGGTGACAAGGTGCATTTAGATTTTACAATAATAATTCTTCTTAGCATTATATCTGCATATGGTCTGCTAGTGCTGTATAGCGCTGTTTATCCAAACCAGTCGGCAGTTATTTCACAAATGATGAAGATAGGTTTTGCAGTGTTGGTGATGGTCATCTTAGCGCAGATTTCGCCTATTTTTTACCAGCGAATTGCACCTTGGTTATTTATTGCTGCTATATTTTTGTTAGTTGCAACATATTTGTTTGGAACTGAAGTTAATGGCTCAAGACGATGGCTACGAATTCCAGGTTTTGTTGGGTTTCAACCGTCAGAAGTCATGAAACTTGCGTTACCAATGGCTCTCGCATCGTATTTCCACGATCGGCATTTGCCACCCAGGAAAAGACATATTTTTTGGGCACTTATTATTATAATAATTCCCACGGCTCTCGTTGTGCCCCAGCCGGATCTTGGAACTGCACTCATAATTTGTGTCTCTGGCATCCTCGTCTTACTTTTGGCAGGGATAGCGTGGAAATTTGTTTTTGGGGCGCTAGGGTTTGCTGTGCTTTCCGCCCCAGCGGTATGGTTTTTATTACGAGATTATCAACAACGTAGAATTCTTTCCCTGATAGATCCTGAGAGAGATCCTCTTGGTGATGGCTGGAATATCATCCAGTCGAAAACAGCTATTGGATCTGGTGGCTTGTCAGGTAAAGGACTTTTTGAAGGGACGCAATCACATTTGGACTTTCTTCCTGAAAGCCAGACTGATTTTATTATTGCTGTACTCGCAGAAGAAATGGGGTTTTTGGGTGTTGTTTTTCTGCTTGTAATGTACCTTTTACTTATGGGAAGAGGCATTATGATAGCAATCCAGGCTCAGGATACTTTTGGTCGTTTGTTGACGGGTAGTATCACCTTTACTTTTTTTGTTTATGTTTTTGTAAATATTGCAATGGTCAGTGGTCTACTTCCAGTCGTTGGCATCCCGCTGCCCCTAGTGAGCTATGGTGGGACATCAATACTGACGATATTCGCGGGTTTTGGGATTATGATGTCAATTCATACCCACAAAAGAATTATGCTATAGAGGAGCTTGATATTGATAGTAAGAGTTTTATGCGCAATTTTTTTGATGTTTCAAACACATACTGTTTTTAGTGAAAACTACTCAACTCGGGAGGACGTCAAGAAGTTCGTCAGAAATCTGGCGATTTCTAAGAACTTCTCTGAATCTGAATTACTGGATATATTTAGTGAGGCAGAATATAAAAAAAGTATTATCGAAGCAATTTCTAGGCCCGCTGAAAAAATATTAGAATGGAGTGAATATCAAGATATTTTTCTGAGAGAGCCAAGAATTTCAGCAGGTAAACGCTTCATGAAAACCTATGACGATACGTTGAATCGCGCTTGGGAAGTTTATGGCGTCCCGCCAGCTGTAGTAACTGCAGTCATTGGCGTGGAGACTATGTACGGTCGTTATCTCGGAAATTATAGAGTGCTCGATGCTCTCACAACCCTTGCTTTTGATTATCCACCTCGAGCGTCTTTTTTTCGGAAAGAGCTTTATGAGTTTTTTTTATTGGCACGAGAAGAAAAACAAAACATAACCGAGCTCAGGGGCTCTTATGCTGGAGCTATGGGCTATGGGCAGTTTATTTCTAGCAGCTTTAGGAGTTATGCCGTTGACTTTGATGGAGACGGTATTCGTGATATTTGGCGGAACCCTGTGGATGCAGTTGGCAGTGTTGCAAATTACTTATCAGAGCATGGATGGTCTGATGGACAAGTTGCCGTCCGACTTGATGTAAAGGACGTCGATGACTCAATATTTAATGTATCTCTTAAGCCAAGTTTTATTTGGTCTGATATAGAACAGTTTGGGGTTATAGCGGGTGCTCAACAAAACGCACTTGTATCGCCTATGAAGCTTTTGGGTAAGAAAGGTTCAGAATATTGGTTGGGATTTAATAACTTTTATGTTATCACCAGATATAACCATAGCAAACTCTATGCGATGGCAGTTTTTCAACTAAGTGAGGCTTTAAATAAATAGTTTTGGTGCGCTAGGTTTGCTGATTTCCTAGCAAACCATCCCTTGTTATAGCTTTATATTATGATGCAAAGACTTGATATGCGGTTAATATGTTTGCTTCTACCCCTAGTAATTGAGGGCTGTGCAGTAGATCCAATTGTGCGAAGAGAACCAGGAACTTATGAGGTTTTTGGAAAGAAGTACAAGGTAATGCAGGATAGTCTTGGGTATCGGGAGATTGGAATTGCTTCGTGGTACGGTCAAAAATTCCACGGTAATTTAACAGCAAATGGTGAAATATATGATATGAACAGTATATCTGCTGCCCATAAAACGTTACCTTTGCCGACTTTCGTTAAAGTCACAAATCTTGAAAATGGTAAAAGTATGACCCTTAGAGTAAATGATCGTGGCCCATTTTATGAGGACAGAATTATTGATCTCTCCCTAGCAGCTGCTAAGCAGCTGGATTTTGAACAGAAGGGTACTACTGCAGTTGTAGTAGAGGCGATTGATGAAATGAATTATCCCGAGCGTGCTAGTGAGGAAAATAATGGTAGTTATTATTTGCAGACGGGAGCCTTTTCGGAAAAACACCGTGCT
Organism: Gammaproteobacteria bacterium; assembly: GCA_002690865.1. Lineage (GTDB taxonomy): Bacteria > Pseudomonadota > Gammaproteobacteria > Pseudomonadales > Azotimanducaceae > UBA7455. The sequence continues at coordinate 138,348 of NZGG01000046.1, read as the reverse complement.
TTGCTTTTTTTACAAGCTATTAAGGCTTTAATATCTCAGCATGGTTATGAATTTAATATTAGGCTCTTGGAAAGCAAGATTGACGACGGTTCGCTTCATAAGGTTTGGATCGGTCCAATTTATGGAGAGCTACATGGATATGCTCTTAAAGATATTATAGAAGAGGCGGGTATGGGTAAGCCGGTCAAAATAATGGTGGATTAGACTAAGGAAGATTAATCATGTTTGTTCGGTTCTTTGCTCTAGTATTAATGCAGTTGTGGCTGTTTTTTGTTGGTGCAGCTAGTGGTTCTATTATCCCCGCTCCTCCGCAGTTATCTGCTGAGGCCTATATCCTCATAGATGGCAGGACAGGGAAAGTCCTTGCTAATTACAATAGCAGCCAGCGGTTACCTCCCGCCAGTTTAACTAAGATTATGACCGGTTATATTGGGGCTCTCCAAATCCAGAATAATTTAATTAGTTTGTCTGATTATGTTCCTGTAAGCGTAAAAGCTTGGCGTATGAAAGGGTCCTTAATGTTTATTCAGGAAGGTACTAAAGTAAAATTAGAAGATCTAATGCGAGGGATTATTATCCAGTCTGGTAATGATGCTAGTGTTGCACTTGCAGAATATATTGCGGGAGGTGAAGATGTTTTTGCAGATCTTATGAATAAGCATGCTATTCGTTTAGGTATGTTAAATACTAACTTTGTTAATGCAACCGGATGGCCCCACGAGGATCATTATACCTCCGCACAAGATCTGGCTATTCTGACTAAAGAGCTTATAGGCAATTTTCCAGAGCATTATAAAATGTACTCTGAAAAAAGCTTTACCTATAATGGTATTTCACAACGGAATAGAAATACGTTGTTATTTCGCGATAAAACTGTCGACGGCGTGAAAACTGGTCACACGGAGGCTGCCGGATATTGCTTAATTTCATCGTCCGCTCGCGATGGAATGAGACTGATTACGGTAGTCATGGGAGCGACGTCTAAAGCGATAAGGGCGGAGGAAAGTCAGAAGCTATTGGCTTATGGGTTTCGTTATTATGATACCGTTGATTTATATAGGTCAAACGAGTCGTTACGTAAGGCTCGTATCTGGAATGGCATGCATAACACGATCAATTTAGGTCTGACAGAAGATATTGTGGTAACTGTGCCTGATGGATCTGTAGGAGATTTGGTGGCGAACCTAGAGATAGATTCTGAGATAAAAGCTCCACTGCGCGAGGGACAAGAGTTAGGCAGTTTATCAGTTTTTCTCGGTGAAGAAGAAATTTTAGCGGTTCCGTTGGTAGCACTTAACTCCGTTGAAGAAGCTGGTATATTCAGGCGATTTTGGGACACTATCCACTTATTTTTTGTCAGGCTATTCGGGGGCGACCCACTGAGGGCTGAATAATAGAATCCCATTGGAAAACTTGAAAATACAATTTCCTTGTGAGTACCCCATCAAAGTCATTGGTACGACATCGCCAAAGTTTTTTATGACCGTGATGCAAATATTATTGAAATATGATCCTTCTTTGTCGCTTGCAAAGACTAGCGAGCGAATGAGTCGTGAAGGGAAATATACCTCCATTACCTTCCAGTTTTTCGCCCAAGGCGAACAACAGCTAAAATCAATGTTTGCGGAACTAAAAAATTGTTCTATGGTTCGTTTAGTTTTATGAGAGTCTCTTCTAGTACTATAGTTATAAAGAAATTAGGAAGGCAACCGTATAGCGAAACAGTTTGTAGAATGAAAGCCTTCACAGCCGATCGTACTTTGAATACCTTAGATCAGTTTTGGCTCCTCGAACATCCGTCTATATATACTCTTGGCCAAGCTGCGAAAGAGAAGCATGTTCTAGATCCAAAAAATATCGAAGTGGTGCGCTGTGATAGAGGAGGACAGGTAACGTATCACGGGCCTGGTCAGATTGTTGGTTATTTGATGATAGATCTAAGACGAAAAAGTATTAGTATTAAGCAGCTAGTAACTGGTATCGAGACGGCAATTGTTGCTGCGCTTCATTCGGTAGGTGTTGATAGTCACTCTGAGGAGCGGGCTCATGGTGTTTATGTAAATGACAAGAAGATTGCAGCGCTGGGTTTTAGAGTGAGTAAAGGCCGCACATATCATGGTTTTAGCTTGAATGTGAATATGGATTTAGAGCCCTTTACACGCATCAATCCTTGTGGGTACCGAGGTTTAAAAGTAACTGATATATTCAGCGAAAGGGGACATACAGTTATTGAAAGATTGCACTGTTGTTTGGTGCGGGAAGTAACAAGGGCATTCCATTATTCCTCTTTCGAAATAGAAAAGTTAGCGATCTGATATGGTCAAAAGAACTAGATTGGTACAGGGTGAGAAGTTACGTGGTTCTGAAAAGGTACGACGAATTCCAATTAAGGTAATTCCGTCAGAAAAAATTCCAAGGAAACCAGATTGGATCAGAGTTAGAGTCCCTGCTACTCCGCGCATTGAAAAAATTAAAAAAATATTGCGTGCAAGAGATTTATCGTCGGTATGTGAGGAAGCAACCTGTCCAAATTTGCCAGAGTGTTTTTCTCATGGTACGGCTACGTTTATGATTATGGGTGACATATGCACACGGCGTTGTCCTTTTTGTGATGTTGCGCATGGTAAGCCAAATATATTGGATTCAAATGAACCTAAAAATCTTGCGCTCGCAATTGCTGAGATGGAGTTGGATTATGTCGTTGTGACGTCAGTTGATCGAGATGATTTAAAAGATAGTGGTGCTGGTCACTTTGCAGAGTGTATCGATGCCATAAGGCAGCAAACGCCTAATGTGCGCTTGGAAATATTAGTACCTGACTTTCGTGGAAGAATGGAGGTTGCCATTGAACGATTATCATCATCTGCACCAGATATTTTTAATCATAATTTAGAGACAGTTCCAAGACTTTATAAGAAAGCACGTCCTGGTGCTAACTATGAATGGTCGCTAGCTTTGCTTAAGCGTTACAAGGAAAAAAACCCCACTATCATGACTAAATCAGGGCTAATGTTAGGTTTGGGAGAAAGTAATGAAGAAATAAAAAGTGTGCTGAAAGACTTGCTAGAAAATCAGGTTGATATGGTTACTCTTGGTCAATATTTACAGCCGAGCAAGGATCATCTTGCCGTCGAAAAATTCGTGCATCCAAGTGAGTTTGAATCACTCGGTTCTTATGCGGAACAATTAGGATTCAAAACAGTGGCAAGTGGCCCCATGGTGAGGTCTTCTTATCACGCTGACTTGCAGGCTAAATTTCTTGACCAGTAATACTACAACAACTACATTTTGAGTTTTTGTTTAATTTAATTTTTTTCCATTCCATATATTTCGCGTCAAAAATAAGTATGTAACCGGCGAGGCTTTCTCCAAAGCCAATAAGGAGTTTAATAGCTTCAGTAGCCTGTATTGTACCTATAACCCCAACAGTTACTGCGCTTACACCATTCTCTGCACAATTTAATGCCCCTTCTCTTGAGTTTTCATGAAGACAACGGTAACAGGGGCATGAGTCTATACTCGGATCATATACCAATACTTGTCCTTCCAGACGTATTGCTGCTCCACTTACTAGCGGGGTTTTGGTAGCGACACAGACTTCGTTAATTTCGAAACGGGTCAAAAAATTATCAGTGCAATCAATCACTATATCTGCGTGGGCTATTTCCTTATGAAGTTTATGGATATCCATCTTCTCTGCAACACAGGATACTATAGTCTTTGGGTTAAGTTCTTCAATTGCAATACGAGCAGATTCTACCTTTTTGAGACCGATTCGTTCGGTCGTATGAATGATCTGACGTTGTAGATTACTTAATTCAACGATATCAAAATCTGCTAGCGTAAGATGTCCGACGCCTGAGGCTGCTAAATACATTGCCACAGGGCAACCTAAGCCACCAAGTCCCATAATTAGAACCCGGGAGTCGAGTAATCTTTCCTGACCTGCAATACCGATTTCCGGTAGCATTATCTGACGACTGTAGCGCAGTAAAGATTCGTCTTTCATCGAAATCTCGCCAGCGCAATTCTAGGTTTCCCGCTCAGATCATCGAACATTTCTATGTTGATGTAGCCATGATTATGCAAGAGCTGATAAACCTTATCCCGTTGAAGATAGCCATGTTCTAAGATTAGCAACCCATCCTTGACTAAGAGGCTACGAGATTCTTTGATCACCTGCCTCAAGTCATAAAGTCCGCGGTCTGGAGAGACCAGGGCGCTGAGTGGTTCATATTCAAGATGATTTAAATGATTGTCATTACGTTCAATATAAGGGGGGTTGCAAACAATAAGATTAATACTGCCAGGTCTTATAGCTTCGCACCAATTACCCCGGAAAAATGCTATATTTTTTGTGTTGAAGGCGTTTCTTTGCGCTACTTTAAGGGCTGAACCGCTAATGTCATTCGCTATGATATGCCAGTTGCCTCGCTCAGTCGCGAGGGTTATACCTATTGCTCCACATCCCGTTCCAAGATCCAGCACAGTAGTGGGGGTATTGGGTAGCTGTTCGAGCGCTATTTCAACCATGCATTCTGTTTCTGGCCGCGGAATCAAGGTGTTTCTATCCACTAAAAAATTCTGGCTCCAAAATTCTCGATACCCGAGTATGTATGCAATTGGTTCACCTCCCATTCGTCGTTTCAGCTTACTCAGAAAATTTTTCTGTATTTTTTCGCAAACTACGTCGTTGTGATGCGCGATAATCCAAGTGCGACTACAACCAAGTACAGATCCTAATATTAATTGAGAGTCTAAAAGAGATATATTATCTGCTTTAGATAAAAGCTCATGGACAGTAGACATTGACTTAATCACTGAAACCAAGGTTTCTTAGCTGATCTGCCTGATGCTCCTGCATCAATTGATTTATTATCGGCTCTAGTTCTCCTGCTATGGTTTGAGTCAATCTATGCAAAGTTAGATTTATCCTGTGATCGGTTACACGGCTATCTGGAAAATTATAGGTTCGTATTTTTTCAGAACGATCACCAGATCCAACTAAACTGCGCCTCGTTTCAGCCTGCTCCGCTGTTTGTTTTCTCTTTGCATTCTCAAGTAGTTTTGCCTGTAAAAGGCCCATTGCCCGCGCTTTATTTTTATGTTGTGACCGCTCGTCTTGGCATTCAACCACAATACTAGTAGGTATGTGCGTTAATCGAACTGCGGAATCGGTCTTGTTGACATGTTGACCACCAGCACCAGAGGCACGAAAAGTATCAACTCTTAGATCATTTTTGTTGATTTTCACTTCATCGATATCATCAATCTCAGGAAGCACTGCAACGGTGCATGCGGACGTATGGACTCTTCCTTGGGATTCTGTTCGAGGTACTCGCTGAACGCGATGTGCTCCAGATTCAAATTTCAAATTCGCATAAACATCTTTACCAGTGATACGAGCTATAACTTCTTTGTAACCTCCATGTTCTCCTAAGCGTTCGTTGAGAAGTTCGACTTGCCAGGTTTTGGTTTCAGCAAAACGGCTATACATCCTTAATAAATCGCCAGCAAAAATAGCAGCTTCATCACCACCTGTTCCAGCCCGAATTTCTAAAAAAATATTACTGTTATCATTAGGATCTTGAGGAATAAGAAGAACTTGTATTTTTTTATCCATTATCGTGATGAAATTTTCTAACTTATTGACTTCCTCATTAGCCATTGCGCTGATGTCTGGATCACTATCCTTAGTCATTTGTTTTACTTCTGTTAGCTCAAGAGCTCGCTGTTGTCGCTCACTGTAAGCGAGGACTACAGGTTCTATTTCGGCATATTCTTTCGCATATAAGCGGAAAAGATTTTGGTTTGAGATGGTTTCATTGTCGCTAAGCAGCTCACCTAGTTCTTGATAGCGCTCAATAAGTTGTTCTAGCTTATTTTGGAGTTCGTGGTTCATGCTTTATTCCTCATCTTTCAGTAGGAAAATGTTCTCAATAACATTCAAGACCTCTGTTCCTTGAAAAGAACCAGATTCTTTGATTTTTAAGCTTGGTCCATGAATAATTTTATTTGTTAACTGATTAGCCAATTTAGTTACTACAGCCTCTGGATTATCTCCCCTCGCTAAATTGGCTAGGGCCTTCTGAAGCTCTAACTGTTTAAAGTTTTCGTGATGTTTGCGGAAGCGACGTAAGGTATCAAGTGCTTCAGCAGAAGTTTGTTTGCTAAAGTACTCTTTCAAGGAATGCTTAATAAGATCTTCTGCCTCATTAGCGGCTTGTTTTCTCAATTCGATGTTCCCCATAATAATATCCTGAAGATCATCGATGCTATATAAATACACGTCTTGTAGGCTGGAAACTTCAGGTTCGATATCGCGGGGTACTGCAAGATCGACCATAAGAATTGGTTTGTGTCGACGCTGTTTAAGCGCTCTCTCCACAGTCCCTTTCCCTAAAACAGGCAGAGGTGATCCAGTTGACGATATGACGATGTCACTGTTTTCTAGCGCTTGAGGTATTGCAGTGAGATCTAATGCTTCTGCCTTATATTTTTGAGCAATTTCTTGTGCATTTGCAAATGTTCGGTTGCTAATTACGAGTTTTTCTAGCCCAGCATTTCGAAGATGTTGAGCAACGAGTTCGATGGTTTCGCCAGCACCAATAAGCAGAGCATTGCATTTAGAAATTTCTGTAAAAAGTTGTTTGGCTAGTGTTACAGAGGTTGATGCTATAGAGACTGTGTTTTCTCCAATGCCGGTCTTTGTTCTTACTAGTTTTGCAATCCTATTTGCCGTTTGGGACAGGTTATGGAGGTTAGGGCCAATCGTATTGTGTATTTTTGCTTGATTAAAGCAGTTCTTGAATTGGCCAAAAATCTGGGGTTCTCCGAGCACCATAGAGTCAAGGCCGCACGCTAGACGCATTATATGGAAGATAGCTTCTTTCCCCTCATATGAGTAGGTGCTCTGTGTTAATTCTTTAATTGAAATATCATGGAACTCAGATAACCATTCCACGACCAACTCTGGATTTGGATGCTGCCCATAGACTAGAGCTTCTGTCCTATTGCATGTCGATAAGATTGCGACTTCTGTATAGCTACCAGCTTCTTTTAATGCTGGCAACGCTCTAGCCAGCTGATCTGTATGAAAAGCAACGCGTTCCCGCAGGGAAACGGGTGCAGTGCGATGATTTAAGCCAACTACTGTTAATTCCATTATGTTATGACCATTCAAAGGCATCTAACTAGCGGATGACTCAGCTGTTCAGTAAACGTAGAATGCAGGTGTTTATTCGATAATGCTACGTTAGAGCAACAAGATCGAAATTACTATTGTACGTCGGTTAAACTGCCGAATACATAGTTGGGTCTTAGGTTTGTTGGGATCATTTGAAATGTATAAAAGAAGAGAACACTCAATCCGAGAGTTATACCTGCTATTTTTTTTAGGCCTTATAACAGCGTGTACAGCGGTATCACCAGAACAAGCGGCTATTGAGACGGTTAATTTGAGTGAATCGGCGGTTGCAGTTGAGATACAGGAGCCTAAGGCTGCAGAATTCGCTACTGCAAAGTTTGAAGAAAGTGATCTCTATAGCCTCCTGCTTGCTGAGGTAGCGGGATTTCGAGGTCGCTATGACCTTGCTCTAAAAAATTATGTAGATATAGCTAAAGCAAGCCGTGATCCTGGTGTTGCTGGTAGGGCAGCAATTCTTGCATCCTATTTACGAAACTATGAATCTGCATTGATTACTTCTCAAATTTGGGCGGAAGAGGATCCTGATAATCTAGATGCTCATAGATATGCAGCAGACCAATTGCGTCGCGCGGGTGACTTGGAGACTGCAATTTTTCATATGGAGGCGATCAAGCGACTCGGTGGTCTAGCCAACTTTGAACTTGTTGCTTTTCAAGCAGAAAATTTAGACCAAGCGAGTAGAAATGCCTTACTTCTGGCGATTACCGAGATGTTAGCCCTAGACTCAAAAGACGAGCAATTACGATTTTCTCAAGCTGTTTTGTTTGAGCAAAACGGTCAGTATGAGCGAGCGCTTATGATAGCAAATGAGCTTCTTGAGAGAAAGACAGATTTAAATGTAATACTTTTAAAGGTTAATTCACTTAAAGGTCTGCAGCGTGGACCCGAAATTAACGCCTTTTTAAAAGAAATGTTAATGGAATTGCCAGACAGTCGTCGACTAAGGCTAATATATGCGCAGTTCTTGTTTGAAGTTGGAGAATTAGTAAGTTCGAAGGAGCAATATGAGAGCATTTTGATGAAATTTCCTAGTGACGGTGACGCTTTATTTGCGATCGCTCTAATTAATTTAGAGCTTGGAGATAGCAATCGTGCTAAGAGATATCTTGAAGATATGGTGCGTTGGAACCGGAGGATTGATGAGGCGCATTTTTATTTAGGAATAATCGCTGAGAGAGAAGGGAATCTAGAACAGGCTCTTAGTGAATATAAGCAGATGGGTTTAGGTTATCAGTTCCTTCCAGCACAATTTCGAATTGCATCAATATTTGCTAAACAAGGATTTATTAGAGAGATGCGAGACTATTTGGAGTTTAAGCGGAGGGAGCATCCAGATTTTCATGAGCAACTAGTATTTCTCGAGATTCAAATTCTTAGTGATAGGAATTATGAGGAGGAGGTTTTTCATTTATTGGATAGGGCCGTCTCTGATAATCCAGAGAGCCTAGATTTACTTTATTCCAGAGCAATGATAGGGCAAAAATTTGGTAAGTTAGATATCCTCGAACGTGATCTTAGATCGATAATTACGAAAGATCCTCTAAATGCAGATGCTTTAAATGCGTTAGGTTATACCTTGGCCGATCTAACGGATAGGCATGAGGAAGCTTTAGCTCTCATACAGAGAGCACTGGCGATTAAGCCTGAAGAGGCAGCCTTTATCGACAGTCTTGGTTGGGTGCTATATAGATTAAAAAATTTTGAAGAGGCTCTTACCTACTTGCGTCAAGCTCTAAGGTTATTTCCAAATGAGGAAGTTGCGGCTCACTTGGGAGAAGTGCTCTGGGTTACGGGAAAGCGACAAGAGGCAAATAAAGTTTGGGAGAAGGCGTTAGAACTTTCTCCAGAAAGTGAGATCCTGAAAAGGGTTATAAAGCAATTTACTTCGCCGTGAACAAGTGAAACTTTCTTTTACATTTTTCACCACATTGATACTTTGTGGTTGTACAAATATTTTGATTTCGGAGGATAACTCTTCAGAGGTTGGGCGTCTTGAAGGTAAAATGAGTGTTAGGTCGCCGAGATTCAATGGAAGCGCTTTCATTGATTGGACTTATAGTAAGGACTATTTTAAGTTTGTAGTGAGTAGTCCTTTTGGTTTGCCCTTAGCGAAGCTTGAAGGCAATAAAGATTTGATTGAAATAACATTACCCCCTGAAAGAACCCAAACAACGACTTTTGAAAATCTTCATCATCACATAGGATATCCTTTACCACTTAAGCATTTCACTTTCTGGGTTAGAGGCATGCCAAACCCTGATTATGCTTTCGTTGGTGATGATACCAGTTTCGATCAGGACGGTTGGAGCGTTAGTTTTTTGAAGTATGAGGAACGATTACCTAGGAAGATAAGATTGGAGAGAGACAACATCACAATAACCTTAATAATTAAATCTTGGCTTGTTTGATGAGACTGAATTTACCTGCGCCGGCTAAGCTCAACTTATTTCTTCATGTTTTGGGTCAACGCTTAGATGGCTACCATAAGATACAAAGTGCCATGTGTTTCTTGAAGCTTGCTGATACTGTCTCGTTCAGAGAGGTAAAAAACGATATTCGTGTTCACATGGAAGGTATTAGGCAGGAAGATAATCTTGTATATAAAGCAGCGATGCTTCTCTCTGATGTTGCCGATACATCGGGTGTAGAGATTACAGTTCATAAGTGTATACCTAAGGGTGCTGGTCTTGGTGGTGGTAGCTCCGATGCGGCAACAACTCTTCATGGTCTAAATTTGCTATGGAAGCTGGGGTTGCAGGAGGAAGAGCTAGTGAAAGTTGGTCTTCAATTAGGGGCGGATGTACCATTTTTCCTGAAAGGCTTTAACGCATTTGCGGAGGGTATTGGTGAGGAATTAACTCCTATTGAATTGGCGGAAGCTTGGTATTTGATACTTGTGCCCGAATGTAATATTTCTACTGCCCAGGTTTTCCAAAGCGCTGATTTGACACGAGATACAAGTCCCATCACAATAGCGCGTTTTTTGCAGACAGAAATATTGGATAATGATTGTGAAACTTCGGTTCGTAGGCTGTATCCTGAAGTTGGAGTCGTTATTGACTGGTTGAGGCAGCAGGGTGCTGCTAGAATGACGGGCACCGGTTCGTGTATATTTATCGAAACTAATGATGAGGCCGAGGCTCAGGAAATACTATCCCGAAGTGTCTGGCAGGGATTTGTAACAAAAAGCACAAGGCAATCTATATTAATGAATGCATTAAGTCAGAATAGAAAGTCTTTTCAAAACTGAATAAATGGGGTGTCGCCAAGTTGGTAAGGCACAAGGTTTTGATCCTTGCATGCGCAGGTTCGAGTCCTGCCACCCCAGCCATATTTTTTGTGGAAAATTGCTGTGGCTGAATTAAAAATTTTTTCAGGTAATGCCCATCCAGCTTTGGCGAATCGGGTTGTGGATCGCCTGCGTGTTGAGATTGGTGTTGCAGAGGTAGGCAGATTTAGCGATGGCGAAGTTAGTGTAGAAATTCACGAAAATGTCCGGGGCAAGGATGTTTTTATAATCCAGCCCACATGTGCGCCTACGAATGATAATATCATGGAGCTAATTGTCTTGGCGGATTGTTTGCGTCGAGGCTCGGCTGCGAGAATAACTGCAGTAATCCCATATTTTGGTTACGCTCGGCAGGATAAGCGAGTGCGGTCTGCTCGAGTACCAATCACTGCCCGAGTGGTTGCGGATATGTTAAGTAGCGCAGGGATCGACAGGGTGCTCACCATAGATTTACACTCTGATCAGATCCAAGGATTTTTCAGTATTCCCGTTGATAATATTTACGCATCACCGGTGATGCTAATGGATATTGAGCAGCAATCGTATGATGATTTAATGATCGTTTCTCCAGACGTAGGCGGAGTGCTGAGGGCCCGCGCTGTAGCGAAGCAGCTGGATGATGCCGATCTTGCAATTATTGATAAACGTCGGCCTCATGCTAATGAAGCGGAAGTAATGAATATCATAGGAGATGTGGGTGGTCGGACCTGTTTGATGGTGGATGACATGGTTGATACCGCGGGTACGCTCTGCGCTGCAGCGAAAGAACTCAAGAAAAATGGTGCAAGCCGAGTGGTGGCATATTGTACTCATCCGGTGTTATCAGGTAAGGCTATTGAGAACATTCAAAACTCAACACTGGATAAGTTGATTGTGATGGATACTATCCCACTAAAAGAGAAAGCGATTGCGTGTCCTAAGATTAAGCAGCTTAGCGTTGCTGATGAATTGGCAGAATCAATTCGACGTATAAGTAATGAAGAATCGTTAAGTGCTTTGTTTAATAAGAGAATACAGCCAGCATTATTTTAGTTTAATATTTTTAATGGCTGACACTAAGTGGTCGCAGCGAAGTGTCAGCGTGTACTAAGGAGCAAACTATGGCAGATTTATTTCAGCTAAAAACCGCATTGCGTAATAACATAGGTAAAGGTGCGAGCCGCCGCCTGCGTCGTGAAGGTGATCTTGTGCCAGCTATTTTATATGGCGCGGGTGAAAACCCACAAACATTATCAATTCCTCATAAAGATCTTTATAAATCATGCCAGGACGAAGCTTTTTTTTCGCGCATCATTTCTCTGGTAGTAGATGGAGAAAAGCAGGACGCTATCGTAAAAGATTTACAACGTCATCCTTCGAAAGATCGAATCTTGCACGTAGACTTTTTTAGGGTGCAGATGGATCAAGAAATTATCGTAGAAGTTCCCCTACATTTCCTTAATGAGGATAATTGTGTGGGCGTTAAGCAAGGTGGAGGTAACATCTCTCATCCGATGACCTCAGTAGAAATTAGCTGCCTACCGGGCAAACTACCTGAGTTTATTGAAGTCGATATCGCTGATCTTGAGGTTGGTTCTTCCATTCATATGAGTGAACTCAAATTGGTAGAGGGATTAACTATCCCAGTGCTTGCACAAGGCGCTGATTATGATCAAGTGGTTGTAGCGTGTAACCTAATGCGTCGAGCTGAAGACGGCGAGACTACAGAGACAGATCAGGAGGCTGACGGAGAACAGACTTCGGAAGCTGGATCAGCTGAGACCGGATCCTCTGACGGTACTGATAACGAGTAAGATTAGAGACCAGTATTCGTTGGTGGTCTGCTAGGAGAATGTGTGAGCTACCCCCTTAGCTTAATTATCGGTATTGGTAATCCGGGTGAACAGTATGCTGAAACAAGGCATAATGCCGGGGTCTGGTTTGTTAAGAGATTAGCAGCGCTCTATCAGGGGGATTTTCGAGTAGAGACAAAGTTTTTTGGTTCAGTATCAAGTGTTACTTATGGTGGCAGAGAGCTGAAACTGCTCATCCCTAATTCCTATATGAATGAAAGTGGGAAGTCCGTTGGAGCTTTGGTTAATTTCTACAAAATTCCGTATAAAAGAATCTTGGTCGCCCATGATGAACTTGATCTCGCCGCAGGTGTGGCGAGATTAAAGCAGGGTGGAGGTCTTGCGGGACATAATGGACTCAAAGACATTTCAAGATGCTTTTCAGACAGCAAAGAATTTAACCGGTTGAGAATTGGTGTGGGTCGTCCTTGCTCTGGATCAGACATCACGGGATATGTTCTTGGAAAACCATCGCTAACTGAAAAAGTCCAGATCAACGAGTCGATAGAGGCCGCTTTAAATGTTTTATCCTTTATGGTTAACGGGGACTGGCAAATCGCCATGAACCAATTGAACGCTGTCTCTAACGGGGAGAAGTTATAAATGGGTTTTAAGTGTGGCATCGTCGGCCTGCCTAACGTAGGCAAGTCAACTTTATTTAATGCTTTAACGAATGCAGGAATAGCAGCAGAGAATTTCCCTTTTTGTACTATTGAACCAAATGCTGGTTTAGTGGCGATTCCAGATCTTAGACTGGACAACATTGCACAAATCGTACGGCCTAATAAAATAATTCCTACTACTGTTGAATTTGTTGATATTGCTGGCCTTGTAGCAGGAGCATCTAAAGGTGAGGGTTTGGGTAATCAATTTTTGGCAAATATTAGGGAAACAGATGCTATAGCCCACGTTGTGCGGTGCTTCGAAGACGAAAATATTACTCATATTTCAGATCGGATCGATCCTAAACGTGATATTGAGATTATCAATACAGAGTTACAACTTGCTGACCTCGAGACTCTTGAACGAGCAATAGACAAAGTGAAACGATCAGCTAAAAGTGGAGATAAAGATTCTATTGTCCAAATGAAGTTTCTAGAGCTACTTCAGTCGCATTTGAATGAGGGTAACCCAGCAAGAACCTTTAATGTCCCAAATGAATTAGCATCGGTTATTCGAGATTTACATTTAATAACCATGAAGCCTGTATTGTTTGTTGCCAATGTCGATGAAGATGGTTTCGAAGGAAATGCTTATCTAGAGGTTGTGGCAAAGCTTGCTCAGATAGAATCATCTACTTTTGTTGCTATATGCAATAAATTAGAGGCTGAAATTGCAGAGCTTACAGACAGTGAAAAAGGTGACTTCTTGAAGGATCTCGGAATGCAAGAGGCAGGCCTTGATCGGGTTATTCGTGCTGGTTATCAATTGCTTGGATTACAGACATATTTTACAGCGGGGCCCAAAGAGGCGCGAGCGTGGACTATTTTAGAGGGTTCGACAGCACCAAAGGCTGCTGGGGTAATCCACTCAGATTTTGAGAAAGGTTTTATTCGAGCGGAGGTTATCGGCTATGAAGATTATTTGTTAGGAAATGGAGAGGCAGGCGCTAAGGAGTCAGGTAATTGGCGCCTCGAGGGTAAGGATTATGTGGTGAAAGATGGAGACATTATTCACTTTCGTTTTAACGTTTAATAGACCTTGACAGAAAATTGGTGAAGCGGGAGAATTTCGCGTCCCTCGCTACGAGAGTTGTCGATAAGTCTGTCGGGCCCCTTTGGCATATTGGAAAGGATGTTTTGGATTAGAGCTTATTCTTTTTAGGAGTTTTGGCTATGTAGCTCAGTTGGTTAGAGCACAGCATTCATAATGCTGGGGTCGGTGGTTCAAGTCCACCCATAGCTACCAAGTTTTCAAGCATTTAGTATTAATCTAATCACGGGAGGGGCTGTGAAAAAGGCTAAATCCAAGAATTTATTGCATTGGAGCCTATTGAGTAGATTGTCGCTTGCGTTAGTCATGAGCCTAGCAGTTTGGGTATTAGTGTTGGTAGTAAGTTGAGATTCTCATGAATATATATATTAATGACCTAACGGTGACTTATGATAATCATCCTGCGATACATCATCTAACTGCAACAATCGCTCAAGGTGAATGGCTCGGAATTGTTGGTCCAAATGGTGCGGGGAAGTCCACTTTACTTAAAGCAATGGCTGGACAAATTGAGGGTTACGAGGGCTGTATCGACGGATTGACTCCGGAATCAGTCGCGTACCTGCCTCAGCAAACTCAGCTAGATACAAGCTTCCCGATTACCGTATTTGATCTTGTGACAATTGGCTTCTGGCAACAACAGGGATTCTCAACTCCGCTCAGTGATAGGCAATATAGGCAATCTCATAATGCACTTAAAGTAGTTGGATTAGGTGGTTTTGAGGAAAGACTAATTGGGACATTATCAGGCGGGCAATTGCAAAGAAGTTTGTTCGCCCGAGTTCTATTACAGGATCAGCCGATAATCTTGTTGGACGAGCCTTTTAACGCCATTGACACAAAAACCCTTGCTGATCTCACTCAGGTCGTGAAGCAATGGCACCAGAATAAACGCACTATAATAATGGTTACACATGATCTCGATTATGTTCGGGAACACTGCCCAAATGTATTACTTCTAGCAAGAGAATGCGTTGGTCACGGTGCGGCAAGTGATGTGCTCTCTGAAGACAATCTTATTCGTGCGCGGCAGGTCTCTGAGGCGTTCGATGGGCATGCGGCTTGGTGTCCAGGCTGATATGCACCCACTATTTATCGATCCATTCCACGACTACCTGTTCATGCAACGAGCATTGGTAGGCAGCTTCACCGTTTGTCTTGGTGCGGTGCCCGTGGGCATTTTTATGACATTACGGAGGATGAGCCTCACTGGTGATGCGATGGCGCATGCCATACTTCCGGGCGCTGCCATTGCATACTTGATTTCGGGCCTCTCACTACTCGGACTTACCGTCGGAGGAGTGTTTGCGGGCCTTATTGTAGCCGCTCTTGCCGGTTGGGTAGCGCGAAGCACTCATCTTAAGGAAGACACAAGTTTAGCCGCTTTTTATCTGATATCCCTAGCACTAGGTGTTTTAGTTATTTCTCTCAAACAAAGTAATGTGGATTTATTTCATGTCCTTTTTGGTAATATTCTAGCCCTAGATAATATGGCACTACGGTTACTAGCCTCGATTAGCAGTATAAGCCTGCTGCTAATGGCCGTATTATATCGTCCCTTGGTTATAGAATGCGTAGATCCCTCTTTTTTCCGCTATTCAGGTCACGCCAGTGCAGCTGCACATTATGGCTTCCTATTTTTAATGGTTATCAATATGGTGGCGGGCTTTCATGCGCTGGGTACTTTGATGGCAATTGGCGTAATGATATTACCCGCTGCTGCTGCTCGATTCTGGGTACACTCTATCGATTATATCTTGGTAGCTGCTGTGCTGATTTCAATTGTGGGCTGCTATATCGGACTATTACTATCTTTTCATCTCGACTTACCTTCCGGGCCCGCGATCATAATCTCACTAGGTATCATCTATGTTTTTTCAATTTTATTCGGTGCACATGGGGGCTTAATTAGCAGGTTGATACCAACACGCCACCTCACGGGTTAAAGAAATGCGTAGACTTAAGACAAGTTTTTTATTTGCTCTTTTGTACCTGTTGGTAGTTATAAGGCCGGTCAGCGCTGATGAATCAGCTTTAAGAATTGTGACGAGTTTTACAATCCTCGAAGATCTAGTTCGAGAACTTGGAGGAGAGCATGTGAGTGTTGTCAATCTAGTTCCTCGCAACAGTGATGCGCATATGTATCGCCCAAAACCCTCTGATTCTGTTGCTATCTCAAATGCTGACTTAGTTGTCTTCAACGGATTAGGTTTCGAGGGTTGGATTGATCGATTGATTAAAGATACTCGAAAAGAAGACAAGCAACTTGTTGCGAGTACTGGAGTGAGTATCCTAACCAATGGCCAGGAGATAGATCCACATGCCTGGCAAAGCTTCGGTAATATCCGAATTTATGTCCAGAACATATCAGGAAAACTAATCAGTCTGAATCCCCTGTATGCGGATAATCTTGAAGCCCGAAAAGATGAGTACCTTGAAAAAATTAATCAATTGGAGCATCAACTGCAATCGAAAATAGCGAATACACCAATCGATAAACGTATCATCGTCACAAGTCATGACGCTTTTGGGTACTTGGGACGTGAATTAGATATTAAATTTTTAGCTCCAATAGTACTTAGCTTGGATGCAGAAGCTTCCGCTTTGGATGTTGCCTCAGTAATCGACCGGATTCGGGAGCTACATATAACCGGACTATTCATTGAGAATATTAGTAACACTCGTTTACTGAAAATAATCGCAGCTGAGACCGATGCTACCATAGGGGGTCGCCTATATTCAGATGCATTGAGTGAAACCGATGGTCCGGCAGCAACCTACCTTGAAATGATGAGGCACAATATCGGATCGTTAATTCGCGCGTTCGGCGCTCACCAGACAGACTGAAGTGAAATGCTCTACAGTAAAAAAATTAATCTATCGAGAGATATATGACGAATCATAATAAAGTCCCTGTCACAATACTCACCGGTTTCTTAGGATCAGGTAAGACAACATTACTAAATCGTATTCTAAGTGAGGAGCACGGTAAGCGTATTGCTGTTATAGAAAATGAATTTGGTGAAGTTGGAATCGATAGTTCATTTAAGGGCATTAAGTAGCCCCTTCTATCTACTTTTCGATAGATCTCCCATTAAGGGTCGAATCAAAGTATCTGCAATGGCCGTCAAATTAACAGATCTAAATTGCGACTGATTTTTATAAATTTTGATCTATGACTCACCGTGAAACTTGACTTCCCTATACCTGACAACGGTATACCACATCAGTATGAGCATCACCTCAAAAATTCTGACCTGGTCCTGTGATCATCCTTAAATTGGCCACCGAGAGCAGTGGTTCGAGTCGACGAATTTGTATCCATGACTCCGCGCGACTTTACACAGTAATGAGTAGCATCGATGGTAACGGCTACATCATCTATCCCAAGTAATGTCTGTAAAGCTATTAATATTTGCTGAGTTAACCGTTCTTGAACTTGAGGTCTTTGAGCAAAGAAGCGGACGATTCTATTTATTTTTGACAGGCCTATAATCTTTTTCCCAGGAATATAAGCAACCCTTGAAGCGCCATCGATTGTCACAAAGTGATGCTCGCAGGTACTTACTACACTAATATTATCAACTTTGACCATCTCTTCTACGCCCATCTTGTTATCGATGGCAGTTATTTTGGGGAAGTTACGGTAGTCAAGCCCTCCGAAGATCTCGTCCACGTACATCTTGGCAATTCTATGCGGTGTTTCTGCTAAGCTATCATCTCTTAAATCCAACCCTAAGGCAGTAACAACGTCGGTCATTGCAGCCTTTATTCTTATATACTTTTCATCACGGGATAGCCCATTGTCTATCGTCGGAGTTTCTAATCCTTTTAAAACCAATGCTTCTCTAACTAGGTTAGCTTCTGCCGAGCAGGTGTTCGGTAAATGACAGTTCTTGTTCTTGAGGCCTTCTGCAGTGACACTCATGGACGTTCCTCTCAATTTTAATATTTATACAAACTTTTTTATTGTACAGGGGTGAACGAAGGTTTTGCATTATTGGATCAAAAAAAGCTTCGATTATATTTTTTCATTGTTAGGTTTACGATTATGGTTAGCGGTTTCTAACCTAATAACGGAGATGGTCCCCAGGATATCATCGTTCATGAATTATATATTGTGTCAGTATGGTTCTTATAAAATTGGGTCGATGGTTCAAGTTTATCTAAAACTATGATTTAGCTTCAAAAAGTATTTTATATAGGTTCTTTGGTTGCTTAAGAGGTAAGTCTTAGTGGTTGTTAACCCAGTATTGTCTCTGTTGCCAATGTTTTGTTGATTAGAGGAATTTACTACTCCCAATTGGGGTGAGATATTGAAACCTGTTGATTTGCTTGTACCGAACTTATTAATTGAAGGTACCGTATAAAGGATAAAGACTTAATTAACTAATGATCTTATCAATATCCTCTATAAAGAAACTAGTGACTTACCCTGTTGCGTCGACTTTGTTGTCTTATTTTGTAGTTTCTGGTTTGAATCGAGTATCCAATAAACTGGTCCGTTAAAAAACTCGAATGGTTGGATCGTTTGCCGTTTTGTCATTCTTTTAGCTTTGTATGAATCTACGGAGTCTCGGTTTAGAGAAGAATATCGTTTGATTCTTTTTCGCTAGACGGACTCAGCTTTCTAGTTTTTTTACGAGTCGCTTTGTTCTTCCTCAGTATGTTAGTTTAAGCCCACTCAAATAAAATCTTGTCAGAGGGATACTATGCTTAAACGTTTAGATCATGTATCTATTGGCGTTGCAGATATAGATAAAGCACAGACGTTGTTTACCGAAATTCTAGGTGGTGAATTATTGCCCGACTTTGGTGAGTCAGAGGAGGGATTTAGTTGGTTAACTTTTATGCTTGGTGGAAAGAAGTTGGAGCTTGTTACACCAGAAAAAATGGGTGAGGGTGGTGTAGGTAGTTATTTAGCAAAGCACGGCGAAGGTTTCCATCATCTATCTTTTTCGGTAGAAGATTTAGCCCAGTCGCGCGACTATTTTGAATCGAAAGGATTAAGAGTGCTTAGTTATAGTGAAGTGTCACCTACTTTCAAGCATTTTTATCTACACCCAAAAGATACGTTTGGCGCCTTGATTCAGGTTTTTGAGGAGAACATTAAAACGATAGAAATGTCTGAACCATCAGATTAGAAACAGGTATCTGATTGCAAATGATTACTTCTAAAACGTGTAATTTTTATTCATCAATCTTAGGATTTAGTCAGAGGAACATAGCTTAATCACAGAAGCATTTTTTTGGGGGCGATCTAAGGTGCCTTCAACAATCTTTTGATCAAAAAATCATAAAAGCCTCTTTGGTCTCTCCATTCAATTGCTACGTTGATCGCTTTTCCACTTCCATCAACTATTGTTTTCCCCTCGTTTGTTATTTTTATGCCAAGCCTTTTCATTTCTAGGAAGGAGTTATCAAGGGCAAGATAAATTGCGACTGTATCAAATAATATTGACGAGCGCGTTGTCATTTCAAGTTCCTTTACTCCCATTGCCCGCTGCCATATCTCATAGTTATCGATAACCTCTATCATAGTTTTATTGGTTGCTTTTGCGACAGCTTGATAATCATCTCCTTCTAGACAAATCATTCCACAGGTATCAAGGGGTGTAATTGTCATATCAAGATTAGAGGAAAATACGACTTTTGCTGAATCCACGTGCTGGACTATATTATATTCAGCTTGTACGCCATTCATTCCCTTATAGCCCTTAAAAATCGCCCCGTGCATGCCAACGAATCGTATCTTCTCATTAATACGAGGCTCTATTTCGAGAAGCTTAGCGATATTTTGGAGCGGGCCTAAGCATATCAAAGTAATTGTTTCCTCTGACTCCATAATTATTTGAGCCATTGCCTTAACACCATCATCAATTACTTCACCAGGATAGTTTTGGAGTTGATAGCCATTGACATAGGCCTTCTGGTTTTCCAGTAAGCTATTGAAAGATATTCCTATTCCCACAGGAGTTTCTGTGTGGCCAACATGTTCGAGAAATTTACAAACAATTTTTGCGCGATAGGTAGTATCCCCTGTACAGGTAGTGATCAACTTAATATCTAACTCGGGGCAACCAAGGGCCATCGCAAGGGCCCAAGTATCGTCGATATCAGAACCGATATCGGTATCAATAATTACCGGAATTGTTTTCATGAAATACTCTTGTAACGGGTGATTTCGTAAACAAACGCATGCTTACATAGTTTTTTCTCGGAATGGGTATCTCCAATCCTTCTCGAGAGAGATTCCAGGACAATTGTTCATCTGAACCCAGCATAGTTACCGAAGATATTCCTTTAGCATATAGACGACCCATGGTCTTTGTCTTTGATGCACCTTCAGGCCAACCTAGACATGTAGCGTAGATAGCGTTATCAGTGCAGGTAAATCTGTAATCCTCATTAGTATAAAGAACCTCATGCTGTTCGCTAAACATGCCAGCGTCGTCCGTCATCTCAGTTGGGCTTCTCTCTTCTTAGCTACTCCAAAGTTTCCTGTGTAAAGCATCAAGATCATTTGATGTGCAGCTAGCTCCAGTTAAGCGCATAACAGGTCGATCAGTATTGTTATACTTGGGCCAGAGAGGTAGGCCTGCATCATTCGGATTACCGGTCCATGCAAATTTAGTTAGTGTGGATGACCAAGCAGCTGCGAGGTGAGCAACTTCAGGCAGACTGCCATCGTGAAGTTTTTTTACGTGGCACTGAGGATCTGCATAAGCATTAAACGTAAATGCCATTTCGCAAGCGTGGGTTGCGCCACCCAGTTTTCCGTTGTGCTCAATTGTCGTATCGAGATCAAATCGATATAACCAGCAATCAAGATCCGCCTGTATTGCTTTCTCAATAAATTCAACAGCGATACGTAGAAAGCTATCTGTCATAACAATCTCAAATAGCCGCTTTGGATTTTGATCAGGGTATGCACTTTTAATACCTTTCACATAGTTTGTTGGGTCCTTTTTATCGAGCACATAGCTTGCGGATCCCAAAAGTCTATTTTCGTAACTTGACATATCTTCATCGCTCGAATCAATCGGTGTTAGTAGTGTACCTTCAGTTCGGTTAGTACCGATTATAATGGGAATTCCACAGTTCTCTTTTTTTGATATTGCATCGTTGAAAGATTGAGTCAGAACATTGCCATCTATACAAAGTCCCGCAGGTAACTCAGCCTTAATAATTTGTTCAGACGACATACTGCGTAGGGTATCGAGTAGCTCTGAAGTATTTACCCCAAGCTTCTCGGCTATTATTGAGGTTTGATCACCTTCAGGCCATTTAGGGCCATTGGCACTGTGGATAATTGCCTTGTGAAATAATCCCTCTGCCTCTGGAGCCGCGAGGAGACCCAATACGCCAAGTCCCCCGGAGGATTCTCCAAAGATCGAGACATTATCTGGATTTCCACCGTATTCAGCAATGTTGTCCTTTACCCATTCTAAAGCGAGGATCATATCTCGGTAGCCATTTGAAACGGTTCCCTTAAATTCATCACTAAGGGAGTCAATATTGGTAAACCCAAATGGACCAAGGCGGTAATTAATAGTGACCACGACCACATCACCTTGACTCGCAAGCACTCGGCCATCGTATTCGTTTGCGCTTCCTGACCTAAAACCACCACCATGAATCCATACCATGACTGGTCTTTTTGAGTTATCTACAGAAGGGGTATAGATATTTAAAAATAGGCAGTCTTCACTTAATTCTCCGGGTGTGTCTTGTCCCATGGTTCCTATTTTATTTGATTGCATGGCTCTGTTTGGATAGTTCGTTCCATCGAGCACGCCGTTCCACGGTCCTGATGCCAAGGGAGGCATAAAACGTAAACTCCCTATAGGCGGTTCACCATATCGGAGCCCTAAAAAAGCGAGACTGGTTCCGTGATCTATA
Source organism: Gammaproteobacteria bacterium (assembly GCA_002690865.1). Lineage (GTDB taxonomy): Bacteria > Pseudomonadota > Gammaproteobacteria > Pseudomonadales > Azotimanducaceae > UBA7455. The sequence continues at coordinate 116,405 of NZGG01000046.1, read as the reverse complement.
CCCTTAATCTTCCCTAGCCGCGTATCGATAACCGTCATTTGTTTTCCCCAAAGTGTTATGAGCTGAAACTTTACATAATTATTTTACACTGATTAAAGGTCTAGATTACATTTAGCGTGAAGGAATTGATAATCGCTGGTGATAGTGTTGACGATTTTCTTTACCTGTTTTGGTATTCTTCATTGCACTTCAATTTTTTTAATGAAACAGTCGCCCCTTAATGAATCGATCCTCACTATTCGTCATAAGCTCGCGAGCAATAGTTTTCCCTGTGCTAGTGTTCCTTCAGATACTCAGTGTAATCGCTGACGAAGGAGGCTTTCCAAAAGCGTGGTTTGAACCATCGAAGACATCAAGTGAACTTGGGATTAGCAAGGTTAGTCAAAATCCGATGCTCAGTGGTCTAGGGCTGCCTGCGGTCGAAGTAAGGCATGGTAAGAATCCTTTAGTAGTATTTCCCTTGGCTGATATCGGCCTTTATGGAGGGATGCTTAATGTGCTGGAGGATTTACAGGAAGAACTAGGTTTGACCTATCTATTTGTAGCGCATGATCTTAGTCTTGTTCACCATATTTGTGATCATATACTAGTGATACTCCATGTCTGTATAGTAAAGCAAGGTCCTCTAGATTCTAGTTTTAGTGATCCAAAAGAGGATTACACGAAGCTTCTCCTATCTGCGATCCCATCTTCAGACTCGGAAATCCCGCTTGATCCTAAAGGTCGAAAGCTTATGAGGTTATAGGTGGTGACCACACAAAAACAAAATGATGCATTTGTTGCTAAGTATTTGAAGCGCAATATTGTAGTACAGTTAACCCAAGGACTTTTCGGTCAGACCGGATTCCGTCTTTTTGCTGCACCGACTTTTTTACCAGTTTATCTTTATTCACTCTCAGGCTCCGAGTTTGTTGTTGGTCTAGCGCGCTCATTAGAGGCTGTCGGACAAATGCTGACACCCATGGTCGGGGCTTCATTGATTGGGCATCGAAAAAAGTTACTTGGTATCACGCTTACTTCAAGTATATTAATGCGGCTCCAGATGCTCTTTATCGCTCTTACGGGTCTTTTTTTTGGATCTACTGATTTTGGTCTTTGGCTGATCATATTTTTTATGGTGTTGTTAGGAATCATGCAGGGTATCTCTGTGGTGATGATGAATTCATTGCGTGCGAAAGTTATTCCTGTTCATCGCCGGGGTTTCGTAGCCGGTTGGAGAAATTTTCTATCTAACGGTGCTACCGCGATAATCGCTTATTTTGCCGGTGGCTATCTAATAGACAATAATATTCTTGGTGATGGTTATGCTGCGCTTTTCCTCTTAGCTTTTTTCATAGCATCATTAGGAATAATCGCGTTCACTTTTACTAAAGAACCAGTAGGTCTAGAGCTACGTAAACGTGAGAATATTCAACAGAGTTTTAAGTCGCTGAAGCCACTTTTTAGAACCAACCCACATTTCTCACGATTTTTTTTAGTGACTGTATTGGGTTCTATCGGACGCATGGCTATGCCTTTCTATATACTTTTTGCTGGAACCAGAATGGAGCTTTCAGGGGCGATGCTTGGTTTATTGACAACAATATGGATGTTATCTGGCACCGTAACTAATCTTTTGTGGGGAGAGATCGCAGACCGAAAAGGTTATCGGATTGTGATGGTTATTACCTTGGCTATGTGGATTTTGGCACACTGCCAGCTTTTGATGATTCAAGAAGTCTATGGGGTCATGGTCTTTTTTGTTGTGTTTGGGATTGCTTTTAGTGGGTTTAACCAGGCGCGAATGAATATGGTTTTAGAGTTGGGTGCTGATGCGGATATTCCGTTACGAGTTGCTGCTTCAAATATGGCGAGTAATACTGTCGGTGCTGTTGGCCCTCTTTTGGGAGGTTTAATTGTGCTTGCTATGGGATACGAGATAATTTTTATTATTTGTATTTTTGTCCAGACTATTGCGCTTATTGTTATGCTCAGTTCTGTTCCAGAGCCAAGGCTTTCAGAAATTAAGATCACTGAAGACAATGATATGATTTGAACATTGAATTTTGTGAAGCTTCTTTAAATATGAGAATTCTCAGCGTATCCATTTATCATTATCAGCACCGACAGTCCTTGGCGCGCGCTGTGGCAAGAGAGAATCACCATTCAACTTAAAGCCAATTCCTGGAATTTTTACCGTAGTGTTGGCGACTTCGATTTCAGCTAATAAGCTTCTAGAGGTTAATTGTCCTTCAGCTAGTAATTCTCTTATTGTTCTCACACGACTCGCCGGCACGCCTGCTTGTTCAAGAACCACTTCCCAGTGAGCAGCACTGCGTTTACGAAGTGTATCATTGAGCGCCACGCGAAATGCCTCTATATTTTTTTTTCGATCATGAAGATTTTCCCAGCGGGGATCATCACTCCATTCGGGATGTTCCAGGGCTCTACAGAGCTCCTTAAACTGACGTTCATTATTTGCAGCGATTGTCAGTATACCGTCGGCTGTCTCAAAGGTTCCTGAGGATGGTGCACGACTCGATGCTTCATTGCCGAGTTTAGGTATTTCTTTTCCTGTCGTTGCAGTGATGGCAAGGTTATTTGCCATTAGAATCATCGCCGTATCCAGCATAGCCACGTCGACCTTCTGCCCTTTCCCGGTTCGAGTTCTTTCTAGTACTGCTGAAGTTATGGCGAAAGCTGCATTAAGACCAGTGGCATAATCCACGTATGGAGCCCCTACTTTGACCGGCCCCATCTCTTCAGTACCAGTTGTACTCATAATGCCGGACATTGCTTGTACGATATGGTCATAGGCTGGTCGATGACCAATCGGTCCCTCTCCACCATAGGCTGAAATTGAACAATAAATAATTGAGGAATTTCGTCGACGAACAGCAGACTCTCCTAGACCAAGCCTCTCTGACACGCCTGGTCTAAAGTTTTGCACTAAAACATCAGCGTCTACGATCAAATCGTGGAGAATGGATACATCATGTTGATCCTTCAGATTCAACTCGATAAAGTCTTTTTGTGCATTTTGAACGCAGAATCCAAGACCAAGTCCCAGTTCGCCGAGTTCCGGGATAGCATCAGAAGATCTTGTTTGCTCCCCTCCTGGAGGTTCGATCTTAATTACTTCCGCGCCCAATAGCGCGAGCTGGTAGGTACAGTATGGCCCTGAGAGAACCTGGGTTAGATCAAGGATACGAATTCCTTTCAGTGGCTCCGGTCGTTCAGTCATAGTTGGCTTTTTCTATTTTTAACAAATAATAAAGGATTTTTTAGTCGCTACCCATAATTATATCAATTATGGGGTAACTAGAATTTGGGTATAGAAATAGTAGCAGTGCCGAATACTCGGGTTTCCGCTTTTAAATTTTTGATTGAAAGATCCAATACAATAACACTGTTCTCTTCGTCAATATCTGTGACAACTGCAGATATGATGTGTTTATGATCAGCTAGTATAGGAGCACGAAAGATTGTATCTATATGCTGGATAGTCCCGCTAGGCGCCCATTCATGGATTACCCTAGTAAGGTAACCCATACTCATAATGCCAGGTAATAGTGCGCCAGGTAGCCCTTGAGCACGAGCTTGACTGTGATTTTCAAATCTTCCCCCACCAGAGTACCCCACTATTTTTGCAAACTCTTTCGCTGCGCTTAAGGAAGTATCTGGTATAAATAAAGGAAGCTCCATACCGAACTTAATGTCACTCATTTTTTTTATCTTCATTCGGGGTTTTCCCGAATGACTTGGCGTGAATCTGCACTAGCTAAGTGCTTACCTGAAGCATTGTAGAGTTCTATGCGTGAGACGAGGAAAATCATGCGCCCAGTGCGTCCACTTTTTGCATAGATATCGTTAAGATGCGTTTTCCCCGTTAACTCAATACCGCATCTTACTGGTTCAATGCTAGTTACTGCTTTACCGCCGTCCATTGAAATACCGCCCAGTGATGGAAAATCTATTGGCAGTTGGCGTCCTGATACAAGACTCGCCAGTATCGGAAGGCAGGCCTGAAAGTTTGAGTCAAAAGGATCGACAAACTCAAGCCTTGTTTCTCCGTATGCTCTCGCCACCGCTGCAGAATTTTCTGCATTAATGACGAAGCCCTTACGATCAAATTCGAGATTTAGGTAGTCCGATCGTAACTTTTCAACATCAACCATAATGTTATTTCTTCAAATTCCTTCATACTATTTTAAAGATAAAGTAGATTAAGACATAGCGCCACTTGCTACCAATATTTGTTTTTAAGTTTCCTGATTAGGATGGTGTTACCAACCGTATTCTATTTGGAAGCTATGATGTTTTCCGATATTCTCGTCGACAGCTTATATGGGAATTATGTGATGGCGAAATTAAACGGAAGAACGGTGCTTGTTACTGGTGCCAGCAGAGGTATAGGTCGAGCAATTGCCGAGGGTTTCGCGCGAGAGGGAGCAGATGTCGCAATCAATTACGCGAGTGATAAATCCGCTGCAGTTGAAGTACTAGATATTGTTCGGGCTCTTGGTCGTCGGGCAGAGATTTATCAAGCAAATGTTGGTATTGAAGTACAGTGTAATACGATGTGCGACAAAATTCTTAAAGATTTTGGCCGTCTAGATACGCTGATAAATAACGCAGGCATGGGGTCTGCTGCAATAAATCGTCCTCTGATTGCAGATGCAACGAACGACCAATGGGACGCCCTATTTGCAGTAAATTTTTGGGGACCAGTTTATCTATGTCGTCGACTTGTTCCAGTGCTTCGCGAGGCTAACCGAAGTGATATTATAATGATATCTTCAACTTCTGCTCAGGCTATGCCTTCTGGTTCCGGTGTTTATTCCGTAAGTAAGTCTGCTGTCGAAACTATGGCGCATACTCTGGCGAGAGAAGAAAAGAAGCATGGAATGCGAGTGAATATCATCGCTCCAGGACTTGTAGATACCGATATGGGGCGTCGAATTGTTGAAGTAACTGGTAAGGGTGATATTGCTGATCGAGCCTCTTCTTCCCCCTTTGGATTTGTATGTACTCCGGATGATATCGCCGCGACCGCTTTGCATCTATGCTCAGAAGCCGGACGTTATATCACCAACCAGAGAATAACGATCTCTGGAGATTAATTATTTTCTTTACGATGGATATCTAGGAAATACGTCTACCGATTAATGTATAGTCATAGGACGTTCCTATCTCCGTAAGTCCGCTCAAAGTACCTTCGAACATGCCATTTTTAAATCTTACTAAGGCTAACATAGCCTTAGTGACTCCCTTACCCCAATTTTGATGAAATGAAAATGGCTCGTGAGAGTACCTCAATGCACCCCCTCGATAAGTGATTTCGGTAATGTCTAGTTCACCTTCATTCTCATCGCGAAGAGTTGCTGATAATGAATCTGTACCTTGTCTTATACTAAGATTGCTCTTGATAAGTTTGCCATAGAAGTTGGTTGTCATCTCCCACTCACCGAGAATGTCTTCATATGCTTGCACCTGAGTCTTAACGCTGGGGTGATCGCGCCAGATCCAGCGAAGTGCTTCTGGAAACAGTTCTCCACCATGAGCAAGATCATGGCCTCCTGGTCCGAGTTCCAGTCGATAGTCGTACTTGGCAAACTGCAGTGCGGAAGCCATATTCAAATTACCCAGTGTCCAGTTTCCTTCATCGAGGTTAAGATCATTTTTGCCATCCGCCATGAATACTCTCAGTGGTTTTGGTTTCTTGCGTGTTTGCCTAACTAAATGGGGGAAGTCCGCGCCCTCAATATGCCTTGCGAAGCTGGCTATATGGCATACTACTTTGCTGAAAACGTCAGTCCTTTGCCATGCCACAGCAAATGCACATAACCCGCCGTCGCTCATGCCACAGATCGCTCTTCCAGATGGGTCACTTACAAGCTGATAATCTTTACTGACCTCGGGAATAATATCCTCCAGTAGAAATCTCGCGTAGACGTCTCCAGTGGCGACATATTCTTTGTCTCGGTTGCTCGTTTGATCGATGAGGCCAGGGGACACAAAAATACCGATCGTGATGGGCATTTCGTTATTGTGAATTAATTCGTCGAAAACCTTTGCGGCTTTTACAGGTCCGTTATCATTCACATATGCTTCGCCATCTTGAAATACCATTAAGCAAGCGGGGTCCTTATCCGTATACTGCGATGGGACATAGATCCAATAATCTCGCTTTGTTGTTGGATATATGTGGCTAGATTCAAATCTTCGGTGCTCAACTATGCCCTTTGGCGGGGTTTTTTTATTGATAATATTGGACATATATTGTTCCTGAGAATTCCGAAGTATTTTGTCGTAACCATCACCATAACTGTGATGTATCAAGCTGATAACATCTAAACTTTTTACTAAGCTTAGAAATTTTTTTTATATATCTAATGTCAATTATATGTAAACTCTTCAATCTTATCTTTAAATCGGTGAATTAAGTCCCCATAACCCTGAAATATCTTAACTTTTAACGAAAAAGGAATCTCATTCAAATGACGCAGGCCAATATTCTTCCAATAGATACGAAAGAGGCAACCCTTGAAATTGCTGGAGGGAAGGGTCGTTCTCTCGCCGAAATGGTAAATGCTGGGCTGGCCGTCCCAGGTGGATTTTATGTGACGACCACCGCATATAGAAAATATATTAGTGAGAATAATCTTCAACAAAAAATTATTGGGCTCGCTAAGCCTGAAATTGGAGAGTTCACACTTTCATTTGATAAGGCCTCAGAAGCGATTCAAGCCCTTTTTATGAAGGAAGCAATTTCAGATGAAATGGCGAAAGAAATTACTCAAGCATATTTAGAGATTGAAGGAGATACGCCGCCGGTAGCGGTGCGATCCTCAGCGAATGCAGAAGATCTGCCTGATATGTCATTTGCTGGCCAGCAAGATACCTATCTTAATGTTCGGGGTGATGATGAAATTATTGTTGCGGTAAGAAATTGCTGGGCATCTCTTTGGACACCTCGAGCGATGGCTTATCGTCACCAAATGGGAATTGAACATGATGCAGTTGCCATGGCTGTTGTTGTTCAGTTAATGGTGTCGTCTGATGTTTCTGGTATTTTGTTTACGGCCAATCCTGCTACTGGTGAGCGTTCGGAAATGATTATTAATTCGAGTTTTGGTTTGGGTGAAGCAGTAGTTGGTGGGCAGGTGACACCTGATACATATACGGTCGATCGCGATACTGGCGTAGCAACTGATACTATCATTGGAGCAAAAGAGCAGAAGATTGTTTCAGATGGCGCACAGGGTACACGATTAGAGGATATTGCTGAGGAACAGCGTAGTAGTTCATCTTTATCAGACGAGGCGATTAAGGAACTCGTAAAACTGGCACTTAAAGCAGAGGTGCATTTTGGTGGAGTTCCACAAGATGTCGAGTGGGCTTATTCCGACGGAAAACTTTATATGCTTCAGTCACGACCCATTACTAACCTTCCTCCGCAGCCTATTGAAGTGAAATGGGAAGCGCCAGCGCCAGCAAAGATACTTGCTCGTCGTCAAATCGTCGAAAATATACCTGATCCGTGTACGCCGTTATTTGACGAGCTCTATTTATGGGAGGGATTAGAAACTGGTAAGGATGGTAAGAAACGGGGTAGTTATATGGTGGGGGGCGGTCCCATGTTTATCTCGATGCATGGATACGCTTATCAAAGATTCGACTGGCCACAAATCATTGCAGCAAGGGATGAGCGACAAGCGAAGGAGGCTATGACGGAAGCAGAGATGGACGCTGCAGAAATTGCAGCAGACGCTGAGCAATTTGGCGAATCTGGGGAAGAATTTGCTGCCAGAGATCCTAAAAGTGAAATTGGAAAAAAGATGGCTGCCGAAGCGAAGCAATTTGTTGGTGCGGACAAGGAACAGAAGGATCTCGGCTTATTTCTGGAAAGCCTCTCCGAGGAGGATAAGCAAGCCTTTGATCACTGGGCGAGTAACTCAGGATTAGATAACGTCGCGGGAATAGTGACAGTGCCTGAAAGTAAAAACCCAACTTTTAAAGCCTTCAATAGAACCGAAATTAATGAAGGTCAGATCAAAGAATTCTATGATTGGGCGAAACCCATGATTATGGAAGCGAGAGAAAAATGGCAGACGGTTGATCGGAATAACCTTAGTAACGAAGAACTTTTAGACGGGGTAAAGGAGCTCTCGATAGCTGGTGGTAGTTTTTGGAGTGGCAACGGTGGACACACTTTCGGTGTTGCAAAGTCTACTGATGATCAGCTGCAGGCGTTTTTAAGAGAGACTCTTCCAGATCACCGTTTTACGAGCGGCCAATTCCTTTCTGGATTTAGATCCAAGACTGTTGAGGCAAACGAGCACATGTTCGCTATTGCACAAAAGATCGCTGCGAACGATATTTTAAAAGAGCTCGTTATTGTTACACCTGCATCGCGCTTAATGGAAACGCTTGTTGCAAACCCTTCAGCTACTGCGATTGTAGAAGCGATAAACGGTTATCTAGAGCTTTACGGACATCTTGGATACAGTTTAGATTATGCAGAACCTCTTCCCTTAGAAGACCCTTCCGGACTTCTTTCGACGTTAAAAACAATGGTTTCAGATGATGAATATAATCCTGAAAATCACCAAGCCGAGGCGACGAGAAAGCGTGAGAAGGCGATGGAAGATATTTTGGAATTATTAGAGGGTCTTCCTTATTGGCAATTCCGTTTCCGTATTTGGTTCACTTATCGTTTTTACCATATTCGAGAGGAAGTAATGTACTACCTCTATATGGCATGGCCGCCCCTCAGAGAATTAGCTCTAGAGCTTGGTCAACGTCTGACGGATCTCGGTTCTTTAAATGAAAAGGAACATATTTTTTATCTCGTTACTGAAGAAATAAACCGAGCAATTGAAGCAGGGAAAAGTGGTAAAGCAGTAGCTGAGTTAGGTGTCCTAGCGGAAGAACGGGTAGAGCTTAGAGAGGCGAGAAAGAGGCTGCATCCACCAGGAACAGTTCCTTTTGATGCTAGTGATGATCCCGCGGTGCGGTTTAAGGAGACACAATTTGCGAATGATCCTAATTCAAATATGATGCAAGGTGTTCCTGTGAGCCCAGGCTCTGTTACGGCTGCAACCAGTCTTATCAACTCTCCGGCAGAATTTGACAAGATGCGTCCGCGGACGATATTGGTTTGTGCCCAGACTAATCCAGCATGGACTCCGCTATTTGCTCACGCTTCCGGATTGGTTACAGATATGGGTGGTATCCTGGGGCATGGCTCGATCGTTGCACGAGAGTATGGTATCCCCGCTGTTGTGGGGACTGGAACTAGCACCCAGAGGATCAAACATGAACAGTCAATTACTGTTGACGGGGACGTGGGTACAGTTGAACTGCATGATGACTAGGAACAAGTTTAAATGGTCCTGATTCTGAGAACAGTTTGACCTAGGAGCAGGTCTCAAAATGTATGAGCTGACAGATAAACTCGCTGTTGTTAGTGGTGCGAGCCGCGGAATTGGAGAAGCAAGTGCGCGCGCATTAGATCGAGCTGGCGCTAGGGTTGTACTTACAGGGCGCACATTGGCGGATCTAGAGCTTGTAGCATCGGATCTTAAACATGATCCTGTGATCCTTCAGGCGGATCTCTCTGAGCCTAAAGCGGGAACGGAACTAGGAAGACGCGTAATCGAAAGGGTTGGACCCGTCGATATATTAGTCAACAATGCTGGCATCCCTATGCGCCGAAGTCCTGACTTGCTTACGGAAGACGACTTTGATCTTGTATTCTCTATCAATGTTCGTTCTCTTTTAATGTTAACTCTGGCATTGGGGCCGGGTATGGCGGAACGAGGGGGTGGTTCTGTTATTAATATCTCCTCAATTGCTAGTCTTCGAGGTCCGGTAGGAAGAGTTGCTTACGCAGGAACTAAAGGTGCCGTTGATGCGATGACCAGGGCCCTTGCTGCGGATTGGGGAGAGCAAGGGATCCGAGTAAATGCGATATGTCCTGGTCTTATCGCTACCGCTATTTGGGAAAAGGACCGGGCTAATGTCCCGGGACTTCTTGAGCAGCTAGAAGATCGAATTGCACTTAAACGGTGGGGTTTTGGCGATGATATTGCTGATGTCGTACTATTTTTTGCTTCTGATGCTTCGCGCTATATGACGGGTGAAGTTGTTGCCGTTGATGGGGGCATGGCTAGAGTTAACTCGCCGCCTCGAGTACAGTCCTAGTTTCCACTACGGTGTTTTGTGTTCTGCATATTGTATTAGAGCTCTTAAATAGCCTAGAGTGAATGCTTCATGAATTGTTCCATCTCCTTCTCCAGAAACATGGTCTGGCACAATCATGCCGTCAAAACCAATCTCAATGAGTACATCCATGATGGCATGTAAGTTAAGGTAGCCGGCGTCCGGAAAGGTTTCAATGAAGTTTGGTAGTTGCGGTGTGATATTACGCATATGGACCTGGTGAATTTGGCCAGCTGTTCCAAACTCACGCAGAGCAAGGTTGATATCTTCACCCCTACCGGTAGGCCCCTCCATTTCAGCCCAAGTACCGACGCAAAAAAGAATACCGGAGTTAGTCGACTGGTTTGAGATTTCCATTGCTCTTCGAAATGCCGCTGTACTTTTAAATATACGATCCACCCCTGATGATCGAGTGGTGGATCATTTGGATGTAGTTGCATTTTTACGCCTGCTGCTTGAGCAACAGGCAATACTTCTTTGATATACCGTTCGTAGTTTGCCCAAAGCTCATCTTCTTCATAGCGTATTGGGTACTGCTGAGGTGCTTCTTGTGCCGGAGCCGTTGAAAAACCTCGTGACGTTACCCCTCGTGTTTTATCACGATGAGTTTCATACATAACTCTTGTATGCCAAGCATACGTTGTATGTGGAACTCTGAGACCACCTAAATCTCTTATAAAACGCTTAAAGAACTCTAAGTCGGCTTCTCACTGCGGAAGGTCTAGCGCAGCTGACGTAGAGTTATAGACATTCTCCAACATAATTTCATGCAGCTCTAGTCCTGTTCCTTTTAGTCCATCAATAATTTTTTCTAGGTATTCTCTTGAGGCTTCATTACTAGACAAACGGATTTCGATAGCTTCTACACCTAGGCTCATTAGAAAATCGAGCCGTTCTTGATTTAGTTCTTGCGGCCCAATATTAACAAGGATTCTTCCTCCTGTTGATCCATCAAAGGATTCCATTTATGAAAAACAGAAAATATTGACCCAGCCTTGTTTTAACCATGATACCTACTAGGTATTAAATTCGATTCCTATTTCGACGAGTAGGTTTGGGGATCATATCTTGAAGGTAAAAAAGTAGCACGAGGAGGTCGCAGTTCTTGGCCAGTTGAGGCTGCAGGAATACCAACTTCAGGTTTAACTACTTCTCCTGGTTTTCCTTGTTTCCCCCAAACCTCAGCAGATGCGTGGAGCGATGTTAGTGCCGCGTAACCAGCCTTAACCGTGCCAATATCAGTATAATCCTCAGCATTATATTCGGTCGGTTGCTGTTTCATTACTAACTTGTTTTGCTCCTGGATCATTGTTCCCCTGAATGTTCCATAGGGGGCCAAGCTCGCCCAACGAACACCTTTAATTTGTTCCAGTGGGGCTCCTGGTACATTTAGATTTAGTAACGTATGCGAGGGTCCTTCAATGAGATACGGAAGTAACCCGACAGTGATAGCAGCTGCGCTACTCCAATGCCAAGGGAGGGTAACATCAACACTGACCGCGATCGATCTCATCCCAAAGTTTTGGCCAGCAATTCCCGCACCGATGGTTCCACTGTGCGCTACAGCTCGACCCGGGTTAAGCCCTGCATTGATGCCAGAAACCACAATATCAGGGGCTTCGCCAAAGGCTCCCATGTAGGCAGCGAGAACGCAGAACGCAGGGGCACCCGCAACGCTATAAACCTCTCCGGAGAAATTGTTTATTTTAGCGGTCTCGAAGTCAATTGGGTTGTCACTGGCAATTCCGCTGACTGATGTTCCTGTCCCTGAGGCATTATGGTCGGGGGCAACAACGAGAGCATTATAGCCAGCGCCTTCTATCTGGACCGCTAGTTCATGGATTCCGGGGCTATCTATGCCATCGTCATTGGTAATCAAAATTTTCAATCGACTCTCCCTTGGTCAATATTTTTAGTGTTTTCAGCACTCATAGTTTAGAGTGTTTCGTTATTATGTTGAAATGCCATCTGAATTTTTTCGACCGAACAAGTCATAGTAAGCTACACTCTGCCTAAGATTCTTTGTTTAGTGTACTTTTGTTGTCTCGCACCAAATTTTCTAGGCTATCCTAGGTAACTTTCAATAAGGTCAATTTTTTTGACTTGATTATGTCCAGATTGACTTGAGGGATTTTTGAGATAATGCGTCTTTCAAAACAAATCTAATTATTTATCTTTTTTTAAGAGGTCCTTATGAAAATTACCTCCGTAACGGCTATACCGGCTGGTGTGCCCTTTAATGCGGATCTTACGCGCAATTTCATGTTTGTTAAAATTGAAACAGATGTAGGTATTACGGGTTGGGGTGAGGCGTCTTCGGGACCCTTTGCCGTAGCTGCTATGATAGAAGAATTTGGTGCTACGTTAATTGGGAAGGATCCTGACGAAATAGAAAAGCATTGGCAGACCTTGTATCACTATTTCCATGTTCGAGGTGGTGTGGTTCAGATGTCCGCTATTAGTGGTATTGAAATAGCTCTTTGGGATATCAAAGGACAAGTTCTTAATACCCCCATCTATAACTTGCTCGGTGGAAAGATTCGGGACCGGATATGGACCTATGGCCGTTGGGATGGTGCAACACCCGAGGCCTCAGTTGAGACGGCCTTGATGTTCATTGATATGGGGTTAACCGCATTGAAGGGTGATCCCTTTGAACATCGAGGTATCTTTATCGATCGTGATTCTGAAGACTTAGCCGTTGCGAAATTAAAAGCAGTTCGGGATGCGGTGGGTGAAGAAGTTGAACTGCTAGTGGAAGTGCACGGCAGACTATCACCGACTGATGCTATTCGCGTTGCTAATAGGATGGAACAATACCGACCATTTTATTATGAAGAGCCGGTTCCTCCACAAAATATGGAAGCCTTAAAAAAAGTATCTGAGAATACGAATGTGCCCATTGCGACTGGCGAGAGATTGTTGACGAAATTTGATTTTGCTAATTTGTTGCCCTTGCACGCAGTTTCAATGATTCAGCCTGATATTATGTATGCGGGCGGTATTTTAGAAACTAAGAAAATTGCTGCGATGGCAGAAGCCTATTATGTTGGTTTTCAACCTCATAACTGCTATGGCCCGATCAACACGCTTGCTTCCTTGCACTTGGATGCGTGTACTCCGAACTTTGTTATCACTGAAGGAGGACCCTCCTTAAGAGCTTCATGGTTTTCAGATTCAGTGATTGGGGATATGCCTCGGCAGAAAGATGGATATTTTAGTTTGCCATCAGGGCCTGGGCTGGGCTGTGCAATGGACGAGAGTTGGTTGGCTGCTCATCCTTGGGACAAGAAAGGGAAACCTTGGGTACATCGTCAAGGTCATAATCCATCACGGCAAGATATAGATTGGTCTTAGCTATTGAGGTGTGGGTATTGATTCATCCAGTAGCCCTTGAAACTTCATCTTCTCCCAGACCTCACTTGGTATAGGGGTATTGAGAAATCGATGATTTTCCTTTGGTTCTTCTGGAGACTTTGCTCCAGGTATAACTGCGGCCACTTGGGGGTGAGCAAGGGGAAATTGAATGGCTGCTGCCGCAAGAGGGATGTTGGCGTCCTTACAGATTGTCTGCATTGCCCTCGATTTTAAAATGATTTCTTCGGAGGGTTTGTCGTACATATACGTGGCTGATTCATCAGGCGTCACCAACCATCCGCTAGCATAGGGTGCTGCTACAATCGCACCAATATTCCTTTCTTCGCAGATAGCAAAAATTCGGCGAAATGCTCTGGTTTCAAGGAGCGTATAACCCCCTGCTATAACAAAGAAATCCAAGTCCACGGTATCAGCAATGCGTTGGCAAAGATCTTCATGCCGATTATCCAGCCAACTATAAGCATTCCTGGATTCGAGATTACATCCACAACCGATCGCTTTTATAACACCACTATTGCGTAGTTCCTCAAGTGCTTTAGCCCCTTGACCTCCTTTTTTTGAGAGTTGATTCATATGAGCCTCCACCTGTTCGGAATTATGATAGCCATAATCGATATCATGTATCGTTAAGCTATCTACCTTCGAATGGCCGAGTCTTTGTAAAGAGTCCCAATGCTGATTGAGAATTGCCTCATAGCTGTAGTCGAAGGTGACTCGGAATCCACTCATTGGATCTCTTAGGTTTCTTATTTGTCCACCAGGACTGAATGTATCATTGGCCTTTTGGTGTGATGGTTCAGGAGTCAATGTTCTACCGACTTTAGTGTTGATGCAGAAACTATTGCGCTCTGGGGTTTGATCTGAGTTTTCGGCATAAGCCAGCGCAAGACCAAGGCGCCGTTCTGATCTTCCAACCCCGTACCACGCTGAAGTGTCATATAGCCGGACACCTGTATACCATGCGGCGTTTATCGTGGATATCGCTTGAGTATTACTAATGTGAGCTCGCGATAAAATTCCACAACCAAGGCCAAGTGGGGTAACATACATTGGACTTTTTCCAACCTTTCGCGGCGTCAATATATCCATGTTTTTATCCTTCTTTGAAGTCTTGGATGACGTTGATTTACGCTATTGCCTCAGGTTAAGTAATTAAATTTTCGAATTACCTAAGGTCCCAGACCATAGGAATTATACTGAATAATAAGGAGTTTTAACGTGTCTAAAGATAAATCGGGTGCTGAAATTGTGGTTGATACACTGGTTGAGGCGGGTGTGCGTCATGTCTTTGGTATTGTAAGTATTCATAACATGCCGATTGTCGATGCTATTAGCCGTTCAGATGATATTGAGATGATTACTGCACGTCATGAGAGCAGTGCTGCACATATGGCTGATGGTTATGCTAGGGCATCCGGAAGTCTCGGTGTTGTTCTCGGCAGCACTGGTCCGGGGACAACAAATTTGATGACAGGATTATATGAGGCTGGCTTTTCGTCATCACCTTTGTTGGCAATAACTGGTCAAGCGGAAACGGTTTTTTATGGAAAAGGAAAGGGCTACGTACATGAGGCGGAGAACCAAAAATTAATGCTCGATACCGTGACTTGTTCAGTAGCATCTCCACGCTATGTTCACGAAGTTGAGTCATCTCTAAAGGTCGTTATTGAATCGATTTTAAATGGTCGACCTCAACCGGGAGCAATCGAAATACCTATCGATCTCCAATATGCGATAACGTCAGAGATAGCTGCTCCGATTAAAAAACCAATTGCATTAGCACCTGATTCTACGGTCCTTTCCTCGGCAGTATCGCTTATCGATAAGGTCAATAAGCGAGTCATTCTGGTGGGTGGTGGGATCTCAACAGATAAAGCGAGGGAAGCATTGAAGGTTTTCGCCGAACTGCTAGATGCCCCCGTCATTACCACAGCTAATGGTAAGGGCGCATTTCCGATAAATCATCCTTTACATATGGGTAATGCATTGATGCGTCCCCCTGTTAAGGAGTTGGTAAAAGAAGCAGATTTATTGATTGCGGTGGGTACACGATTTCAAGCTGGTACGGAAGGCATGAAGATTAATATGGAGCTACCGTCAATGATACATATAGACATTGATCCTAAGGTCATTAATTTGAATTTCCGTGCAGATATTGGACTTGTTAGTGATGCAGAGCTTGCGTTGTTAGCACTGTCACAATCAATCTATCAGAAAGGTGATATTCAGTATCGCGATCAAGTTAAATCTGTTGTTGCTGAGACAAACATTAATATGCGTAAAGGGTTAGGCCCTGACCATGCTAAAGCCTTGGATGTTTTTTCAAAGTATCTGGGTCCTGGTGTTTTCTTCGTGCGTGACAGCACTATTCCTGGATATAACTGGGGTAATACACTGCTACCGATTGATCAACCTAAGGGTTATATTTTCCCAACATCAGGAGCGATCGGTCCTGGATTGCCGTTAGGTCTGGGTGTTGCAGTTGCGACGGGCAAAAAGACTATTATTATGCATGGTGATGGTGGCTTTATGTTTCATGTTGGAGAATTAGCGACTGCCGCGCAGTACCATATTCCCGCGGTCATTGTGATATTCAATGATGGAGGATACGGTGTTCTGCGTGGGCTGCAATCTCATCGGTTCGATGGGCGGTTTAACGAGACTGAACTTCATACGCCCGATTTTGTGAAGCTTGCAGAAAGCATGGGAATCCCAGGATTATATGTGGACAACGTTGATGATCTAGAGAACAACATGCGTAAGGCTATGGGAGAAGCGGGGCCAGTGTTAATAGAAATCAATGCTAACAATATGGAACCAATCAACGGCGTTGTGCCTGCTCCATCGGGACGTAAACCTTAGTCTTTTCTATTGAGACGACCCACTAACCTATATAGGTACAATCCACCAGCTGTCTATGAGTCGGATTGCGCTCCCGATAAGATACTCGTATTTCCCGACAGCCTCCTGTTGGGGCCTGCCAAACTTATTCCAGAAGACGAATCGTTCTTTGTCAACACCGTTTAGTGGAAGATGGTAAAAGCCCCATAGCAATACTCGATCGAGTGCTCTAGTATTTGTGATAGCTGACTCAATAGAAGTTATTGCTTCCGTATTCTGAATTAGTAAATCGATGATGGGATCACGTATTCCGGCAATATTACCCCCGAGCTCCATGTCGGTAGTCTTTGAACCGAAATAACTTCCTAATTCTCCTAATGGTGGGTTTAAGAAATCGTGCGTTCGTATGTACCCGTCAAATTTACGTTGCCGTAGAAAATTTATCCAAGCGATGCTGTCCAGCAATCGAAGCTTGGCGTCGATTCCTAATATCTTTAATGACTCGATGTAAGGTAAGAGGATGCGTCGCATTGCTGGGTCCTGCGTGGTCAATTCAAGTAAAAATGGTCTTCCTTCGAAATTAATTAAACGTCCATCTTTTATTTGCCAACCAGCATCTACAAGTAGATCTTTGGCCCTCTTCAGCGCTGAGCGATTGACATCGCTACCATTTGAAACCGGTAATAAGAAAGGTTCCTTAAAGACTCGCTTTGGAACTTGATCTCTATAGTTTTCGAGTATTACTAGCTCTGATCCGTTTGGGAGTTCGGTCGAAGCGAAAGCAGAATTGGCAAAATAACTGTTGGCTCGTGATTGAGTATTATGGTGAAAAACTCGATTCTGCCACTCAAAATCGAATGCTAACGTCAGCGCTTCTCGAACTCTGACGTCTTGTAATTGTTTCTGATCGAGATTCCACACGATGGCTGTTTGCTGACCGATGAACTTTTTCAGTGATCTGGTTTCTTGAATCAGCAATCCTCTCTCGACTGCAGGAATATCATAAGATGATTTCCAATGACCGATGTCAGTTTCGAAATAGATATCGAATAGTCCCTTGCGAAGAGCTTCTCGTGCTACTGTCGCATCTCGATAGACATCGTATTGTATGAAATCGAAATTATATCTGCCGCGATTGACTGGAATATCACGCCCCCAGTAATCCTTGACCCGCTCATAGCGTACAAACCCGTTATTAAATTCAACTACACGGTAGGGACCACTCCCTACCGGTGGTGTAAGCGTCGGAGCGCCTGGTTCTTTATCTGCATAGTAGTGTGCTGGACGGATGGGAAACCATGTTAGTGCCACTAAATTTGAGTTGGTGAAAATATATCGATGATGCAAAACAAGTTCTTTGTCATTGAGGATTTCCATCGACTTAATCCAACTTTCTAAATAGGCTTTTCCAAATACTCGTGTAAGTAGATCCTCATAAGAAAACTTAACATCTCTGGTTGTTATTGGTACACCGTCGTGCCATCTAGCATTCTTGTGGATTTGTAGATACAAAGATCGCTTATCTTCCGATAGAGCAATACCACTCAAAAGCTGTCCATAGAGCCCCGATAGTTCATCTGCTGTTCTGATGAGGAGTCGATCTACAGTTCTTCCTAGGCCTTGGGCACTTGGCGTCCCGGTACCTGGTACGCCAGCAAAATTTTGGATATAGGTATTGGTGGCCAGTTTTAGTTCACCACCTTTAGGTGCGTTTGGATTGGCGTATTCAAAATGCTCGAAATCTGGAGGATACTTGAGCTCATGAAGAAGAGAGATTCCGTGTTGGTAATCAGGCTGCTCTGCAAGAGTAAAAAGCGTGGTTGGCAGAAAGACGAAAAAAATTAGAATGCTGCAAAAAGTATGTTGGCAAATTCTGTTTTTAGGAAATAACCTCATCTTCCCCCAGCTGGCTACTTTGCCTCTTGAGCTCACTTTAAGTTGGAATGATTGGCTGCCCAAATTTTTCAAGGTAGTCTTCATGCAATGCTTTTTCGTAGTCAGTAATTCCTTCAAGGGGTAGCTTAATAGGTATGGTTCCTTTGAGTGAAGACTCGTATATGGCCATCGCCATTTCTACATCCTGGCGTCCGCCCAGTCCGTATTCTGCAGGTTCATCGTTGATTGCAGCATTGGCAATACTCATAATTTCTGCAGCATGACCCACACACCAGTCATTGATCATGTAGTTTCTGAAAGGATTTTCGTAAACGATTTGTGGATTAGTATGCACAATAATTCGTTGCAGCACATCGACACCACCGATATTTCGCCGCTCTGTTTCAACGTGAATATCTTTCCACTCTTCACCATCCAGTAGGCGAAGAGGAATGTCTGATGCCATATAGTCATGGTCAAGAATGCCCCCTCGTGTTCCTGTTATTTGACAATACTTTTGGAGTTCTCCAACCCGAGATGTTTCGTAAATACCCATTGCGCCACTTTCAAATTCAATCATTGCGTGCGCCCAGTCTTCAGCAAGAATGGTAGGGTCAGAACGATATCTACGGACGGTAGCAGTAATTTGTTTTGCATTACTTTGAGCATATAGTCGTAATTGGGATAATCGGTGAGCCCCCATATCCATAACCATGCCGCCGGTCCTCCCAAAACCTGAAATAGGTCGACCTAAATCGCTATAGGACACCTTTGGCTCAAATGGCAGCTGTCTTTTGGGCTCAGAAAAATAAACCCGAACTATATCTCCAAGGACCCCTTCTTTAATAAGCTTTAAAATTAATCGCTGTTTAGACCAACGAAAATAGTTTTCGGCCACTTCGAAATGTACATTGTTTCGTCGGCAGGCATCGATAATCATATCGCAGGCGGGTAACGTCATTGCCATCGGTTTTTCTACCATGACGTGAACTCCGCGCTCTGCGACTTGTGATCCTAGTACGTGGTGAAGAGGATCACTGGTGACAATGCAAACTGCCGTTAGGTCCTTGTTCTTGTCCAACATTTCATCGAGGCTTGTATAATAAGGCACGCTATAATGCTCGCCGTATTCCTTGGCGAGTTTTTCATCCATATCACATAGAGCCACCCACTCTATTTCACCGCGTTTGGTTAGTTCTTTTAATGTTGGCATGTACCAATTACGTGACGGATTACCACATCCTAGAAGACCGATTTTTGCTTTCATATTTCTTTTACCTACTGATAGTTGGCTGCGTGACGTCTTAGCATCGCTGCACTCTCGGGCAGCTGCTGCTCTGTGAGTCCATGAAGTATGACTGGGACGTCAAGTGACAAACTACATAATAGTTTGACGTAGTGCGCATAGTCGAGTTTGCCAGTGCCAGCGGCGAGGTGTCCGGCATCGCCACCATGATCAAGGTCCTTCCCATGGGCGATGGCGATATAATCCCCGAGCAAATCAAAGGCTTCGTCCAGTACTTCGGTCATTCGCGACAGGTCATTTTTACCAAAAATATTGGCAGCATCCATTACTACCTTCAGCCTAGGAGAAGCCATTTCATCAATTAGTTGTCGACTTAGACGAGCATTCTGACAGACGTTGTTATACTCAGGCTCAAAAGCGATATCGACACCGGCTGCCTCGGCAGCGGGTAAGATTCTCTCCAACGTGCTCCGTAGGGTTTTCCATGTTTCATCTGATTGGTTGTCGGGGTGATCTCGCCACATGCTTTCTGGATTTCGAGAGCCCGTACATGTTGCTATCACCCTCGTTCCAATTTTTGCACAGGCCGGAATAATCATTAGTAACTTGTCGATTGCCTTCTGTCTTTTCTCTGGTTCTATATCCACCATATTGGCATTACCCGCAACAGCAGCAACAAACATCTTGCGTTTTTTGAACTCAGTACCGGCGTATTCAGCAATCTTATCGATAACTTCGGGCAATGGGCCTGATGGGTGCGCTGATCCCCAATTAAACTGGAGGTGATGGATATTGTGTTCGAGACTTGCATCGAGAGTTTCTTCAAGAGTTTCACGTTGGAAGATGCCTGACATAGTTCCTACTTGCATTATTTTTCCTTATCTTTCCTACTCAATAACACGGTGGAATCCCCATCAGTAGTTATAAAGTAAAAGCACATTATTTTCGATAAACTAGAAGTTAATATTGATGTTTCAATTGAACGTCATAATGGCCGATCTATCCATATTATCAAGACTGTAATATGGCATCGGTTCAGCGATCGCTCTAGTAGCTCCCGCTGGATTGGCTCCTGATTTCTCCGGTATTATCGTGTCTTTTCTGGCAAGCCTTGCTGCAAGAGATATTCTTCCAGAGCGTTTGTCAGCCTTACCGCGTAATTCTGGATTAGGTTTTCCAAAGTAGTTGGGGCTCCAGTCCTCTTCTTTATGGCCATAAGCTAAACTTCGATGTAGGACCTGAGAATGAAAGACGGCGAACTCTCCTTTTTTCAGAGTCAGTGGAGTGATTCTTTCCACTGCTACTTCAGGCATGTCATCAAATATGCGTGGCATATCTCTATCTAGGCCCTCAATGGGTTTATGAGAGCCTCTGATATATTCAAGTCGACCTGCTTCTGTTCCCAAATCAGTAAGGGCAATTACAAAAGAAAAGTGATTGGTCGTATCGTAGACATTTATTGGGTCATTACCATTTTCAATTATACGATCATGATGCCAATAATTTTCTCCGACTCCCGGATATTTAGGAAAAAATTTCGTCTGCCAAAGGATCAGGTTAGTGCCAAAGCAATCAGCTACGACTGAATGTATGCTCGTATCATTTAATACATCTTGAACAACTTGGAATGCCATATGCCTATTTAGGAGAGTCGTCCAACGCATCAGGTCTTGCTGTCCTGAAAGACGCGCAAGTTTATTTTGCTGGGCTTGCAGATACTCTAGCTCAGTCGCTATTTCGCTTACTTGATCGAGTGTCGAAGTATCCGCTAGCATAAATGGGCCAGCGAGGCCGTCACGTTCCAGTTGAGCATTTGACATAGATAGTTCTCCTCTTCTTAACCGTTCATTATCTGCCTACTTCAGTCAAAAGCGAATAGATCGCTTGAGGCTAGAAGAAAAGTATACAATGGTACTTATGGAGACGCATTTGTAGCTTACCACCTCACTAAAAAATGATGATTCATTGACCATAAACGTCTACAAGCAATAAGAACAAAGGTTTTAAAGGGCTTAACCGTTGGCGAGTCACCAACAGAAAAAACCAAATGTTATTTTTATCCTCAGCGATGATCAGGGTGCTTGGGCTATGGGCTGCGCTGGTAATGATGAGGTGAGGACACCCAATTTAGATCGCCTTGCTCATCAAGGTATCCGATTTGATAATTTCTTCTGTACCTCACCTGTGTGTTCGCCTGCTAGGGCATCCATTCTGACAGGTAGGATTCCATCTCAGCATGGTGTTCATGATGCTCTTATGTGGCAATCCAACACCAGTAAAGGCGGACTCAAACAAAAAGTACCGGCTGATACCATTGATTTTCTAGGTGGTATGCCGAGCTATCCAAATTTATTGAGTGAGCTCGGCTATGACACTTGTTTTGTAGGTAAATGGCATCTTGGCGATAGTATTGAACCGAAATGCGGCTTTGATCGCTGGAATCCAATGCCCTACGGGGGAACTAATTACTATAATGTCCCCATTGTGGAGGATGGGTGTTTGCAAAATCATAAAAGCTATGCGTCAGAGATCTTTACGAATAAGGCATTAAAGTTTTTAGAAGATCAGGAGGAAGAGGAACGACCTTTTGGTCTCTCGCTGCACTATACAGCACCTCACGCACCATGGGGACGAGAACACCATCCGTTAACCTTATGGGATGATTATCATCACAATTGTGCGTTTAATTCCGTACCGGATGTAAATGAGCCCTTGCCGGCTGGTTTTAATGCGAAGCCGGTGACTGCTGCTCGAAGAAAAAAAACGCTTACAGGATATTTCACCGCGATAGAAGAGATGGACTGTCAGATTGGTCGGCTTTTAGATTGGTTGGAGAAAAAAAATCTCCGCAGTAATACTTTAGTTGTGTTTATGGGTGATAACGGGATGAATATGTGTCACCACGGTGTCATCGGTAAAGGCAATGCAACATGGCCACAGAACATGTTTGATTCCAGTGTTAAGGTGCCTTGTTTAATGAGTCGTCCGGGTCATGTGCCAGAAAATGAAGTCAATGCTGATCTGCTAAGTCAATACGATTGGCTGCCTACCTTAATGGAATATATCGGTGCGGCTGATCATACTCCAGACGGTTCGCCTGGTTGTTCCTTCGCGTCTCTTTTGTCAGGTGAGCCTCTAAAAAAGCATCATAGTATCTATGTATTTGATGAGTATGGACCTGTTCGGATGATTCGTTCAAGAGAATGGAAATTAGTTTGGAGGTATCCCGGCGGACCACATGAACTATACAACATTGCTACCGATCCGGACGAGAAGTTTAACCTGTTTAATACCCCGGGATACGCGGATCGGATTAACTCATTACGTGACGAGCTGGAGGAATGGTTTTCTAGAAATGTAGATCCTGAAATGGATGGTCTCAGTCTCCCTGTAACCGGACGTGGTCAGCTTAACCGTGTGGGCAAGCCAGATGCTTTTGCTTATCGTTTCCCATGGGTAGATGAAAGATAGTGCATCCGAATATTCTATTTCTGATGACAGATCAACATCGTTGGGATGCATTAGGGTCTAGCGGAAACTGGGTCAAAACGCCGAACCTGGATCGTATTGCCTGTTGTGGCACGCAGTTCACTAATTGTATCACCACCTCGCCAGTGTGTGTCCCGGCGCGAGTGACACTTGCAACGGGTCAATATCCCCACAATAACGGAGTATGGAATCACATACCTTATAGATTGCCTTTTCAAAGCAACACTTGGATGAGTTCAATCAGATCATTAGGTTACCGCACAAGTGTATTTGGTAAGACGCATCTGACACCGCATGGTGGGGCTGATCTTCGTGACAATGAATCACTACTACATTCTCTTGGTTTAGATGATTTAGATGAAATTGCTGGGCCTCGTGCAAGCGCGAAGGGAATGAGTAATATGGTTGCAGTTTGGGAAAGAGAAGGCTTTCTAGAAGAATATCGCGCAGACTTTGAGGACCGTTTTGCACACAAACAGTACGTGGTTCGTCCGTCAACATTACCATTGGATTATTATTACGACGTTTATGTTGGACAACAAGCTAGACGTTATCTTTCAGCATATGATTCAGAGAAGCCTTGGTTTTGCTGGGTTAGTTGGGGAGGACCACATCAGCCGTGGGACACGCCAGAACCTTATGCGAGTATGTATGCTCCCGAATTGATGCCAAATCCAGCTGGTCACACTGAGGCTTTATCTCGACCGAGAGGTAGGGTGGATTTAATGATGCAGAGAAACAGTCCTCATTTCGAGGATGGTGAAGTTGCTGCAATGAGGGCTGATTATGCTGGTAGTATTTCATTGATAGATCATCAGATAGGTAAGATTCTTGACTTAGTTACTGAGCGTGGAGAGTTGGAGTCAACGATAATCGCGTTTACATCGGATCATGGAGAAATGAATGGTGACCATGGGCTGATCTCTAAAAGTAATTTTTATGACGGGGCTGTAAGAGTTCCGCTAATTTTAAAAAGAGCTGGTATGCAGAAACTAGGGGTCGTAAACAAATCACCTGTTGAGACCGTTGATTTGGGCCCTACGCTCGTAGAGCTAGCTGGTGGGGAACTCGGCTATCGTCAATTTGGTAAATCTTTTGTTAGTGCGCTTGATGGTTCGAGTCATCGAGACGATGCGCTATCAGAAATTGGCGGAGAGTTAATGCTAATGAACGAGGAATGGAAAGCAGCTCTAAATGAAGCGGGTGATGTCTACATGTTGTTTGATCGAAAAAATGATCCCCTTGAAGAAGATAATCTTGCTGGAGAACCAAAATACCGGAGTTATCAGGATGATCTGAGATTAAGGATTCTTGAGCGTGTTGTACAAAGTCAGTTATATCAGGCTAATTAAATAATAATGAGAGTCAAAAAATAATGAAAATTGTGTCCATTGAAAGTCTTCACTGTAATGTTGGTTGGGCTAATCTATCCTTCCTAAAGATTACGACAGATGACGGAATCGTAGGCTATAGCGAGTACAACCAATCCTACGGGAGCATGGGCCTATCAGGAGTTATTGACCAACTGTCGCCAACTATTATTGGTTCAAATCCACTCGATAATGAGGTTATATTTGCCAGACTATACGCGATAACACGTCAAGCTCCAGGTGGAATTAATGCTCAGGCGATTGCAGCAATCGAAAATGCAATCCTTGATATTAAAGGTAAGGCTTTGGGTGTTCCTGTATATCAACTGCTTGGAGGGGCTGTAAGAGATCGACTAAGACTTTATTGGAGTCATTGCGGAACTTACCGAATGAGTCAAGATATGGCATCTCAAGTGGGTAAGCCTGTGCTTAACTCTTTAGAGGATATTAGGTTACTGGGTGCTGAGGTTAAAGCAGCTGGTTATACAGCGTTGAAATGTAATATGTTCATTTTCAATAATGTTCTTGGGGGTGAAGGAAAATATACACATGGGTGGCGTAGGTCCTTTCCTGAAAGAAATGCTGAGAAGGCCCTGATTAATTCTGTTTGTGATGAGATTGAGGCATTTCATGACGGCACCGGGGGTGATGTCGACATCATGTTAGATACTAATTTCAACTTTAACCCAGAAGGTTATATAAAAATGTTGCGCGCGCTCGCAACTCAAGATTTATGCTGGTGTGAGATGGATATCTACAATTCGGAAGCACTCTCGTATATTCGTAATCAATCAGAAATTCCAATAGCATCTTGTGAATCGTTATATGGGATAAGAGAATTCCGCCAGTATTTTCAGGCTCAGGCAGTGGATGTAGCCATTGTCGATGTGCCTTGGAATGGCGTGTGGCAGTCCTACAAGATTGCCGCTTTAGCAGACGCTTATGAAGTCAATATCGCGCCTCATAACTTTTATGGTCACCTCGCCACAATGATGAGCGCACATTTTTGTGCCGCTATTCCGAATTTTAGAATCATGGAGATAGATGTCGATGAGGTGCCCTGGAAAGATGAACTAGTTTTGCATCCGCCAGAAATTGTAGATGGGTATCTTATGGTCCCCGATCGCCCAGGTTGGGGCTGTGAATTGAATGAAGATGCAATTAGGGCACATCCACCAGTGTGGCACAAACCCAGACCGATCAGATAAACCTTGGTGCTAGAAAAAGAACTTAGGAGATTTATTAATGCAGAATAGACCAAATATATTATGGGTCAGCTTCGAAGATTGTATTCCGTTATACGGCTGCTATGGCGATAAAGTCGCAACTACGCCTAATGTTGATAAATTAGCATCTGAGGGTTGTATTTATCCTAATGCATTTTCAACGGCACCAATATGCGCGCCAGCGAGGGCAGCGGTGATCACTGGTATGTACCCTACAAGTATTGGAGCGCATAATATGCGGATTAGTCAGAGTAGAGCAGCGGGTGATGCAGCTCTGCCAAGACGTAATCATTATGATGCACCGGTCCCTCATTTTGTAAAGTGTCTAGGTGAGTACTTTCGTAGAGAAGGTTACTATTGCTCAAACAATGTCAAGACGGACTATCAATTCTCCTCACCATTTGCTGCTTGGGATGATTGTTCGTTCGGTGCCCACTGGCGAAATCGTCCTGATAAGTCGCTACCTTTTTTCTCTGTCTTCAACCCTGAATATACTCACGAGTCAGGTATGTGGGAAGGAATACGAGAAAGGCCGGTTATGGTGGAACCTGAGCCGGTATTTGAAGCAATCACCGATCCAGATGCGGTAGTGGTACCACCCTATTTCCCTGATACGCCGAGGGTCAGAGAAAGCCTCGCTAAAAACTACGATAATATCGCACAGTGTGACAAGGTGATGGGTCAACTACTTGAGCAGCTTGAGGAAGATGGCTTGGCTGAAAACACGATAGTTGTTCATTGGAGTGATCATGGACCAATGCCAAGAGGTAAAAGACATCTCTATGATTCAGGTGTGCATTCGCCAATGATTGTCCGGTGGCCCGGTAAAATAGAATCCAACACAATCAATGATAGCTTGGTTAGTACGCTTGATCTTGGCGCCACGATGCTCAGTGCCTGCGAAATCAC
Organism: Gammaproteobacteria bacterium; assembly: GCA_002690865.1. GTDB lineage: Bacteria > Pseudomonadota > Gammaproteobacteria > Pseudomonadales > Azotimanducaceae > UBA7455. Next base: position 89,865 of record NZGG01000046.1, on the reverse strand, counting down.
TGTGCCACCTCATATACAGGGTAAGGCATTTCTTGGAGAGCAGAGAGATCAGGAAAGGCAATACATTCATGCATCAGTAGATCGAAGTGACATGGATCACGAGATGGTTAGGGCAGTCCGAGATAAACGGTATAAGTATATTAAAAATGCTTTCCCGGAAAAGCCCTACCTAGTATGGAATCGTTTTCGGAACAATCATCCTATTATGCAGGAATGGTATCGTTGTTGGCTCGAAGATACTCTTGATGAAACTCAGTCTAAGATGTTTGCTGATAAACGGCCTGTCGAGGAATTATATGACACCGACGACGATCCGTGGGAAGTGAATAACCTTGCAGAAGATGAGGTCTATGATGAAGTGTTGCTTAGAATGCGTAAGGAGCTTGAATCCTGGCAAGAAGAGACAGGAGATTTAGGACTGATAGAGGAAAGAGTCTTAAAGCAAATGCATTATCCAAATTTAGAAAAACCAGTTTGTAAGGAGGCCAGTTGTCTGATTTTCACATTAGAATCCTTTGGCCAAGAACGAGCACCGGATGAATTTAAACTTCCGGATAAGCATCGATTGCAATTGTTTTCTGGGGTTCCGGGTTCTAGTGTTTCTTACACCATTGACGAGGGCGAAGAATCTTTCTGGAGAATCTATACCACACCCCTTGTCCTTCCCGTCGGGAAACATCGGCTTAGAACAAGGGTTTCAAGAATAGGCTATGAAAATAGTGAAGAGAAGGTTTTTGAAATTACTGTAAAGGAATCGTAGAACATGGCTTTAGAATTTGGCGGTGAAATACGCACTACCTATGAAACCTCAACCCCCGAGTGGCAGGAAGGTAATCGTGCGCAAGGTAAACCTAATGTTCTCGTGATTCTTTTAGATGATACAGGTTTTGGCAACTTGGGCTGTTATGGCTCAAATATAAATACACCAAATATGGATGCACTTGCTACAAATGGTCTTCGCTATAATAATTTTCATGTGACCCCGCTTTGTTCGCCGACTAGAGCTTCCATACTAACGGGCCGTAATCACCATGCGGTTGGTATTTCCACTATCTCTGGTTTTGGCGATAGTGGGTATCCTAATCAGAGAGGATGCATAAGCAGGCATTCCGCAAACTTGGCAGAAATGTTGAGTGAAGAAGGTTTCGCTACATTTGCTTTGGGCAAGTGGCACTTAAATCCCTCAGCCAATTTTTCGGCTGGTGGGCCACATAATGAATGGCCTTTGCAGCGGGGATTTGATCGTTTCTATGGTTTTTTGCCTGGAGGAACACCTCAATTCTACCCAGAGCTAACCTACGATAATCATCCTGTAAATCCTTCTAGAAGACCTGAAGATGGTTACCACGTTACCGATGATCTGGTTGATCATGCGATCGAATTTGTTAATGACTTAAGCTACGGTAGTCCAACAACACCATTCTTTATGTACTTTGCGCCAGGAGCAATGCATGCTCCCCACCAGGTGCCCCCCGAATTTATTGATAAGTATAAAGGATGTTATGACGAAGGCTGGGATGTAATAAGGGAGCGATATTTTAACCGCCAAATAGAAATGGGTATTATCCCGAACAATACTGCTCTTCCCCCAAGAAACCCAGGAGTAAAGCCATGGTCTTCGCTTACTAAAAATCAACAAAAATTTGTCTGCCGTTTACAGGAAACGTGGGCTGGATTTCTTGAGCATACTGACACTCAGATTGGCCGACTTATTGATCATTTACGCGTTATAGAGAAACTTGATGATACTGTCGTCGTATTGACAGCAGATAACGGCACCAGTCAATCTGGAGGTCCTTATGGTGTGATGAGTGTAGGAACGTCTCCTGGTCGAGGTGCAACGAATGATGGGGTCACTATCGCAGAAAGGAGGGGTCGGTCACTTCCAGAGGAAGATTTCGATGCCATTCAAGAAAAGCTAGACGATATTGGTAGCCATAAAACTAATAGTGATATCCCTTGGGGATGGGCGCAGGTGGGGAATACACCACTACGATGGTATAAACAGGATACCCATGGAGGTGGAGTCAGAGTCCCGATGATTATCCACTACCCACGTTGCATAGAAGATATGGGTGCGATCCGTAATCAATTCCATTATGTCAATGATATTGCGCCAACTTTACTCGAAATAGTCGGTGTTAAGCCGAAATCAAATTATGGCGGTTACGAACAGATGCCAATAACTGGTACCAGTCTTGTTTACTCCCTACAGGATGGTAATTGTTCTAGCAAAAAGCCTATTCAATATTTTGAAATGATGGGTAAGCGTGGCCTCTGGATAGATGGGTGGAAGGCAGTTACCCGGCACCAGTCAGGGGATGATTACAATGAAGAGGAGTGGGAGCTTTATCATTTGGATGAAGACTTTTCGGAATCGCGAAACCTTGCGGCAGAAGAGCCGAGTAGGCTTAGAAAAATGATCGATCTATGGTGGCTAGAAGCAGGGCGTAACGGTGTGTTGCCGCTAGATGATCGAGTAGGTCATAGGGGTCGAAAAATAGATAAGCCGAGAACCTCTTTTCGTTTTGTTCCACCGATGGCTCATGTGCCTAGGGTGATGTCGCCTCCTCTTGCAAATAATAACTGGTCATTAACTGCAGATATTGAGATTAAGGCTGAAAAAACAGAGGGAGTAATCTATGCCCAAGGTTCGTTTCTAAATGGTCTTTCCCTTTTTGTTGAACGCGGCGTTTTAGGATTTGTATTCACTGTTATGGATACGCCTAAGGTTTGGCTTTCAAAAGAATTGCTTCCATTAGGCAGGATTAATTTGGAGGTGTTATTTCGAAAACAAGAAAATGACTGCGGTATTTTCTTGTTGAAACTACAAGATAAGGAGATTGCCTCTGTAGGGATAGCAGATACTACCCATATGGCTAGTATGCGCGGTGCAGATGTAGGTCGTGACTTGGATGCGCCAGTTACAAATCGCTATAATGCTCCCTTTGATTTCACGGGATTAATATATTCCGTTTTACTTGAGCTCGAACTCTAATTTATTGATTACATTTCCCTCAGAGAGGATAGTCATATTCAGCGAGATCTAGACTAAGATTTTCAACTAACCAGCGATTATCGTCCTGTGCCGCCTTAGATATTAACTGTAGCATTTCTGAAGATAGATCTATTGAGGCCGGTAGGTCATGATCTACTTTTGTCTCGATTATTCCTTCATTATCAGAGAATCCTATTGATCGCTTTTTTTTCGTACTACTAGAAATTCGCCATAACAGCCTGCCGATCAGTGACGTGTTAATAGCCTCCATCTTATTTACCTGGGAGGTGAATAGACGGGTGTGATGTCTTTGGCCTTCAGCAAGCTTAATAACGACTGAGGAGTCGATATCCAAAAAGTGAGAAATACCACAAAGGTATTTTTCAGGTTCAGAATCAAACTGTTCATAAAGGAAAACTCCCACATTTTTTGAGCCCAAAGTGTTTATAGCTAATTCAATATATGTTCTATAGTCGAATATTTGTTTTAGCCCACCAAGTTTTGCTTCTTGATTGGATAACCACTTCTCGAATGTGACGAATTTATCCGCTAGCTGTTTTTGGTTTCCTCTTAGATGCTGCAAGTATAGTGAGGGAAGTCGAGTGATTGGATTCCTTATGGTTATTAGCAGTTTACATTGACCAAATACATCTTTAAGGCGAATCATTGATTTTAGGAAGGATTCACCTCCTTGTTGACCTAAGCCCTCCCAAGAACCCAAAATCATTTGGTCGGGTTCAACTCTTGGTAGTAATTTGTCTTTTAAAAACTTGTTTGATAATTCGCGATTGTATGGTTCATTTGTTGTCCAAAGAAGTGGTGTCAAGAAATCATATATATCGGCTGAGAGGCATTGCCTGGCATGCTGACTTTTATATATTTTTCCAAGATAGTAGATTTGGGGGTGGTGTTGAAAAACACTGCGCTGCAGTGTCGTCGTGCCAGTCTTTGAAAAACCTATATGGAGTGTGAAGCAGCTCATCAATCGGAAACCTTAGTTTGTATTCATCGTGTCAGTAGACGAATTCTCATTTAGTAACCTCACCTCAATGACTGCCATTCTAACCGAATATTACGAAATGCTGTTATTGTCCCGGGTTGATAAGGTCAATCCCACGCACCATGCTGAAAACCGTGTTTTTATATTTTGATAGTCTTTGGCACAAGCTAGTCTCATTAAACTATTTAATTGATAAATTATGCTCACCTGAGGTTAACTTGAATCTATGTAATACTTGCAGCCTCACACATATTAATATTTAAAATAACATATGGATGATCTGGAGGAGCGTATTGCGTCAAAGGATGTTTGGACTTTCAAGGAATGTGTTGGTTTGGCTGCTGAATTCAATGTTAAGACTCGGATGATCATCCTTTTGGTACATGAGCTAGGGAAAACGTATGTGGATGCTAGTTAGCCATTAATCGGCTAACTAGCATGTGAGCTGCCAAGCACTAGTAAGTACGAACGCCTATGCTTGACCGAGTGCTTGCTCTAGATCTTCGAGAATGTCTTCTTCGTGTTCGATACCGACGCAAAGTCGAATCATGCCCTCTGTTACGCCCGCTTTAGATTGCTCTTCGTCGGTTAACTGTCTATGCGTTGTCGAGGCGGGGTGACAAGCCAGTGACTTTGCATCCCCGATATTTACTAGTCGCTTAAACAACCCTAACGCATCATAAAAACGCACTGCGGCTTCATACCCACCATTAACCTCGAAAGTTAGTAGGGAGGCAGGTACTCCATTACAGTATTTTTGAGCCAAATCATGATATTTGTCTCCGGACAAACCAGCGAAACTGACGGATGTTACTTTACTGTGGTTCTGTAAGTAATTCGCTACTGCCATAGCATTATTACAGTGTCTCTCCATACGTAGGGAGAGGGTTTCTATACCCTGTAAAATGAGGAATGCATTAAAAGGTGAGATAGCGGATCCAGTATTTCGCAATGGTACAGTCCTAGCTCTACCTATATAGGCAGCTTCACCCAGTGCTTCTGTGTAAACTACACCATGATAAGAGGGTTCTGGTGTAGTAAGCATCGGGAACTTTTCAGCGTGTTCTGCCCATGGGAAATTACCACAATCGACAATGATCCCACCTAGTGAGTTCCCGTGGCCCCCCATGTATTTGGTAAGAGAGTGCACGACTATATTAGCACCATATTCTGCAGGTTTGATTAAGATCGGTGTTGCCACTGTGTTATCTACGATCAGTGGTACACCATGTTCATGGGCAATCTTAGCAATCGTTTCTAGATCAACGATATTTCCCGCGGGATTACCAATAGACTCGCAGAAGACTGCTTTTGTATTCTCATCGATTTGAGCGGCAATACTCGCGGGGTCATCTCCATCAGCAAAGCGACAATCGATACCTTGTTTTGGCAGCATATGAGCAAAAAGAGTATAGGTGCCGCCATAAAGTTGAGGAGTTGTAACGATATTCGAACCTGATTCAGCTATATTTAAAATAGCGTAATTTATTGCTGCACTACCGGCGCTAACGGCTAATCCACCTACGCCGCCTTCTAGATCTGCTACTCGTTTCTCAAGCACATCTGTTGTTGGATTCATGATCCGTGTGTAGATATTTCCAGGCACTGCAAGATTAAATAAGTCGGCTCCATGCTGGGCGTTGTCGAATTCATAAGCAACAGTCTGGTAAATAGGCGTTGCAACTGAATGGGTCGTTGGGTCAGTTTCGTATCCGGAGTGTATGAGTTTTGTGTCATCTCGCATATTACTGTAACTCTTTATTTATTATTTTGGCCCAATATCTTATCGGTCAACGTACCATTTTGCTACATAGTAAAACTTGAAAAAGTGCTATATCTTTCCTCGGACGTAGATTTTTTTAGCATAGCCTTATATCTTTTTTCTTGTAGACCTTTGCAGTATACCGCGCATAAAAAAAGGGCGGTCATCTGACCGCCCTTTTTAAGATAGTACTGACAAGGTAACTACATTTTCCATCGCAAGCCTAGCTGAGCACGTCGACCAGAGTATGCGCCATTTACAAAGTGCTCCATGGTGCCTGAACCAAGCAGATTGTAATAGTGAACTGGTTCATCCGTTAAATTAATCGCTGTTAAGGAAACGGTAAAGTTATCATTAAGGCTATAATTTAAGGAAGCATCCCATTGTGCATAATCGTTTACGAACAGCGGGTTACCCTGGCCATCAGCGATGACATCGAGGAAGTCGTCCCTAAAGTTGTAGGAAAGCCTGCCATTCACAGAATCTTTCTCATAGAAAACTGAAAGATTGATCGTATTTTCAGAAAGCCCAGGAATACCATAAGCTTGAGATGTGTTGTCATTCTCAAAGTCTGAGCTTGAATCAATGTAAGTCCAGTTTGCAATGACACCTAAACCATCAAACGGTGCGGGTAATATATCCGCGAATGTTCTCTGGAAAGACATTTCAACACCCATAATCTCCGACTTTCCAGTATTTAGGGGTCTGAAAGCGTTCAGAACTAATGGTTGGTTAGTGTCCGGGTCGATAACGCCCGGGAAAGGTGTTGGTGTTTGCTCTTGTTGTACAAAAGAGGTCACATCTTTTGTGAAGAGACCAATTGATGCGATTGAAAAATCAGCAAAGTACCATTCTACTGCAAGATCGAGCTGCGTAGCCATTGCAGGATCTAGTTTACCATTCCCCCCTCGCATTGTTCTTGGGTTAACTTGAACTGTTAGACGAGGGCTTAGATCCAGATAACGTGGCCTACTCATCACCTTGGCGGCTGAAAACCTGACCACAATATCATCTCTCGGGTCAAACCGAAGATTCAGTGACGGCAAGGTGCGAGTATATTCATGAAATATATCCGTGTAAGTTGGTGGAGAAAGCACAGCTGAGGGGCTTGCAGGATCTGAATAATCGAAAGAGACCGGTACAGTTATCTCCCCATTTGAACCCGTACTGTTGTCCACGTATCTAACGCCAACATTACCGGAGTAAGGAGTTCCGCTACTAAGCTCTCCCGAGAAGGAGAGCATTGCATAAAGCGCGTCCCCATCATCACTATGATTTAGATCCTCGTTGAACCTTCCGGAGTTGTACTCGTCGATTGAACGGCCTGAACCAGTATTAAAACCTTTCCCTGCTCGTACTTCATCTGGTCTTGTAAATAGAGCATTTTGCAGAAACCCGAAGTTGGGAATCATACCACCTGATCGAACATTAATACCAAGTCCATCTGACATCCAATTTACACCACCGGGGTGAGGCAATCCTCCGCCAAATTCAGATATTGGTTTATTCATAAAGGCTTTACTATTGAGGTATCGCGCTCTATCTCTTCGATCTGACCGATATGAACGAGCCCCTACCTGAATTGTGTCTACCCATTCGCCATCTGCATCATAGGTAAGGTCTATCCTAAATTGCGAAAGACGATCATCCACTATATGCGATTGCACTGATTGCTTTAAGACGACGAAATGATCTTCTGATGTAACGGGATCAGAGGTCGCCATAGAGGGAAGGCTGCCTGATCCATATTTGTCATAAGTCATCTGCGTACGCGTGTTACGCATCATGGCGTCCCGATTCCTAATTGGAGCCTCCGTGTCTGACATTGATGCATCAATATTCAGTAATAGATTGTCAGTTAGTTGAATCTTAGTGTTTAAACCAATATTCATCGTTTCGGCGTTTACTTCCTCTACTTCCTGACCGACGAAGAGTCCTGCACCGGAGGTGCTAATGTTTGTGAATATAGTCGTTCCGTTATCATTGATTGACTCGGCAGCCGTTATTCTCGTATTGCCTTGCTGAATTCGCCATGATTCATTGTATAGCGTTTCAGTGGCTTCGCTGTCGGTGTAAAGAATATCTAGTGTCATATCAACGATATCTGACGGCTGATACTGGATAGAGGAAGATAGATTTAGACGATCACGGTCTTGCAAGTGAAGTTCTGCGTTCACTTGTTGTGGATAATATCCCGTTCCCTTGTTGACCCCATCTACATTGACAGTTCTATAAACATGGCCCCATCCTCTGTAGGAATCTGTACGAAAATACTTGTTGTCCCATTGAGCTGATACCATTATGCCCATGTTATCGCTTAGAACATCGCTGAACATTGCAAAGACACCTGGGGCTGTATCATCAGCTAGCTTATTCTGAGTGAAGTCGACGGATACCGCTGCTTGTCTTTTACCAATATCTAAAGGTCTACGGGGCTGAATATCCACGAATCCGCCCATTCCTCCTTCAACGTGATCTGCACGTGGAGACTTGTGTACCTCTACTGCTTGCACAAGACCAGATTGGTAGTTGTGGTAGCCAATGGCACGAGATTTGGTATTGGTATTACCAACACCATCCAAACTTCCTGGAACTACATTCGATGCTGAGACTCTACCGTGAATAGTTCCCTGCACAAATTGCGGACCTAATCCTCGGACGCTCACGAATGCGCCTTCCCCAGATTTACGATCGATGGCGACACCACTGATACGCTGCAATGATTCTGCTAAGTTTTGGTCAGGAAAGGCACCAATATCTTCCGCAGTAATCGCATCGACAAAGTGATCCGAATTTCTTTTTCTTTCAAGTGATTGTTGAAGGCTACCGCGGATTCCGGTAACAACAATTTCTTCAATCATCTCATCTTCTTCGGAGGCAGCGTAAACTGCACCAGTAGAAACTGAACTACCAATTAGCACCGCCGCAAAGGCAGAAGCTAGGTGGTTAAATGTATTAGTTGATTTCCCCATAATGAATCAAACCCCTTAATCTCGTAAAAGTTTATCTCGACAACGTATAAATCGAGATTATGCGCGCAGCACAACAAGTCCATCTTGCGGGGTATTCTTTCCAAAGTTCCTACTCAGATGTACACCTTAGAGCAGTGTATTCAGCGTCCAATTGTTTCCTTTTTGACTGGACAACCTTATATTTCAGAACCTCTTTGAGGAGAAAACGATTAAGATCTTTTTCCGACAATGGTTTTGAGTAAAAAACTCACTCCAGGCTATCTTTTAAACTACCACCATTGGCACTACCGCCTTATTTCCCCTGAAACCCCCTTCTTGTGCTTCCCCTCGTTGGTGACACCCAAGGAGTTTACTACGCTTAGATGCCGTCCTCAATGGCCTAGAAGTTTTAGATTTTTTCTCAATTCAGTTTAGTTTAAGGTTTAAGGTGACTAATTGAAGATTCTTTTCCCTTCCGAATCAAGCCTTTGGAGTAATCGGTCCTATTGCCAGCTCAATATCGGCTATAAATCAGCTTTCTGAATCACTGGTTCGGCGTTGGGTTTTATAACAAGTTGTTCTCCAGCCTGCAATTTGGTGGTTTGAGCACCTATTTTTTCAACCTCTATATCCCCTTCTACCAAGGTGATCAGCAGTCCTTGCGTTGAATCCAACTTAACATTGAAAGATGTACCTAGCGCTAGAATGCGCCTGTCTGCTGCAAAGACTTCAAACGTTCGCGGATCATTTTCTACTTCGAAGTGTGCCTGTCCGCTCAATAAGCTAACTGTGCGTCTGTGGGGGTCTTTAAAAAAATCTACTACCAAATGGGAATTCGCGTTAAGCGATATAACGGATTTGTCCGATAAAGTGATTTTTGATCTCTCCCCAATACCTGTGATGTAATTTGCAACTAGCGGACCCTCGCGTTTCCCCTCAGGAGAAAAGGTTGTCACTAACCAAATAGTGGTCAATAGAAGGACTGCAGATAGGGCTACTAAACTAAGTGTCTTTCCTTGAATATATAATCCTCGTGTCTCCATTAGTATTTGTTCGCTAAATGCAGATAAATCTGGGTTGCCTAGCTGCTTATCCACTATGGCAAGTGCTTTTTGTGCTCTTAGGAAAGCTCTTGCATTATTCGGATCTGAATTACGCCAATTCTCAAAAACCAAACGGTCTGAAGGTTTACACTCCTGCGATTCTAGTTTCAGAAGCCAATAGGCAGCAGTCTCAGTGGCTTTTTTGCTATTTTTTTTACTATTTACTAAAACCATTATTTCTTTAATTGGCCTGAGAGGTGGGCGATAGCCTTAATCATGTGTTTCTCTATTGCACTAACCGATAGACCAAGTCTGTGCGCGATCCGTTTATGCCGAAGACCTTCAATACGGCATAAAACAAATATTTGACGTGTTCGTGGGGGTAGGTCATTCAGCGCACTAATAATCGCTCCAACAGACTCCTCTCCTGTCAAGACGCTGTCTGGACCATTTTCCGCACTAGAATGCTGGTCTTCTATAAATTCATCGTGGAAGTCTTGGGCATGGGTGCGCTTTTTTCTTAGAAAATCGCGCCATACATTCGTAGCCGTACGCATAAGGTATGCCTCTGGCTTTTCGATGTCACTCCCATCACCTCGCACAGCTAGACGAACAAGAACTTCTTGTACTAGATCTTCAACATCGGCCTGCTGGAAGGCCCGTTTACCAAAATAACGTGATAGTGCCGGTCTGTATCGTTTAGAGAGATCTTCAAGATGCTTGGCTTGTTTTTCCGTATTCGAAACATTAGTTTCATTTGACATAATTATTTTAGTTTTCCCTTTGCGACCATAGTGCCATAGTTTTGATAATATCGAGGTAGTTATTAGCTATATATTCTTCCCACCCCAGAGGGTCTCACAAATGCTTTGTAAAAAACAGGTCGATAATGTCGATCACTGTCTTTCCGTAAATTGACGATGGATCACCGACATCTACCATTTTTTCTTCAGACCAACTGCGGCGATCAAAGGCGTGTGATTCATCAGAAAATACATGCAACTCAACCTTTCGGTGATGACTTTCTAGTTTCTCATAAAATTTCATGCTTTCGGATAAGGGCACAGCAGTATCCTGAGATCCATGGATAAGCAGGCAAGGCGGAAATTCTTTGAGGCAGTAGGTTAGAGGGCTCGCGCTTCTATAATCTTGCTCTGTTGCTTTAGGCCCCATAAGTAAGTTACCGCCATCTGCGCTATATTGAATCCTTGTAGGACCATAAAGAGAAGCAACCGCCTTGATAGAGCTCGACATTTTTGCATAACCTCCCTTCCCCTCGAACCTTGTGTCTAATGCTGTCATCAAAGCAAGATGCCCCCCAGCCGAGTCCCCTACCGCACCGATTCTGTTAGGGTCAATGCCTAGCCTTTCACAATTTTTTCTTAGATACCGTATCGAGCATTTGATATCTTCTAGTTGTGCAGGCCATGGTGCCTCTGGGGACAAGCGATATGATGGACAAAGACAAACAAAACCTGAACGACTTAGAAGGAGGCCGAAACCTTTTACTCCATTGGTTGAACCTTTGTGCCATCCACCCCCATGAATAATTACTAGTGCTGGCCGTTTCTCGGAGTGCTTTTGTGGTAAATAAAGGTCCGCTTCAAGATTGCGTTTTCCGGCCTTACCTACAACTATGTTTTTAGAGACTTTTGCCTTGTTCATATCTTGGATCCTCCATCCAGCGATGTCGGCGTAGGGGTTCTATTACAGCACTCCTAGCCCGATCATCGTCAATCCTACACAATTGCTCGATAGCAAAAGCGTTCACATAAGTGTTTGCATCTTTTGCGGCGATAGCGAGACCAGGTATAGTTTCTGAAAGAGCGCCTTGGCGTATTAGAGCTTGAATCGCATAAACTTTGAGGTCCCAGTCACTACTTGATCGTATTACCGAGTCTAGTGCGGAAATGGTTTCATTCTGGTTTGGTGTAGGTCCAATGAGACCTAGTGCGGACATTGCATGTCTTTGTACGAGAGGATTTTGATGTTTTACTAATTCATTTAAACGAGGCACAAAGACTGGATCCCCTGCTTGACCGGCTGAAAAGCAACCATTGATCAAGTAACCTTCATTGTCTTTATTGAGTAAGCCTTCAATTGGCTCAGGTTCGCCGAGTAAGGCAAGGCCATTACTTGCATCTGCTATATCTAGAATCCAGTCGCCATTTTCGCTTGGCAAACGGTTGCTAATATCTTTGAGCAGAGTGTCTCGCACTGCTGACTTGTCGTCCACAGATGCTGACATATATAGTGCATTCACTCGTTCTCGAATTTCTGAGTTAATAAATGCCGCTTTCCAATCAGCGAACGAAATATTTTCGTTTTCTTGAGTCGAATATCCCAGCCATCGTCCAATATGACGCGATACGGGGTCTTTTAATTTAAATTCCTCGCCACCTCTGTCCGTTGGTCTCTGTGTTCGCATTATCACGAATTTACATGCAAACCGATCAAATTCCGTGCCATTCATCATGGCGCCATGCCCGATATCGAAGTGCGTAAAAGCTACGGAGCCAGCTTTACAGGTCAAAGGATGTATGTTTGGTTGGACGTATTGATCTGTCAGAAATAACTGGTCTCGTTTTTGTTCAATCTTTGGTGGGTTATACCAATCCTCTTCAACTCCAAGTTCTGGAAGAACATGTGTGCCTGGAAGTAGACCGGTTGGGCCATTATGGAGGTCAACAGTCTGCGGATAGTAGAACATAATTAACCACCACGGCTCACGGTGACGAGGCCTAGGTTTAACAGCATGTCCATCTTTATGAAATGGTTGCCGCATCGCCGGCGTTTTTTGTTTTGGTTGCCCCCTACTTATATGTGGATGACGATGTACGTGAAGAAGGTAGTTTTCTCCTAATATAGAGGTGATCGTCTGCTGAACAACTGGATCATCAAGCACTTTCCACAGTTGGGGTACCATAGGTAAGATATTGTTATGTGGGTTAAAGTCATTGTGCATTGACTGAAATACTCGAGATAGCTGGGTGTAAACGTCTCGATGAAAGTCCTCAGACAAGCTAGGCTCTACCAGAGTATAACCACGTTTTACAAAGCCTTCGATATTAGCTTTTGTTGGAACATTGCTCATCTTACTTTGTGACATGTCTTTTATTTTCCCTAACCTAGCATGAAAATAATAGGTTAAAAAACTCCTTGCTCCAAGTCGCCGCGAGCTCTATTTGCCAATTTTTAGGGTCAAAAACCACCTAGATACTTTCCTATATCTGTCCAATAAAGAGAGGAGGTTAGGGAGCAACACTTGACGTCAGGGAAGTTAGGAATGCTTGAATTTTTAAATAAGAGTGGGTTCTTGCTAGTTTTGAAATTTAGAAATTTTAAAAGTGACCCTGTACGATGTAGAAATCGTACAGGGTCCACTCACGAACTATATTGTTGCGTTTACTACTGTTTGAAAAGTAATAAGAATAACAACAAGGCTATTAGTCCTACAAGTCCTTCTGATGAAAACGCGGCGACGATGTCTCCAATGTTTGCTATTACTCCCGTTGTATTAGGAAATAGAACATCTATAACGACGAACGCGAGTATCAGTGTAACTCCCAGCTCGGTTAAGGATTTTAACCCAGAGGAAATGGTCGACATTGTTTCTCTAATAGAGGCCATACTTATTTCTCCTTTCGGTGAGAGAGAATTTGCCTACGAGCGGCCCGCAATTGCAACAAAAATAACTAATGCGATTAGGCCAACAAGTCCACCACTAGTGAACTGCTCTACTAAACCCGTGACGCCGGCTACGATATTTGTTGTTCCAGGAAAAAGTATATCTACAACAAGTGCAACGGTTACGAGGCTAAGACCCAAGGCGATAACGCCATTTGCTACTGAAGTGACTGTATTTACTGCATTTTCGATATTCATTTGTGTACCCCTAGTTTTTGATTATTGTTCTTTTTGACTTAAAGTCACTAAAGATGATAACACAATTGCACGAATTTCAAATATGCAGCACCGATATAGTGTGAACTTGTTTTTAAGGGCATAATTGACGGCAGGTTGTTATTCATTTTTTAGGCAATCGGAAATTCTTTCTTTGAGTTAAGTAGAGGACATTTTTGTTGAGATTTAAGGCAGTGCAGCGATTTCAAGTAGTCTCGCTGTTTCTTAGTATGGTGATTGGAAGCAGCACGTTTGCAGATCCCTCAGACACCAATAGCATGACTAATTATCCTTCATGTCCTGAAAAAATTGAACCCGATGAGTTGCCTCTTTTCTATCCAAATTTGATGGCTATTGATTCCACCTCCGGAGAAGTTATATTGCGCTTTGTTATCAATAAGTTGGGTAACACCCAGAATATCGTTATTCTTTCTAGCTCTGGTGGTCGCAATGAGAGAGCTTTTCGTCGTAGCGCACTGAAAATGGTTTCAGAAAGAAAGTATTTGCCTATAAAAACTGCGTGTTTGCACACCGAAACCGTTTCATTCGATATGGGTGGTTAGGAGGCCGTCACTAAGGCGTTGACAAGATAGTCAACCAAGGCCTATGTTCCATTTTTCTGTTGGAGAGTGCGCATGGTCAGTTTGATCGGTATTGCTAGCCTAATCTTCGTTGCCCTTCTGGTGTCTACGAATCGTCAAGCTATTAATGTTCGGACGGTAGTTCTTGCGTTTATTATTCAGGCAGGAATTGGCGCTCTCGTGCTTTACTTCCCTTGGGGAAAGTTAATACTTACTAACTTAGCAGAAATAGTTTCAAGTATCTTAAGCTATTCTCAAGATGGTATTGGCTTTTTATTCGGCAATCTAGCTAACCAGTCGTGGAATAACATTGGTTTTGTATTTGCGATCAATGTCTTACCTGTTATCGTTTTTTTTGCTGCACTTATTGCTGTGCTCTATCACATTAGGATCATGGAATTAGTCATAAGATTAATAGGTGGAGCACTTCAGTTAGCTCTCAAGTGCAGCCGTCCTGAATCTCTATCGGCGGCAGCAAATATTTTTGTTGGTCAGACTGAAGCTCCCTTGGTTGTTAAGCCGTTTATAAAGCAAATGACCTCTTCAGAATTGTTCGCGGTTATGGTTGGAGGACTTGCTTCGATTGCAGGATCGGTAATGTTTGGATATGCCGTAATGGGGATCGATCTAGAGTATCTATTGGCAGCCTGTTTCATGGCAGCACCGGGCGCGCTTATGATGGCAAAAATTATAAAACCAGAAGTCAGTTCACCTATAGATCATTTATCAGGTCTGGAAGGCAGTGAAATTAACCCTTATGTTAACGTATTTGATGCAGCTGCAACTGGTGCGCTATCCGGGTTGCACTTAGCTTTAAATGTTGGAGCCATGTTGGTGGCATTTACGGCACTCATTGCGATGCTTAATGCCTTTGTTGGCTGGGTGGGCAGTTTATTTGGGTTCGACATGCTGACGATAGAATTAGTCTTGGGTTATATTATGCAGCCTGTGGCATGGGCTCTGGGGATCCCCTGGAGTGAGGCGAGTATAGCTGGAAGTTTAATTGGTCAAAAATTAGTATTTACTGAGTTCATAGCCTACATGAATTTTACTGCTGTGCTTCCGGAGCTAAGTGCTGATAGCCAAGCAGTTATTACGATCGCGTTGTGCGGCTTCGCAAATTTTGCCTCAATAGCAATCCTCTTGGGGGGTATAGGAACTCTGGCGCCTAACAGACGCTCAGAGATTGCTAAGTTAGGCCTCCTAGCTTTATTGGCAGCAACGCTGGCAAATCTAATGAGCGCAGCTATTGCTGGCTTTTATCTTTCTTTAAGTTAATCCATTAGATGACGAATCTTCGAGTAATTGATTTGGAAGAGGATAATAGTGAGGAGAGATTTCTATCTTCATTACTTGAGACTGGCTTCGCCGTTTTACGGAATCATCCCTTAGACCCCGTTCTTGTAAAGTCAATTTATAAGCATTGGATGGCATTTTTTCTCAGCAGTGAAAAAGAGCACTTTTCTTATGATAAGAAAACCCAGGATGGTTTTTTCTCACTTTCTGATGCAGAGTCAGCAAAAGGTCAGCAAGAGAAAGACCTGAAAGAATATTTTCACTTCTACACATGGGGTCGGTGTCCTCAGGATTTACGCGAAGAGCTGTTACTTTACTTGAACTCAGCGCTTGATTTTGCAGTTACACTCCTTTCATGGATAGATAGATATCTAAAAGACCAAGCGATTGGAGACAGAAAACAGTCGCTTGCTGATATGGTGTTGGATAGTCAATTGAATCTGCTTAGGATTCTTCGCTATCCTCCTATTAGAGGCGATGAGAATGCCTTCCGGGCGGCGCCACATGAAGATATTAATTTAATTACAATTCTACCGATGTCAGACTCCATGGGCCTGGAAATTCTAGACCAAAATAATTCTTGGGTGCCGATTAAAGGCGATTGCGATCACTTAATAGTAAATATTGGCGATATGTTACATGAGATAACGGCTGGTATCTTCCCCTCGGCTACACATCGGGTGTTAAGTCCTACTGGTTCGAGCATGAATTATTCGAGAATGTCCTTACCTTTATTCGTTCATCCTAGACCTAATGTGGTGTTGTCAGACCGTCATACGGCGGCCAGCTACTTAAATGAGCGGTTAAATGACTTGGGAGTAGTATGAGTTAATCAAACAAGATAGTGCTACTTCTTGCGCATCTCTATCCCATTGATATCAATGAGGATTAGGCCCAAACCTACTTATGAAGCCGCCAATTTTGCGAATAAGTGATCTGGGTTGAAATTTGACCCATGTTAAAGCAGCCTTGTTAGCGATACCTGGTATACAAATAGTCTCTTCAGCCATTAAGGCTCGGTATCCCTCCTCCGCAACCTCATCTGACGAAGAAACAACGAATGTTGGAAGGTCATCCAATATCTGCTTCGTAGCGGGTGTGTCCGTTACCCCGGGGCAAAGTGCGGTAACTGATATTCCATGGTCTGAGACTTGTTCAGCGAGAGATTCTGAAAAAGAAATAACATAAGCTTTACTCGCTGCATACAGCCCCATAGAGGGAATAGGCTGAAATCCGGCAATAGATGCTACATTTAGTATTTTTCCGCTACCACGATTGATCATTCCCTTGAGAAAATGATGAGTGAGGGTTGAAGGCGTCGAAATATTCAGTTGGATAAGCTTTTCGACTGAAATTATTTCATGATCGTAGAAGTTCCCCCATAACATCTGGGCAGCATTATTCACTAGAATATCTACCTGATAGCCTCTATCTTCAGTCTCGCGAATCAGTTTTTCTGCACCCTCTTTGTTGCTGAGGTCTGCTGGAATTATATGGATGCTCTCGTCTTTCCTGAGGGATTTCTTTACATGATTTAGCTTAGAGACATCTCTCGCACTCATAATTAAGTGAAAATCATTCCTCGCGAAGATATGCGCGAGACTTTCCCCAATCCCACTTGATGCTCCTGTTATAAGTACAGTCTTTTTCATGACACTTCTTTTAAGAGTTAAACCGTAGATTATATCAGGTGTAAAATGCCAGGTCCCTAGCCCCATTAAAGGGGGAGTGAGGCAGGGACCAGGAGCGCGTCAAGCAGTAAAACTGCTCGGTATCGCTTTGGTTTAAATAGGCACTCACCATGCCTATTTATGAACCAACATGTTTCTGTGCGTTTATTCTAGGGGGAAATTAAACATCACTCGAAACAATTTGAATTATACTTATGGCATATATAATGTCAATTCTTATATTTGGTTAGGCTACCAGTCTATGATAACCGGTAGTAGTTCATGATAGCTTGAGAATAGTGAATTAGCTGATTTCAAATCTTCATCATCAAGGAAAGCACTACGTAAAGTGTACGCTTTCGTGCCCGCTAAAGCAGCTGCTTTAATATCGTTTAGCGAGTCTTCAAATACGATACAATCTTTAGGTTCGACCTTTAGTATCCGCACAAAGTAGAAAAATATCTGATCCCGGTTTTGGTCGTTCTAACCTTTGATCATCTCCGCATATTGTGCCTTCAAAGACATTTCTCCAGAATTTATCCTTTAACTTCAAGGCACACGCTTCCCGATGAGAGCCTGTTGCTAGACCGACACTTAAGTTTTGAGCGGTTTGCGATAAAAATTCATTCGCACCATCTATTTTCGATACATTTATGAAAAGATCGTCCAACTGAATTGTTTTGCCTATACGTATTCATCTGCGTTTAGAGGTCAATTATATTCGTCGACAACTAATTGAGCGCTTTTTCCAGAATCATCGCCCATAGACCATTTTTTTGTTATTAGTATATTTCAGTCCGAAAGCGTCCAGCACGCGTCGAGAGGCAATGCTGTAAAAAGGATCGGTATCGAGCAACGTCCCGTCGAGATCAAAGATTAATGCGCTTGGCCAATCTTTTAAAATATGGTCGTCAAATATGACGACCCTCCTTTAAGAATAATTTTACAAATCTGAGGAAAAATCGTTTTTAGCGACGGAATGATCATTTTAAGCAAGTTAACTTTGATTCAAGCAATATATATCTGAAAAGATGTATCTAGAGGCGCTATTATATTGGACACGGTGTTGACCCTAAATAGCACCTATAACTATTTGTTAAGTATTTAGACGTACTCCATTGCGCCTGCTATTCCTGATTGAAGTGAACATTCACTTATTTATTGTTCCGATCTGGTTTTTTTGAAGTATGCGCTATGTTGCTAGTAGATTGTGTTTTTCCTATCGTTAAGGTTAGGTAATATAAGCACAGATTGATGTTAAGCAAAGAATTTAAAGTCGGAGACGGTGATGATCGAAATCACGGAACTTAGAAAACAATTCGGCGATCTGGTGGCCGTAGATGGACTATCTTTTTCTGTAGAGGCAGGAGAGGTTCTCGGCTTTCTTGGCCCAAATGGGGCTGGGAAATCGACGACTATGAAAATAATCACGGGGTTTTTGCCGCCCAGCGATGGTGTGGTGAAGATCTTCGGACATAACATATCGAGCCATCCCCTGAATGCACAGAAAATTATTGGCTATTTGCCAGAAGGTGCTCCTTGTTATGAGGAGATGACCCCTCGCAGCTTTCTGAAATTTATTGCTGAAATACGTGGCTTTGTAGGGAGCGAGCTGGAACATAGGGTTCGTCGTGTGGTGGATACCCTATCGTTACAGTCCGTGCTAGATCGGCGTATTGAAACCTTGTCCAAGGGTTTTAAAAGGCGCGTCGGTTTTGCTCAGGCAATTATCCACGATCCGTTGGTGCTAATTTTAGACGAACCTACAGACGGTTTAGATCCTAATCAAAAGCACCATGTTCGTGAACTGATCCGTGAATTTTCGAAAGATAAGATTGTTATCATTTCTACTCATATACTCGAAGAAGTTGCTACAGTTTGTAATCGCGCTGTGATTATTGCTTCTGGAAGAATGGTGGCTGATTGCTCCCCAGAAGAATTGGAAGCGAAGTCTCCCCGCCATTTGGCCGTTAGGGTGACTGCCAATACTAAAGATCTGGAAGCTATAGAAAGGCATATGGAAAAGTTAGCTTCTGTCCATGAGATACAGAGATCTGGGTCAGACTTGCTGCTAATTCCAAGCGCGCTAAATAGTAATTTGTTAGTAGATCTTTTTGAAGGTCAGCATAAAAATAAATGGGCTATAGAAGGTTTATCTCAAGAGAAAGGTAGACTAGATGAAGTATTCCGAAGCATCACGGAGGGATTTGGAAATGTTTAATGGATCAGCGACCAGTTTGTGGATTATTACGAGGCGAGAATTCGTTAGCTACTTCGTAACACCGATTGCTTACGTATTTATCCTTATTTTTCTTGTACTTTCGGGTGTATTTACATTTTACTTAGGAAATTTTTATGAGCGTGGTCAGTCAGATTTAACTCCCTTCTTTAGTTTTCATCCCTGGCTATATCTCTTTTTGGTTCCTGCGATATCAATGCGTTTGTGGTCGGAAGAACGAAAATCTGGATCAATCGAATTACTAATGACGCTCCCAATTACGAGATTTGACGCGGTCGCAGGAAAGTTCCTGGCTGCATGGATCTTTGCGGGTCTGGCGCTGGGGCTAACCTTCCCGCTATGGTTAACTGTTAATTATCTAGGGCAGCCAGACAATGGTGTTATCTTGGCGAGCTATCTGGGAAGTTGGTTAATGGCGGGGGCCTTCCTTGCCATAGGTTCTTGCGCCTCTGCTATGACTAAGAGTCAGGTAATTGCTTTTATCCTGAGTGGCTTGGTATGCCTCGCTTTCATTCTTGCAGGCTTCCCTTTAGTCCTCGGAGCACTAGAGGGCTTGTTACCAACTTTAATTATAGACACAATTGCAAGCTTGAGTTTCCTAACTCATTTTTCTTCCATATCAAAAGGCGTCCTTAGCTTGAGAGATATTATCTATTTCTTTGGCATTATCATTTTTTGGTTGCTTGCGACGGTGATTGTTGTGGACTTGAAGGGAGGAGAATAGTGGTGAGTAGAAAATACTTTTCGAGTCTAGGGCTGTTTTTACTCATCATTGGTTTTTTAGCTTTTACTGCGTTGAATAATACTTTACTTGGCGGTTTCCGTCTTGACCTCACTGAAAACAATTTATTTACGCTTTCGGAAGGTAGCAAGAAAATTGTTAAGTCGATCGATGAACCAATAAATTTATATTTTTTCTTTACTCAGAAAAGCAGTGAGAATTTACCGCAATTGCGCAGTTATGCTACACGAGTCCGTGAATTGCTCGAGGAATATGCACTGATAGCTGATGGAAAAATCAATCTTACTTTTTTGGATCCTGAGCCTTTTTCAGAAAAAGAAGATTTAGCTACAGAATTCGGGCTGCAAAGCTTGCCATTATCTGCGGCAGGAGATGAGTTGTATTTTGGCCTTGCAGGCACGAATGCCATTGATGATGTTGAGGTAATACCCTTCCTTCAGCCCGATAAAGAAGAGTTCCTCGAGTACGATATTAGTAAGTTATTACAAAGTTTAATATTGGTGGACAAGCCTATCGTTGGCATCATTTCGAGTCTTCCAGTACAAGGCGATATGAATATGCAGACATTTCAGATGACGCCAAGTTGGATGGTAGTGGAACAGCTAGAATCGAGCTTCAATATACAGAATCTTGCAGATGATATTGAGGAGATACCTTCTGAGATTGATCTTCTTATGTTGGTGCATCCAAAGCAGCTCTCAGAAGCCCTTCTATTTTCGATCGATCAGTTTGTAATGAACGGTGGCAAGTTGCTTGCATTCACTGACCCACTTGCAGAAATGGACCGGCCACAACAATCAAATCCAATGATGCCCTCTGCACCGACAGACCAATCCTCGTCATTAAATCGTCTGACTGAAGTTTGGGGAATTAGTATGCGAGATAACATCGTTTTGGGGGACAGTCAGACGGCACTCGCCGTTAGTGGTCCCTCCGGAACTCCAGTTCGTCATCTTGGAATTTTAGGTATGGGGGTAGATAATTTTTCGGAAGATGATGTTGTCATGTCTTCCCTTGAGAGTATAAATATCGCGACTGCTGGGATACTAGACGTATCAGAGGATCCCCCAGGGAACATTGAAGGGTTGATTTTCTCAAGCGCCTACTCGATGCCCTTGGATGCTTTCCAGTTTCAGTTTTTGACGAATCCAGAAGATTTGATGCGCGAGTTTACTCCGACTGGTGAGCAATACTTGGTGGCTGCAAGACTAACCGGTTTTGCACCTACCGCGTTCCCAAATGGGTTAGAGGGCTCTCCCGGAAAACACTTAATGTCTACTGACAATATTAGCGTAATTCTTGTTTCCGATACGGACATGTTGACCGATCGAATGTGGGTTCAGGTGCAAAATTTCTTTGGGCAGCAGCTTGCGACTCCTTGGGCAAATAACGGAGATATGGTAAGTAATGCGCTCGAAAATCTCAGTGGTGGAGAGGCTTTAATTAGTATTAGATCGAGGGGAAGGTTTAGCCGTCCGTTTGATGTGGTACAAAATCTTCGCCGAGAAGCTGAAGCGCGTTATCTAGAGAATGCTAATGATTTACAGACTAGGCTTGCAGCAACTGAGCAAAAACTCACTGAAATACAATCTGGCCAAGGGGCAGGAGAACTATTGGTTCTCAGTTCTGAGCAAGAAGAGGCGATAGCAGAATTCCAACAAGAAAAGTATACAATTCGAAAACAACTTCGGGACGTTAGGCATCAACTGGATCGTGATATTGAGTTGCTAGGAACAACCCTGAAATTCATAAATATAGCGCTTGTGCCGATACTTATGACGTTTACATTATTGATAATGAATTTATTGCATCTAGGGAAACCAAAGGAGATTTGATTGTGAGCCAAAGAATATTTTTGATGCTTGGCTTATTTGTGCTGTTGTTACTAGGGCTCACTTCCATACTTTCGATAAATACAGAGATGGTCTCTGAACCCCAACTACTTTTCCCTGAGCTCAAAAAAAAAGTAGCGGAGATTGATAAATTAGAGATTATCACAACAACGGAGACTACGACGATCGTTCGAAAAGATGATCAATGGCTCGTCGCGCAGAGAGATGATTACGATGCGCAACGAGAAGAGCTCTCTAACTTAGTTTTACAACTAGTCGATTTAAGGTTAAAGGAAAAGAAAACTTCTAAGGAAGAAAACTTTGCCCTGCTGGGAGTGAGTGATCTGGATATTGTTGATAGCGACGCTACCCGTATTAACTTACATAGTGAGGGACAGATATTTTCGGCATTATTCGGCAACCAATCTTCTGGAAGGAAGGGTCGTTTCGTTCGACTTGGTAATCAGGTTTGGTTGGCCGATGAAATAAAAATACTGAAGAAGGTTACAGAATGGTTAGAGCCTATAGTAATCGATGTTGATCCTGAAGATATAGTTCGAGTAGAAATGGGTTCCTTAGTTTTTGAGAGGGATCCTGACGGCGGATTCGAGGTTAGTCCTTTACCCATCACCAAACAACTCAAATACCCCAGCGTCTCGCAAGAACCGGCAAGAGCACTTACTAAGGTCAGATTAGAGGATGTGTCGCCACATGACCCTAGACGTTGGGAGAGCGCTCGTAGAGCAACATTCTTTTTAAGAAATGGTACAGAGATTGAAGCTTTAGCTAGTAAAAGAAAAGAAAACTTCTGGCTTCATTTTAGTACACTCAAGCGCCTAGATTCCGAGTTGGTACTCGAATTTGGAGATAATGCTGGCGAGAGTGGTATTAATTCGAAAGAGAAGAATGTGCTTTACCAGAAAAGTCTGTCGGACTGGGACTTTAATGTCTCCAATTACGTTTATGATGATTTCGTGCTGGATTTAGATGACATCTTTAAGGATAAACTGGACTCCAAGTGAAGATATCCTAATCATCATTAATTGTTGCAAGTAACTGATTTTCCTCGACCGAGTCCTGTTCCTTCACGAGAATCTCAACAATAGTTCCTGCACAAGTAGCCTCTACTGGAATCTCCATTTTCATTGACTCTAAAATCATTAAAGTCTCACCTTCAGAAATCTTATCTCCCACTGCACACTCAATTTTCCAGACGTTACCAGTTATTTCAGAGATTACTTGGGTTTGATTCACCTATTTTAATACCTCTTGAAGATAGTGAATTTTGCGCTAAAAATAACACGAATTAATAGTAAAGAGTATTTCGGATATGAAACTAGTATATGTCGCCATGGGTTCGAATATAGGCGACGGACGAAAATGTTTGTTGAGCGGGATAAAAATGCTAGAAACTTTTGCCTTGGGAGAAATAAGGTATTCTTCATTCTGGAATACCGAACCAGTCGAGATGATTGATCAGTCTTGGTTCACTAATGCGGTAGTTGAATTTTATACTGATCTGTCGCCTATTGATTTACTAAAGAGTTTACAGATGATCGAAAATAATAGTGGTCGACCTTCGAATCATCTAAGGAATGCATCGAGAACATTAGACCTTGATATTATAAGTTATGGTAACTATGTATTGGAGACTGATTTTTTAGAGTTACCTCATCCACGAGCACGTCAACGATTATTCGTGCTCATACCTCTGCAGGAGCTTGCTCCAGAGTTCCAGTTTCCTGGTGATGACCGATCTTTATCAGATTTGATACAGGTCGCTCCAAGCATAAAGATAGAGAGATTAGATTATCTCTCGTAGGAAGGGTCAAATATTCAGTCTGAATTCCCTTTGGGAGTGAATGCAGGCATGGGAAAGGGGGATACGTTTCCTCCCTTAGCTTCTGAAATTTTTCCAATACCCTCTTTAGCGACTTCATCGATTCTAGCAATTGAGTGCAGAGGAATGTAACTCCTATTTACTCCTTCAAATTCTGATTTAAGACGTTCCTCACTAGGGTCTACGAGCATTTGAGAGCGTTCTCCAAATACCAACTGTTCGATTTCAATAAAGCCATAGAGGTCAGATTGAAAAATTTGTCGAGCATATACTTCGTATATTTGTCCCATGCTAAAGAAGATTATTTTATAAATAGGTGTTTCAGGCATTTCATTCTCTTAAAAGTTATTTCTGGGCAAATGTCTAAGGAGTGTTGGTGTTATTACTTCTTTTGTCAACCAGCAACGCCCCTTTATCTACTGTCTTATGATTCTAAGTTTAATATTGCTGCTCGGAAAGAGCTTTGTTGTATAATATTTATCTTTTAGATTACAGAGATTAATTTTTTGCCTAAAGTATTTGTCAAGACACACGGCTGCCAAATGAATGAGTATGATTCTAGTAGGATGATAGATCTACTCAGGGTATCGCATGGTTATCAAATGACTGATAAAGAAGAGGAAGCAGATTTACTGCTCTTGAACACATGCTCGATTCGGGAGAAGGCGCAAGAGAAAGTCTTTCACCAACTAGGGCGATGGAAAAAACTTAAGTTAGAAAACCCGTCATTAACTATTGGGGTTGGAGGGTGTGTTGCTAGTCAAGAAGGACATGCTATTAGTACTCGTGCTCCTTTTGTTGATCTAATATTTGGTCCGCAAACCTTGCATCGTGTCCCTGTTATGCTGGAAAGTAGAAAACGGGGTGTGCCTTTGGTCGATGTTAGTTTCCCTGAAATTGAAAAATTCGATCGTTTACCAGATCCTTCTATTGATGGACCTTCAGCTTTTGTTTCCGTTATGGAGGGCTGCAGTAAGTACTGTAGTTTTTGTGTAGTGCCTTACACAAGAGGTGAAGAAGTTAGTAGGCCACTAGATGATGTGCAAAGAGAAGTATTAAGTTTGGCCAAGAAAGGTGTTCGCGAAATCAATTTGCTTGGTCAAAATGTCAACGCTTACCGTGGTGTTTTAAATGATGAAGCTGATGTTGATCTCGCCTATCTTATTCGTGTTATAGCCCAATTTGAAGGAATTGGACGTATTCGGTATACAACATCACACCCAATAGAATTCTCGAAAAATCTGATTAACGCCTATGCTGAAGTTCCAGAACTCGTTAGTCATTTACACTTACCTGTGCAAAGTGGTTCAGATCGTATTTTGGCGGCGATGAAACGCAATCACACGATCTTAGAATACAAGTCAAAAATCCGAGAGCTAAGAAAAATTAGACCGGGGATTAGTTTATCATCTGATTTTATTGTCGGTTTCCCTGGAGAAAGTGAGCAGGATTTTCAAGCTACAATGGATCTAGTTGAAGAACTCCAATTTGATCACTCTTTCAGTTTTATCTATAGTGCGCGCCCCGGCACTCCGGCGGCTTCGTTGCGCGATGATACAACATTATCGGTGAAGAAAAAAAGGTTGGAGAGGCTGCAGCATAGGCTCAGAAATCAGGCTTTAACTATAAGTCGTAAGATGGTTGGTACGGTGCAGAGGGTATTGGTTACGGCCGTATCCAAGAAAGATCCAGGACAATTACAGGCTAGGACAGAGAATAATAGGGTGTTAAATTTTCGTTCAATCGATAGAGGTTTGATAGGGCAATTTATTTTAGCGGAGGTGACTGAAGCGCTACCTAATTCGCTTCGAGGCCACTTGATTTCCATAGAACAAGACGTTGCTAAGTAGGTTTAGGAAATCAAAACTTACTTTTACTCCTTAAAGCTAAAGTATATCCTACTGTCATCGTGATCCTCACTACATGAATTTGGACGCAAATTTCACACCACACCAGATAAAGCTGGAACCTAATGATAGCTTTCAATTAGCCACGCTCTGCGGGCCTTATGACGCCCATTTGCGTCAAATAGAAAAGCGTCTCGGTATCATTATTAAAAATCGTGGTAATGATTTTGAAATACTAGGTGAAACTCGTATGACTGATGCTGCTGGTGAACTACTAAGACACTTATATCGTGAAGTTAGGAGTGGTACTTCATTGACATCTGACTTAGTGCACCTTTTCCTGCAGGAGTCAGGACTTGAGGCTCTATTAACAAATAGTGCTGATGGAACTGATGATTTAGTACATACTGGAAAGAAGGTGGTTCGCCCGCGCGGTAAGAATCAGATTTCGTATGTTAGATCTATCATTTCTCATGATATCAATTTTGGAATTGGTCCTGCAGGCACTGGGAAGACCTATCTGGCAGTGGCATGCGCAGTCGAGGCTTTTGAGCAGGAAAGAGTTCGCAGAATTTTGTTAGTTAGGCCTGCAGTCGAGGCTGGTGAGAAACTGGGCTTCCTTCCAGGCGACTTGGCTCAAAAGATTGATCCTTATCTGCGCCCTCTTTATGACGCCCTTTACGAACTTCTTGGGTTCGACAAAGTGGAAAAATTAATAGAAAAAAATGTCATCGAAGTGGCCCCGCTAGCCTATATGCGGGGACGTACGCTTAATGACTCTTTCATTATCTTGGATGAGAGTCAGAATACTACTATTGAACAGATGAAAATGTTCTTAACTCGTATTGGTTTCGGTTCCACCGTTGTAGTAACGGGAGATATAACCCAGATTGATCTGCCGAGTAAGACGAAATCAGGATTACGTCATGTTGTGAAAGTGCTGTCGGATGTGCCCGGCATTTCATTTACACATTTTTCACCAAAAGACGTAGTACGGCACCCTTTAGTCCAGCGCATAGTAGAGGCCTATGAGAAGCTTAAGGACGAGGGTTATGAGCCTTCCTGACAGCAAGCATAACGGACACCGGTCGATCACTGTGGATTTACAGTGGGAGCGCGATTGTAGTGATTGGAAGATTAATGACTCGGATGTTCTTGCGTGGGTTTCTGCTTGTGCCGATGAAGTCGGAATAACAGATTTTGAGCTCGCGGTGCGAGTAGTTGATAGTCGTGAGATGGTAGATTTAAATAGCAAATACGGTGGGAGGGAATATGAGACCAACGTCCTTGCCTTTGAAAATGATGAGATTGATGAGTCTGGAATGAGATTGCTAGGAGATATTGTGATTTGTGCTCCTGTTTTACTTCAGGAGTCATCGCAACAGGGTAAAGAAAAAGCTGCTCACTTTGCGCATATGCTGATTCATGGAATATTACATCTTGTAGGGTACGATCATCTTTACGATAAAGAAGCTGAAGAGATGGAGATTATCGAAATAAAAATTCTTTCGACTTTGGGCTGGACGAATCCATATATAGAGAAAAGGCACAATGACTGAACAAACCGATAGCGATAACCGAACATGGTTGGATAAGCTTAAGTCTTTAGCGACGGGAACTCCTGGATCTCGAGAGGAGCTTATAGAGTTATTGAGGTCTGCGCAGCAAAGAGATCTTCTTGATGACGAGGCTCTAAGTATCATAGAGGGGGCGTTAGTAGTTTCTGACATGCAGGCAAGAGAGATTATGGTTCCGCGGTCTCAGGTAGTATTTGTAAAGTTAGATTCTACTCCTGAGGAATTTTTACCTACGATTATTGAGTCGGGACATTCACGTTTCCCAGTCGTAGATGAGAATCCAGATAATGTATTAGGAATCTTACTTGCTAAGGATCTTTTACTGTTGGCCTTAGAGAATAACCGGGCGAGATTTAATATGCGCGATTTATTGCGCAGTTTTACGCCAATTCCAGAAAGTAAACGGGTTAACGTTCTGCTGCAAGAGTTTCGGAAGAATCGAAGTCACTTGGCAGTAGTTTTAGACGAGTATAGTGGTATTTCTGGTATCGTTACGATAGAAGATGTCTTAGAACAAATCGTTGGGGATATTGAGGATGAGTATGATTATAATGAAGAAGACGACTTCATTAAACCGCATGAAGATGGCAGTTATACAGTTAAAGCGCAGACACTAATTCAGGATTTTAATCAGTATTTCGGCAGCGATTTTAGCGAGGAAGAGCTTAAGACAATTGGGGGGATTGTGACACAGAAATTTGGCCATTTGCCTAAACGGGATGAAATCGTAGAGACCGGGACGTTTAAGTTTAAAGTGCTTAATGCTGATAGTCGCCGTATTCATCTGTTACAGCTAACGCTCTCTGAAGACTAGTTAAATTTATATTGCATGTAATAACTTGTTTTTTAAGAGGGTAATCCCTAAGCGTCCTGGGACATGGCCTCGCCATCTTTTAGCTCTGTTGGGAGGAGTTTGTTATCCCCTTGCTTTTGCGCCTTTTGGTTTTTGGTGGGTTGGATTAATAAGTTTTATCGCTTTTTTGTTCTCGCTTGATGTGGAGAATAAACGCGATATTTTTATTCGGTATTATCTTTTTGCTTTAGGAATGTACGGTACCGGTGTTTCTTGGATATTCGTAAGTATAAATGTGTTTGGCGGTGTTTCTCCGGTCGTAGCTGGATTACTTATTCTACTGTTTGTTCTGAGTTACTCCGTTACATCTTTAATCGCTGCGATCTTACATGTAAATACTCGTAACTGGTTGCTAACGTTTCCAGCAATTTGGGTTGTTCTGGAGTGGTTTCGCAGTTGGTTTCTCACAGGTTTTCCATGGCTTTTTGCGGGTTATAGTCATCTTGATTCGCCATTATCTGGTTATATCCCGATTGTAGGAGTTTATGGCCTGAGTTTTTTTACTGCACTTACTGCAGTACTTCTTTACAACTTGAGGTCTACGAAATGGGCTTTGAATATCCTTATCTTAGGGGTGTTGTGGGGTGGTGGAGCCTTTATCGCAGAGCGCATAATTTGGGTAAATCCTACTGAAGAGGTTATCAAAGTCTCGGCAATTCAAGGGAATGTAGACCAGCATACAAAATGGTTGCCTAATAGCGCTAACACCATAATTAAATCTTATTTACGATTGACAGAGGAAGAATGGGGAAGAGACGTTATTGTATGGCCAGAGGCAGCGATTACAGTGATTAGGCAGGATGCAGAAACCTTTCTTAAGGAGCTTGAGGAACGAGGTAGAAAGACAGGGACAACCTTGTTGCTTGGTATTCTTGACCGTCCCTTAGAAGGTCAATATTTTAATTCAGTGATTGCTCTTGGAGAGGGATCGGGCGTTTATCATAAACGGCGATTAGTGCCGTTTGGAGAATATGTGCCGTTCGAGAAATACTTACGAGGGGTGATTGGGTTTTTTGATTTGCCAATGTCTTATTCACAAGCGGGTTATTACGAACAGGGCCCACTTAGGGCAGGAAAATATGCAGTTTCGGTATTAATTTGCTACGAGGTGGTTTATCCCCAATTGTTAGGCAGTAATAGTTTCCCTCCAGACATGTTTGTGACAGTAAGTAATGATACTTGGTTTGGTAGGTCAATTGGTCCAAAGCAGCATTTACAAATGGCAAGAATGAGGGCTGCGGAGCATGGCCGTTGGATGATTCGATCGACTAATAACGGTATTACGGTACTAATTGATCATCATGGATCGTTGAAGGCCCAGTTAGAGCCATTCGAGGAGGGTATTATGCGCGGTGAATTAAGGATAATGCAGGGCGTAACTCCTTATCACTACTTTGGCTACTGGCCCCTCATCATAATTTGTTTAACCATCATTTTCGTTTCAATCATAAGACATCGGCTTTTATAGGTGCTCTCGTCGGTTCCTGTCCTTGGCTTGGTTCAGGTAGAATGAAGTTTTTAACAAAAAAGTAATAATAATGGATGATTCTGGCTTTTATGACTTCAAAATTACTGAAGCCAATGTGCAAGCAGAATGGCTTGAACACAGGACTTTTGATGTGGCGGAGGAAAGTTCAAAGCCTAAGTTCTATTGCCTTGCAATGTTTCCGTATCCTAGCGGGAGGCTGCATATGGGTCATGTCAGGACATATACGCTTGGTGATGTCATTGCTCGTTTCAAAAGACTTCAAGGATACAACGTCATGCACCCTATGGGGTGGGATGCCTTTGGGTTGCCAGCGGAAAATGCTGCGATAAAAAACAAAGTACCACCCGCACGTTGGACTATGCAAAATATCGAGTATATGAAAACACAGTTGCAGTCACTTGGTTTTTCCTATGATTGGGGTAGAGAATTTGCTACTTGTGATCCTGAGTATTATCGCTGGGAGCAATGGTTTTTTACTAGGATGTTTCGAAAGGGTCTGGTCTATAAGAAATCTGCTTGGGTTAACTGGGACCCTGTTGATCAGACTGTTCTGGCTAATGAACAAGTTATTGATGGACGTGGGTGGCGTTCAAATGCATTGGTTGAGCGACGTGAATTAGCGCAATGGTTCTTAAAGATTACTGATTATGCTGAGGAGTTGCTGGCTAAGCTTAATCATCTTCCTGGTTGGCCTGAAAAGATTAAGATAATGCAGCGTAATTGGATTGGCCGATCGAAAGGTTTGCAAATCAAGTTTGCGCGTTTGGAAGGATCTGCGATAGATGTCTATACTACGCGGCCTGATACTCTGATGGGAGTGACTTACCTAGCTGTTGCTCCTCAGCATCCAATTGCTAAAGAGGCAGCTGAGACGAACTCTGTTATCGCAGAATTTTTGACGGCTTGTAACCAAGTAAAGATGGCCGAAGCAGATATCGCTAAATCGGAAAAAAAAGGTATGGACACTGGTATTATAGTTCAGCACCCTATCACAAAAGAGCCACTTCCAGTTTGGGTAGCTAATTTTGTTTTGATGGAGTATGGCTCCGGTGCAGTCATGTCTGTGCCAGCGCATGACCAACGAGATTGGGAGTTTGCTCGCCAGTATAATCTGCCAGTCAAGCAAGTAATTGAACCAGATAAGGCTGGAGAATGTGATTTAGATCGGTCGGCTTTTGTTGAGAAGGGTAGATGTATTAACTCGGGACAATTTGATAGCTTAAATTTTGAAGAAGTATTTGATGCTATAGCAGACTTACTTCAGTCAAACGGGTTGGGTGAGCGTCAGGTAAATTATCGTTTAAGAGATTGGGGAGTGTCTCGACAGCGATATTGGGGATGCCCAATACCTATAATTCATTGTGATGCATGTGGTGCTGTAGCCGTTCCTGATAGCGATCTTCCTGTCAGTTTGCCCACTGAGGTGGAATTTGATGGAGTGACGTCGCCGATCAAGAGAATGCCTGAGTGGTCTAAAACCATTTGTCCGAGTTGTGGTGGGCCTGCTGAGCGTGATACGGACACTTTTGATACATTTATGGAGTCTTCTTGGTACTACGCGAGATTTGCATGTAATAATCTTCGGAATGGAATGCTAGATGACAGGGCAAAATATTGGAAGTCTGTGGACCATTATGTCGGTGGCGAAGAACATGCAATTCTACATTTACTATATGCAAGATTTTTTCATAAAGTTATGCGTGACCAAGGTTTGGTGGATACTGACGAACCATTCGAGAATCTCTTGGCTTTGGGTATGGTCCTTCAGGACGGGGCCAAGATGTCGAAATCTGCTGGGAATGCTGGAGACCCACAACACCTTCTGGATCAGTATGGGGCGGACGCTGTTCGTATGGCAATGATGTTCGCAGCTCCTCCAGAGCAGTCTTTTGAGTGGTCTGAGCACAATGTTGAGTCAGCTAATCGATGGCTTCGGTCTAAGCTTTGGAGAGCTGTGATACTTCACTCGTCATTGGGTCCTGTATCAACATTGGATTCTAGTTCACTTAGCGAGTCTCAGAGAGATATGCGTCGAGTTGCTCATGAGACTTTGCTGAAGGTTACTGATGATTATGGCAAGCGGCTTAATTTCAATACCGTAGTTTCAGGCGTAATGTCGCTAGTTAATGAATTACAAAAGTTTAACGATACTTCAGACCAGGGTCGCGCGGTTGTCGATGAAGCATTAAAAATAGTCGTACTGGTCATGTCCCCGATTACCCCTCATATATGTAAGGAACTTTGGACAAAGCTGGGATTAGGAGTGATAGAGGATGCTGAGTGGTTATCCATTGACCAGGAAGCATTACGAAAGCGCGTTGTTAATGTCATTATTCAAGTGAATGGGAGGTTGCGCGGTAAACTCGAGGTAGAGCCAGGAGCCAGTAAAGACGATCTCATTTTGCGAGCAGGAGAGCTAGAAAATGTCGAGAAGTTCTTGAAAGACGAAAAAATTACGAGGATTATTCACGTACCCGATAAACTCCTGAATTTTGTAATAGCTTGAAGTTTGTTTCTATTATTTTTGTTTTGTCGTTGCTGATTGGTTGTGGCTTCCAATTACGCGGCACCGAGCAGGTAGTGTTTCTTGACCTCCATTCAATATATATCGAGACGGGGGATGTCCATGGCGATATCCATAGGATATTGCAGGACAAGTTTCAGCAATCGAAAGTTGAGGTATCTGCTGACCCTTCGGAAGCCCAGTATACTGTCTTAATTACTGATGAAAGAAATAGTCGTAGGGCGATTGCGCATTCCAGTAGTCAGATTGTTACGGAGTATGAGATCGCGCAGGAGGTAAGTCTTCATTTGGTCAACAAAGAGGGAGATTATCTGATTTCACAGGAAAAAGTATCTGCAGAACGATTTTATGCTCTTAATGACCAAATACTTGATAGTAGTTTTCAGGAAGAGCGTTTACTTCGGGAGGAAATGCAGCAAGATTTAAGTGAACAGATTTTTCGTCGAGTTAATGCGGGTATTCAAGGGTATGAGAATAAAAAAAATTGAAAATCTACCCGGAAAAGCTACAAACGAATTTAGCGAATTTGATTCTCCCCCTCTATATTATCAGCGGGGATGATCCACTATTAGTTCAGGAAAGTAGTGATCTGGTTCGAAACTATTTAAAGAAAGCTGGTTTTGATGAGCGCGAGCTACTGCATGTCGATAGAGGGTTTGACTGGCCAAGGTTAAAGTTCACTAATGAGAGTATGTCCCTGTTTTCCAACAAAAAAATTATTGAATTACGTATGAGTTCAGTGAAGCCTGGGAAACAAGGTGCGAGTGCGCTTGTAGACGCATGCCAAAATCTCTCCCCGGAGAACTGTGTTCTGTTAGTAATGCCAAAAGTTGACAGCGCAACACAGAAAACTAAGTGGTTCAAGACATTAGAGAATATCGGCGGTGTTGTACAAATCTGGCCTGTAGAAAAAAAGGCGTTGCCAATTTGGATAGAAAATAGATTTAGGTATGCCGGCTTAGAGGCTAGCAAGGAAGCTATTCTGGAACTGGCAGATAGAATTGAGGGTAATCTATTGGCAGCAGTTCAAGAAATTGAGCGTATGAAACTTTGTTCTACTGACGGGAAAATTGAAAGAAAAGAAGTCTTAGCTTCTGTAGCGGATGCCACTAGGTTTGACGTTTTTCAATTAATTGATGCGGCCTTGGAAGGCAATATAGATCGAGTGGTTAAAATTTTCGAGGGTTTGCGTCTCGCTGATGCAGAACCTTTATTTCTAAATAGTATGCTAGCGCGAGAGATTCGGAGTTTGTCATCTATCTCGTTTGAGATTGATCAGGGTCATTCGCCTGAGACGGCTATGCGCTCAAAGAGAATATGGAGCAAAAGAAAAAGTAGTATTTCCTTATGTTTGAAGCGTCATAGCACACGTGATTTTGAGGAAATGCAATCGCGATTATCGCATATCGACCTGATGCTCAAGGGATTGGAATCAACTGGAAGGCCTTGGGACGAGCTAACGAATATGGTTGCAGAGCTAGCTTCGTGATCATCTTGAACTAGAGGTCGTCGTGGTATTCTTGCGATTTAGCAGCTATCCTTGGTCGTCTATTCGTATTTGAAAAAAATGATTTATCGAGTGTAAGATTGAGTTCTCATGGCAGTTGTTATGAGGTTTTGTTGAAACGTTTTTGTGAAATGTTTTATAAAAATATTGGAGGGTAATGCTGGCCATGGTGGCGATACAAAATGCTCTAAAAGGAGATGGTGCTCCTGACGTGAGAGTTGGGGTTAAGGAAACTTTTGATCTTGATGTTGATTTACAAGTGCCAGCATTTTCACAGTCGTGTGAACACGTACCAGCGATTGATGAAACTTATATTTTTGATAAGGATACGACCTTGGCGATTCTGGCTGGTTTTGCGCATAACAGACGAGTCATGGTCCAAGGATATCATGGGACGGGTAAGTCTACCCACATAGAACAGATTGCGGCGCGACTAAATTGGCCATGTATACGCATAAATTTAGATAGCCATATAAGTCGTATTGACCTTGTTGGTAAGGATGCTATCGTTCTTAAAGAGGGACAACAGGTAACAGAATTCAAAGAAGGCCTGCTTCCATGGGCATTGCAAAGAGCATGCGCGATAGTATTTGACGAGTATGATGCGGGTCGTCCTGATGTTATGTTTGTTATTCAGCGAGTATTAGAGGCCGAAGGAAAGTTGACCTTGCTTGATCAAAGCAGGGTTATTAGTCCACATCCATTTTTCCGTTTGTTTGCAACTACGAATACTATCGGTATGGGAGATCCTACAGGCTTTTATCACGGAACACAGCAGATTAATCAGGGCCAGATGGATCGTTGGAATATTGTATCTACATTGAATTATCTGCCACGTGAAAAGGAAATCGATATCCTCGTTGCAAAATTTGTAGAACATGAGCTTGATAGGAAGTTAGCAGCGAATATGATCTCTGTTGCGCAGTTAACTCGTCAGGGTTTTGTGAATGGTGATATTTCCACCGTTATGTCGCCGAGAACTGTCATTATGTGGGCACAAAATGCCCAAATTTTTGGTGATTTCGCATTTGCTTTTCGACTGACATTTTTGAATAAGTGTGATGAAACTGAAAAGTCAATTGTCGCCGAGTATTACCAAAGGTGTATGGGTGAGGACTTACCTGAGTCAAGTGCTAAAGTCGTTCTTACCTAGCGCTTCATGCAAGATTACGACAAAACCCGAGAGGAATTTAAGCAGGCTGTAACATCTACCATGCGAGCGATCTCTGGTGCTGAAGAACTGAATGTTAGCTTCGGGAAAGGCAAAGCTTTTATGCAAGGGGGAAGAGCTCGTGTTCCTTTATCCGATGAGTTTCTCTCTAAAGAAGAGTTAGCAATCCTTAGAGGTACCGCCGATAAATTGGCTCTGAATTCCCGTTTTCATGATGATGACTTTCACATTAGTCGTCGGCCAAAGGTTGGTATTGCTCAGGAAGTATTCGATTGCGTAGAAGATGCGCGTATCGCGTGTATAGGCGCTGACTTAATGCGAGGGGTGGAAAAAAACTTAAGCGCTGAGTTGCAAGAGCAATGTGTTCAGCAAGGCTATGGCACAATCGAACATCAAAGTCATGCGCCTATAAGTTTAGCGCTGGGGCTATACATAAGAGAGAAGATTACTGGTTCATCTGTGCCTCCTGCTGCCCGAAAAATTTTAAGGTTTTGGTACGGCCATATCGAGGAAAGAATTGGTGCAGAGGTATCCCAGCTGAGTGATCTTTTGTTTCAGCAGGAAAAATTTTCGGATCTTGCACTCAAGATCATTAAAGACCTAGGCCTTAGTGAAGATGGCGATCATCAAGATAATGAAAATGAAAACGAAAATGAAGATGATGAGCTAGATGATATAGAGGTCCACGAGAATGATGGGGTCTCAAATCAAGAAATCGGTATTGATACGGATATGACTGATGCAATTGAAGGAGAAGTTTCTACAGATATGGAAGCTGTAGATGCGGCAGAAGTCGATGGTGAGGAGGATGAGTCTGGTGCGCAGCCCGATTTTTTGGGTGGAAATTTGCCCGAGCGTCCTATGGAGACTGCCTATATCTCTTATAGTACTGTTTTTGACGAGGTTATTGTTGCTGATGAGCTTTGTGAACCGGCCGAGTTGGATCGACTTCGGGATGTTCTCGATAAGCACTTACTGAATTCACAGTCAGTCATTAGTAAATTAGCAAATAGATTGCAGCGAAAACTCATGGCTCAGCAGAATAGAGCCTGGGAGTTTGACTTGGATGAAGGTCTGTTAGATAGCTCCAGACTGACTAGTATTATCATTGATCCATTCCACTCTCTTGCCTTTAAACAAGAGAAAGATACAGAATTTCGTGACACGATTGTCTCACTGCTGATAGATAGTTCAGGATCTATGCGTGGTCGATCGATTACTATTGCTGCGATGTGTGCAGAAATTTTGGGTAGAACATTA
Organism: Gammaproteobacteria bacterium; assembly: GCA_002690865.1. GTDB lineage: Bacteria > Pseudomonadota > Gammaproteobacteria > Pseudomonadales > Azotimanducaceae > UBA7455. The sequence goes on along the minus strand of NZGG01000046.1, from coordinate 53,780 downwards.
GAAAGATGTAATGTAAAAGTCGAGATTCTCGGTTTCACTACGCGTGCTTGGCGCGGAGGACAATCTCGTGAACTATGGCTACAGCAGGGTAAACCTGCCCAACCGGGGAGACTAAACGATCTCAGGCATATCGTTTATAAGTCTGCAGATATGCCTTGGCGGCGAGCGAGAAGAAATCTTGGGCTCATGATGCGTGAGGAATTGCTGAAAGAAAATATTGATGGCGAAGCTCTTTTGTGGGCTCATAGTAGGATGGTTAGCAGAACTGAGGACCGAAAGATATTGATGGTAATATCAGACGGGTTGCCGGTTGATAATAGTACTTTACTTGTTAACCCGAGTAACTACCTCGAGCAGCACTTGAAGTACGCGATAAATCAAATAGAAAATTATTCACAAATCGAGCTGGTAGCTATAGGGATAGGCCATGATGTGACCCATCACTACCGTAGAGCGGTTACCATTACTGACGCAGAGCAATTAGGCGATGCTATAATCGAGCAGCTTGTGGACTTATTCGACAACGAAACTAATAGGGATCAATTCCGCCAAAAAAATACGGAGATTTCGGTCAGTCGTGCATAGGAATAATCTTTTAGCAAAGCTCGTGGCGTACCAAAAAAGATATCCGGAAGAAAGCGGCACTATAAAAAGAATGCTCGCCTTTATTAAAGGCAATTCGAGGTGTTTTGAACGTAATTTATCGATTGGTCATGTAACTGGTTCGGCATGGTTGATGGATACTAAGTTTGAAAAGACGCTTCTCACGCACCATCGTAAGCTTGATCGTTGGCTGCAACCTGGTGGCCATGCAGATGGCGACAGTGACATAGCTGGGGTTGCTTTGCGTGAGTCTAGAGAAGAGTCGGGCCTACAAGATATCGAATTGGTAGGTGATGCGCTATTCGATATCGATATTCATCTGATACCCGATGGTCCAAAAGAGAAAGAGCATCTACACTACGATTGTCGGTTCTTAATTCGTTCCTTGGGAACCGACCAATATATAGTTAGTGAAGAATCATATGATCTGGCTTGGGTTTGTCTTCAGGATATTTCTCGGTACACTGTTGATCCTTCTATTCGCCGAATGGCGCTGAAGTCAGCTTGTAAAAGTCTATAAATGTCGATAACTGACCTAATTAGTTTCTTGGGAGCTATGAGTCTCAGTCCTTTCTATATTTTCAAAAAAGGGACTGTTGATTCCTGCTGTGGGGGCTGGTTTGTCCTATCCCAGATGTTTTAAAAGGAAAACCGCATTAGATTAGACACTACCCTCTCCAGATGTGTGAGAGAGTTACAAACTTCTGTTTGATGACAACAAGGAGCATACTTTTTCATCTCTGCGTCACCCATATACCAGCTCGTTTTAGCTTCTGGGTTAAGCCATATGACACGCTGAGCCTTTTCGTAGATCTCATGAAGAATTTCCACTTGCGGGTCACCATAATTATTTCGACCATCGCCAAGAATGATAACGCTAGTTTTTTTATTAACATCGCCCATATATTGATCCTTGAAGTCAAGTAGCATTTGACCATAATTGGTTGATCCATTACCGAAATCTCTCATTGTTTTTGCTAGAGCGTCTTCGAGTGTTGATTCTTCAAAAAGCTTTGTAACTTCCCCAAGGTCTGAACTAAAAGCAAAGGCACGTACTTTGGGTAGGATTTCCGAAAGGCTATAGAGAAACATGAGGAGAAATCTTGAGTAGCTACTAACAGAACCGCTTACATCGCATATGCAAATTACTTTAGGCCGATCAACTTTCGATGCTTTCCATTTAATATCAAAGAACATTCCATCGTATTGCATGTTCTTACGCAATGTTTTTCTTACATCAAGCTGGCCTCGTCTGAATTTTTTGCGACGTTTTGAGTGCACCGCAACAAGTTTTTTGGCCATTTTGAACACAAGTTCTCTAACGTCTTTAAAGTAGCGTTTTTCTAGATTAGACAATTTAATTTGCTTCAGTAACTCTTCCCGAAGCTGTTTTCCTGAGCTATCGGCATGAAGTAGAAATTGTTTTTCTACATATTCCCGTATTCTTTGTCGAAGTTGCTCACGGCTATTTTTTAGTTTTTCAGCCAATAGCATCTCACTTCGGCTACCACTAGTATTCAGAGTCCCAATTTCTTGTTGTAAGTCTTTAAGACCCATTGAATCCATGATCTTTCGCGTATACGTCCCCTTTTGTGTGAAAAACCTAATCTGGTTTAGTTCTATTTCACGACCTGCTTTTACTACAAACATCATTACTGCTGTTTTATCTTTTGATAGCAGTAGCTTGCCTAGATGAGATGTTGCTTCTAACGACTTATTAGTCTCTTCTTCCTCGTCCCAACTATTTATTTGACCATTACCTTGTCCACCAGACTGTTGATTAGTTTTTGAGGTTTCCTCTGTCTCCGATCCTTTTTTAGTATCATGATCAAGCCCGTATGCTGAACCTCTTTTTTCATTTGCTTCATGGTGATTAGCAAATGAAAAGTATTTTTCAAAACATTGGTTAAAAGTTTCTTTCTCTTCGGGGGTTTTTGATAACGTGATTGATAATGAATGTTTTAATAATCTCCGGTCACGAGCACCGATGACTTCCATGACTTGCATTGCATCAAGTGTTTCAGCAGGACTAACTTTTATATCCGCATTACGTAATACTTTTATAAAATCTACTAAAATACGATGCATAGATAACTTCTAATGGTCTTTTTCTTTAAGTGCTTTATTTGTGATAGTTTGAATCTCGGACTGAACTGTTTCAATGTCCTCTTGGAACTTGAGTATTACATTGAGCGTATCTCGCACAAGATCTGGAGTAAGAATCTCTGTATTAAGTAGTATAAGAGTTCTAGCCCAATCAATTGTTTCGCTTATAGCAGGCACCTTTTTTAAATCCATTTCTCGAAGTTCTTGAATGAACGAAACAATTTGAAGACGGAGTTTGTTCGAGATATCCGGGACTCTAGCGCGAACAATTTTCTCTTCAAGATCGGCATCGGGAAAGGGTATGTAAAGATGTAGGCATCGCCGTTTTAAGGCATCACTAATTTCACGGGTGTTATTGCTAGTTAGGAAAACAAGGGGCTTTTTATCAGCCTGAGCTTTGACCGTACCAATTTCGGGGATGGATAGCTGAAAGTCTGAAAGCATTTCTAATAGAAGTGACTCAAACTCATGATCAGACTTGTCGACTTCATCAATGAGAAGCACACAGCCTTGCTCTTCTTTTAAAGCTTTTAATAATGGTCTTGGTTCAAGAAATTGTTCAGAGAAGAAGATGTCCCCAAAATCGTGGAGTTTAGAGACTGACTGAGTGAGACCTTTAGCTCCTTCCAATATTTCACTAAGCGTTTCTTTCAGTACTTGCGTATAAAGTAGTTGTTTCCCGTACTTCCATTCATAAATTGCTTTTGATTCGTCAAGGCCTTCGTAGCATTGAAGTCGTACACACGGCAAGGAGAGCATTTCTGCTGTTGTTTTAGCAAGTTCGGTTTTCCCAACCCCTGGCGGTCCTTCGATTAAAACAGGTTTTTCGAGGTGGTAAGCTAGAAAAACTGCTGTAGCTATCTGTGTATTACAAATATAGTTTAGAGATTCGAAGTTTTTCTCGATAATACCTATCGTAGCTAATTTATCTTCTGTTTTGATTGACACGAGATTCCTCTTTAGTCTGACAGTATTCGTTATTTGCGAAACAATTATGAAAAGCCGCCAATTATCTTAGGCTGTTGCTCATTTGTACAGTGAGGCTTTATTCCCTTGGGCGTGGAGTCTGATTAGTCCTTCTTGTGCTACTGAGGCAATGAGGGCACCTTCTCTATTAAAAATTGCCCCTCTACTAAAACCGCGAGCTCCTCCTGAAAAAGGACTATCTTGTTGATAGAGCATCCATTCGTCGGTAAGGAATGGTCTATGGAACCACATGGTATGATCTAAACTTGCGACTTGAAAATTGTCATTTCTCCAACCAAGTCCGTGAGGACGGTAACTAGTATCTAGTAACGTCATATCAGAGGCATAGGCAAGTAAGCATTGATTAAGTCGGTTATTTTTGGGCATTTCCCCCGCTGTTTTAATCCATACATGTTGAAAAGGAGGGGCTGGGTCTGGGTCAAATTCATTGATTGGTTCAACAAATCTTATATCAATGGGTTGAGGTTGATTTGCCTGCTCTAAGTTTGCTTGAGGAATAGACTTAGAGTATTTCTCAAGCAGTGCTTGCCGACTTAGGCAAGCTTCGGGTTGGGGTACGTTTGGCTTTTGACTTTGATGCTCGAGACCAGTTTCTAGAACTTGAAAAGAAACTGACATATTGAATATTGCTTCTCCTCGCTGGATGGCAACGACGCGCCGCGTTGTAAAGCTTTTACCATCTCGAATTCGGTCTACGGAATAAAGGATCGGAATATTAGTATCGCCGGGTCTCAAAAAGTAACCGTGTAATGAATGCGCAGTTCTTGCATGATCTTCTACGGTTCTAGATGCTGCTACCAAAGCCTGTCCAATTACTTGTCCTCCATACACTCTTTGCCAGCGGTCTGAAGGACTTATTCCACGAAACAAGTTGACTTCAATTTGCTCTAGATCAAGCAGCTCTAGCAGGTCTTTTAACTCTTCTTCCATTTGTATTTCGTTTATTTAGTATTTATATGATTCTGCTTTAAAAGGTCCTGAATCCAAAACGTTTATATATGAAGCCTGTTCTTTTGTTAACGATGTAACGATACCTCCAAAGCCTTTCACCATATAGGCAGCCACTTCTTCATCGAGTTCCTTGGGAAGCACTTCGACGGTTAATTTCTCGCGTTGGCTCGTATCGTGACTTGCCCAGGCGCGTTCATATAAGTAAATCTGTGCAAGAACTTGATTAGCAAACGAACCATCCATAATTCGGGACGGATGACCTGTAGCGTTACCTAGATTTACAAGTCGGCCTTCAGAAAGTAGTATCAAATAATCTCTCGCGTTATCGCTACGATAGATTTTATGGACTTGGGGTTTGACTTCTTCCCAACGCCAGTTTTCTCGCATAAATTCCGTATCAATTTCCGTGTCAAAATGACCTATGTTACATACTATCGCGTTGCTTTTTAGTGCTTGAAGCATGTTCTTATCGCAGACACTAATATTCCCTGTACATGTAACCAATAAGTCGGTGGATCCCATAAGCACATTATCGATATCAGATAAAACTCCTGTGTTCCGCCCATCAAGGTAAGGCGATACCACCTCGAATCCGTCCATGCAGGCTTGCATAGCACAAATTGGATCAATCTCAACGACTCGCACTATCATGCCTTCTTGTCGAAGGCTTTGGGAGGATCCTTTCCCTACGTCACCGTAACCAATCACGAGGGCACGTTTCCCTGCGAGCAGCATGTCAGTCCCACGTTTTATTGCATCGTTAAGGCTGTGTCGACATCCATATCGGTTATCATTTTTTGATTTGGTTACAGAATCATTCACATTAATCGCAGGTACTTTTAGTTCTCCTGCTTCTAGCATTTCGTATAGACGGTGCACACCTGTTGTCGTTTCTTCAGTAATTCCATGAATTTCGTCCAACATGCCTGGATATTTGTGATGTACCATCTCGGTGAGATCGCCCCCATCATCGAGAATCATATTTGCATTCCATGGTTTTTCGTTCTTCAGAATAGATTGCTCAATACACCAAAAAAATTCTTCTTCTGTTTCGCCTTTCCAGGCAAAGATTGGTATCCCTTGTTCCGCTATTGCTGCTGCCGCGTGATCTTGGGTAGAAAAAATGTTGCATGAGGACCAACGGACTTCCGCACCAAGTGCCACTAAAGTTTCTATCAAGACAGCGGTCTGTATTGTCATATGAATACAACCCAGTATTTTCGCTCCAGCCAGAGGTTGGTCTTCCCGATATTTTTCTCTTAAGCTCATCAGAGCAGGCATTTCTGCCTCGGCCAAAGAAATTTCATGTCTGCCAAGTTTTGCTAAATTTATGTCAGCAATTTTGTAATCTTGTTGTGTCATTTAGGGTCTCTCTAGTATCTTCCTGATTTATCTTTACGCCCATTTGCGAGTATTAGTTCTTGCAACGTTTACTCACTAATATTTTTAGGGTAAGGGGTGGTATGACGGCAATTTTATACTGATTGTTACTCCATTTCCGTTACTCAAGTTTTCTGCCATTACACTCCCTCCATGATGTTCTGCGATAACCCTTACTATATATAGCCCCATTCCAAAGTGCATCCGAGTATCTGTATCCCGTATGGATACCATGGAATCAAAGATGCGGTCTATATGCCCGTTTGGAATGGTTGGTCCATAGTTTTTGACAAATAAGGTCACGTTTACTTCGTCACTAGTTAAACCAATAATAATTGAAGACTGATCTACTGAGAAGTCTAACGCGTTCTCCACGAGTTTATCGAGGACTTGCTCTATCCTTGAGTCTGAAACTTTGCAAATAACATTATTTTGATTTCCTATGAATTCGAAATTCCGATTAGAGTGAATTGCCTGGCAGTTATTGATGTAACTTCTTGTTAAAGTGCTTAAATCGATGAGTTCGAATTCCTCTGCTTCGAGAGCCTCTTCCAGACTAGCAGCATCAGCAAGATTTTGAACTATGGTCCCAATTCGCATGACAGCTCGCTTGGCGCTATCAAGATATTTTTTGCGATCCTTTGTTGATGGTTCATCTTCTAAATTCTGTAAAGAAGTACTCAGAGTATTTAGTGGGTTATTGATCTCATGTCTTAAAGTTCGAGGCATATTCTCTAAGAATTGAGTATGTTGATGAAGCCTAGCGAGCATGCCGGAAAAGCTTCTTGCTAGGTCGCCAAGTTCATCGTCAGATTCGGTCTCTGCCAATAGCCGATTAGTTTGGAGCCGCCCATATACGTCTATTGCATTCGTTGCTTCTCCGCCTAGTTTTCTAATGCGACGAGCTAGACGTACGGAGAATGCAAGTATTAGAGCAACAAAGATAAGGATAGAAAATACAGAGAAATTGACAATTTGAGTTAAACCATCGCGCCGAAGTTTGAGGATTCGATCGGTGTTCTGTTTAAGAATTACTGCGCCTATGATTTCATCCTCTGCGATAATGGGATGAGCGGCAATAATCAGTTCCCCTTCTTCTGGACTGAACTTTCTTTCAAAGTTTGCATTTCCAGAGAGAGCTTCCTTAATCACTCTACTTTCGACTTCACCCGTGGTGGTGCGGAGTCTTGGTTCCGCTATAGAGTATAGCGATTCGAGTAGAAAATTTATAAAGAAGAACCAATTTTCGTCCTTGTTTTCTTGAAAGTTGGATGAAAGCAATTGAATACCTCCCTCGTCCACCCTAATTCGTCCTTGGCGGTCAATTACCTGAATATTTGCTCCAGAGTAACCCAGCCCTTCGACAATTCTTAAAACTTCTGGTGACTTTAGTAATACCAATCCGAAGGCCTCTTTATCATCTGATGGCAGTGTTGCGGTAATCGACTCAATAACCCGTGTATCTTCATCATCTACATCAACCACTACTAATCCAAACGTCGGTGAGGTGCTTCCAATGAGCTCAAGAGGGATTCGAAACTCAATCGAGTAGCCATTATCGTTTTGCGTCAAAAACCCCTGAATTCTATTTTCTGCAGCACCGATGGCGTAGCGCCAGTCACTCATTGGATAAGCTGTAGTAACTCCAGGATCAGTCATGGTTAGGACATAGCGCTTCGTTATGCCATCATGGCCAGTGAATTCGATACGTATATGATCCGATAAATCGAGTCTTAGGATGTTGCGATCACGGAATACAAGATGGTCGTCATTTACGTGGAGTAAAGTGAATATTTGATCATTATGTTCACCCAATACCAAATGAAACTGATTCGGTACAGTGGGGCTGTTATCTTGAGAAAGGAAGCCACCGAACTCTATCTGGTAGTCTAGGACATTCTCCCAATCATTATCCTCACCATCAATTCGTATTGGATTTTCGAGGGGATGGGCAAATAGCTGCTCGTAGCCCTCCGGAGATAATGGGAGATCGTCGAATAAGTCGGAGCGACCATTTAGTAAGGTGGAAATGCCTTCCGCGGTCAATAGTTGCGCGTTCGCTTGGCTATCGACTAGAAATTCTTCCATTTCTCTGAGGTACTGATAACTAAACCAAGGTATAACCACTAAAGCTAGGCTCATTAATATGAGAAGCTTTGTTCCTAGTTTTGGTCCTCGAAGTATAGATCTAGCCAATTTTTAGGCACTACTTTATCGACCAGCGATAACCAAAGCCATATTCGGATTTGATGCAATCAAAGTGAAAATCAATTGCTTCAAATTTTTTACGGATATTGCGCATGTGAGTGTTAATTGTATTATTTGTAACTAGGCTTTGCATAGTTGCATTCATTAACGTGTCATAAGACACCGCGTGTCCAGGTACGCGGACTAACTTGGCAAGCATGCGAAATTCTGTACCGGATAGATTGATAGCTTGATTTTTCCAAGAAACCAAAAGTGCTTCTTGATCGATCGACAATTCGCCAACCATTTTAGCCGTTATAACACCAGCTGTAGTTTGTCCTCGGGCCTCATTAATACGGAGGAGAGAGCTTATGCGTTCTGCTAAATAGTCAAGAGAGATTGGTTTGGGTAAATAGTCCCATGCTCCTAGTCGGAGGCCTGAAATCTTATCAATCTCAGCAATCCTTTCAGTAAGGAAAATGACTGGCAAAGTGGGAGATTTCGACAGTAGTTCTCGACAAATCTCGAAGCCAGCATCAACTTCATCACCGAGGATGATATCCAGAATGGCCAGATCAGGAAGGTCGTTATCAAAACTCTCGAGCGCCTGTTTACGACTGCTATAGGCGTTTACTTCGTAGCCTTTTTTAATGATTGCATCTACGTAATTATCTCTCTGGTCTGGATCGTCTTCTACGATTGCGATTCGTTTAGCCATATATTTTTTGAGATGTATCTTTCCTTGCGAGGGACACCGTTCCTACTATGACAGTCTGAGAGGAAAAAAGCTCATTGTAGATGGTAAAAACACTAAACATTTCGCTGGATTCATCATTTCTCCACTCTTGTTCAGGGAATTTTCATTTTTTTCAACAGATGTTTGGGCATTTATGAGTTAATTTAGGAGGGTATTCACAGGAAATGAGAAATCATATGAAAGTATTTCTCCCAGCGACTGACTCGGTGCTTGCGCAATATGGTGTAACTCACTTGGTTCCATTTGATCCGAACTTTTTAACCCCTAATACATCGAAAGGCAAGAAACCTAGCAGTTGGATTACAGATGATGATTATTTGTCAGCCTGCAAGCGCTTACGTCAGGCACAGATAATACCGGCGTAATCCTTACTCTGGTTAAAGTTACATATGTGATATGGTTAAATCCATGAGCCCTTTAACATACGATTCCGATGCGACTGCTATGATTATTGGCGTTGGTCTTATGGGACAATATATTGCACAGAGATGTCCTGAATGGCTAGGTTTGTCAAAGCTAGTTCTGGTGGACCATCTTGAAAATATCAATATTGATGGAAAAGTGATCCCGCTTCGCCAGTTTGCTGAAAATATAGCTTCAGGGGCTATTAAAACAGAGGTTGTCGCAGAGACCATAGATATAGCGAGTGAGGAGGACGTTCAAGGTCTTTTCAATCGTCATCGCGATGTTCGTTATATTCAACATACTGCGGGAATTTCACCCAAACCGCTTACACCCCCTGAGGATTTAACAAAAGACGATATTATGGGTGCTTGTGAGGTCAACTTATGGGGTGTTCACAACGTGCTGAAGCAGGGAATTAAAGCCAAAGCATTTGCGCCAAGAACTCATGGAGTTGTTATTTTATCAACGTCAGCGACTGTGGGTTCTGAAGGCAGGGCTAGTGCGGCGTACGAGGAGTCTAAGGGTGGATTGATGAATCTTCTGACATTGCAATCTCGGTATTTTTTGGAAGAGTATGGATTGCTTTTGAATGGCCTTGCGCCATCACCTCTAAGGGGAATAATGGCTGCTCAAAACCCAACTAGTGCAGCCCGATTGCAGGCAGTCGAGGATTGTATGCCCACTGGAGCGCTTACAGCGCCAAAGCATATTGCGGGGGCGACAATGTACTTTTGGTCAAATGAGTGTTGGTGCGTTGGTGAGGTGCTGACAGCTGACGGTGGCTATACGAAGCACAAACCAATATATGGAGCGCTTGATTAAGCTTTATCAGACACGCTGATGTTGTGAAAATCGCAAACTTGGCTCAGGTAGGCAACGCTATTGCTCCATTAAAGACGCTTGGAGATGAGCTTTTGAAGTATACAACTTTCCATGCCTTCAAACTATTTTCTGAGCGCAAGGAGGGAAGACCTCTGCATTTGGGTGTATCGGGTAACTGCTTCGATACTGACGAAGGGCCTGTTACATGCATGGATGCCTCTTGCATTTATTCGCTTGATCAGGCAAATCTTTCACTCTTTATAATAAATCTTTCACCCATTGATAAAATGTCAGTGATCATCGATCTCCTTGGGCTCGAAGTGGCTGGATAAATCTTACATCACAAAGATCTCAAAGCTGTAAATACTTTTGAAAAACAGAATGCGGTAGTCGCTAAAGAGTTCACCTACCTTTCATCTGCGTCCAGCAGTCTTGCGGGAGAGTTACCACCAGCCAGTTTAGTGCCTTTGGACGTCACCGTCTCTTGAACTATCGTCAAGGGCTGCTGATTATATGCACTTCGTTCATATCCTCATCAGTTAGCCGCCAGCTTGCAGCAGCAGCGTTCTGCTGAACTTGCTCTTTTGATGTTGCACCGGCGATGACGCTAGAAATTTGGGGTAGCGAAGCAAGCCAACTCATTGCCAGATCAAGGAGTGAGTGATCTTTTTTTGCAGCGAAGCTTGTGAGTTTTTCTACGATATCAAAGTTGTTGTCGGAAAGAGCTGATTTGGCCCGTTCTCCCCAGGAGGCCAGGCGCGTTCCCTTCGGTGGTTCGCTGCCTCTAATGTATTTCCCAGTTAAAAGACCGCTGGCTAGAGGGAAGTAGGGTAATAGTCCAAGCCCGTATTGCTGACAAGCAGGAATAACCTCTTTCTCGATACTTCTGTCGATGAGGCTGTAGAGATTCTGCGCGGTAATAAAACGATTAAGACCGCGGTTACGGGCAGTCCAATCAGCATCGGATATTTGCCATCCGGAAAAGTTTGAGCAACCAAGATATCTAACCTTTCCCTGATGAACGAGATCATCAAGCGCACAAAGGGTTTCCTCTATTTGAGTTTCATCATCAGGAAAATGTTGCTGATAAAGATCAATATAGTCTGTATGTAAACGCTTTAAGCTATCCTCCACTGCTTGGATAATATATCTACGAGAGCCTCCCTTTTTTCGCCCGTCCTTATCCATTTGCATTCCGAATTTGGTTGCGATGACTAGATCTTTTCTTTTTCCGGCAACCGCCTTACCGAGATACTCTTCTGATAAACCTTGGTGACCATAGACATCCGCCGTGTCGAAAAAATTGATTCCAGAGTCAAGAGCAGAATAGACTATTTCCTTGGTAAGATTTTCATCACAGCGGCCACCAAAGTTGTTACAGCCGATGCCAACAACGCTAACCTTCAGTCCAGTCGAACCCAACTTTCTCAATTCCATAATATCTTCGCCCTCTCGGAGTATGGTTTTATATCAACTTATTTTTTAAAGGATCTTCGTGTTGCACTTCTCAGTAATATTGCCATATCTTTGCTTTAGCATCTCGAGTGTTTGGTCTGGCAGTGCGGGAAGATTTTTTGTATTCATGTTCTTCATAACCTGATCAGTATCTCTTGCTCCCAAAATTAGTGTCGATACTCCAGGATTCCCTATCGTAAACTTAGTCGCCATCTGGGCAATATTTTCGTAGGGAGGTGAAACTATTTTGTTTATATCTAGCGATGTTCCTAAGATAAAGTTTAGGTGTTCTTTTGACCAACGTGCGCGATGGTCACTTTCCGGGAATATGTGGCCGGGGAGATACTTTCCCGTGAGAAAGCCACTTTCAAGAGCTGTCCTAGCTACGATACCGATACCAGCTTCGTGAGCTTCAGTAATGACTTCATGAAGTTTTTGACGCAAGATACTATAGACTAGTTGGAAGACATCGACTCGGCCACACTGAATATATTTGCGGCATAAATCGACCGTGCTTCGAGATACATTAGGTCCTTTAAGAGAGGCGCCGATATGTTTGATTAGCCCTTCGTCTTTCGCTTTTTCTAGTTGGTAAAGAGCTTTGTCAATGACTACGTCATCTTCTGGGGGCTGATGGAGATAGTATACGTCGATATATGATGTCCCCAGTAGCTTGAGGGACTCTTCAATATCTTCTCTAATTTTAGATATTGTTCCCATTTGCTGACCCGCGAATGTTTTCGAACAAAGAATAATTTCTTCGCGGTTTCTGTTGGTATTAAAGTATTGACCGATTAGTTTTTCGCTTGCGCCGTATTGTCTCGCAGTATCTATAAAATTACCTCCCGCGCTAACATAACTATCTATTGCATCAATCGCATTCGTTTCACTTACATCTCCATAACTTTCGCCACCAATTGTCCAGGCACCGAAGCCTATTTCAGAGACTTCTAGTTGCGTGCTTCCCAGAATTCTTTTTCTCATAAAAAATCACCATTTTTTCTAGTTTTTATAGAGTGTTGCGTTATTTTTAGATTATTCAGACTGATATATGGGAACCTAACACTCTTGAATTGTTGAGCTATATACATTTCTTAAGCCGACCCTTCTTTTATTCGATATATCTCTAAATTGTTTGACTCCTTTTTATGTTCTAAAAGTTAAAATTTTTTTTTCGAGAGGGCGGGGCCAACATTATACCGATTCCTTCGCGCTGCGGTTTCGGTGAAGTAATTGATGTATGAGCTGAAATAAATTGCTGGCGAACCAGTAAAGTACCAACGCAGCTGGGAAGGAATAGAAAAAGATGAAAAAAAGTATTGCCATACCGAATAAGCTGAACGTAGGTGTGTCCGAGTACTGTGATGCAACCCACGTTGACGCGATTGTGACGCCAGCCATTAGAAAGGGTAGTACATTTAAATGGGCACCAAAAAATGGAATGTTGATCCCTAAGGGAAGCGTCCGATCTGATAAAGATAAGTCGTTAATCCAAAGGAAATGTGTGTACCGCAGTTCACTTATTTCACCAATTAGCGTAAACAGAGCGATTAGGATGGGAATCTGGATTAAGAGCCCCAGTATGCCTTTTAAGGGAGCTGTATGATCGTATTGTTCTGCTTCATATAGGGCAACTATTTTTTCACTTAATTCAATCCCTGTGTAATCTCGCTTTATTTTTGCTAATTTAGGGTCTAGACGGATCCGTTGTTCTTTAGCCTTTTTTTGATATTCCAGTGAAACTGTTGTTATCGGGATAGTTAGTAGACGAATTGCCAATGCGAGTAAAATTATAGCGATACCCCAATTACCAGTTACATGAAATAGTAATTCTAGTAGACCCCAGATCCCGAGACATAACCAGCGAAACCAACCCCATGAATTTTGAAGTAATGTACCATCAAGACCGAGTTCGGCGAGCAATTTTTTTTCCCGTGAGGACTGGACGAAGTCAAGGGAGTATTGAATCGATTCGCCTGCCTTGATTACTTTGTTCTGAGTGAGAAGCCCGTTGTTTATTATCGTCCAAGTATCATTAGGCCTGACAGCTTCTACATTATATCGGTTGTAATAACCAAACCAATTGCTGGTCTCGTTTCCTGAGATAGGAGTTTTTGCTTCTCCTTGATTTATTACAAAAGGTTCTAAGTAAGAATAAATAGCAGAGCTATATCCTCCCGACGGATCTTCAAAGGCTGTCATTTTAGATCCAATGTTAAGAATTAGGGGCGAAAGATTAATCTCTGCGGAAGAAATATTATCAATGGTGACAGTAACGTAATAATGTCCCTGAGAGATTTTATTTATAGCTGTTGTTATTGGGAGATCCCTATGATTCTCTTTAGTGAGTTGTCCATTATCGGTGACATGAACGGAAAAAAAGGGAGAGTGAAGTTTAAGCTGACCCATACTTAGGAGGGGCCAAAGTAATAGCAGGAGAGAAAATATTTGGCGGAATGTTACATTCGGCATAAGATACAAACTTCGTTACTTTAGAAACTCTTTCAAGAGACAAAGTTTACATTATATGGCAGCTCTTCGAAGTTACTTGTTAATAGCTCTCCTTAGTACAGTTTTTCCTGTTTATGCTTACATAGATCCAGGTACTGGCAGTTTACTAATTCAGTCCATTATTGGGGCTATTGCAGCCTTTGCAGTCACCATGAAACTGTATTGGCATAAGCTCAAGCTTTTTTTTGCAAGGAAAAAGGTGCCTGATTCTGAAGATTCTTCGGAGGACACCAATGCCTAGGAAGTTTTTCGCGACATTAGATATAGAGTCCGTTCCGTTCCTGTAATTAATATCGATTGTTCTATTGTAAAATATTGTTTGAAAGCTTTTTCGAATCCTTCTTTAGTGTAGTTGGGGAACACGTCTTTACGCGTTGTTAAGAGACGCTTGACCTGAGAATCCTCCTTGGGGACAAATTCAATAATGAGTTGACGACATATTGAATGAAAAAATTTTGCAGCTTGATGCAGGGGAACATTATTGGAAATGGCGATATGGTGGATCAATGCAAGGGCTAATCCGACGTCAATATTTTTTCGATCAAGGAATGATGTGCGCTCTATATTTCCCCAACCAAGGCCTGGGCTAGGGTTGGTTAGATCTAGCAGGAGGGGTTGAATTCTATCTTCTTCATTTTTAATAACCTGTTGATAGTTGCGTTCGACTGCAACTTCGTCGATGTCATGGGATAATACAAAGAAATCAGGAGCGGCTAGTCGACTGAATTTTCCGGTGTTTGCCCCGAAGTCTGCCGCTATATCCCCGGAACAGTTTTTAAGTAGTTTACTGACATTTTGTTCCTTATTATCCATGGCTTGGTCGATATAGTTGGTATCTTCGTAATAGTCACCCCATTCAGTCTGTGAATATTTCCAGTGTAGTTTCTCGACGGTTACTTTTAAGCTCTCAATCAGGCCTCTTAATTGTAGTAAACTCACATGAACTTTGTTTGCTCGTTTGCCTTCTCCCGCATATTTTTTCTGTGTGATGGCGTGTAAATGAATATGTGCAAGCAATCCATATCGCAGCCAGCTTTTTTTTGGCAGAAGGTTGCTAGCGAGATCGAGGGGCAGCCCATCGATATAAGCACGTAGCAGGTGCAGGGTCCGGAAGTCACGATGTGCTATGAGCGCTAGCGGTGCTAAAAAGTGCTGACAGTATTGTCGGTATGCCACCCAAGGCGTGCCGGGCTCATATTGTTCGAATGATAACGTGTCGATAAAAGTCATCTTGCCTTTGTGTAGTTGCACATTATAGGCGCTCGCATCTTTTAGCGTCATGCCGTATTCAAGGGCAGATAACTGGATATTTAAAGTCAACATGGCAGCATCTTTCAGTTGACTAAAACACCATTCGTAGGGATACGAAACGTAATTTAGCTGCTCGGGTACGAGGATTTTGTATCCTTCACCTTTGTTTACATCTTCCGAATGTTTGATAAGCCAGTTTTTATCGGTTAAATCTCGATATAGTCCAGAAGACATCATTAGATCATAATGCTTAGCATATGATTGGGCGACCATTCTGCAATAGGTACCATCGCGTAAGAATAGAAAGCCGTTTGGATCTCTAAATGAGGATGGGATTGGTTTCAATGCTCACTCTAATTAGTAACCTTTAAGTCCCTTATTATAGTGTTTAAAAAGCAGTTTTTTCTGGAAATTCGTTTTAATTAGTATATTTTCTATTGGATATTGATGCTGCGACATAAACTATGTCTTTTTAGTTTTGCTAAGGCTGAAGGGCAATGACAGTGTGATCGATAGGATTTAGGTAATCGCCGACGACTATTAGCTTGGAAAAGTTGAAAGGTTGTTTTCAAGACGTTAATGTGATCTTGGTCAGAAGCGGACCATGTATTTAGTGGATTCCAATCTGAGAGAGATCTATTTCGACTAGGGTTACTACGCTCTAATTCTTGATCTAGTTCGAAAATATCAGCTTTTAGATCACGAAGTAGCTTATGGGAATAGCCCTCTCTATTGCTGAACCGTTGTCTGTTCATAATTAAAAGATTTGAAACTGGTCTATTCGCTTTATGATGCCTCCAATTCATGAATATCAACGTCTCAGCATTGCGCTATTGTCGCCTTGTTTCCTGTTGCTATTGCCATTTCTGCATGTCTATTCGAATAATGTTACTAATTTGCAGTTGCCCATTTCATGGTTTCTTAGTGACCTTGGTGCATTTAGCTTGGCCCTGGCGGTTGCTGTATATGTAATCCTGAAAATAAGTCCAAAGTTTATCGAAGGTTGGTTGGCAGTAATCTTGATGTTTTTTATTGTGTTAGCTTGGTTACAAACCAATTTTTTTATCGGTGAGTTTGGATTCTTTACAGGAGATGTCCCGGATTGGAGGGAAGATCGGGCTGCTCATGTTCTGCAGACAATATTATTGTTTTTGCTGTTTATAGGTTTTTTGGTTTTCGCTCGAGTATTACTAAATAATCTTGTGTTTATTAGTGCATTACTTTTAATAACATCGCTGGCCTATATGCCTCAACTGCTGGAAAATATATCCGGTACTAACGATAAGAAATACACCTTCACCAAAGAGGGTGTTTATGACTTCTCTTCTTCCTCCAATGTCATTGTTTTTGTCCTGGATTCTGTACAGGCGGATGTGGCTCATGAGATTCTGAGTCGAAATGATACTTTACGCGAACGCTACGCTGGATTTAGCTTATTTCGCAATGCTGTCGGATTGTTTCCGAAGACCTATGCATCGATTCCGGCGCTGATTTCCGGGAAGGCCTTCGATAATTCACAACCATTGTCAGATTATCTTTGGACAGTGTACCGAGAGGATAGTGTCTCATCGAGACTTCAACGTTTCGGTTTCGATGCTCGCTACTGGTCTTCAGCTCCTCATGCCTTATTGGCACATCCATTGGTGTCAAGCAATGTGCGGGATGCTCAGGGCGAGGCTGATTCGGAATTAGTCACGAGAGATAAAATGCTCATTACTAATATGATGAAATTTCGCTTGTCGCCACATCTACTCAAACCATTGATTTACTCATCTTTATCTTTGGATGGAGCCAGTCCCAAATCTGTCCCCGAGAGGAATGCGCTGGACGATTGCGTATTGACCGACGATCAACGTCGTTACTCTATTGGGCGACGCACCTTCGACAATCTGTTTGTCGATGAGTTTGGTGCGTGCGCAAAAGTGAACTTTTCGAAACCAGTTTTTAGATTCTATCATTTGTATGCTCCTCACTCACCTTATCAGTTGGACGAAAAATTCAACTATATTGGTAGGAAACCATTGAATCGAACATGGTTTATGGCTCAAACGGAGGGTGCCTTGTGGATCCTGAGCGAAATGATTCAGGTGCTTAAAGATATTGATGTCTTTGACAATTCTTTGATATTAATCGTGAGCGATCATGGAGAAGGAGAATATCCTGTAGGTATTAACTATGATCAAGCCATCCCGCCTCGTCCTAAAGGTAAACAAGGAGCCCCTGACGGCGTGGTTCGTGGGGGCATGCCGCTAGTGATGGGTAGGTTGCCAGACAGTCTGGGTGAAATGCAGGTCTCCGATGCCCCTGTAAGCTTGCTAGATATTCCAGCAACAATATACACGGCCACAGGGATATCTAATCCTACAATTGGGAAGTCCATATTTTCCATATCCGAAGACAGTAAACGGGTCCGTTTGCACCGTCACTATAAATTTAATGGGTGGAACATTGATTATATTCTGCCCATGACAGAGTATGCTGTTCAAGGTTTCAGTTGGTACCCTGAGAATTGGGCGGCCACAAACAGAGGCTTTAGTTTAGCAGCGGCCAATGGGTTCGACGGTTCTCTCGTTACGCTGCAGGCCGGTGGAAGTATCACTGAATTTAGTAATCAGGGTTGGAGAGAACCAACGGCTAATGGGAGTCGGATAGGTGATCAAGCATCGATAGTTCTTGATGGAGGAAATGCAAATGTATTGTCCATAAAACATGCACTGCATAATGCAGATACTAAGATTGATATTATGATAAACGATACCGTAGTCGGGGTATGGGATTTTTTGGCGGACGATGGTCAAAGGGAAAAAACATTGACTCTCCCAGTGGCGTTAAATGGTGATGTGAAAGTAAGCTTCCAGCTTAGGAGTGGCCCAAGCCCGCTTATTAGGGAGATACGCATACAATCTTTACATGCCTTTAGTTACGAACTTGGCACAAAGATCGATTTTACAGACGTGGGTAATTCTTCAATTTATCGAACTCATGGTTGGTCGCGTACTGAATTTTGGGGTACGTCATCAATCGGATATGAATCGGGTATAGTTCTAGGGCTAACCCAAAAGCTTGAGCAGGATCTGTTCTTGAATTTGCATTTTAGCGGTTATGTTTACCCTAACTGGCCAGAGCAGAAGGTTGAAATCCTCGCTAATGGACAGACTATAGAATTGCTTTCAGTTACACAACGAGCGCGGCGAGCCTATAAGATTCTGGTGCCAAAGGAACTGGTTTTAGAGAATGGGCTTTTAGCACTTAACTTTCGCTACTTAAATCCAGTGGTGCAATCGGTCATCGGCGTGGCCGCAGATAATCGTTTGCAGGCAATAGGGATGAATCATCTGTCGCTTGACTTCAGCGATGCTGAATTATGAAGAGGAAGGTATGACAAATAAACCGAATATCTTATTAATTTTCTCTGATCAACATAGAGGGGATGCACTTGGCTGCATTGGAAATCAGACAGTTCGCACGCCTAATCTGGATGGGCTAGCTTCTGAAGGCTTGGTTTTTAGGAATTGTAATACAAGCTCCCCGCTATGCATGCCAGCTCGAGCATCACTTGTGACTGGGCAGTACGTTAATGAGCACGGCGCCTGGGGTAACCGTAACGAAGCGGACCGTTTCGGTCAAAGTCACGTAAGAAATATCCGTGAAGCAGGTTATTGCACGGCATTGTTTGGAAAGACCCATTTTCGAGTGCCTCAGGTTGGTGACGGCCATATGCAAGACCGCGCTTTTGAGCTGAATGACTGGGGATATGAAGTCACCCATGAGATCGGAGAGATACCCTCAGAAGTCAGCAGCAACTATTATGAAGACTTTCTTGCTGCCAGAAAAAAGCTGCAGCTGCATAAAGATGCCATGACTATTTGGAAACATGGTCAAGGGAACAAGACACTTCGGCCGTGGGAACATCCCCCTTCGCTTCTTGAAGAAAATGAGCATATCGATGCCTACCTTGGTGAAATGGCTGGCGAATGGATAAAACGATACGAAGGAGATAGACCATTTTATCTGCAGCTTGCGTTGGTTGGGCCTCACCCTCCTTTTGATGCGCCGGCCAGATACCGTGATATGTTTCGTCCTGAAGATATGGAGCCAGCAATCATGGTTCCACCATCTGAGCCAATGTCTCCTCAGGTAAGAACAATGCTAGAGCGCAGGGGTTTGATGAGCCTCACCGAGAGTCAGAGTAGATTAATGACAAGTAATTATTATGCCAAGATTGCTTTTGATGATGATGTGATCGGTGGTGTGGTGAAGATACTTAAAGAAAAAGGCCTGACAGATAACACATGGATCATTTACACGTCGGATCATGGAGAAATGCTAGGCGATCACCGGCTAGTGCAAAAAGTTGTGTTCTATGAAGGAGCGCTTAATATTCCGCTCATAATCAGACCGCCCGGTGGGGTTTCGCCATGGATTGCGAACGGTCTAACCGATCACTACGATATTATTGATACTATGCTCTCTGCTGCAAATGCAGAGACCTTTGAGAAAGACCATGGCTCTTCTCTAATTCCGAAGATTGAGGCAGGCCAATCTGCTCCAGATGCACAACGGGGTAAAGAGGTTGTTTTTAGTGAGGTAAACTTGTATTCAATGGCGCGAACTGACCGGTACAAAATGACCATCGATTCGGTCACAAGGGAACCTCTAGAGGTTTACGACATGAAAAATGACCCAAACGAACTTAATAACTTAGTGAACAGAGCATCGCTATCAGGAATTCGCGATGAAATGCAGAACAAGTACTTTAAGCAGTTACTAGACGATATGAATGCAAAGCAACTTAAGACAGCTCAAGCTGGAGGCATTCCTACGACTATTCACCAGAATTATCCTAAGTATTAGGAGGAAGTGAGAGAGAAGCTTAATCATTCTTAATGAAGTTTGCCGATTATTGACTACATGATCAACTTATTGTACATGTCGGCTCGCAAAGCGATTATTCTTGGCTACATAGTCCGACGCGAGCCTTTCACTGAATAGTCAGCGTTAGGCCTGCCTTTCTTTCCTCTAATGGGGCTGACTGACCCCTCGAACGTATCGGATTTTACCTTTAGCCAAGTAACGAACATGCTTTGCTCGAATTTTTGGGTATTTTTGTAACGACCCCCTTCTTTAGATTCTGTGTGCGACGAGTATGCGTAACTCAAAATATCATCCTTGAAAGTTAGCCCCGAGACTTTGATTTCCTTGCCTTGCTCGTCCTTGAGGATCGCGTTCATACGTTCTTGTTCTATGCCAATAAATAATTCTTGCTTACTAACTTGTCCGTTTCTGTTTGTCACGACATCCCATATTCCCGCTAAGGTTTTCAGGCCTAACTCCTGTTTTTTTGGATGAGGATAGTCACGCCAGATCCAGCGAAGTGTATCTGGAAAGATTGCACCGCCGTGTCCTAAATCATGTCCGCCCGTTCCCATCTCCAAGCGGTAGTCGTAGCGGGCAAACATTAGAGCTGACGCCATACTCAAGTTTGCTAGAGTCCAATTACCTTGAGTTATATTGAGATCATTGCTCCCATCCTGGAGAAAGATACGAATTGGTTTCTGATTCCCACGCGTCTGTCGGATAAGATAGGGGTATTCGGAGCCTCCACGAAGTCTGGTATAGCTTCCAATATGGCTGATAACTTTGGAGAAAGAATCGGGGCGTTCCCAGGCAACGGTAAATGAAACTAGTCCACCGTCACTCATTCCCGCGATAGCTCTTCCGGATGCATTGTCTACAAGGTTATAGTCCTTGCTTACTTGGGGAATGATTTCTTCTAGCAGGAAACGAGCGTAAGTATCGTCCATAGTTACATATTGGACGTCCCGTTGATCATATGGATATTTTTTTGTTCCGGGGTTAATAAATATGCCGATTGTTACTGGTATCTCCCCCCTGTGAATTAGATTATCGAAGACTGTCGGCACTCTGACCGGTCCTTTTTTGTTGACATATGTCTGGCCATCTTGAAATACCATCACACAGGCAGGTTCATTGCTATTGTATTGTACAGGCACGTAGACCCAGTATTCCGTTGTGGTTCCTGGGTAGATACCGCTGTTTTTCAAGATGCGTTCCTGCACTGTCCCCTGAGGAACGCCTTTCTGTGGCTTCGAGTCAGCACCTAGCGTGTATTCTCCAGCACGCGCATTGGTAACTGCTATCGTTAGAATAATGCTCAGCAGGACTTGCATAGTCTTATGACCACCTAAAAGAAAGCAGACCCTACTATTTCGAAAAATACCCATTCCTATCTCTCCCTAATCTATGAAGTCTCACCTGATTATCACGAAATCGCATTAGCGCTCGGCGATGAATTGAAACTCTGTTTGGTCTG
This sequence comes from Gammaproteobacteria bacterium, assembly GCA_002690865.1. GTDB lineage: Bacteria > Pseudomonadota > Gammaproteobacteria > Pseudomonadales > Azotimanducaceae > UBA7455. The sequence goes on along the minus strand of NZGG01000046.1, from coordinate 32,031 downwards.
GACATGTTAACAGTTTTTAAGAGTGCTTTGAGGCACCATTACTTAAGTATTAGTGTTTGCTGGAACTAGCCCTCACTTCCACGATACGAATTTAAGGTCTATCTTTGCAGCCATAATGACTTGCTGGTCAGCAGGAAAACAATGCCAATAATTAGTGGAAAAATGTTGAGACTTGTTCTTCAATGAGTTTTCTCAATTTACTCAGGAAAAAACTATGAGTGTTAACCTGGAAAGTGCGATCGAGAAGTCTGAGGAATATAATCGTAATGCGTTGGATCTCCTCGGTAAGCTTTATCCTAGCGGAAGAGTGAGCGAAAGAGACGAGGCAGACGAGATAAATGCGGACCTCCCGCTGGAGCAACGATTCCGACCCTATAGCCTTTCTGGTCTGGGTGTGGCGCTTGAATATCAGCAGATGGGTATGCGTCCTGTTAGTGCTGATCTTGAAGAAAAGGCCACTAGATTGGGCTGTGAGCTTGAACACCTAGCGGTAACGCTGGGTACGGTTATCCATAATATCGATCTAAAGGACGATCTTAGCGACGAGCAGATTAGCTTTATTAGGCAAACTCTCCTAGAACGAAAGGTCATATTTTTCCATGATCAGAACCTGAGTGAGAATCAGCAGGTCGAGTTTGGCAAACGCTTTGGTACTCTCGACGCCTTCCCATTCGGACCTCCGGGTGAGAACCCTTATCTATTCTACATTCACCACAATGAGAATCGGCCCGGTTCTGAAAATAATTGGCATACTGATGTGACTTGGATGGAAAATCCCTCGCTGGGATCAATTGCCCAAGTTGACGTGGCTCCTCCAATTGGCGGCTCGACACTGTTTTCAGACAGTCACGCCGCTTATCTCGGTTTGCCTGCTGATCTAAAGGAGCGGCTACAGCACGTACATGGCATTAATGATTACAACGTTTTTATGCGGAAATACCCTGAAGAACTGCATGCTGAAATCAAGCAGAAGATTCCTTTTGGTGTGAGTCACCCTTTGCTCAGAACGCATCCGGAAACCCACAAGACAGCGCTCTATGTTCATTTGGGGTTTGTTCGTCAGGATGCTTTGTTCGATATTAGAACGGGTGAAACCCTGCCATTAGAAGAATGCAGGGATATCATTCGGCAAATCAACATGCAGCATATGCGAGAGGAATATGTCTGCCGGTTTAACTATGGCCCAGGTTCCATCGCCTTCTGGGATAACCGTGCTGTCCAACATTACGCTGCCAGTGACTACTGGCCCCATGAAAGAGTATTGCGAAGGGTAACTATTAGTGGTGATAGGCCTTACTATGACCCTTCTCAGTCGCCTTCGTCACCCAGGAATTTAAGTTAGAAAGATTTTGCCCTCAGTGAATTTCAAGGAGGAACAGAAAAAGAATTTACAAGTAAAGAGCCTGAGTAGGTGGCATAACCTTCGAGCAGAAATGCACCCTCGGCAGTGTATCAATAATTGATTCGTATACTTGCTTACCTGTGTTTAAGTGCTTGGGCTAACCCACTATACTTAGGATTATCGATGGCAATTTGATTAACTGTGGTTTGTCGTAGGTGCGCCTGTAGGGCTTCGTTATCCAGCTGGCATGTTCCTTCACGAAGATATTCAACCAATCTCAAGCGTAATTTCTCCAAACTTTCATCTTCTATCGAAAGAAACTGTCTCAGTGAATTCTGTTCTATCTGACGATAAGCACTGGCACTCATTATCTCTCGTAAGACGATATCGACAGAATTCGCGCTGACTCTCGAAAGAAACTGTGTCCTACCACTAGTACTTCGGACCACATCTTGTCGAAGAAAGTGACCCACTTCTTTAAGTAACTCTGTAACCTGAGACACTTCAAGATTGTCTTGTCGATGATTAATCTCTGAAATCGACACAAGGCCAGGGCATAAAAGATTGATACAGTCAATTTGACCTTCTGTACTGCGACGACCAATAGCAACTCGTTCAATAGAAGGATCTAAACCTTGATGGGACTTATGAGCCATCCCTAAACAGGTCACAGACCACCAAAAGGCACCAAAAATTTCCCAAAAACGAACTGCAGCAGGATCTACTGATATACCGCATTCATCCTCGTAACCCTGAAATAATTGCTCATATGATCCAAAACCACCCACGGGTAAATTTGCTCCATAACGCCATGCATTTGCGCATAACCAGCCTAAGTCTCTCATCGGATCTCCAATATGAGCTATTTCCCAATCCAACACAGCCACTATTCCATCAGAGGAAATCAACAAATTCCCATTTCTAAATTCATTATGAACTAGAGTGCTGCGATGACATTTCGGCAAATTATTCATTAGCCAGCAACCTACATAATCAATCGTTGGCTGCGATACCCCAAAGCTTTTGTATCGTGACCACGTTTGTTGGACATAGTCCTCAGGAGACATCTTTGGTAGTAAATTTTGTAGCCCTTTTTTAGACAGGTCAATACTGTGGATGCGCGCCGCGAGTGTTCCGCATTCGTAGGCTAATGTCGGACGAACAGCAGCATATTCTCGATCCCGCAAAATTTTTCTTCCAAGGCTTTCACCCTCTAGCCATTCCATAATGAACCCATCACCAAGATCATCATCCTGGGAGAGAACATAATAAATCTTTGGGCTGGGCACACCGACCTCTTTTGCGCACTTCATTAAAAGCGCTTCACCTTTCAGTCCGGGCCCATCATTATTTAAATCTTTAAACTCCCCTCCGGCGCGTCTCCGAAATGCGAGCGATTGGGTATCTAAACCCTTGATGCATTCAATATGGTAAGTCTCCTGTGCAGCGCCACCTGAGAGCCGCTCAATTTTTTTTATTTTTAATTCACTATCTATTTTCGAAGAGATGATCTGTTTGAGCTTTTCCTCATTGATTCGCATCTGGATATCCTCGGTTTACTCCGAATCAATATTCTATACACGATAATTAATTTGTTGAAATAATGGCCGAATAATTAATCAAGAAGCGATGAAGTTTCAGAAGTTAGATGATCGAGCTAAGGAACCTTAAAAAAAGAGTATTAGTTACGCAGTAGCACGACTGATGCTGAATTGGTTGATCTTAAAAAGGACTTATAGTTCCATGTATATGTATGTGGAAGAAAGCTGCGACTAACTGAAGATAGGAGAACAGGAAAGTGACGATAATTAAGACTCGATTGATACGTCTATCAAGTCGTATAGCTTGTTTTAGTACAATGAGTGAATATTCTCGTGAGGTCGTTTGTACTAATACGAAGTTTTATCTCTTTCTAATCTTGTTTCTATCCCTTGGATCACTTCAATCTAGTTGGGCTCGGGACGTCCAATTATCAGCCCCCAATATCCTTATCATTCTCGCCGACGATTTGCATTGGCGTGATCTAGGAGCGACGGGGAACCAAGATGTCCATACGCCGAATATTGATCAATTAGCGCAGGAGGGTCTCCGGCTTAATGGATTCTTTGCTTCCTCGGCCGTTTGCTCTCCGCTCCGTCATTCTCTTTACACTGGATTGTATCCGATTCGCAGCGGGGCCTATCCTAATCACACTATGGTCAATCCAGAAACACGCAGCATTTTTCATCACCTCAGCGAACTAGATTATCGTGTAGGACTTATTGGCAAAACGCATATCTATCCAAAGGTTTCTTTTCCTTTTGAACACATATCTTCCAGAGCTAAAGATTTTAACAAGGCTGCCGCCTTTATAAATCGTGATAATGAACAGCCCTGGTTTATGATTTTTGCGTCTCACGAACCTCACTCTCCTTGGCACAGTGGACCCCGAGAACTGTACGATGCGGACGAACTTTCCCTACCAACCTGGCTTCATGATAACACGGTCACACGCAACGCATTAGCAGATTACTATGCTGAGATTAGCGACCTCGATGCACAGGTTGGGAGACTCCTTAAAATCATTGAGGAAGCTAATCAAAGCACTGAAACCATGGTGTGGTTCCTCAGTGAACAAGGTAGCCAGTTACCCTTCGGTGGTAAATGGAGTCTTTATGATAATGGTATCCGAGTGGCAGCCTTTGTTCGTTGGCCCGGTCGCATTGTGTCTGATAGATCAGTCGATGCGCTGATACAGTACGTCGACGTCGCCCCAACATTAGTCGAAATCGCAGGAGGCAAACCGCAGTTAGTGGATACGGGAAACATGCGCGTTACCGATGGAAGCAGTGGATTTGATGGCGACAGTTTTATCTCAGTATTGAACGGGCATCATAGTGCCCATCGTGAATATGTCTTTGCACAAAATACGACAGTAGGTGTATATGGTTACCGCGAACCCTATCCCAGTCGTTCGGTTCGTGATGATCGCTATAAGCTTATTCGTAATCTAGCTTCCAACAACGAATTTTTGATCCATGGCATTCATAATCAGGCGGTATATAGGTCTTGGCAAGAAGATTCAGCTGATAATCCAGAGCTGGCAGAGCAGATCAAGTGGCTATCGCATCGCCCGCCAGTGGAGTTGTATGACCTCAGACAGGACATTTTTGAGAAGAATAATGTGGCCGGCCATCCGGAATATATGCATGTTGAAAATCGCTTAGGTAAAGCACTGGATCTTTGGATGTTAGAGCAGGGTGATTTAGGGATAGACACAGAGCTCAAAGCTAAGTCTCGTCAGCATCCTGGGCTAGAAAAAAATATAAAGAATAAGACTATGGGTAAGCAATAATGGTATCTGCAAACCAAACAAGAATTAGTAAGACTAAACTTGCTAATCTAATCGAAATTATTGAGCAACAAATGACCCCAGCCCAAATTGCAGAAGCACAGAAGCGAGCCCGTGAGTGTGTGGCTAGAGAATATAAGGGGTGTTAAGTAGGGAACGATATATGAAAAGCTTACTGATAACTCCATTGGTCATTCTTGCTTTGTTAGTTCCGTTACACGCGAGTGCTGATTATGAAAAAGGAATGGCTGCAGCCGAAGCAGGTGACGATGCAACAGCATTTCAGGAATTTAAGAAAGCGGCTGAACAGGCACATGCTAAAGCTCAGTACAATCTCGGTCTCATGCACGACAACGGCCGAGGTGTACTACAAGACTACAAAGAAGCTGTGAAGTGGTACCGGCTTGCTGCTGAAAAAGGTATTGCTACAGCGCAAGGCAAACTTGGTCTCATGTACCACAATGGCAGAGGCGTTTTACAAGATAGTGTCTATGCGCATATGTGGTGGAATATTGCTGCTTCTGAAGGACATGAAAATGCGAAGAAGGCCAGAGATACTATTGAGCAACAAATGACCCCAGCCCAAATTGCAGAAGCACAGAAGCGAGCGCGTGAGTGTGTGGCTAAGGAATATAAGGGGTGTTAGATATCGTCGGTAAACCTTAGCTCAATATACTGAGGTACTTCAGCGGGTTCCACTGTCAGCGCAAAGTCCTGTTCTGCTCTATCTGGTTTACCCAAAACTGATTTTTTTAACCCTCTCCCTTCACTAGTTAGAAAACTATTAGCCCTTGACAGACTAGTACCTCTATCTGCTATTCATAAAAAGCATCCCCGAATACAGGAAGTTGTTATGGCCGCAGAAGTTTTCAAATTTCCACATGACGAAACACATGTTATTTATTCTCTAATTAAAACTGCAAAGAGGTTAGAAGAAACATCAGTTGCTCAGTGCGTTAAGGTCCAAAAGGATATAATTAATCTACTATTACTAGAGTGTCGTCGGTCCAATATAAGGACTAGAGCAGTCGTCAGGGCCCTTAAAACTCTTTCTAATGAATAAGATGGAGGATAAAGAAGCGATGAGGTGGTTTTATGTTTCTATTCTGTTTCACCTAGCTGGTTTTACCTGCTTCAAAAATGGTGGTAAAACTGTGGCATGAAAATGCTTTATTAATCCAGTTTAGGTACTGAAAGGGATATCCATGCTGCAAATAGATTTTGATCGGGCAAAACAAGATTTTGATCGTGACGGCTTTATCATTTTAAGAAGCTACCTCTCCGAAGCTGATACCGCTGAAATGCGTCAACATCTGGATGACTATCTAGAACATACGGGACCACTCCATCATAAGGGCTACCCAACTGGCAGCTATAAAGGCCTAGATCAACAGGATAGTTGGTTTCACGACTACATGGAGAACGGCCCTCACATTCCGTTGATGAAGCATCTAATAGAAGACGACCTAGCTCCTGATAATGTCACTTGGAATGATAAACCCAGAGGAATGGACCGAACTTTCCCGCACTTCGATGCGCTTGGGACTTACCGCATGCCGCCATCGGGGATTTCACTGTGGATCGCTTTGGACAATATTGACAGAAACAACGGGTGCCTCTGCTACGAAAAAGGCTCCCACGGAAAAGACTACCCGATGGCTTATCCGCTACCGGACTACGACGAGAATAATGAAAATGCAGTTCTCGTCGAAGTATCACCCGGGGATGCTGTCATTCACAGTGCAACGACTGTCCACTGGAGTCGGGAACAGGTCGACTTCAGACCGCGAAATGCATTGGTGTATGTGTATTGGGGTGCCAGCTCCGAAATTGATTCCGGTCGGGTAAAAGTATCCAGATCTAGTTCAGAGTATATCGGTGGGAAGACTATTTAGGGGCATTCAGCGTATGATACTTCCACCATTGGTCGCCTGCCAAGAGGATAATTGCTGCTTCTGAGGGCAACGAAATACTTGTTCGTCAAATTTTTTTTGCAGATACCTCTATAAGTCCGATAGATGATTTTCTAATAATATATCTTAACTTTTTTAAAAGTAATTTTAGCCAGGAGCGTGGCATGTCCGAACACACAAATGAGAAATATATAGCAATAATTAAAACGATGATTGCAGAGCCTTCTGGCCTTGAATACGGTTCTAGATATGTTGCCGGCGAAGGTGATTTAGAAGAGTTTGAAGATAGGATTGAAGATTATGCCATTGATTGCCACGGCCATCTTTGTGGTAAGGAAACTGGCTTATCAAAAGTCGGAGATTCAAAAAACTTTGGAAGAGGGCACGTCTACATAGAACTTATCTTCGAAGAAAAAAGGTTAAGTACTTACGAAGATGATTATAGAGAAAAAGATGAACGCGCCATGTTTTTAGCAAGGGGTTTCATCTTGATTTTTCAGAATCAAGCAAAAATACTCTACCTACAAACGGACGACTACATTCCAGAGGAGGTTGCGGATGATGGTAGCTACGAAAACGCTCGAAGAAGAGATTTTTATAATCTCTCGACTGGGTCAAGAGACCCCTCTGATGATGATGATTTTGATTTTGGTGAAATGCTTGATGATGTTGATTCGGGTCGTGACGTAGCTGATGATGATTGACCTAGTTGATGACTTTGAGACTAGAATCCGAATCTTATCTAAGAGTCTTAGGGAGCAAGTCGACAAAAAAGAAGTGGTAAAGAAAGTAAAAAGTTACCATGCAAATGCTGAATCAATCGATCTCGATGGTAGAACAAATATCGGGACTTTTGTCTACGATGAGGCCTTTGAGGACTTTATGGTTCTGGGCCGAAAAGGACCGAGTACTTGGATTGGGAAATACATAGCAGAATTATTTCCGACGAAGCGTATTCACCTTACTTGGGTATCGATTGAATGGAAAAGAGGAAGCATTATTTACACCTACGACGGTGGCGAATTTCAAGAAGATGAGAGAAAATTCGAAGACTAGTGACGCGATCCAAAAGAAGGGTGCATCATCTATATTTATGTAAACGGAGGCCCTTCGGAGGAGATTAAAAGCAACTTAGCGTAGAAACGTAATTCCATTCATAGATATTAACCGTGCTCATTAATTCAGAATGATCTTTTAATGACCATTTATCTGGTGAAATTTCTGTACCGTTAATGACTTCAAACAGCCTTAATCCATTCTCAAAATTATACCTCTGAAATGGCAGCACTTCATTTAGCGAGTCTTTGTTTAAAAGCTGGCCATCTACAAAATCAGGATGTTCGTCCCTATATTCTATAGGTACGCAGGCTTTTTCCTCCTCCCATGTAACCGCCGTGCATACGGAAAGAGATAAAAATGTTTCATATAATTTTTTTTGTAACATCTGATCATTAGCAATATATCTAAATGTTTCCCTGGAATGCCATATCGATTTTAATATCACATTAACTGGAATCGTGTGCTCTATATGAATACAAAAACCTTCACCCCTATCCTTTTTCTTTCCACTCCTCTTTTCTAACGGTATGTTCATGTAATTTTCGCTACGGTACAAAGACCCTCGGCATGCACCCCATGCATCGTCCTTAGCCATCCATCCGTAAAAGTCATGTGCTTTTCTAGCTCTGTTATTTGGGCCGCCTAATTCTTCTTTGAATTCATTCAAATTACTCGTCTCATTAAGGCTGTTGCGCATAAAATTAATAAAATTTACAGGATGGTCACGAAGGTTTTTTAACATTCTTTTTTCTATGATATTTACGCAATCGAGAAAATCTTTTTTATGAATATCAATAAACGTCATTTTTAAAAACTCTAGTTGGTGTTTCTAGGATAAACGACACGAGCATGCTTTGTCTCAATTATTAATACCTAGGTAACTCAGGAGTCCCAAACTAGAAGCGGGGGGTACCCGGGGGGTGGGGTGCTGGTTTTTGAGAATAGGGTGGTATTGAAGTGACTACGACACGAATACAAATTTACGAACTTGTTCTTGGAGCATCTTTCTGCGTGTTATGAGATTTGCCCAAAGCTTGCGTAGTTCTTCTTCACTCCCCAGTCTCTTGCGTTTTTTTATTCACCGCAACTTCCGCGTTGCTTGCTAGCCCTGCTATTTCTTGTTTGATCAAAATGACTTGTTCCTGAAGTACAACCATAATAGACAACACCCCTGAAAATAGTATATGTAAAATAAAAACACCGACTACAAAGAAAGGATAGTCAGCTTGGTTCACATAATCGTCTAATAATTTAAGGTTTTCCCCTACGTACCAATGATATAAAACCACCCCTAAGATGGATATTACAAGTACATGCCAAGATGCAAGAACCGCCCCAAAACTTTTCGCGATAAATTTGTTCAATTCTTTTAACTCCCACCTAACAGATTATTTTAGACTCAATTTTAAAGTTCTCTTATATGTCGCAACAGGGTTAGATGGCATGGAGCCTAAAACTAACGAATCACAAAAATACAGAAATCCATTTATAGGTCATATTCATCAATCAAGTCCCAAACCGTTTTGTTTTCCCAATCCTTTTTAAATTCCCACCCAACTGAGCCCAACACAGCAGGACAAATTTCGCTGGGACAAACCTTTTTACCATTAACGTATAAAGTCGACAGTTCTCTAAATTGGGGCCATACGAGTTCCCCTTGAGTTTTAGCAACAAGTTCATTGGCCATAAAATGGTAAGTTATAACTTCGCGCTCTCCAGTTCGGTAGCCGTAAACACGTACTTGATTTTGATTATAAAAATGTGACTCCAGCAAAGGCTTTCCGGCTAGATCAAAAAGTTCCTCTGTGGAGACCAGTCCCAAATTTTTGGCTCTCTCAGCCGCCCATCCGCCAAAAAAATTGTTTGCGAATTTCAAAGTGACGCTACCGGATAGATCATTGATTTCGATTGATATCCACTTTATCAACATACCATCTTCAAACAAAAAGGTGAATTTTTCCTCTTCATACCTAAGTTCCACTTCTGAAGAACTAGTTGGCTTTCCATACCGAAACAAAACATCCTCTTTAGACATGCCCACAAATAAGTCTTCGCCGATTACTTCGTGACTAAAGTTCAGTTTATTGTAAGCATTTTGCACAGCGTCACGGTTTACGATCAAAGTAATCACTGCGGCTATTATCAGCGGCCATCTTAAAAACTTTGTTAGAGTGATCATCTTGTTAAAATTTCACTGTCCATCGACACTAATGCCAAAAGCATATGCTATTACCGTTGTACTTGCGGAACAAAAGCGCTAAATGTGCAAAGTTACTCCATATGTCCTGTAAATGCTAAATTTGAATGTTAGGTCAAGTAGCAAAATAGAATAAATACTATATGACGAGAGAAGACTATCTTTTTGTAAAACGAAAGTATGGTGGCCATGCCAGCTGGGCACTTTGGGCGGATATGGGGTTAACTCCGAAGAGCAATATGGATGATCTGACAATCTTCGATGCCGATAATGTTCATGAGATGCTCAACCCCAATAACGTTTTGGTCGGGCTCAATATTTCAGGTTACATCCTTCAAAAGCCCTTCGAGAACTTTCATGGACAAGGAGGAGGGGCCTTTAAAATAAGGTATGCAACAAAAGATACTGAACTTTGGGGCGCATACCTAACGGATATCATAAAAGACTTCCCCGAAAAGCATTCTAGTAACGTCATGAGATATCTGAGGGCTCAGCCAGAATTAGTCAAGCGTAATATCGACTCTTTTAAGCAGGAACTCTCTGATATTGGATCAACCGATCCAACAATTTACGCATTCGGGAATGATGCTTTTGAAATTTTGGCTAATTATGTTGGCTCTTTTCTTCCCGTAAAAAAACTGACGCATTATTCACATTTTATCAGCAAAGAGAATTATCGAGCTCACGTTCTAGAGGTTGTTGCCGCTTCCGTATAAAGAGTTTAAACCTTAACTTGGGGTGTCTAGTTTGAAATTTAGGGAGAGCTCTAGCTTATTCTTCTGCATGATCTCAAATGAAAAACTTCCTCGAAGGCGAACATTTTAAGAGGTTCTTTCGCAGTAATTTTAAGTTCCGAACTGAACATAATGCACCCCATGTGCACCCTTTAACTGGAGACGTAGATGTCAACGACCTTCTTGCAGGATACGCAAAGATTATGGAGGAGGCTGAGAAAGAAAGATGCTGACGCTTAGGTTTACTAAAGAAAAAGAAGATACACAAACCTGAAACAGACAGATATGAAAGCCCATGAAGCTGCTTTAAGCCATTGATTTAACTATATTTGTTATCTTTTTTTAATTCCAAGATACTAATAAACACGGGCTTCCAAAGACTTCCTCCTGCTATTTTTATGTCACCAGCAGTTACAGTTCTTTAGTTATTTCTTTTTTCAAAATCAGCTTCTTATGAATCTGTGTGGTAACCCACCGGATTAATAGCAGTTACATGGGGTGCCGTCCCCTTGGATTGCGTTTGCTACACGCTTTGCTACACTTCATACATAACAGGGCTAACACAAAGCCTGAAATATCTTGAAAATATGGTGTTGTTGGACGTGGGTTCGACTCCTACCTCTTCCGCCACAAGAGTATATTAAGCTATTGATTTTATTGAAATATAGTGTTCAATAAAAATACGAGTACAATTCCTATACCATATAATAGACCACTAAAGGGACCTCAGTAGGTTCCTTATAAGGCTTATTTGGTAAATCGGGGGTGGGCCAAACTTTACCCACGGGGCCTTCTTTCGTTAAGCGTAAGTTTAGTAGCTCCTACCGCCATACAAAAAATGGCAAACGTGGCGCGGATTCAACCTAATCCAACAGAAAAATGTCAATAGGAGGCCAAACATTAAAAACGTACTACTGCATCATACATTGGCTATCTTTGCTGTTTTAGCGTCGTTAAGCCGGGTACTGATTTTGATAAAGGATCTGGCGCACAAAGAGCTGGTGATTATGCAACAAAGGTGTGGGAATTTAGGATTACCAACTTAAATATTGACGCTATCTTTATGAACGCTTAACACACGGGCGTTAAATTGCGTCCGAATTTTCTTAGGCTTTTTAACGAGGTAATTATGGAAGTTTGTCGTCGTGTTGTTTTTATCGGGCTAAGTTTGGCTTGTGTGTTTTTGCCCGCCACAGCGGCTTCTCAAGAAGCCCAGGAAATTGATGAAATAGTCGTCTATGGTTCTCGAGCCGCACTTGAGAGTGCCATAAACAAACAGCGTGATTCTGACAAAGTTGTTGGTGTTGTGGACTCTGATGCCATGGGGAACTTCGCCGATTTTAATGTCGCAGAATCGGTTAGAAGAGTGCCTGGAATCTTGGTTGAGAACGATCAAGGCGAGGGTCGTTATGTTTCAATCAGNGGAATGAATACAGATCTGAACGCGATGACGATNAATGGTGTGAGCACCATGTCACCTGAGGATAGACGTGGCGTTATTCTTGATGGTGTTCCATCTGACATGCTGGACTCAATNACGGTTTATAANACACTTACCTCAGATATGGATCTGGATAATATTGGNGGATCTNTCGACCTTCAGACAATAAGTGCNTTCAAATACNCGGGTTTTCACGCCAAAGTAAAGTTGGATACNCTCTATAACGAANTATCCTCTGATGCATCGAANCCGAAGTATAGTCTTACCGCATCGAANCGATTTGATCTTGGNCAAGGNGANGAACTCGGGGCNGTNTTTGTGTACACCAACAACAAACGGCGTATTGTTGCCCATAACAATGAGAATGGTGGTTGGGGTGATGCAGCTCCTAACGACGACTATGAGCTGCGTTTCTATGATTTAGAGCGGGACCGAGAAGGTTTTGTCCTAAATCTTGATTATCTAAACGCTAAGGGCAACCTTTACTATGTCCGAATGTTTTATAACGACTACGTAGATGCCGAACTTAGAAACAAATTCGAAATTCGGGATGTCCTGGAGGATTATGAACCAGCAATCGACGGCGACTCTTTTATTTACGCCGCAGGACGAATGGATAATGAGGGTAAATGGCGCATAGAAGAGAGAACTATTGAGTCATATCAGGTAGGCGCAGAACTGGAACTGGGCGAAGGGACACTATCGCTTCAGGCTTATATGTCAAATGCTGAGCAGGATGATACGGATAGAACTGAAGCAAACTTCAGAACAGACGAATATGAAAACGTGGTTACTTCCTACGACAATGGAGATCCAAAGAAACCAGCCATCGCCCTAAATTCGGTTTTTTACGATGCTAGTAATTACCCGTTGGATGGAATTGAAAAAGAGTTCGCCCTTACGACCGATGAAGAGTCGGGTTTTCGAGCGGATTACGAGTTTGCCTACAATGACCTGACGACCTTAAAGGCAGGCCTGAAAATTAGAATGCGAGAGAAGAATAACGATTTTGTGTTCTGTGGCTACGAGCCTGATGGCGATGCTCCTATTCTGGCTTCTTATGAGACGCATATTCCTGGTCCCTACTTCAATACTCCTCATGGTCCTGCGCCTACTGCAAGAACCGTTCAGGCCTTTCAATCTCTTTTGAGTGGTTCGGTCTCTCTTCTTAATGGCAAAACATGTCCGGGTCCTGGCTCGACTTTAGAGTTAAGCGGTGACGAGAACGAAGAAACGTTATTAGGTAGTTGGAATACTGAAGAAGAAATCACAGCCATCTACGCGATGGCAACGACCAGTTTTGACAATGGTTCTATAGCCTATGGCCTTCGCTACGAACAAACTGATTCGACCTATTCTGGGGTCGTATTCAACAGTGATGATGAATCGGCTCAACCACTGTCTTATAGTTCTGATTACGGATTCCTCTCTCCGTCAGTAAATCTGAAGTACAACTTAGACGATGACAAGATCTTGCGATTTGGGATTTTCAAATCTTTAGTGCGTCCAGGATTTAGCGAGACAAAAGTTGGTGCAGATGTTCGCCTCGAGGACAATGAGATCAGAAATGCAGGAAATCCCGAGCTAGATCCGACCGAAGCTTGGAACTTAGATGCTACATATGAGTGGTACATGGATGAATCCTCGTTGCTCGGTGCTAACTTTTTTTACAAAAGGATCGATAATACTGTTGCAGAGGTTAGACGAGACGATTTTGCATTTCGTGGTAGAACTTGGGATGAGGCGAGAACGTTCGTCAATATTGATCAGACCGACCTTGCCGGCGTCGAACTTTATTTCCAGACTAACTTCGATAACGGTATGTTGGTGCTCGTCAACTATACGTTTACAAGCGGTGACATGAGTTTGCCCGCGGATGCTGATTCTGCATCAGAAGACGGAGGGCGAGACGTCCCATATTTCAAGCAGTCAGAGGGTACAGGAAACTTTGTAATCGGCTACGACAAGGATCAATGGGACGTTCGCCTTGCTTTCAACTATCGGGATGGCTATTTGGATGAGCTCGGAGATACTGCCCGTCAAGATAGGTATACTGATGCGTATACGAACGCTGATCTAACTGTGAAGTTTGAGGTTTCTGATAACTTAACTATTCGGGGTGCGGCACTCAATCTCTTAGACTCCCCTGAGTACTATTACTTTGGAAATGCAGCGAGACTGTCACAGTACGACGAATACGGCGTGTCATATGAACTAGGGTTTAGATATAAGCTTTAGCTTTTCAGAAAAATAAGTGATGGCCTCTCAACCGAAAGGCCATCACTCTAGAACCTTTTTTAACAGCGCAAGCTGACAGCGGAGCACACACCTCTTGGAAGTGCTTTGCAGACACAGGACAAAAGAAGAGATGATAATACGCGGCTTTCTACTATCCCTAATAACCCTGCCAGTAATCTATGCCTGTGATTATAAGTTATCGCATGAAAAGCCTCGCGAAATGGAACAAGAGGCTCGCTTAGATTCAATTCCGGCTGTTTCGCCCGTTCGAGAGACATTACCAGTGTCGAGTTTTGGTGATGCAGCCGATGACCCGGCGATCTGGCATACAGCATTGGGGAACACATTGATTTTGGGAACCGATAAAAAATCGGGTTTGAACGTTTACAATATGACTGGTGATTTGCGCCAGTTTCTGGCGATCGGGCGAGTAAACAATGTTGATATAGCTGGCTCGTTAGCAGTTGCTACTAATAGAACCACAAGGACACTGGACGTACTTAAGCTAGCTAAGAACGAAGAGGTATCAAAAGTTGCCTCGTATCCGCTCCCATTTGCGGACCCTTACGGTGTTTGCGCATTCCGGCGTGGGGGACTTGTTCATGTTTTTGCCGGTGACAAAAATGGTCGTCTACAATATAGAGCTCTGTCGGAAGAGGGTGTCTTGGTCGATGAGCGGGAAGAGGATGTCTGGAAATTTGAGTCGCAAACAGAAGGATGTGTCATCAGTCCCACTCGCCGTCTATTGTTTGTGGGTGAAGAGGAAAAGGGCATTCATGTGTTCGACATCAATGGTCCAAACCTCGCTCATCTTAAGTTGCTTACCCATGAGTCACTCAATTTCGATATTGAAGGACTAACGATCTACGATAGAGATCAGTCTGAGTTCCTGGTGGCGTCATCCCAGGGTGATAGTACATTCGTCCTATTTGAACTACCGACGCTGAGGTACAGATTGAAGTTTGCCATACAGTCTTCAAAGGATGGAGCAATCGACGGCGTAACTGATACGGACGGTTTAGCTGCAAGTGGAAGGAATATTCCCGGTTTTCCATTGGGACTACTCGTAGTACAAGATGGATTCAATACTCGACCTAAAGAAAACCAAAACTTTAAAGTAATAGATTGGCGGGATATTGACGATTTATTGGTTAGCGAGCAGTGATCTTCGAACTTACCTCTTAAAGGGGCTGCCGTCCCATTCCAAAACCGCTGGAAGTGACAAAAAAAAGAGCTATTTGCACACTTTTGTAGGACAAAGTGTAGGACAAGGGCTTAAAGCATTTAACTAAATCCGCTACAAGCCTATATTTTAATGGTCGGGATGGCGCGATTTGAACGCACGACATCTGCCTCCCGAAGACAGTGCTCTACCAAGCTGAGCTACACCCCGATAAAAAACTTTACAAATTATATAGAAAATCCCTAGGCAGGTCTCTGAATTACAAAGTCGACAAGGTTTTCCATTGAAGTCTTATAGACAGAAGAAGGTAGATCCTTGATAGATGCTAGGGTTTTATCTTTCTCTGAAGCAGCCTTGCCATAAGTGTAAGTAATACCCCCACTATCATTTACTATGCCTAGAATAGCCGATAAGTTCTCGATACCTCCAGATTTAATTGCTTCCCTGATTACGCTGGTCTGATTTTTATTTCCATTTTTCATAGCAATTATGAGAGGCAAGGTTACTTTTCCTTCTGCGAGATCGTCCCCGATATTTTTCCCTAGGTTTTCAGAGTTTCCTTCGTAGTCTAAAAGATCGTCGATGAGCTGAAATGCAAGGCCTAGGTGGAGACCGTAATTCTTCATTGCAGTTTCAGTTGCTTTATTGGCTCCGGCAAGCACCGCGGCCGTATGCGAGGCGGCTTGGAAAAGCATTGCTGTTTTTCTCCAAATAACTTCTAAATAAGTTTGTTCGGTAAGTCCGAGGTTACGCAAGTTGGCTAATTGCTGTACTTCGCCTTCAGCGATCGTGTTGGTTGCATGTGAAAGAATTTCCATAATATTAAGATCGCCGATATCAACCATCATTTCGAATGCTCTCGAGTGCAGAAAATCCCCAACCAGTACACTTGCGGGATTACCCCATTGTGCATTCACCGTTTTTCTCCCTCTACGAAGATCTGAGGCATCTACCACATCGTCGTGTAGAAGCATTGCGGTATGCAAAAATTCAATTATCACTGCTAGTTTTATGTGGTCTTCACCCTTGTACCCGCAGGCTTTGGCGCAAAGTAATACTAGTAGAGGTCTTAGCCGTTTGCCTCCTGCCGTGATTAGATATCTTGCTACTTGTTCCACCAAGGGGATATCAGAGGTGAAGCTTTGGCTGATCAATTGATCTACATTGCCGAAGTCTTCGGCTACTGATTGAAAAAAATCGTTTGTCATTAAGGAAGTCTAGCAATGAATTCATATAAAGGTTAGGGAATGCTATTTCCGGTGAAATAAGCTGTCAAGTATGATTGTCTTGCTTGCTTGCAGCCCTGGCATCCATTAGAATTGCGCGTCTTTAAATTCGGCCCGAAAGTCATTCTGAGGGTCATTAATGTGGGTGAGTGTCATGTACGCGGTAATTGAAAGCGGCGGGAAACAGCATCGTGTTGTGCTTGGAGAGACCTTGAAGCTCGAGAAGCTAGATGTATCGGAGGGCGAGGTCGTCGATTTTGACAACGTTATGATGATCGGAGAAGGTTCAGATATTAATATAGGGTCTCCTTTCGTGGAGGGAGGGAAGGTTACTGCTGAAGTCCTGTCTCATGGCAGGGATAAAAAAATCAATATAATCAAAATGCGTCGCCGCAAACATTACCGAAGACAGGGTGGCCATAGGCAATGGTTCACTGAAGTAAAAATAAAAGAGATTAAGAGAGGGTAACAGTTATGGCACATAAGAAAGCGGGTGGTAGCACAAGAAATGGCCGTGATTCAGAGTCTAAGCGATTAGGACTCAAGCTTTTTGGTGGACAGAAAGTCGCAGCAGGCAATATTATCGTGCGTCAGCGTGGTACAAAATTCCATCCTGGCGTCAATGTGGGGTGTGGGAAGGACCACACGCTATTTGCCAAATCAGATGGTGTGGTAGACTTTCAGGTGCGGGGTCCGAAACAACGCAAGTATGTAAATGTTTTGGTGGAAGCTTAGTGGTTAATAATAGGTTAGAGGCCCTGTCATCGACAGGGCTTTTTTTTATCTTAAAATTATAGAGCGATCAGATTTTATAAGACTAATGAAATTCGTAGATGAAGCTAGTGTTCAAGTTATAGCGGGAAATGGAGGTAACGGGTGCCTAAGTTTCCGCCGTGAGAAATATATTGAGCGTGGTGGGCCAGATGGTGGTGACGGTGGTGATGGCGGCAGTGTTTTTTTGGTTTTAGACGAAGCATTAAACACGTTGGTCGATTTCCGCTTTCAGCCTCGTTACAGAGCTGAACGAGGGGAAAATGGGAAGGGGAGCGATTGTACGGGAGCTAGTGGAGACAATCTTTATATCCGAGTGCCTCAAGGTACCACTGTCTACGATGATGAGACTCAAGAATACCTTGGGGATGTTGATAATGACCATCATGAGCTGTGCGTGGCCAGAGGGGGGAAACATGGGCTCGGTAATGCGCGTTTCAAATCGAGTACGAATCGAGCTCCTCGTAAAACGACACTTGGTGCTGAAGGTGAGACTCGCGATCTGCGTCTAGAGCTAAAGCTTATAGCTGATGTTGGGCTTTTGGGTATGCCAAATGCAGGGAAATCTACTTTAGTTAATAGAATCTCAGCTGCTAGACCAAAGGTAGCAGACTATCCATTTACTACCTTGATTCCTAGCTTGGGCGTGGTTTCGGTTGGTGAGGACCATAGTTTCGTAGTTGCTGATATACCTGGTTTGATTGAAGGTGCAGCCGAGGGAGCAGGCTTGGGAGTGCAATTCTTAAAGCATCTTTCGCGGACAAGAATCCTGCTTCATTTGCTTGATTTGAATCCCATTGATGGATCTGATCCTGTAGATAATTTTCGAATCATAGAGAAAGAATTGGTGAAGTATAGTGCAGCGATATCTGACAAGGAGCGCTGGCTTATTTTTACAAAAGGGGACCTTGAACCACTAACGCAAATACAGAAACGCGTAGTAAAGTTATGTGCCTCACTTAGCTACGAGGGGCCCAAGTTTATAATTTCGTCCTTATCGTCTTTCGGAATTAAAGAACTGATCCAGGCGGTCGCACAAAGGCTTGAAAACTTGTCATCAGAAGTAGAACCGAGCGATAGCGAACTCATGATTAGAGAGCAGATTCATCATTTTTCCTTACACAAAAGATTAGAAAGAAAGAATCTTCGAGATGAGCAAGATTTAAGCGAGATCGAGGTTCATTACGAGCCATGAGGGAAATTTATGATGCGGGTAAGGTATGGGTTATCAAGGTCGGTAGCTCATTACTGACCAGCCCTGAAGGGCTGGCTGTAGAAAAAGTGACGCAGTGGGTTGATGATATCGTTTACTTAAAGAAGGAAGGAATTAAGGTGGTCTTGGTATCTTCAGGGGCTGTGGCTGAAGGTATGGGGAGGCTGGGGCTCTCAGAACGACCTGATACTGTGCACCTGCTTCAAGCAGCAGCGGCGGTAGGTCAAATGGGTTTAATTCAATTATACGAGTCGAACTTTATGCGCCATGATTTACATACCGCACAAATCCTGCTGACTCATGATGATTTACGGTCTAGGGAGCGCTATCTCAATGCGAGGGTTACTTTAAAGACACTTATTGATCTTGATGTGGTCCCTATCGTCAATGAGAATGATACCGTCGTTACTGAGGAAATTAGGTTTGGCGATAATGATACTTTGGCGGCCCTGGTAGCTAATTTAATAGAGGCAAATACTCTAATACTGCTTACTGACCAGGAAGGATTATTTGATAAGGACCCCAGATTAGGTGGTGCAGAATTAGTAGGCTCTGCTATGGCGAGTGATCCAAGACTGAAAATGATGGCCGGTCCTGGTACAGATATTGGCCAGGGAGGAATGATTACAAAGGTACAGGCAGCGCAAGTAGCGGCGCGCAGTGGAGCTAATACTATTATTACATCAGGGCTTCACAATAATGTACTCAGAGACCTTGCGAAGGGAAATTTATCTGGTACGTGCTTGAAAGCTGACAAGCCTTTGCTCGCTTCGAGGAAGCAATGGCTTGCGACATTGGCACCTCAGGGGCAATTGCTTTTGGATACGGGCGCAGTTCAGGTTTTGAGAAGTAAAGGTAGAAGCTTGCTTCCAGTAGGTGTTCAGTTAGTAACGGGACGATTTACGAGAGGAGATATGGTCTCCTGTATGGATGAAAATGGTCAGGAGATAGCGAGAGGGTTGATTAATTATAGCGATGAGGAGTCTCGGCTAATAATAGGGAACTCCAGCAGTAACATTGAAAGTAAATTAGGCTTCTTGATTGAAGAAGAATTAATTCATCGAGATAATCTCGTGATATCCCGATGAGGTACCTATTCCTTTAGCGCTTTTATTTGTGCGTTAAGGCGAGACTTATGACGAGCCGCTTTGTTTTTACCAATTATCCCCTGCTTCACTGCTTTGTCCAGAGCAGGGACAGCTTGTTCGTAAGTATTAATGGATTTTTCATAGTCCCCAGAAGCAATAGCGGAGATTGTTTTCTTGAGGGATGTTCGCATTGCTGACCGCTGACTTGCATTATGTCGTCTTCGCGTGTCAGATTGTCTTGCACGCTTGCGTGCCTGAGCCGAATTTGCCACTGAATTTGTACCTTGCTGGTGCCAAAAAATGAGCGCGAACTATGCCCATTAAGCTTAACTTTGTCAAACCTAAGGGCTGAAAAATATTAACATGTCTGACGATAACGTTGCGGACGGTAAATTAATTAGATCAAGCAGTTTGGTCTCCCTTTTGACAATGGTCTCGCGTGCGTTTGGGTTATTACGGGATGTTGTGATCGCAAATGTTTTTGGCGCTGGAGCAGGAGCGGATGCGTTTTTTGTCGCACTGCGTATCCCAAATCTTTTTCGTAGGCTTTTTGCGGAGGGGGCATTTTCTCAGGCTTTTGTGCCAGTGCTTGTGGAATACAAAGAGCGAGCGTCTCCAAGGGCGGTACGATTACTAGTTTCGCGTGTCAGCGGCACATTAGGACTAACTTTAGTCGCTATAACAATTGTGGGTGTGCTCGGCGCTGACTACGTGATGCATATCTTCGCGTTTGGTTATGTTTATAATGCGGAGGCTGAAAAGCTCGCTTTAGCGACACAGATGTTGCGTTTGACCTTTCCGTATCTGCTCTTAATATCTTTAACAGCATTTGCGGGAGCTGTCCTAAATACGTTTGGGCGATTTGCTATTCCAGCCTTTACCCCAACATTACTGAACCTTTCTCTCATCATTTGCGTGGTATTTCTGCGCCCCTATCTGGACCAGCCGATTATGGTTTTAGCCTGGGCTGTTCTGATTGCTGGGATCGCACAGTTGACTATTCAGCTTCCTTTCTTAGCGAGGGAAAACTTGTTGGTTGCACCAACAATAGATACTCATGATCCTGGCGTTAGAAGAATATTGACCTTGATGTTGCCGGCTTTATTTGGGGTCTCGGTCGGCCAGATAAATATCCTTTTAGATACCGTTCTTGCATCATTTCTTGAAACAGGAACGCTGAGTTGGTTGTGGTATTCAGACCGATTATTGGAGTTGCCACTGGGCATTTTTGCCATCGCAATTGCGACGGTTATTCTCCCAGGTTTGTCCCAAAATTATGCGGTGTCTTCTGCCGAACAATTCTCGCGAACTCTTAATTGGGCGATACGCCTTGTCTTATTACTCGGTCTGCCTGCTAGTGCGGCTCTGATATATCTTTCAGATCAGCTAATAGCAACACTTTTCCTCCATGGAGCTATGACAGAACGCGATGTTACTATGTCTGGAGCAGCTTTAGCAGCCTACGGTACGGGATTACTTGGACATATGTTAACCAAGGTCCTGTTGCCTGGTTATTTTGCAAGACAGGATACAGCCACCCCTGTTAAGTATGGCGTTATAGCGCTGGTATCAAATATGGTTCTTAATCTAGCCTTGATTTGGCATTTTAAGCATGTGGGACTTGCTTTGGCGACATCATTTTCAGCATTTATTAATGCAGGATTATTATTTTATGGCTTGAAGAGGTCGGGTGTTTTATTCTTTGACTCTGATTCGTATCGATTTTGTTTAAGAATCATTATTGCAACTTTGATAATGCTGTCTATCTTGTATTTGATAACACCTAGCATTGAGATTTGGTTTAACTTCGGTGTTGTAGATAGAATTCTAAGGATGCTTTCCATCTGTCTTATAGGTCTTGGAATATATGTTTTTTGCTTGTTGGTTTTAGGAATAAAAATCCATCAAATTGTCCGGTGAGCTAATGCAAATAATCCGAGGGCTGAAAAATCTTAAGTACGAGCATCGTCGTAGTGTGGTCACGATAGGCAATTTTGATGGCGTTCATTTAGGGCACCAAGCGATTCTAGCGAAGATAAAATCGAACTCGATTGCCTTGGGTGTGCCTTCAATGATTATTTGTTTTGAACCACAGCCTAAAGAATTTTTCGATGAATTTAATGCCCCTGCTCGACTTACAAGGTTTCGTGAAAAGGTGGAGTTACTCAATGAATATGGGGTCGATTTAGTGCTCTGTTTGAAGTTTGATGAAAAGACTCGCTCAATATCCGATGAGCAATTTGCAAAAATCCTCTTTGAAGATATTAGTGCCACAGCAATCTATGTGGGCGATGATTTTAGGTTTGGGAGCGATCGAGAGGGGGACTTTCCATTCCTGCATTCGCGGGGCGTTAAGATCGGCGTGCCGGTGACAAATTTGTACACTTTGACCCTCGATACAGCGAGAGTGAGCAGCACTAGAATCAGACAGAGCTTGGCTCAAGGTGACTTCAAAACGGCGGAAAGTCTTCTTAAGCGTCCCTATACGATAGCTGGTAGAGTTATTTACGGTCGTAGCTTTGGTCGTAATTTGTTAGATATACCGACTGCTAATATTCAATTACGTAGATATCGAGCACCAATCGATGGTTCCTACGCTGTGGAGGTTTCTGGGCTTGATAAAATTTACCAAGGAGTGGCAAATGTTGGCGTAAGACCAACCATCGACGACACTACGCTTAGCCCTTTGCTTGAAGTGCATATTTTTGACCTCAATGCTGACATTTATGGACGCGTAATAAAAGTTCGTTTTATTCACAAGATTAGGGATGAGAAGAAGTTCCCGGATTTAGCCGCACTCAAATCTGCCATTAATCAGGATATTAAAGAGGCCAAACAGTTTTTTTCTGAGGGCCTTGGTACGTGATTTATTTTGCTTTGGTATTTGTATTTTTTTTGACAGATCAGTTGTTAAAGTGGTTTGTTGTGCAGACCTTGCCTCTTTGCATTCCTGGTCGCTGCGAATCTATCGAAATCGTTTCTTTTTTTAAACTCACATTGCTGCATAATTCGGGGGCGGCATTTAGTTTTCTAGCAGATGCGGGTGGGTGGCAGCGTTGGTTTCTGATTTCAGTATCTAGTGGCGTTAGTTTGATTGTTCTTATCTGGTTGTACCGTATTAGAGAACCTCGCAATCTACTTGCTCTCGCTTTGTCGTTTATTCTTGGCGGTGCTCTAGGTAATTTAGCGGACCGAGTTCATCAAGGCTATGTTGTAGACTTTTTTGTTATTTTTTACCATCCGTATTATTTTCCGGCATTTAATATTGCCGATTTTCTGATCACGTTTGGCGCCATTCTAATGCTACTAGATATGATTTTTACCAAAGAAAAGGCTTCAGGTTATGAGTAGTGGTACACCAGTTGGGCCAGGCACAAGAGTAGAACTGCGTTTCTCCTTAATATTAGAAACCGGAGAGAAGTTCGATTCTACTGGAGAAGATACTGTGATTTGTGACATCGGAGATGGGAACTTATTACCTGCCTTCGAGAAAGCTATGTTCGGTATGGTATCCGGTGATTCCGCTTCTCATTTGGTTCATAGGGGGTTCGGTGATCATAATATAGAAAATATACAGCAAATTCCTCGGGCACAATTCGGTTCAGATATAGACGTGTCTGAAGGTTTGATTGTTTCGTTTGCTGATGCACAAAAAGGTGAGTTGCCGGGTACTATTAGAAAGGTTGAATCAATGTTTATAGAAGTCGATTTTAATCATCCTTTGGCTGGCAGGGACCTGATTTTTGAGGTTGAGATAGTGAGCGTTGAGCAAATTTCTAACGATATTATAAGGGTGTAAAATTGGGTATACATGTTCGGCTTGCGAATCCTCGTGGCTTTTGTGCTGGCGTAGATCGTGCTATTGAAATAGTTAATAGGGTGCTAGATAAATTTGGTACTCCTGTTTATGTGCGTCATGAAGTCGTCCACAATAAGACTGTAGTTGAAGATTTGCGTAGAAGAGGTGCAATTTTTGTTGATGAGGTATCTGAGGTTCCGGCGGGCTCGATTATCATATTTAGCGCTCATGGAGTTGCTAAGCAGGTGCAACGTGATGCCGTAGAAAAAGGTTTGAAAGTTTTCGACGCCACTTGTCCGCTGGTAAGCAAGGTGCATCATGAGGTGGAAAAATTTGCAAATCAGAGTCGCGAAACAGTTCTTATTGGCCACGCTGGTCACCCTGAGGTCGATGGAACTCTGGGTCACTATGAAGATTCAAGTGTAGAAATGTATCTAGTAGAGAATCTTTCAGACATCGAAAAATTGAATGTAAAGAATCCTCAAGCCCTATCCTTCGTAACCCAAACCACTTTGTCCGTTGACGATACTCGAATAATAATAGAGGCTTTACGAGAACGTTTTCCCAATATTCATGGTCCGAGAAAGGATGATATTTGTTATGCGACGCAGAATCGCCAGGATGCGGTAAAGGAATTAGCAAGAGATTGTGATTTGATTTTAGTAGTTGGTTCACAAAATAGCTCCAACTCCAATAGACTGCATGAGTTGGCGCTTAGACTGGGTTGTTCCTCTTATTTGATAGATAATGAAGCTGATATCGATAAGAATTGGATCGAAGACCCTATGGTGATCGGTGTTACATCTGGCGCCTCGGCTCCTGAAATTTTGGTGAATAGAGTGTTAGCTAAACTGCGTCAGTATGGAGCCATTGTTCATAGGGGAAGAGATCCCGATGAAGGTATAGAATTTTCTTTGCCTCGAGAGCTCAGAAAAGAGTAAATAAGTTTAGCCGAATAACCCGAAGCTTATAATTTTTAGGAATGAACGTCCGTTTCTTTTTGTGGCCCAATCTTCAACAAAATTACCCTTTACGTCTATTGATCTATGATCTGGGAAATTGCTAAGTAGCACCGCGAAAGACTGATCTGCTAAGTCTCTTAAATCTAATAATCGGTATGCTTCTACCATAATGGCGAGTGCATCGGGGACAGCAGTTGTACCTTGAAAATTTTCAAATACGTGACGGCCTCTATTTGCTGCAGCGATATATGCACCACGTTTTATATAATAACGAGCTGTATCAAGCTCTGACTCTGCCAGTAAATTTTTTAGGTATTTCATTTTCTTTTGGGCATCGGAAGCATACTGACTTTCCGGAAACTTTTGGAGAAGAACGGAAAAGTCATTGAAAGAGTCTCTGGCCGCACCAGGATCTCTTTTGGTTGGGTCAGTTGACAGTATTGTAGCAAATATTCCCTGATCTTCCTCAAATGAAGCCATACCTCGCAGGTAGTAGGCATAATCTACATTGGGATGTTGTGGGTGCAGCCGAATAAACCTGTCGGCAGAAGATCTTGCGGACTCGGGCTGGGCGCTGCGGTAATAGGCAAAAATAATTTCAAGCTGAGCTTGTTCCGCGTATCGTCCAAAGGGGAACCTGGATTCTAGAAGCTGAAGTTTGTCCACTGCATCATTATATCTTCCACTCCTTAGGTCTGCTTGCGCTGCACGGTAGTATGTCAGTTCCGTCGATTCCTCTTCTGTATCATCTTTCGTGCAGCCAACTAAAGCAATAAGTAAGATTGGGATGTATAAATTAAAGCGCATAATGATTTGCCTGATCGAAACCCTTATTATTTAAACATAGCCTTTAACCGGACCCAAATCATACATCTATTATGGCAAAGATTCAGCGTGAGGTATTTGTTCCAGAATCGTTAGCTTATAAAAGGCTAGATCATATTGCGGCTATTTTATTGCCAGAGTATTCGCGGAATAGAATCCAGTTCTGGATTAAATCTGGTGCTTTAATCGTGAACGAGCAGTCTCGCCGAGCCAGCGACAAGCTTATTGGAGGGGAAAGGATATGTCTCGACGTTACGTTGGAAAATCTTGAAGCGCAGCCCGAAGAGATTGATTTAGAAATAGTATACGAGGATCACGATTTGCTAGTTGTAAATAAAAGCGCGGGTATAGTCGTTCATCCTGGGGCGGGTAATCGTTCGGGGACGTTGCTCAACGGCCTTCTCTTTCATGAAAAATCTCTTTCTCAAGTACCTGGCGGTGGGTTGGTGCACCGCCTAGACAAGGGCACGACTGGCCTTATGGTTGTTGCCAAGAATCTCGAAACTCAAGCTCATTTGGTTAGCCAGCTACAGGCTCGAACCGTTAAGCGCATTTATGAGGCAGTAGTGATTGGTAAACCGAATCTGCCTGGTAAAATTGATGCTCCGATCGGCAGACATAAAGTTCAACGAACTAAAATGACAGTGAGACATGATGGTCGGAGTGCAATTACGAGGTATAAAATTCTTCGATATTTCGCTGCACATAGCTATCTCGAACTACGTTTAGAAACAGGCAGAACCCACCAAATAAGAGTTCATATGCAGCATCTCGGCTTTCCATTGCTAGGTGATGGTGCGTATGGTGGGCATAATCGTATTCTTATCGGTTCTGAAGTAGCGGAGCAGGAATTCCTAGATCAGTTCAGTAGGCCAGCGCTCCATGCTAAAAAACTTTCATTAGTTCATCCAACCTTGAATGAAGAGGTTGGTTGGGAGGTAGATACGCCATCTGATATGGTTGGACTGTTACTGTGTTTAGGTGATCATCAGTCGCGGACAGAAATCTGAATAAAGAAAAATCACTGTCATTTCGTCAGATTCCTCTATTACAGCAGTCTAATTTGTCATTTTTTAATTTTAACCCATCAAATAGGGAAAGAATTTTATATACTGATGCTCTTATATCTCTATGTTTGATCAGTATTATGGTTTCAGTCAATACCTACAAGTTTGACTCATATGACTGGACAGCTGAGAATGCCCGCCCATGTGCTTAAGTGCAGGGCTTGACTTTACTAACAGAGCCAGGGGAAAGAAGTGGAAATGCTGTCTGGAGCGGATATTTTGATCCGCAGCCTTCAGGAAGAGAACGTAGAGCATGTTTTCGGATATCCTGGAGGAGCTGTATTACATATATATGATGCGCTATTCAAGCAGAATAGAATTAATCATTTTTTAGTGCGTCATGAACAAGCTGCAACGCATATGGCGGATGGTTACGCGCGTGCGACCGGCAGAGCAGGCTGCGTATTGGTCACTTCTGGGCCCGGTGCAACTAATGCCATTACGGGCATCGCAACGGCTTATATGGACTCTATCCCTATGGTGGTGATCTCGGGCCAGGTCCAGAGTCACCTAATTGGAACAGATTCCTTTCAGGAAACCGATATGATTGGGATATCTCGTCCGATCGTCAAACATAGCTTTATGATTAAAGCTGCAACTGAAATACCGAGCGCGGTCAAAAAAGCATTCTATATCGCCACGTCAGGTCGTCCTGGTCCTGTGGTTATTGATATTCCAAAGGATATAACAAACCCCTCTGATTTAGTTCCTTATGAATACCCAAAAGATTTAAAAATGAGATCTTATATGCCTGCAACCAAGGGGCATTCGGGTCAAATAAAGAAAGCCGTTAATATGATCATGGCAGCGCAGAGACCCATGATCTACGCGGGTGGAGGGGTTATCCAAGGTAACGGTTGTGAGAAGCTTGTCGAACTGACCCGTACGCTTGGGTTTCCTATTACTAATACACTTATGGGTTTGGGAGCGTATCCTGGGACAGATAAGCAGTTTCTCGGGATGTTGGGAATGCATGGAACTTTAGAAGCCAATAATGCTATGCATCATTGCGACTTATTGCTTGCAATTGGTGCGAGATTTGATGACAGAATTACAAATACGGTTTCCAAGTTTTGCCCTCAAGCGAAAATAATCCATGTTGATGTAGATCCGGCTTCTATATCGAAGACAGTTATCGCGGATGTTCCAATTGTTGGGCCAGTTGAGTGGGTTCTAAGCGAAATGATCGATATTGTCGGACAAGTTATTGATCAAAGGGCAAGAGGACATGCCGAGATGTTAGCGTCGTGGTGGGAGCAGATAGAGGTGTGGCGATCACAAAATTGCTTAGAAGTTAAAACTGATACAACTGGCGCCATAATTAAACCGCAACAGGTAATTCAGGCTCTATATAAATTTACTAAGGGCGATGCTGTGGTCACTTCTGATGTGGGGCAGCACCAGATGTTCGCCGCGCTTTATTACCCTTTCGATAAACCAAGGAAATGGATTAACTCTGGTGGTCTGGGAACAATGGGTTTTGGTTTGCCATCCGCCATGGGTGTGCAAATCGCATTCCCAGAAGAGCAAGTAGTCTGTGTTACGGGAGAGGGTAGTATTCAAATGAATATTCAGGAGCTTTCGACCTGTGCTCAATATGGCTTACCAATCAAAATCATTAATTTAAATAATCGTGCGTTAGGGATGGTGAAGCAGTGGCAAGATATGCAATATGAAGGTCGTCACTCTCATAGCTACATGGAATCTTTGCCGAATTTTGTAGCATTAGTTGAAGCATACGGTCATGTTGGTAAGCAGGTTACGAATATTGATGAACTCGATTCTGCAATGGAAGAGGCATTAGCGATCAAAGATAAGCTGGTGTTTCTCGATGTTTTGGTGGATCCGGAAGAACATGTATATCCAATGCACGTGGCTCCTGACGGCTCGATGCGCGATATGTGGCTTAGTAAAGGAGTGAGGACCTGATGCGTCGAATAATATCTGTGTTGCTTGAAAACGAATCTGGTGCGTTGTCGCGAGTTATCGGCTTGTTTGCTCAGCGAGGCTATAATATCGAAACGCTGACGGTAGCGCCTACGGATGATGATACATTATCGCGGCTGACTCTTACTACAATAGCTTCTGACGAACAAAGTGAACAGATTATCAAGCAGTTAAACAAGTTGATAGAGGTTGTCAGGCTAGTTGATTTAACTGACGGGGAGTATGTAGAACGCGAACTTATGTTGATAAAGGTAAAAGCGACTGGCTCGCAACGGGCTGAGGTCAAAAGAACTAGTGATATTTTTCGAGGACAAATAGTGGATGTTTCGGCTGCCAATTACACTATTCAGTTAACAGGTACTAGTCGAAAGTTGGATGCATTTGTTAATGCTATCTCTGAATTCACAGTTACTGAGGTTGTGCGCTCGGGTGTGTCTGGTTTATCACGAGGCGAGAAAGCTCTTGCTCTATAAACTTGCCAAACGATAGTTTTGTATTCTGATAATTATTCAATCAATCGATTTACCAAAGGTAACCCAAGGGTTTATGGAAACTCCAGAATCAAATAGAGATCAATCAGTTGGTTCTCCTCGTTCGAAAAAGGGTTTGGCTAGAGGGATTTATCTCCTCCCGAATTTAATAACTACAGGAGCTTTATTTTCTGGTTTCTACGCGATTATTGCGGCAATGAATGATTCACTTGTGAGTGGGGCGATAGCAGTAGTTATCGCTGGATTTCTTGATGCGCTGGATGGCCGGATAGCTAGATTGACCAATACGCAAAGTGCATTTGGAGTTCAGTATGACAGTCTTTCAGATATGGTTGCTTTTGGAGTAGCGCCTGCTGCACTGATGTTTAGTTGGGTGTTATCTGATCTTGGAAAAGTTGGCTGGATGGTCGCATTTCTCTATGTTGCGTGCGCAGCCCTGCGTCTGGCGAGATTTAATATGGCACCCGAAGATAAGGTTTTTTTTGGATTGGCAAGTCCCGGTGCGGCAGGAATTTTAGCAACTACGATATGGACATGGCTCGATAATTTCAATCAAGAGGCCAGTCTCCAGTTTTCGATCATTATTTCTATTTTCATAATTATTTTAGCGTTACTAATGGTTTCGAACGTTCGCTATTACAGTCTAAAAAGTTTCAATTTGAAAGGAAGGGTGCCTTTTATTTATATGCTAATCGTTGTGTTCTTTTTTGTGGTTGTTGCTATCTATCCGCCGGGGGTGCTGTTGTTGATGGGAACCATCTACGTCTTTTCTGGTCCGATCCAATGGGTTATCGGCAGAATTAAGAGATAATTTCCTCTTGAATTATGAAATGCTTGTCGATGGCCTACCTAATAGGTGGTAATTAGAAATGAGTCGTAAAGAAACGTTGGGAAAAGATATTAAGTCGCATGAGATTACAGACGAATCGCTATATCTAAAGCGTCGTGATTTTATGAAAGCAATGGGATTGGGGTTGGGAATATTACCTCAATTCAGTAAATCAAATACTGATCTCCAATCAGGTAGTCACATCCTGACGCATAATCACCAAATAAATAATGAGGCCCCAGGCTGGGTTAAACAAAAAATTAGTGCAGCACATCCAGGATTATATTCGACAATAGAAACACCTACGCCATATGAGTATGTGTCAACGTACAATAACTTCTATGAGTTTGGGTCAGGTAAAGACGATCCTGTAGCTAACGCGCAGAATCTTAGGATAGATCCATGGAGTGTTGAAATTGCAGGGGATGCCGAAATCACGGGTACCTTTACTCTTGAGGATGTAGTGGCTCCTCACGATTTGGAGGAGAGAATATATCGTTTGCGTTGTGTCGAAGCTTGGTCAATGGTTGTTCCCTGGATAGGATTCCCTCTAAAAAAACTGTTGTCCCGCTTCAAACCATTATCTACGGCAAAGTATGTTCGTTTTGAAACTCTTTATGACCCCTCTCAGATGCCTGGACAGAGGTCTCTATTTAAATCGATAGATTATCCCTATGTTGAGGGTCTTAGAATTGACGAAGCGACTAATGACCTAGTAATTCTGGCAGTGGGTCTCTACGGGAAATACCTCCCGGGACAGAACGGTGCTCCACTTCGTCTTATAGTTCCTTGGAAGTACGGATTTAAGAGTATTAAATCGATAGTAAAAATAGAATTTACTAGCAAGAGACCAAAAACGACATGGGAAGTTAGTAATCCCAAGGAGTATGGCTTTTACGCAAACGTGAATCCTAATGTCGATCATCCTAGGTGGAGTCAGGCTACGGAACGTCGACTACCAGGTGGTTTGTTCAGATCCAGTCAGATCGACACAAAAATGTTTAATGGTTACGCTGAGCAGGTAGCCTATCTTTATAAGGGGATGGACCTTAAGCGATTTTTCTGAGCGGGCTAAACTAATTAATCTCGCTACACTCGTCATTAGTTTTCTACCCTTCTGTTTCTGTGTTTATCAGGTGATAGCTTTTGGGTGCGGGTATGAGAACCGACTGGGAGCAGACCCGGGTAAGGAGATTGTTCGTTTTAATGGCGAATGTGCACTTATATTTTTATTGCTAGCGCAAGTGATAACGCCATTAAAAGAAGTTACGGGGATTAACTTAGTAAGTTTAAGAAGAATGCTTGGTCTATTTTGTTTCATGTATGCTTGCGTGCATTTTATTTCTTATGTGGTTTTCCTTTTAGAATTTCGTTTCTCAGATTTAATCACCGATATTGTCAAGAGACCATACATAAGCGTTGGCTTTACAGCGTTTATTTTTCTTATACCACTAGCAGTAACTTCTACTCGCTGGATGGTAAGTAGGCTTGGACGAAGTTGGAAAATTTTGCATAGGCTCGTATATTTGGTTTTGCTTTTGGTTCTTTTGCATTTAGTTTGGTTAACAAAGACTGACTATTCTTCAGCTTTCGCATATGTGCTGCTTGGTCTTATTTTATTGTTATTCCGTGCTTGGCGTTGGTTCCGTAAGTCTCGAGTAAAGAATGTATGAATTCTCTAAAAAATATTATCGCAAGTTATCTGAAGAGGCCTTGTAAACCAAGGTTCAGTCCGTATAATGGCGCTCCTCGATTGGAATGATCGGGTCAAAGCGCCAAAGGTGTTTTGGAGGGGGCGTCTCATGAGAGATACCGCCAGACCGGAGGAATCAATTTAGTAAGGAATCCGCTGACTGACATTCAGTGCGGGTCTTTTGCGCCCCGGTAAGCTATTTAAAAATTTGGAAACAAGCAATAGGTGTGGGTACTTGTTTGTTGGATGTCATTATTATTCAGCAGCAAGTTACCTAGGTTGCAATTCGCATTAGCGGTTGCAACTCGGCGGAAAGTGTCTCGGTTAACGAAACACTGGAAGCTGAACAATTTATTGAGTTGAGCTACGATTCGCTTAGGCGATTGTAGCTTGTTTACTTACTAAAATCGTAACGAGGAAGGCCTTAGGGCCAGAATCGAACATGGTAATTTAGCGAGCTGAGCTAGTGGAAGCCCCTGTTTAAAAAGCAGGATAAGCTAACACTAAAAAGATTTGCGGACTCTATCCGCAACTGCAAGCCGAGAAAGCCTCAAAAGGGTGTAACAAGGTGAGCAGGAAAGCTTCAATATAAATTGAAGAGTTTGATCATGGCTCAGATTGAACGTTGGCGGCAGGCCTTACACATGCAAGTCGAACGGTAACAGCGGAGCTTGCTCCGGCT